>NZ_JABECQ010000006.1:0-208976 GCF_029285915.1 Sulfitobacter sp. M85
GCATCGTCGCCTCATAGACCTGCTGGCGGTGCAGCGCGACAGAGACCGGGCGGCCCACCTCTTTCGCGGCAATCGCCGCCGCGACGGCCTCGGGCGCGATGCCGAGTTTCGACCCGAAGCCGCCGCCGACATAGGGCGACAGGATGCGCAGCCGGTCGGGGTGGATGCCCAAGGCATCGGACAGTTCATTGCGGTTGTATTTCAGCATCTGATAGCTGCCGCGCAGGGTCAGGTCTTCCCCGTCCCATGAGGCGATTGAGGCATGCGGTTCCATCGGGGTGCTGGAATGCGACGGGGTGGTGTAGGTCACATCGACCGAGAAAGCGGCCTGAGCCATCGCGCCCTCCAGATCGCCCTGATCCAGCGTTTTCGCCTCTTGAGGTTCAACCGCCGCCGTTGCGGGATCGACCGGCATGACCTCGCCGTTTTCCAATTCCACCTTCAGCGATTGTGCCGCATGGCGGGCTTGTTCGAACTCTTCCGCGACCACCACCGCGATCAATTGCCCGAGGTAGGCGGCCTCTCCCGGCCCTTGAATCGGCGCTTGGTTCGCGGTGCCTTGGGCCGGGTTGCGCAGCAGGCGCGCGTCTTGGATCACGGCCAGCACGCCCGGCATATTCGCCACGGCATCTCGGTTGGCCAAGACCACGCGGCCACTATTGCCCGGCGCGCGGACCATGACGCCATGCACCATGCCTTCGACCTGCCATTCGTTGGCATAGGTCGCCGTGCCGCTCACCTTCAGCGGCCCCTCGGGGCGGTCCAGCGGCGCGCCGACAAGCCCCTGCGCCATATCGTCCAACCTGCGGGCGGTGGCAGGCGCGTCCATCTTGAATTGCTCGGTCATTGCTGGGCCTCCGCGGTAAGTTCATTGAGCACCGACACCAGCGTGCGGCGGGCGAGGGGGATTTTGAAATCATTCGCGCCATAGCCTTTGGCCTCTGCCAGCAGCAGATCGGCGGCTTTGTTGAAAAGGTCTTCGGAAGGCGCGTTGCCGGTCAGCAGATCCTCCACCTCGGCATTGCGCCAAGGTTTCGGCGCCAGCCCGCCAAAGGCCAGATCGGCACGGGTGATCCGCCCGTCTTCCATCTCGACGATCCCGGCGACCGAGACGAGGGCAAAGGCATAAGAAGCCCGGTCCCGCACCTTGCGGTAGGTCTGTTTGCCCGTCACAGGCGCGGGCAGCACCACGGCGGTGATCAATTCGCCCGGCTCAAGAACGGTCTCTTGATCTGGCCGCTCTCCGGGCAGCAGGTAAAGTTCATCCAGCGTCAGCCGACGTGTGCTGCCGTCTTCTTTCAGCGTCTCCACCTCGGCCCCGAGCGCCCGCATGGCCACGGCCATGTCGCTGGGATGGGTGGCGATGCAATGCTCCGAGGTGCCCAAGACGGCGAGGATGCGGTTAAACCCCTCCTTCGCCGAACAGCCCGTGCCCGGCTCGCGTTTGTTGCAGGGCATGGCGCGGTCGTAGAAATACAGGCAGCGCGTGCGTTGCAGCAAATTGCCGCCAGTCGTCGCCTTGTTGCGCAACTGCCCGCTGGCCCCGGCCAGCAACGCACGGCTCAGCACCGGCCAGCCCTTGCGCAGGCGGGCGTCATTGGCCAGATCGCTGTTGGTCACCAAGGCGCCGATGCGCAGCCCGCCGTCTTCGGTCTCTTCGATCTCGCCAAGGTCGAGCCGGTTGATGTCGATCAGCGTCTCGGGGGTCATGACCTCCAGCTTCATCAGATCGAGAAGGTTGGTGCCCCCGGCGATGAAGGTGCCACCGCTGGCCGCTTGGCGCGCGGCGGCTTCGGTATTCTCGGCGCGGGTATAGTCGAATGGTCTCATGCGCTTTCTCCCGCCGCTTTTCGGATCGCCTCGACGATATTGGGATAGGCCGAACACCGGCAGAGGTTGCCGCTCATCCGTTCCGAGATCTCTTCCGTCGTCAGCGCGGGCTTGCCGCTCAGGTCATCGGTCACATGGCTGGGCCAGCCCTCTGCGATCTCTTCCAGCATCGCGGTGGCCGAGCAGATTTGCCCCGGCGTGCAATAGCCGCATTGGAACCCGTCTTCGCTGACAAAGGCTTCTTGCAGCGGGCTGAGGTTGCCGGGCGCTCCGATGCCTTCGATGGTGGTCACCTCATCACCGTCATGCATACAGGCCAATGTCAGGCAGGCGTTGATCCGGCGGCCATTCACCATGACCGTGCAGGCGCCGCATTGCCCGTGATCGCAGCCCTTCTTGCTGCCGGTCAGTCCAAGATGGTGGCGCAGCGCATCCAGCAGCGTCGTGCGGGGATCGAGATCCAGCCGCTGCTTCGTGCCATTGATGGTCAGATTCGTTTCCACGGCAATTTCCTTTGGCTAAATTGGGGCGGAGGAGCGGCCCCCTCCGGCTATCGGCTGCCTCGGGACGTAGGGCGGTACGGATAAGCGGCAAGCGGATGTGCTGGTGGAGCTGGGGCAGCGCACATTAGCAACATAACTATGATTACGAGGCTTTTGACTGTGCAGCCGCGTCCAACCGCCGCCCCCTCTGGCCGCTTGGCCCAAAGCCGATTAAAAGCGAGGTCGAAACCGGGGGAGCGAACCGTTGCAAAAGATCACATTGCCCGAAAGACCCGACTGGCGCGCCCATGCGCAAGAGGTCGGCTTTACCTTTGCCGATATGCATGGCGAACCCTATTGGGACGAAACCTCGGCCTATGCATTCACCCTCACCCAGATCGAGAATGACATCGAAGACCCTTCGACCGAGCTTCACGCCATGTGCCGTGAAGCCGTGGCCAAGATCATCGCCAGCGAAGAGTTGATGACCCGCCTCGCCATTCCAGATGCCCACCGTGACCTCGTGGCCGACAGCTGGCGCCGGGGCGATCCTGAGATCTATGGCCGTTTCGATCTGGCCTATGACGGCACAAATCCGGCCAAACTGTTGGAATATAACGCAGATACACCGACCTCGCTTTACGAAAGCGCGGCCTTTCAGTGGCAGTGGCTTGAGGACCAGTTGAAAGCGGGCGCATTGCCCGAGGGCACGGATCAGTTCAACGGCATTCATGAGGCCCTGGTCGCCCGCTTTGGCGATGTCTTCGCGCCGGACAGCGATCTGCATTTCACCGCCGTGGCCGACAACCCCGAAGACTACGGCACTGTCGAAGCCATCGGCTGGGCCGCACGGGAGGCGGGGCTGGGCGCGCATTACTGCGATCTCGACAAGATCGGGCTGAGCGACGATGGCCACTTCCTTGATGATCAAGACCGCCGCATTGCCGTCCTGTTCAAACTCTACCCTTGGGAAGACCTGCTGCGCGACAACTACGCCGCCCATATCCAAGGCTCAGGCTGTCTGTTTCTGGAGCCTGCGTGGAAAGCGCTTTTGTCCAACAAGGGCCTTCTGCCGGTGCTGTGGCAGATGTTCGAAGGCCACCCCAATCTGCTGCCCGCGTTTTTCGAGGCTGATGTGGCCGATGCGCTCGCCGGACGCGGCCCCGCCGCCCCCGCCTGCGCCGACGCCTTTGACCGTGCCGCGGCGGAACTGGCCGAGGCGCATGTGCGCAAGCCGATCCTTTCGCGCGAGGGGGCGTCGGTCACAATCCACCAATCTGGCAAGGTGATCGAACAGTCGCAAAACGCCGACTACGCCGAACATCCGCGCATCGTGCAGGCCTATGCCCCGCTGCCCACATTCGACGGTTTCCGCCCGGTGATCGGCTCTTGGATCGTGGGCGAGACCTGCGCGGGCATCGGCATCCGCGAAGACCGATCGCGCATCACGCAGGATTTGTCACGCTTTAAACCGCACTACATTGTGGCATAGCCCACCGCTCCGCCGCCCCTTGGCAGAAAGACCACCATTATGACCAAACGCTCGAAACGGGTTTCCATCGCCATCGTCGGCGCCGCCGCCTTCACCCTTGCCGGCTGTGAGGAGGAAAAGGTCGACGCCGCCGCCTTCCCCGACCTGCAAAGCTGTCTTGCCGACGCCGCGCGTGGCGGGATGTACAGCGAGCAGGAATGCGAAACCGCCTTTGACGCGGCGCAAACCCTTCATGTGGAATCCGCCCCGCGCTACGATAGCCTTGAGGTCTGCGAAGAGCAGCATGGCGAAGGCGCCTGCGGCTCGGAAGAGGCAGCGACCCAAGGCGGATCGGGCGGCATCTTCATGCCCCTGCTGGCGGGCTATCTGATCGGCAATATGATGAGCAACCGCGCCGGCATGGCGGCGGCGCAGCCGCTTTACAAAACCTCCGATGGGCGCTTTACCAATGCCGCGCGCTCCAGCACCTATTCGACAAATCGCGGTGCGGCCAAGCTCAGCACCTCGCAATTTACCCGCCCCAGCACCACCATCGGCAAAACCCCGATGACCCGTGCCACCGCGGCATCGCGCGGCGGCTTTGGTCGGGCGGGCGGATCGCGCGGCTTTGGTGGCTGATCGGCGCTGACGCCTTACTTGCGGCGCAGCACCGCCGCGGCAAGGATCACGATCGCCAGCGACAGCATCGCCACCGCCCAGAATGGATCGTTGCCATGGGGATGCACATGCGCGCCCTCATGCGCCGCCAGCGGTGCGGCAAAGGTGGCGAGGGCGAATGTCAGTTTCTTCATCTCAATCTCCTTGATCTATCACGGTGGACCGGGCGGCCTCAGGCCAGCCCCAGAATCTCACGCGCCTGCTGCGCGGTGGCGACGGGGCGACCGGCCTCTGCGCAGATCTCGGCCGCGCGGGCCACGAGGGCGGCATTGGAGGGGGCGAGGGTCTGTTTGTCCAGCCGGATGTTATCCTCAAGTCCCGTGCGCAGATGGCCCCCCGCGGCGGCGCACCATGCGTTCAACTCGGCCTGATGCCGCCCGATCCCGGCGGCGCACCACGGGATATCGCCGAAGAGCCGTTTGACGGTTTTGATATAGAAATCAAAAACCTCCCGATCCGCTGGCATGGCGTTTTTCACGCCCATGACGAATTGGATATAGGGCCGGGCGGGGATCTTGCCCGCCTCCGCCATCGCCTTGCCCTGTAGGATGTGGCTGAGGTCAAAGACTTCGATCTCGGGCAGCACGCTATAGGTCATCATCTCGCCTGCCAGCCAATCGACAAGCTCGGGCGGGTTCTCATAGACGCGGTTGGGAAAGTTGTTCGACCCCACCGAAAGCGAGGCCATGTCGGGCCGCAGCGGCAGCATCCCGCCCCGGTTCTTGCCCGCGCCCGAACGCCCACCGGTCGAGAATTGCACGATCATGCCGGGGCAATGTTCCCGCAGCCCTTCTTGCAGCCGCGCAAAACGGTCGGGGTCCGCTGTGGGGGTGCCATCGGCGGTGCGCACATGGGCATGGCAGATCGTCGCCCCGGCCTCAAAGGCGGCATGGGTGCTTTCGATCTGTTCGCTAATGTCGATCGGCACCGCCGGATTGTCGGCCTTGGTCGGCAGCGATCCGGTGATGGCCACGCAGATGATGGCAGGAGTATCGGTCATGGGTGTCCTCGGCTTTCTGGAAAATCAATCGGCGCTGTCGCGGGCAAGGGCGATGACACGGCGCAGCGCGGCTTCCGCCGCCGGGCCTGAGCTCTCCCCCTCAGGCCAGTCGTAGAACCCCTTGCCGCTGCGCTTGCCAAGCTGCCCCCGCTCGACCAATGCGGTGAGGCTGGGCGAAGGGTCATGCCGGTCGCAAAGGTCTGGGTAGAGGTATTCGGCGATGCTCAGATGGGTGCCCAGCCCGTTCAGATCGCGCTGGCGGAACGGGCCGGAAAGCGCCATGCGCACGCCGACGGACCATTGCACGATCTCGTCGATCTCCGCCGGGCTGGCGACCCCTTGGTCCACCAAATGCAGGCATTCGCGCATGATGGCATGCTGAATGCGATTGGCCACGAAGCCAGGCGGCGCGTGATCCAGCCGCACGGGCCGCCGGTCCAACCCGCGCAGCAGGGTCATGACCTCGGCACAAAGCCCTTCGGGCGCGTCTTCAGCTGCGACGACTTCGACGGCGGGGATCACATCGCCGGGGTTGAAGAAATGCGTGATCACAGCGCGTTCGGGCCGGGCCATTTCCCCCGTCATCGCTTCCAACCTCAGGCCTGAGGTGTTGGACAAGATCGGCGCACCCTCCGGCACGGCCCCCTCCAATGCGGCGAGCACGCGGCGTTTCAGCGCGAGGTCTTCCGGCACGCATTCCAGCGCGAGATTGGCCTGCCCTGCCTCCTCCAACGCGGCGCAAGCGGTCGACCCCGGCACCGTGGCCAAAAATGTCTCCCGCGCGGCCTCGGTCGGGTCGACCGCTTGGACCCTCCAGCCGTGCTGGCCAAAGAGCCTGCCGATGGATTGGCCCATCGTGCCCGCCCCCACGATGATGATGCTTTTGGCCATATGATCCCCCTCCCGGATATCAGTTGTTTACTTATCACCAGTGCGTAGTGATAAGTAAACAGTGAATAGAAAAAAGGATGCCGCCCGTGACCCAAGCCCCCTCTCCGCGCCATGCGCTCGTCACCGGCGGGGCGCGCAACATCGGCCTTGGCATCGCGCGCAGGCTGCGTGAGGACGGCTGGCGTGTCTTCGTGCTGGATATCGAAGAACCGGAAGAGCCCGCGCTTCGGGCGGATGCGCAGCGGGTGGATCTGACGGACATCGCGGCGACCACGGCTGCCCTCCAACACATCCTCGCGCAGGGGCCGGTCACCTGTCTGGTCAATAACGTCGGCATCGTGAAACCTGCGTCTTTTGACGCTGTCGCCCTCGACGATTTCGACCCGATCATGCATCTGAATCTGCGCCCCAGCATTCTGGCCGCGAAACTGGTCGTGCCGGGGATGCGCGCGGCGGGGGCTGGGCGGATCGTGATGAACACCAGCCGCGTGACCAAGGGCAAGATCGACCGCACGCTCTATTCCGCAAGCAAGGGTGCGATCCAGTCGATGGCGCGGACTTGGGCGCTGGAACTGGCGCGCGACGGGATCACCGTGAACTGCGTCGCCCCCGGCCCCATCGCCACCACCGCCTTTTGGGAGAACAACCCGGAAGACGCGCCGGAAACCCGCGCCATTGTCGATGCGGTGCCGATGGGCCGAATGGGAACACCTGAAGATGTGGCGCAGGCGGTGTCCTTCTTTGCCGATCCGCGCAGCGGCTTTATCACCGGGCAGACGGTCTTTGTCTGTGGCGGCACGGCGGTCGGGTAATCAGCCCTCGGTCTCCAATGCGGCAAGCAGCCTGCGCAGGACCGGATTGCGCGCATCGCGCAAATAGGCCAGCCCGATCCGGCTTTGCACTTTGGCGTCGCGGATCGGCAGGAAGGACACGCCCGCATCCTTCATCCGCGCGGCGGAGGCGGGGACGAAAGCCACCCCGAGACCCGCCGAGACGAAGTTTACGATGGCGGTGAACTGCGGCGCGCGATGGGCCACGCGGGGGGCGAAACCGGCATCGGCGCAGAGTTGATAGGCGCAGGCGGCAAAGCCCATGTCGGGGCCAAGGTGGCTGAAGATGAAACTCTCCTCGCGCAGCGCCGCCATGGCAACGGAAGGCACCTCGGCAAGGCGGTGATCGGGCGGCACGGCCAGCAGGATATCCTCGGTATGAACCGTGCGGGTGGCCAAATCCTCTGGCACGCCGGAAAGCGGCAGGCGCACGAAACCCGCGTCGAGCCTGCCCGCCACGATCTCGGCGATTTGCAGGTCCATGTCCAACTCGCGCAGGATCAGATCCACCTCTGCCGCGCCCGCGCGCAACTCGCGCAGGAGCCGTCCGAGGATCCCCGCGTAGGAGGCCGAGCCGACATAGGCCAATTCGATGCGCCCGCGCTGGCCGTTGCGCGCCGCTTCGGCCAATGCCTCGACCCGCCGGGCCTGTTGCAGCAGGGCGCGGGCCTCGGGCAGCAGCGACTTGCCGAAGTCCGTCAGCATCACCCGGCGGCGGTTGCGCTCAAAGAGAAGCTCACCGCCAAAGGCGGTTTCGAGATGTTTCAGCTGCTGCGTCAGCGCCGGCTGCGCCACGCCGAGCGCGGCCGCCGCTTGACCGAAATGCAGCGTTTCCGCGATGGCGACGAAGACCTCATACTGGCGCAACGTGGCGGTGAGTGGCGTTTCCATGCGGCCCCCTGAACTGACGTCAGAGGGTTTTCACACGCGGGCCGGTGATAAGCAAGTTAGATCACTGGCACCTACCCCTCCGCCGCGCGGGCGCGGCTGCGGCGGGCGTGCAGGGTCTCGGCCTCGGCCAGATCGTCGCTTTCGACCTTAATGGTCTCATGCCCACCGGGGCGCCGTGTACGCTTGCGCCGAAGCGGGCCGCTGTCATCGCTTTCCCGTGGGAGGATCAGCCGGTCGACAAGACTGCGGCGGAGGCCGAGGGTCGAAGTCAGATCGAAGACCCGCGCGGCGACCGCCTCAGCCTCTTGCGGCTGCACCAGCAACTCAAGCCGCGTGACGGGGCGGGATTTCTTGCCCTGCCCGCTGAACATCATGAGATCGACCACGCCCTCCATCTCGCGCAACCGATCCACCGCCGCGCCCAGTTCTTCGCCCGTCATGTCGTCGATATCGCAGGCGAATTGCACAAGACTGTCCTGCGCGATGCCCGCCGTGGCGGTGTCAAAGACGCTCACGCGCAGGATATTCGGCAGGCCTTTCATCACCCGCATCCCCGCGCCCGATCCGGTACAGCGCAGCCGCCCGGGTGGACGGCTGGCAATGGGGCTGCCGCCGGTGAGATGGGCAAGAATCGCGGCCCCGGTGGGTGTCACCCGCTCGCCCGGCACCCCGTCGTCATGCCAATCATAGCCTTGCAAGATCAGCGCCGTGGCGGGCGCGGGCACCGGCAGTTTGCCATGCGCCGTCTCGACCAGCCCGCCGCCAAGAGGCAGCGGCGCGAGCGAGACGGTCGCCCCCGCCAGCGCGGCGCAGATGCTGCCCGCGGCGGTCACATCCATCAGCGCGTCCCAATCCGCGATCTCGTGAAAATGCACCCGGTCGATGGGGATATCATGCACCTGCGCTTCGGCCTCGGCAATCCGATGAAGGATCGCGCAGGCGGCCTCCGCCGTGCCCTCGGACAGCGGTGCGTTCTCTAGCAAGTTCCGCATGGCGCGATAGGTCGTCTCGGCGCCGTGCCGCCTGCCGGCGTCGGGTGCTGTCAGCACCAGCTCAAACCGCCGTGACGTGATGCCCGAGGCGACATGTTCGCTCAGTTCCGCATGGCCCACCTCAGCGGGGAGCACGGCGGCGACATCGGCCAAGGCGCGCTCGGCCAGATCGGGGAAGGCATGCAACATCGCCGCGATGAACATATCCCCCGCCGCCCCGCCAACGGGGTCGAGGTGTAGGTGAAGCCCCTGCCCCTGCATCAATGTCCCTCCGGCCAAGGGTTGCGCAGCAGGCCGCCGTCGAACTGCATCTCATGCAGGTCACCGATCACCTCCAGCCCCGGACGGTCGCGCAGGTCCGGCAGCATCGCCTCGGAGGCATAGAGATACTCAAGCTTCAGCGTGTTGGGAATGCGCAGCAGCCGGACCTTGGTGATATCCTCGGCCCCACAGGTCTTGACCGCCGTCTGGATCGCGGTGCGGTCGCAGGGCATGACCATCGGGATTTTCGACTGTTTTAGCACCTGCGAGGTGATGGCATTGGCATAGACCGCCTCGCGGTCAAAATCCTGCTCCAACCGCTGCGTGATCACATCCGCCCGCGCCGCGCCATTGCCGTTGCCATTGCTGCGCGGCGACAGGCCAAGCGCCACCAACCGCGAGATATGCAGATGGACCTGCATCTTCTCGCTCGAAAACCGATGGGTGATATTGGGGTCCATCCCGGTGCCTGAGAACTCCTTGCCGATCTCATCCACCACCAGCACATCCAGATCGCCCGAGGCCGAAGGCGCATCCAGCGGCCCCAGCGGCAGGCGAGGCATGTTGCGCATCGCCTCTTGCAGATAGGGGGCTTCGGCCTCCAGCATCCCGTCGCTGTCAAGCGCCACGACCTGCGCCAGCCCGTCATAGGCATTCTCAATCGTGCCGATCCCGAAAAGCACCTTGCAGCGTTCCAGTTTCATCCGCGCCATTTTGGCCACGAAGATGCCGACGTTATCGATGCCGCGCGAATGGCAGGTCTCGGCCCCCGATTGCTTGCCCAACCCGATCGAGAGCATTTTGGCCAGCCCGCTTTCGTTTGGCGCGCGGAAAGAGGTATGCGGCTTGATCCGGTTGAACAGGATAATCCCATCGGCGGCATTGGCGTGGCGGTCCATCCGCACCGACATGCCGTTGTCGAGCACGCCGATCTCATCGGTTTCCATCGAAGAGCGGATTTCGCAACCGAGGCTCGCTTCGGTCACGCCCAGTTTCGCCAGCAGCGCGGTCTGCCCCTCTGCGGTGGCGCCGCCGTGGCTGCCCATGGCGGGCACGACGAAGGGATGCGCCCCCCGCGCGCGGACTTCGGCCACGATGGCGGCCAGCAGTTCCGGCAGGTTCGCCAGCCCGCGGCTGCCTGCGGTGATGGCGATGGACATGCCCGGTTTGATCTTGCCCGTGCAATCGGCCTGCATCGCCTCTGCCACGGCGGCGCGCGGGTCGTCGATCTGGGTCGCGGCAAAGGTCTGACGGCAAAGCGCCATGCGCGGCAGCGGCGTATCCTCGACCAGTTTCACATAGTTCGGTTTCATCTGCGCTGTCCCCTTCGACATCTGTTACCCCGTGACCCCAATCGGCCAAGGCGCGAATTCCTCTTCGCCCACGCCGAGCGCTTCGGACTTGCTTTGCTCGCCCGAGGCGATGGCAAGGATGCGCTCGAAAATCGCTTGGCCCAATTCCTCTAGGCTTTGGTCGCCGTCGATCACGGTGCCGCAGTTGATGTCCATATCGTCCTGCATCTTGGTGAACATCGGCGTGTTGGAGGCGAGTTTGATCGTCGGCGAGGGGTAAGAGCCAAAGCAGGACCCGCGCCCGGTGGTAAAGCAGATCAGGTTCGCACCCCCCGCGATCTGCCCGGTGGCCGAGACGGGATCGAAGCCGGGCGTATCCATGAAGACCAGCCCCTTTTGCGTCACGGGTTCGGCATAGCGGTAGACCTCCATCAGCCCCGTGCTGCCGCTTTTCTTGGCCCCGCCGAGCGATTTTTCCAGCACATTTGCTAGCCCGCCGGCCTGATTGCCGGGGCTGACCACGCCGTTGATCTGCGTGTCGCGGCCCTTGGTATAGTCCAGCCACCAATCCATGCGTTCGACCAGCTTGCGCCCCACCGCTTCACTGCGGGCGCGCCGGGTCAGCAGGTGTTCGACGCCGAAAATCTCGGGCGTTTCCGACAGGATCGCCGTGCCGCCGTTGCGCACGAGGATATCCGCCGCCGCCCCCAGACCGGGGTTGGCCGAGAGCCCCGAAAGCCCGTCCGACCCGCCGCATTGCATCCCGATGGTGATATGTTCCGCCGAACAGGGCGCGCGCCGGACGGCATTGGCCTGATCCAGCATTTCGCGCACCGCTTCTTTGCCTTCGGCAATCGCGCGGGCCGTGCCGCCGACATGTTGCATGGTGACGCAGCGCAGCATCTTGCCCTCGGCCAACCCCTCCTCCTCAAAAAATTGGGCGAGGTTGTTGCGCTCACAACCCAGCGACAGGACCACGGCCCCGGCCAGATTGGGGTGGCGGATATAACCGGAGAGCGTGCGGCGCAGCAGGTCCATCGGCTCGCCCGTAAGCTCCATCCCGCAACCGGATTCGTGGATGAAGGGGATCACCCCGTCGACGTTCTCCCATGCCTCCATCCGCTCTTCGTCAAAGTAATTGGCGATCTTGCGCGCCACGGTGGCCGAGCAGTTCACGGTGACGAAAAGCCCGATGTAGTTGCGCGTGCCCACCCGGCCATTCGCGCGGCGGATGCCCATGAACTGGGCGCGCTCTTGCGGTGGCAGCAGCTTGGTCGGGGTATAATCGCGGGCAAAGGCATAGTCTTTGTCGACCGCGTCGAACTTGATGTTATGGCTGTGCAACCAATCGCCTGCGGCGATCTCTTCTGCCGCATAGCCGATCACCGTGTCGAATTTTAGGATCGGCGCGCCGCGCTGGATCGGGCGGATCGCGATCTTGTGACCTTGGGGCGTATCATGGTTGGCACGCAGCCCGTCTTGCGGCAATACCGCGCCACGGGGAACCGCCGCGGTTGCCACGACCACGTTATCTGTCGGTGACAGCAGCATCACCTTTGCGCGTCTGTCCTCTTGCATGGTCTGGCTGTCCATCGGATGCTCCCCTCCCTCGGGTGTCGAAAAAACCGCTTCGGTAAGATGTCATTAACTGATATATTAGATTTAACAGCTATGGAAGAGCCCGCATGACCGCATCGAAGAAACCCGCCGCGCAGAGCGCACAGACCCTTGCCAAAAGCATCCTTGGCGGTGGGGCCGACTTGGGACTGTTCGAGGGCGGGCCGACGGGGCGCGGGGTTTACGCCACGCTGCGCGATCAGATCGTAAGGCTCGACCTGCCGCCCGGCACGCCGCTGCTGCGCGCCGAACTGGCCGAGACCCATGGCGTCAGCCTGACGCCGCTGCGCGACGCGTTACAACAGCTTGCGAAAGAGGGGCTGGTCAAAATCTACCCCCAGTCGCGCACATTGATCACGCCGATCGACATGTCGGCGATCCGCGAGGCGCAGTTCATGCGCATCGCGCTGGAAACCGAAGTCGTGCGCCGCTTGGCTGCCGAAATCGCGCCCGAAGCCCTAACCCGTCTGCGCAGCATCGTCGCCTTGCAAAGCAGCATTTCGGACCAGCCCGGCGATGTGCCGACCTTTCAGGAGTTGGACGAGGTGTTTCACCAGACCCTCTTCGTGGCGGCGGGTCATGTGCAAAGCCAGCGCATCATGCGCAGCCATGCGGGTCATTTGGAACGCCTGCGCCGCCTGCATCTGGACGACATCGATGAGGCGGGACGCATTCTGAACAACAAGGACGTGATCGGCGGCCACAGCCGGATCCTCGACGGGATCGAAGCGGGCGATGCGCCTGCGGCGATGGAGGCGCTGCGCCAGCACCTGCAACGCACCGTCGACCGGATGACCGAGAAACGGGCGGCTTTCCCGGAGTATTTCACCCCGGAAAAGCCCTGACTCAGCGGTTGTTGGCCTTGCGCCACGCGGCGAACTTATCAAGGTTCTCTTGCTTAGTGCCGGGGTAGAGCCCGATGATCCCGGCGCCATCCTTGACCTGCTCCACCACGAAATCCTCATAGGCGGTCATCTCGATGGCCTCTTCGGCCACCTCTTCGGCGATATCCGCAGGGATGATGATCACGCAGTCGTCGTCGCCCACCACGATATCACCGGGAAAGACCGGGGCATCGCCGCAGCCCACGGGGCAGTTGATCTCAATCGCCTCATGCAGCGTCAGGTTGGTGGGGCTGGAGGGGCGTGCGTGATAGGCGGGGATCTCAAGCGCGCCGATGGTCGCCGCATCGCGCAGGCCCCCGTCAGTCACCACACCTGCCGCGCCGCGCATCATCAGCCGTGTGATCAGGATGTCACCGGCGCTGGCGGCGCGGGCATCCTTGCGGCTGTCCATCACCAACACATGGCCCTCGGGGCAGGTCTCGATCGCGACGCGCTGCGGATGTTCGGGATTGCGGAATTCGACCAGTTGGTTGCGGTCTTCGCGGGCGGGCATATAGCGCAGTGTAAAGGCGGGGCCGACCATGTTGCGCCCCTTGGCGGCCACCGGGCCGACCCCCTGCACCACCTGATTGCGCAGCCCGCGCTTGTACAGCGCCGTCGCCAATGTCGCGACCGAGACCGCTTGAAGTTTCTCGCGTAGTTCGGGGCTCATGCCGCCTCTCCCTTCAGTTGATTGTCTTTCACGAATTGATCCAGCACCGCCTGCTGCTGTTCCGTCAGCGGCCATGCGGAAGGCGGGCGCGTGGGGCCGCAATCCTGTCCGATGGCCATAAGGGCGGCTTTAACGCCGGTGACATTGGTGCCGTTATGCTCTTCCGCGCGGATGTCCTCAAAGGCGCGCATCCTGGCGATGAGGCGGTTCGCTTCGCCGTAGTCGCCTGCGTCGAGTGCCGCGTGGATGGCGACCGAGCGCTCGGGCCAGACGTTGATGAGGCCCGAGGTGAAGCCCCGCGCCCCCACGGCATAGAGCGGCGGCGCCCAGACCTCGGCCAGACCGCCGACCCAGACGATGTCTTTCGGCGCCGCTTCGATCGCGCGGGCAAGGTTCAAGGGGTTCGGCGTGGCCCATTTGACGCCCTTCACCCCGTCGACCTCACACAGCCGCGCGATGCCCTCGGGCCCCATCGCGTCATTGCGCAGGTACAGCATCACCGGCAGCCCGCCCGAGGCATCCCGCACCGCGCGCACATAATCGACCGTACCGCGGGGGGAGACGAAGGGATCGGGCGGTTGGTGGATCATCAGCGCATCCGCCCCCGCCTCGGCGCTTGCCTTGGCCAGCGCACAGGCATCGCGAATGCCGCGCCCGACCCCCGCGAGCAGCGGCGCGCGGCCATCGACCATCTGCGCCACCTCGCGCACCATGGTGCAGGCCTCGTCATTGGTCAGCGCGTAGTATTCGCCGGTATTGCCGTTCACCACCGGGATATGCACCCCGGCGGCAAGCGCGCGGTCAATGATCGGCGCCAGCTTGCGCGGCGCGATCTCTCCGCCCGCGTCATAGGGGGTCACGAGGATGCCCGAGATGCCGGTAAGCGCTTTCGAAAGATCATGTGTCATTGCCAGCCCCTCTCAGAAGATATCCGGCTCGCCCGCCGCTTGGCCGAAGCCCGCGGTAAGGTAGTCGAAGTCGCAGCCCTGATCGGCCTGCCCCACATGGCGCTGGAACATATAGCCCCACCCCCGCTCGAACCGTGGCTCGGGCGCTTTCCACGCGGCGCGGCGGGCGGCGAGTTCGTCCTCCTCCACCAGCATGTCGAGGGTGCGGGCCTCAAGATCCATGCGCACGATGTCCCCCGTCTTCAGCAGCGCCAGCGGCCCGCCTACGAAAGACTCCGGCGCGACATGCAGGATGCAAGCGCCGTAAGAGGTGCCCGACATCCGCGCATCCGAGATCCGCAGCATGTCGCGGTGCCCCTGTTTCAGCAGCGCCTTGGGCATCGGCAGCATCCCCCATTCCGGCATCCCCGGCCCGCCCTGCGGGCCGGCGTTGCGCAGCACCAGCACATGGTCGGGCGTCACATCGAGGTTTTCGTCGTCAATGGCGGCCTTCATCTCGGGGTAGCTGTCAAAGACCAGCGCCGGACCTTCGTGGCGGTGGAATTTCGGGTCGCAGGCCGCCGGTTTGATCACCGCGCCATTGGGGCAAAGGTTGCCCTTGAGCACGGCAAGCGAGCCTTCTTTATAGACCGGGTTCGACAGGGGCCGGATCACGTCGTCATTATAGACAGGCGCATTCGCGATCCCCTCCTCCAGCGGTTTGCCGGTGCAGGTGATGGCCGACCGGTCAAGCTTGTCGCCCAACTGGTCCATCAGCGCCCGCAGCCCGCCCGCGAAGTAGAAATCTTCCATCAGATATTCGCTGCTACCCAAGGGGCGGATATTGGCGATCAGCGGCGTGATGCGGCCCAGAGCGTCGAGATCGCTCAACTCCAGCGCCACACCGGCGCGGCGCGCCATGGCCAAGAGATGCACCACCGCGTTGGTCGAACAGCCCGTCGCCATCGCCACCGTGGCCGCGTTCTGCACGGCGGCGGGGGTGATGATCTTGTCCGGTGTCAGGTCCTCCCAAACCATATCGACGATGCGCCGCCCGCAAGAGGCGCTCATCCGTTTGTGCCCCGCATCCGCAGCGGGGATCGAGGTCGCCCCCGGCAGGGTCAGCCCCATCGCCTCGGCAATCGCCGTCATGGTGGAGGCGGTGCCCATCGTCATGCAATGCCCGTAGGACCGCGCAATGCCGCCTTCGACGCCGACCCATTCCTCGGCCGAGATCGTGCCCGCGCGGCGTTCGTCCCAGAACTTCCAGGCGTCCGAGCCAGAGCCAAGCGCCCGGCCCGCGTAATTGCCCCGCAGCATCGGCCCCGCGGGCAAGAAGATGAACGGCACCCCTGCGCTGATCGCCCCCATGGTCAGACCGGGCGTGGATTTGTCACAGCCGCCCATGAGCACCACACCGTCAAGCGGGTGCGAGCGGATCGTCTCCTCGGTCTCCATCGCGATCATATTGCGGTAGAGCATCGAAGTCGGCTTGGTGAAGCTCTCGTCGATCGAGATCGTCGGAATCTCAAGCCCCAGCCCCCCGGCCTGCGCGATTCCCTTCTTCACGTCCTCCGCGCGGTCGCGGAAATGAAGATGGCAGGGGTTCATCTCGGACCAAGTGTTCAGGATGCCGATCACCGGGCGGCCTTCCCAATCCTCGGGGCCCAGACCCATCTGCATCATGCGCGACCGATGGCCAAAGCTGCGCAGATCGTCGGGGGCGAACCAGCGCGCGCTGCGCAGCTGATCGGCGGTTTTCTTGGTCTCGGTCATGGATTCCTCGCCAGCTAAAACATCATCACAAAAAGGTTGGAAAACACATCTTGCTCGAACTGATATATTACCGTATCACCCCAATTGTCGATACCATTTGAGGGAGGAGCCGCGAAAATGTCGGGAAAACCACTGAAACACACGCTCCGCCCCGGCAGCCGCCTGTCGGGCTTTTGGCTCTCGCTTTGCTCCCCTACGGTGACCGAGATCGCGGCGGGCAGCGGGATCGACTGGCTGCTGCTCGATATGGAGCATGCGCCCAACGACCTGAGCCAAATCACCGACCATCTGCGCGCCGCAGGCAGTGCCAATCCCGATGCGCAGATGATCGTGCGGATGCCCTCTTCCGATCAGACGATGACCAAACGGCTGCTGGATATCGGCGTGCGCAACCTGATGTTTCCGATGATCCAGACGGCCGAGGCCGCCCGCCAAGCCGTATCATGGACCCGCTACCCGCCCGAAGGGCTGCGCGGCATCTCGGCCACGATCCGCGCCAATGATTACGCGCGGCAAACCGATTACCTCAGCACCTATGCAGAGGCGCAATGCGTGATCGTGCAGGTCGAAACCCCCGAAGCGGTGGCCGAAATCCCCGCCATTGCCGCCGTGCCGGGGGTCGATGCGATCTTTATCGGGCCGGGGGATCTCTCCTCCGCGATGGGCCATACTGGCGACCCGATGCACCCCGATGTCCAAGAGAAAATCCGCGAGACGGTCGAGGCCATCCATGCCGCCGGGCTGCCTGCGGGCATCCTCGGCTATGGTGCCGATCTTGCGCAACGGTACTTTGATGAGGGTATCGAATTCGTCGCCATCGCGGGCGACGCCTGGCTGCTCACGCGGCAGATGGATGCGCTGGTGCAGACCATGGCGCAGCCCTCCCCCACTTTGACACAGCAAACCCATAAGGATGGATCATGACCGCAGACAGCAAGAGATTTCACCCCCACGGCAAGCATCTGATCGCCGGCGAATGGGTCGGCGGCGGAGAGACCTTCGCCAATTCCCCCGCCACCGGCGAAAGCGACGAATTCCAAAGCGGCACCCCGGCGCATGTGGACCGTGCCTGCCAAGCGGCGGAGGAGGCCTTTTGGTCCTACGCCTATGCCAGCCGCGAGATCCGCGCCGCCTTCCTCGACACCATCGCGGATGAGATGGAGGCCCGGGCCGAGACCATTACCGAGATCGGCACCCGCGAATCCGGCCTGCCCGAAGCCCGCCTTCAGGGAGAGCGGGGGCGGACAACCGGGCAGCTGCGCCTCTTTGCCGATCACATCCGCAAAGGCGCGCATCTGGACCGGCGCGTCGACGGCGCCCTGCCCGAACGCCAGCCGATGCCGCGCCCGGATATCCGCATGATCCAGCGCCCCATCGGGCCGGTTGCAGTCTTCGGCGCGTCGAACTTCCCGCTGGCCTTCTCCACCGCGGGCGGCGACACCGCCGCGGCGCTGGCGGCGGGCTGTCCGGTCGTGGTCAAGGGCCACTCCGCCCACCCCGGCACCGGTGAGATCGTGGCCGAAGCGATCCACGCGGCGATCCAGAAATGC
The DNA here is from genome assembly GCF_029285915.1 of Sulfitobacter sp. M85. Lineage (NCBI taxonomy): Bacteria > Pseudomonadati > Pseudomonadota > Alphaproteobacteria > Rhodobacterales > Roseobacteraceae > Sulfitobacter > Sulfitobacter sp. M85. The sequence goes on from NZ_JABECQ010000006.1 coordinate 18,006, forward strand.
GGCATCCACCCCAGCGTCTTCTCCCTGATCCACGCCAATAGCCGCGAGGTGGGCCAGACGCTGGTGCAGCATCCGCTCATTAAGGCCGTAGGCTTCACCGGATCGCTCGGCGGGGGGCGCGCGCTCTTTGATCTTTGCGCCCGACGCCCCGAACCGATCCCCTTCTTTGGCGAGTTGGGGTCGGTGAACCCGATGTTCGTTCTGGCCGAGGCCGCCCGCAACCGCGGCGCTGAGATTGGCGCGGGCTGGGCCGGGTCGCTGACCATGGGCGCGGGGCAGTTCTGCACCAACCCCGGCATCGCAATCGTGGCCAAGGGGGCCGAAGGCGACGCATTCGTCGCCGCCGCGAAAGAGGCGCTGGAGCAGGTCGGCCCGCAGGTCATGCTGACCGATGGCATCGCCGAAGCCTACCGCGACGGCAAGGAACGTTTCACTGGGCGCAACGCCGTCCGCGCGCTGGTCAGCAACGACAGCGAAGGCCGCGCCGCCCAGCCAAACCTGTTTGAAACCGACGCCGATACCTACCTGCAAGACCACGCGCTTGGGGAGGAGGTCTTTGGCCCCTTGGGTCTGGTGCTGCGGGTGTCCTCGGGCGATGAGATGCAAGAGCTTGCCAAAGGGTTCGAGGGGCAATTGACCACGACGCTCCAGATGGACGAAGGCGACACCGACGCCGCCAAGGCGCTGATGCCCATTCTTGAGCGCAAGGCGGGCCGGGTGCTGGTGAACGGTTTCCCCACCGGGGTCGAGGTTTGTGACGCCATGGTGCATGGCGGCCCCTACCCGGCCTCCACCAACTTCGGCGCGACTTCCGTCGGCACCATGGCGATCCGCCGCTTCCTGCGACCCGTGTCCTACCAAAACCTGCCCGAGGCGCTATTGCCCGAAGACCTGCGCGGGGCTTCGGCATGAGCGGCGGGTTGATCGGCCCCGTCGCCGTGCTCGACGCGATGCCGCAGGACATGCAAGACAAGGTGCGCGGCTATGCCGAAGGGCTCGACCTGCGCTTTGCGGCCTCCTTCTCGGAAGAAGCCTTTGCCGAAGCGGTAAAGGGGGCAGCCTATATCGTCCCACGCGGGCGGGGGCTTCCGGCCGAGGTCTTGCGGGGGGCCGATAGCGTGCGCCTCGTGCATCAATGGGGCACGGGGTATGACAAAATTCCCTTGGATGTCGCGCGCGAGATGGGTGTTCCGGTCGCCCGCAGCCCCGGGGTCAACGCGCCTACCATCGCGGATCTGACCATCGGCATGATGATCGCGGCGCTGCGCCGCATCCCGCTGCACTACAACAACACCCGCGCGGGCAAATGGATCGTGCCCGAGATCGTTCCCGGGGCGCGGGATCTCAGCAGTCAGAAGGTTGGGCTGATCGGCTTTGGCGCCATTGGGCAGCTTGTCGCGAAACGGCTGACGGGCTTTGACTGCGAGGTGCTCTACTACCGCCGGTCGGGGCCAGCCGAAGGCACCAGCGCGCACTATGCCGAGCGCGATGAAATCCTTGAGACCTGCGATATCGTCAGCCTGCACATGCCGCTGACCGATGCGTCACACCACACCATCGGGGCGGCGGAACTGGCGCGGATGAAATCGGATGCGCTTTTGGTGAACACCGGGCGCGGCGGGCTGATCGACGAGGCGGCCCTGATCGACACGTTGACCCACAAGCGCATCGCCGGGGCGGCATTGGATGTCTTTACCCAAGAACCGGTGGAGCCGGACAACCCGCTGCTGCGTCTTGATAATGTCCTGCCGCTGCCGCATATCGGCGGCCATAGTGAGGACAACCTCAAACGGATGGTTGGCCATTGGGCGGGCAACATCCGCGCCTTCCACGAAGGGCGCGGCATCGACGAGGCCTGCCTCGTGACCTGAAGGCTGCCCCCGGCCTGACCACTCAGGCCGGGGCGCTGCTTAGTCTTCGAGCGGCACGGGCATCAGGATCTTATTGGTCTGGCTCACCAAATACCCCGCCTCGGCGCTTTTCTTGAGATAGGCCTGCCACTCAGGATCCGCCGCCATCTGCGCCCGACGGGCGGCACGGTCGGCAGCGTCCTTATAGGCCCAGATATGCACGAAGGAATTCACGTCCCCCGTCTCGACCTGCGCATAGATCACCGGCTCGCCCAAGATGCGGCGCTGCGCCGGAAAGCCGAATTCGGCATAGAGCGCGAGGTGTTTTTTGATCGTGCCGGGGCGGCAACAATAGGTCCGGTGGTCGTAGATCATGGGGTGGTCTTTCTGCTTGCTTGGGTCATGCGATACCGGCGTGGTCGGTGATCCGGGCCCGCGCCTGCAAAAGGTGATAGGCCATCGACACGCCTGCGACTTCGCTGTCGCCCGCGCGGATCGCTTCGAGAATTTCCCGATGTTCGCTGATCACCACGTCGATCCGCGCCTGAGATCCTTGGCGGGTCAGCTTTTGCGCCACGTCGATCCCCTGTTCGATCGAACCGCGGGCGCAATCGAGCATCTGCACGAAGACCTCATTGCCCGATGCCGCCGCGATGGCGCGGTGGAATTGGTAATCGGCGTCAAAGGACGGATCGCGCGCCTGCATCGATGCCTCTAGCGTCTGCAGGGCTGCCTCGATCCGGGCGATATCCTTGGGGCTAGCACGCTGCGCGGCCATGCGGGCGGTGGCTTTCTCGATCGTGATCCGCGCTTCCATCGCGCGCATCAGCCCGGCGACGGAACCCGCCGTGGCATATTCGATCAGCTTTTCCGAAGGCCGCCGCCGCACGAAGGTGCCCACGCCGCGCCGCGCTTCGACCAGACCGTCCTCTTGCAGCTTGCGCAGCGCCTCACGCACCACGGGGCGCGACACGCCAAAGGCGGTGGCGATCTGGTTTTCCGAAGGCAGCTTTTCCCCCTGCACCAGCTTGTTCGACACGATCTGCTCAAGAACCTGCCCGTAGAGCTGGTCGGCCAAGGTCTGGCGTTTCTTGATCTTCAGTTTCGGTGCTGTCACCGGCTACCCTCCCGCCGCGGCGCGGCGCATCATATTGGCCAGCCGCAGCGCCGATGTTGCAGCCCCATAGCCGTTGTCGATGTTCACCACCGTCACCCCCGGCGCGCAGCTGGCGAGTACCGAATCAAGCGCGACCCTCCCGCCGCGGGCGACACCATAGCCCACCGAGGTCGGCACACCAATGACCACCCCCGGCACCAGCCCGGCCACGACCGAGGGCAGCGCCGCGTCCATCCCGGCAAAGACGATCACCACATCCATATCGCGCAGCAACTCTTCCCGCGCGAGCAGACGCCACAGCCCGGCGACGCCCACGTCCGAAACCTCGGTCGCCGCCATTCCGCCATAGGCCAGCGTGCGCCGCGCCTCGGCCATGGAGGCATAATCAGAGGTGCCCGCACTGACGAGAGCGATGCGCGGGGTGCTGGCCAAAGGCCCGATCTCTCCCAAAATGGCGGTGCGCGAGGCGGTGCAGTAATCGACCCGTTGCGCCGCGTCGGCGGGCAGCGCGGCGAACTGCTCTGCCGTCAGCCGGGTCAGCAACAGCCGCCGCTCCTCTGCCGCCGCATCGCCGATGATGGCGGCGATCTGCGCCACAGATTTATGCTCGCAAAGCACGGCCTCTTCGATGCCGATACGCCCCCCGCGGCCCCGGTCAAAGGTCACGTCTGGATGCCCCTCGGGGCCGGTCTTAGTGATGGACAAATGCACTTCCTTTTGAATAGGCCCGCAGATCGACCGCGCGCCCGTCATCCGTGGCCCGCCGAACCTGCGTCAATATCGCTGCACGTTTCTGGGCGGAGAGGTCTTCATAGACAAGCGCATCAAGCTCGACCACCCAGCCCCCGCGCAGGCGTCGGCAGCGCAGGGTGATATTGCCCATGACCTCACGCAACAGGGTCTCTACCCGGTCAATTACCACCAGATCCGCAGGTTCCACACGCAGACCGGTCTCGATCCGGCTGGCCAAACAGGGGGCGGCTGGCAGTTCCGCCAGATCCCCCAGCCCGAGCGCGCGGGCCAAGGCGCGCACATCCGACTTGGACATCTGCGCCTCAACGAAAGGGTGCAGCACGCCGTGCTCCGCCGCCGCTTGCAGGCCGGGGCGGTAGTCCGACAGATCATCGGTATTGGTGCCCGCCGCCACCAGCGGCCCCATGCGCGCCAAAGTGCCATAGAGGTTCGACTTGCAGAAATAACAGCGATTGACCGGGTTGGCCCGATAGGCGGGATCGGCGAACTCACCCGCGTCGACCAACCTCAACGGCAGGTCCCAAGCGGCGGCGAAATCCTTCACCCGCGCGGTCGCCGCCGCTGGAACGGCGGGTGAGACTGCATGGCAGAGCGTCACGCCCGCCGCGCCGCGCACCTTGGCCGCGGCGGCCGAGAGCGTCAGGCTGTCGATCCCCCCGCTGAGCGCGATGGTCAGGGAGCTGGGCCGCGCAAGGGCGGCATGGAGGGCGGCAGGAACGGTCACTCTGCCAGCCCGTCCTCGGTCTTGAGCTGTGCCAAAAGCCGCCCGCTCGACATCTGGAGGTGGTCGCGCATCCGCTGGCGGGCGCGTTCCGCGTCACCCTCGGCGATAGAGGCGGCGATGTCGTAGTGCTCTTGTATCGCATCCCGGCTTTCGCCACCGCGTTTCAACGCTTGCAGCCGCCCGGCCAACATGGTCTCGCGCAGACTGGCGACAAGGTAGTTGAACAGGCTGAGGTAATAGCTGTTCCCCGTCGCCTCGCACACCGCGCGGTGAAAATCGAGGTCGGCAGTGACCCCTGCCGCCACTGCCGGGCCGCCGATCTTGTTGCTTTGGTCATAGGCGGCGGCGGCACGCTCAATCTCCGCGCGGGCCTCGGGGGTGGCGCGGGCGGCGGCGATGGCAGCGGCTTCGATCTCAAGCCCCATGCGCAGCTCTAGGATCTGTTCGAGCTTGCGCTGGCTTTCCATGTCACGTTCAGGGATAGCAAAGCCCTGGCGGGGCCGGTCGCTGGCGACAAAGGCCCCCCGGCCCTGACGGCTCGACAACATGCCTTCGGCCTTGAGGCGCGACACCGCTTCGCGGATCACCGTGCGGCTCACATCGAAATCGCTGGCCAATGTGGTTTCGGAGGGCAGCACATCGCCCACGTTCCACACACCGTTCACCACGTTGTGGCGCAGTACCTCGGTCACCTGATCGCTTAGCGTGGCACCATCGACGAGGGGCGCGGTCGCCTGAAGATTTGCAGCCATAATAACAACTTCCTTTCGCCGATTGGACCACCTGTATGACAAGCTGTCAATAACCAGAAGGTAGGCCCTACCGCAACGTTACAAGCAGAATACAACATTACAAGTAAGATGAAATACCCGTAAATTTGTATTTTTAATTGACAGGCTAAAGATTCCCCCGCAGTCTGCGGATCACGGCAAGAGGATGTCAGGGGGAGCCCGGAACCCATCCAGTAGCTGCCGACACACAGTCAAAACTCGGGAGGAGTTTCTATGTCACCCATCTTCAAATCGATCCGTCGCACCACAGCGGCCACCATCCTTTTCGCCGTCGCAGGCGCCGCCGCCCATGCGCAGAGCTTTGTCATGGCGACCGGCCAGCAGGGCGGGTCGTGGTATCCCGTGGGCGGCGCGATCAAGGCGATTGTGGAGCGTGAGAACCCCGACATGGACATCACTGTCACGCCGGGCGCAGGCGTGTCGAATGTGGTCGGCGTGGATGCGGGCCGCTTCGGCATCGCCTTCGCCAACTCGATCTCGACCGTAGACAGCCTTTCGGGCAAAGAGCCGTTCCGCAAGGCCACGACCAATGTCTGCAACCTTGGCATCCTTTATCCGCAGTATTTCCAGATCGTCGCGCTTGAAGATTCCGGCATCAAGACCATCGCCGACATGAAGGGCAAACGCCTGACCACACAGCAGCTTGGCAACACCGGCGAGTTCCTGACGCGTGAGCTTTTGTCGACTGCCGACATGACGTTCGATGATCTCGACAGCGTCGCCAATACGTCCTATTCCGACTCCGCTTCGCAGATGAAAGACGGTCAGGCCGATTTCTTCACACTGGGGTCGTCGCTGCCGACAGGCTCGGTGATGGATCTGGCATCCTCGCGCAAGATCCGCCTGATCGACGTGGATGAAGAGACCTTTGCCCACTTCAAAGAAAAAAACGCCGCCTTCCAGCGCCGCAAAGTCAAGGCGGGCGCCTACCCCGGTTTCGATGAGACCGTGTACGCGATCAGCTATGACACCCATATGGTCGCGCCCTGCGACTATGACGCTGAGATCGTCAAATCCGTGCTCGGCGCGATTGCCGATAACAACGACAGCTTTGCCGCGATCAGCAAGTCCATGGCGAACCTGACGGTAGAGGAAATGGCCACCGACATCGGCGTGCCCTTCCACCCCGCCGCGAAAGAGTTCTACGCAGAGCGTGGCGTCTCGGGGATGTAATCCACCCCTGACGAGAAACGGGTCGGCCGGAGCCCTGCGCTCCGCCCGGCCCACATCCCCATAGGCCCCGCCGCCCGCGCATCACCCGCGCCGCCGCGCGAGGGCTGCCTTCCACTCTAGACGCGAGAACCCCCATGCAACTGTCGATCCTTCTGGATAAGATGCCCCTGATTACCCGCATAGCAAGGCTGATCCTGGTCGGTATGGCTGTGTGGCATCTCTACGTCGCCTTCGTCGGCCCGCCCAACCCCTATATCATGCGCGGCGTGCACGTCGCTTTGGCGCTTTTGCTGATCTTCCTGACCGTCAACCGCAAGGGGCTGCGCAATGATGTGCCGCGCTGGTATGACGTGGTGCTTGGGCTGATCGCCTTGGGCGCGGCGCTCTATCCGTCCTTCAACCTCAACTACATCACGCAGCGCTTTCTCTACGTCGATCCGCTGATGCCGATGGACATCGTGGTGGGGATCACGCTGGTCGTCCTGTTACTTGAGGCCACGCGCCGGATGCTGGGGCCGATGCTGCCGATCACGGCGCTGCTGTTCCTCGGCTACGGCCTCGCCTTCACCTCAACCCTGCCGTCGGTGATCCTTGAGCAGTTGTTCATGACGCCCGAAGGCATCTTCGGCATCCCGATCGCGGTTTCCGCGACCTATATGGTGCTTTTCATCCTCTTCGGTTCCTTGGTCGAGCGGATGGGCGTGGGCCAACTCTTCATGGATTTCGCCGTGGCGCTTACCGGGCGGCAAGTCGGCGGTCCGGCCAAGGTGGCCTGTGTGACCTCGGGCCTCTTCGGGTCGGTGTCCGGCTCTGCCGTGGCCAATGTGATGACGACCGGCACCTTCTCTATCCCGCTGATGAAACGCATGGGGTTTAAACCCGCCTTCTCCGGCGCGGTCGAAGCCGTGGCCTCGACCGGGGGGCAGATCATGCCGCCCGTCATGGGGGCTGCGGCCTTCGTCATGGCGGAATACCTCGGCGTCGGATACCTCACGGTTGCGAAATACGCGCTGGCGCCCGCGATCCTGTTCTATGTGGCCCTCTTCGCTGCGGTCCACTTCGAGGCCAAGCGCAAGGGCATCGGTTCGGTCCCGAAAGAGGATCAAGTGCCGCTGAAAACCGTCCTTGTCGAGCGGGGCCACCTGTTCTTGCCGCTGGCGATCATCGTGGGCGTGCTGATGCTGGGCTATTCGGCCCCCTATGCGGCGCTTTGCGGTATCGTCTCGGTCGTGCCCGTGGCGGCGCTGCGCAAGACGACACGGCATTACGTCACCGTCGACAACATCCTCGAAGCACTCGAAGGCGGCGCGCGCAACGTGCTGGCGATTGCCGCAGCCTGTGCCTGTGCGGGCATCGTCGTCGGCGTGATCGACATCACCGGCCTTGGCCTGACCTTCTCGAACTTCGTGATCGAAGCGGCCCAAGACACGCTGGTCATCGCGCTCTTCCTGTCGATGATCGCGGGCATCATCCTTGGCATGGGGATGCCGACCACTCCGGCCTATATCGTGCAGGTCGCCCTGCTGGTGCCAGCGCTGGTGAAACTGGGCGTGCAGGTCGAAGCGGCACATCTCTTCGTGTTCTACTTCGCGATCCTGTCGGCCATCACCCCCCCCGTCGCCATGGCTGTCTATGCGGCCAACACCCTGTCCCACGCCAAGATCGTCGAGGCGAGCTGGGCCGCGGTGAAACTCGGGGCCACCGGCTTTATCGTGCCCTTCATGTTCGTCTATGAACCGGCGATCCTGATGCAGGGCTCGGCCACTCAGATCACCTTGGTCCTGTTGCAGGCCACTATTGGCGTCATCCTGCTGGCCGCCGCCCTGCAACGCTACTACTTTGGCCAACTGTCGAATGTGCTGTCGGTGGTGCTTTTCGCGGCGTCGCTCTTGCTGATCTATCCCGATCTGCGGCTCACCGCCTCGGGGCTGGTCATCGCGGGCGTTATCCTGGCCTTCCAGAAGGCCAGGAACCCCAGCCCGAAAAGCCAAGCGGCCACACATACTTAAATCTCAGAACGAACGAAACGGAGCCTTCTCCATGCTGCAAAAAACATCCCTCAAGGCGCGGACCGGCGGACAGGTCCTTGTGGATCAGCTTTTGATCCACGGCGCCGACACCGCCTATTGCGTGCCCGGCGAAAGCTACCTTGAGGTGCTGGACGCGCTGCATGACGTGCAGGACCGTTTCAACCTGATCAACGCGCGGCACGAAGCCGGGGCCGCGAATATGGCCGAGACCTATGGCAAGCTCACCGGCAAGCCCGGCATCTGCATGGTCACCCGCGGCCCCGGCGCCTGCCACGCGGCCATCGGGGTGCATATCGCGCAGCAAGACAGCACGCCGATGATCCTGCTCGTGGGCCAAATCGCGCGGGACACGACCGACCGCGAAGCCTTCCAGGAGGTCGATTACCGCGCCATGTTCGGCCCCATCGCCAAATGGGCCACCCAGATCGATGACCCGGCGCGGGTGCCGGAATATATGGCCCGCGCCTTCCGCGTGGCGACCTCGGGCCGCCCCGGCCCGGTGGTGATCTCCCTGCCCGAAGACATGCTGACCGAGGTGGTTTCCGTGGCCGATGCGCGGCCCTATACGGCCACCCATGCCGGCCTGTCGCCCGATAGCCTCGATATGCTCAAGACCGAGATCGCGCAGGCCGAACGGCCCCTGCTGCTGCTCGGCGGCTCCGGCTGGTCGGATGAGAGTGCGGCGGCCATCACCCGCTTTGCCGAAGCCAACAAGATCCCCGTCACCACCTCTTTCCGGCGGCAGGACATCGTGAACAACCTCTCGCCGGTCTATGCAGGCGATTTCGGCACCTCTACCGCGCCCAGCCTCTACGCACATCAACGTGAGGCGGATTTGCTCATCGTGATCGGTGCGCGTTTGGGTGAGATGACGACCAAGACCTATACCACCATGCAATCGCCCAACCCCGAGACCCGTCTGGTGCATCTCTATCCGGAGGCGGATGAGATTGGCCGCGTCTATTCGCCGGATTTAGGCATCGCGGCGGCGCCCGTCGCTGTGGCCGCTGCCTTGGACGGCGTCGATCTGGGCCGGGCAGAGGCATGGGGCGATTGGTGCGACAAGATGCATGCCGATTACCTCACCGATACCGAAGCGCCCAATGGCGGGGAATGGGACCTCGACATGGGGGTGGCCCTTGCGCAACTGCGCGATGAGCTGCCCGACGATGTGGTGGTCACGCTCGACGCGGGCAACCACACTGGCTGGGCGCAGCGGTTCCTCCGCTTTGGCCGTCCGGGCCGGATCGTCGGCTCCACCTGTGGCGCGATGGGCTATTCCGTGCCCGCCGCCGTCGCAGCCTCGATCGCAGACCCTGAACGGCTGACGCTCTCCTTCGTCGGCGACGGTGGCTTTATGATGAGCGGCAATGAACTCGCCACCGCCGCGCAATATGGCGGGCGGCCCATCGTGCTGCTGTTCAACAACGGCATCTACGGCACCATCCGCATGCATCAGGAACGCGACCACCCCGAACGGATCTCGGGCACCACCTTGCAGAACCAAGACTTCGTAAAGATGGCCGAAGGACTGGGCGCCCATGCCGAACGGGTGACCAAGACCGAGGATTTCGCCGCCGCCTTCACCCGCGCCCGCGAGAGTGGCCGTCCGGCGCTGATCGAACTGGTGACCGACCCCGAGCAGATCTCGACCCGCACCACGATCAGCAAACTGCGCGCGGCGGCCCAGAAAAAAGTCGACGCCGACCAGCGCTGAAGGATGACCCAGATGACGACCCTGACCGCGCCGCGCCGCGCAGATGATACGGACGCGCAAGACCACGCCGCCTTGCTTGATGCGCTGCGCGATGCCATCGGCCCTGCCCATGTGGTGACCGACGCCAAGGATTTCGACGCGCGGCTGATCGAAGACCGCGGGCTGCGGCGCGGCACAGCGCTGGCGCTGATCCGCCCCGGCTCAACCGAAGAGGCCGCCGCCTGCATGCGTCTGTGCCACGCAGCGCAGGTGCCGGTCACACCGCAGGGCGGCAACACCGGCCTTGCGGGGGGCGGTGTGCCGGATGGCGGCATTATCCTCACGACCGACCGGCTGAACCGCGTCCGCGCGGTCGATCCGACCAATGCGACGATGACGGTCGAGGCGGGCTGCATCCTTGCCAATATCCAAGCGGCGGCGGATGAGGTCGACGCGCTCTTTCCGCTCTCGCTCGCTTCCGAAGGGTCCTGCCAGATCGGCGGCAACCTTTCGACCAACGCGGGCGGGACGGCGGTGCTGCGCTATGGCAATACCCGCGACCTCGTGCTGGGGATCGAAGCGGTGCTGCCCGATGGACGGGTGCTGAATGACCTGAACGGCCTACGGAAAAACAACACCGGCTTTGACCTCAAACACCTGTTCATCGGCGCCGAAGGCACGCTTGGCATCATCACGGCGGCGGTAATCAAGCTTTTCCCCAAACCCACCGCCCGCGCCACCGCACTGGTGGCCTGCACCGGCCCAGACCCGGCGCTCGCGCTCTATGCGCGGATGCGCGGCCAGACCGCCGACACGCTTTCAACATTCGAGTATATCGACCGGCTGGGCCTGCAAATGGTGATCGACCACGCGCCCGGCTGTAGCGATCCGATGGCCGAGGCGCATCCCGCCTATTGCCTGATCGAACTCACCGGCAATGGCGCGCAGACAGACCTCGACGCCCGGCTGGAAACCGCATTGGAAGCGGCTTTCGAGGCGGAGGAGATCATCGACGCCGTGATCGGCGCATCGGAGACGCAGAAAGACGCGCTTTGGGCGCTGCGAGAGAACCTGTCAGAGGCGCAGAAACCCGAAGGCGCGTCGATCAAACATGACGTTTCGGTCCCGGTGTCGCGCGTGGCGGATTTCATCCGTGAGGCGACCCAAGCCTGTATGGATCACATGCCCGGCCTGCGCCCCTGCCCCTTTGGCCATTTCGGTGACGGCAACCTGCATTTCAACCTGTCGCGCCCGGTGGATATGGCGGATGCGGCGTTCCTTGCCGAATACGGGGCCTTCAACCGGATCGTGCATGATATCGTGCACCAGATGGGCGGCTCTTTCTCGGCGGAACATGGCATCGGCACCTTCAAACGCGCCGAGCTGCGCCGGTACAAGGATCCGGTCGCGCTGGAGTTGATGGCGCAGATCAAGGCCACCCTCGACCCGGGCCATTTGATGAACCCGGGCAAGGTGCTTTGACCGCTTAGCCGCGCCCCGCGAAGGGCATTTTGGTGGCCATCACGGTGACGAACATGGCGTTGGAGTCGAGTGACAGCTTCGCCATGTAGGACAGCGTTTCGGCCACATCGTTCACATCCATGCGCGGCTCGGACATGCGGCTGCCATTTGGTTGCAGAATGCCCTCCTTCATCCGCTCGGTCATCTCGCTGGCCGCATTGCCGATGTCGATCTGCCCGCAGGCAATGTCATGCGCCCGCCCGTCGAGCGACAGCGCGCGGGTCAACCCGGTGATCGCGTGTTTCGTCGCCGTATAGGGCACCGAGAGCGGGCGCGGCACATGGGCGCTGATTGAACCGTTGTTGATGATCCGCCCGCCCTTTGGGCTCTGCCGTTTCATCAGGGCAAAAGCCGCGCGGGCGCAGAGGAATGACCCGGTCAGATTGGTCGCGACGATGTCGTTCCACTCCGCCACGCTTAAGCCGTCCACCTCAACCGCCGGACCATTGCGCCCGGCATTGTTGAACAGCAGATCCAGCCGCCCAAAGGTCGTCTCCACCCGTTCGAAAAGCGCGTCGACCTCCGCCTCGACGCCCACATCGGCAGCCACGGCGATATGTCCCTGCCCATCGAGCGTCGCGCAGGCTGCGTCGATCTTATCCTGCTGCCGCCCCGTCAGCACGAGGGTGAAACCGTCCTTCGCCAAACGCTGCGCACAGGCAAGGCCCACCCCGCTTCCGGCCCCTGTTATCAGAGCAATCTTTTGATCCATCTTACCATTCCATCCCTGTCATCGCCCTGCGGGCCGTTGTGTGGAATCTAATATATATGATCGCGCAAGAATAGGTTTTTTCGCTATTTTCTGGTTTGGCGCCTCGTTCAACTTGGCTGTCTCACATTCGCGCGAGCGCACTAGACGACCGGTCTATTATTCCTTAGATGCCCCGGTATGACAGAGGCAAAGAAATCAGATCAGACGCGGCAACGCATCTTGGACATAGGGCGCAGCCTCGTGCTGCGGCACGGGTTCTCTGGCGTTGGCCTGTCGCGCATTCTGAGCGAAAGCGGCGTGCCCAAGGGCTCTTTCTACTATTACTTCGCGTCGAAAGAGGCTTTTGGCACCGCGATGCTGGCCGATTACGTCGAGGCCTATCTCGACCGTGTCGATGCGCTGATTGCGGCCCCGGGAACGGCGGGCGACAAGCTCGACAGTTTCTGGGATGCATGGCTCAGCCAATCCAGCGCCCCGGGGATCGCCAGCGCCTGTTTGGTGGTGAAACTCGGATCCGAAGTCGCCGACCTGTCGGAGACGATGCGCGAAACCCTCGATCAGGGTGTCGATGCTTTGGTCGCCCGGATTGCCCAACTGCTGCGTCAAGGCGCAGAGGATGGGACCGTTCGGGTGCTCGAAGACCCCGAGACCACAGCCCGCATGCTCTATGCGAAATGGCTCGGCGCTGCGGTGCTGGCCAAACTGGCACGCAGCGATGCGCCCCTGCGCATGGCGCGCGCTGAAACCTCTGCCCAACTCTCCCCCACCGGGGGCCAATTCCCAACCTGAAAGGAAACAGCATGTTCGCTGCCATCCACGACACATTCGGCGAGCCCGCCGAGGTTCTGACCACCCGCGAAACCAACAAGCCCGCGCCCGCCGCAGGCGAAGCGCTGCTGCGCATGGTGCTCTCGCCCATCCACAACCACGACCTTTGGACCGTGCGCGGCAACTATGGCTACAAGCCCGACCTGCCCGGCGCCATCGGCGGCTCCGAAGCGCTTGGCATCGTCGAGGCCGTGGGCGAAGGCGTTGATGAGGCGCTGATCGGCAAACGCGTCACCGCCGCTGGCTTCCACGGCGCATGGGCCGAATATTTCACCGCCCCCGCCGCGGGCCTGCTGCCCCTGCCCGAGGCAATCTCGGACGAAGCCGGCGCGCAGTTGATCGCAATGCCCTTCAGCGCCCTGTCTTTGTTGGAGACCCTCAAGGTCGGCGAAGGCGATTGGCTGATCCAAACCGCCGCCAATGGCGCGGTCGGCAAGATCATGGTCGGCCTGGCCAAGGCGCGCGGTGTCAACCTGCTGAACCTCGTCCGCCGCGAAGGCGCCGCCGAAGAGATGCGCGACACCGGCGCGGAACATGTCCTGTCCACCGAAGATGCGGATTGGCAGAGCAAGGCACGCGAGTTGATCGGCAAAGACGGTGCGGTCTCGGCAATCGACTCCGTCGGCGGCGAGCTGGGTGGCCAACTGGTCGAACTGCTGGGCAAGGACGGTGAGTTGATCGTCTTCGGTACGGCAACGGGCCAGCCGCTCTCCATGTCTTCGGGCGAATTGATCATGAAGCACATCACCGTCAAAGGCTTCTGGGGCTCGCGCGTCAGCGGCGAGATGGCGGCAGAGACGCGGGGCCGCCTGATTGGCGAATTGGTGCAACTGGCCGCGAAGGGCCAACTGCCCCTCGACACCGGCGGCATCTACCCGCTGGCCGAGGTGACCGAGGCGATGAAAGCCGCGCTCACCACGGGCCGTGGCGGCAAGGTCATGCTGCGCCCGTGATCGGGATTTGACGACAGCGGCGGCCCTCCCTCCCCGGGGCCGCCGCCCCATGCGCGGAATGCCCAAGTTTAGGACAGCCCCGCGATTTGCCGCCCATTTTTCAGGCAAACCCGCCGCGCAAGCGGCTCTGAACCGCCTTGGCGATGACTCTCCCCCCGTCTCTATGGTGATTAAAAAATCATCAGACTTTACCGGGCGGAGCGTTCCTCATTCTCATCGACAGCAGCATAAACAGCCCCCAAGCGACCCCGGTGCAGCCGCGCGCCATCGGTGCTGCGATGGTCTCGGCCAAGGCTGCGCGGGGCGGGTCGACAATCGGCGAATTGCGCCAGTCCGGCGCGATGAAGCTGCTCTTCCCCCGCCCCGACCCCGCGCTGTTGCAGGCCATCGTCATCAATACCGCAGGCGGCATCACCGGCGGCGATAGTTTTGCTCTGACGGCCCGTGCCGAAGCGCAAGCGGCGCTCAGCCTCACCACGCAGGCCGCCGAACGCGCCTATCGCGCGCAACCGGGGCAAGTGGCAGCGCTGCGCAACACCCTTACCGTCGACTCCGGCGCGACGCTGCATTGGCTGCCGCAAGAGACCATTCTCTACGACGGATGCGCTCTGCGGCGGCATCTGACGGTCGAACTGGCGCAAGACGCCTCTCTCCTGCTGGTGGAGCCGCTGGTCTTTGGCCGCGCCGCTATGGGCGAAACCCTGCGTCATGCCCATTTCCGCGACCGGATCGAGGTCAACCGCGCGGGCCAGCCGCTTTTTCACGACGCGATGACGCTCAGCGGCGATGTCACCGCCCATCTCGCGGCGCCGCACATCGCGGCGGGGGCCGGTGCCCTTGCCACGCTGATCTATGTGGCCCCCGATGCCGAAGCGCGGCTGCCCCGGCTCCGCGCCCAACTGCCCGACAGCGCCGGGGCCAGCCTCATCGGTCCTGACCTGCTGGTCGCCCGGATCCTCGCCCCAGATAGTTTCGACCTTCGCCAATCGCTCGTCCCGATCTTGGGCGCGTTGAGCGGTGACACCCTTCCCCGATCATGGATGACCTGACGTGCAACTGACCCCGCGTGAAAAAGACAAACTGCTGATCTCCATGGCCGCCGAGGTCGCCCGCAAGCGCCTTGCGCGGGGGGTCAAGCTGAACCACCCCGAGGCCATCGCCCTCATCACCGACACCGTGGTCGAGGGCGCACGGGACGGGCGCAGCGTGGCCGATATGATGCAGGCCGGTGCCCATGTCATCACCCGCGACGACTGTATGGAGGGGGTGGCCGAGATGATCCCCGAGGTGCAGGTCGAAGCCACTTTCCCCGACGGGACCAAATTGGTCACCGTGCACAACCCCATCAGATAGGATATCCCATGCCGCGTTTCGCCCCCCTTCTTGCCCTGCCGCTTATGTCGCTCGCCATGGCGGCCTTCGCCCATAGCGCGCCGCTCCCCCACAGCCACGGCGGAGAGGGTGACGGATCGCTCGCCGTCTACCTGATCGCCGCCGCGGCCTTTGCCCTCTCGGGGGGGATCCTCGTCCTGCGGCGTCTGAAGACCGCCAAAGCATGATCCCGGGAGAGATCATTCCGGCGGAGGGCCTGTTGACCCTCAATGCCGACAGCACGGCGATCACGCTGATGGTCGCCAATACCGGCGACCGCCCGGTGCAGGTCGGCAGCCACTACCATTTCGCCGAGAGCAACCCCGCGCTTGAGTTCGACCGCGCCGCCGCGCGGGGCCTGCGCCTCGACATCGCGGCGGGGACTGCGGTGCGTTTCGAGCCCGGCCAACGGCGCGAGGTCGCGCTCATCCCGATCGGCGGGGCGCGGCGGGTCTTTGGCTTTAACAGCGCGGTGATGGGAGACCTCTGATGCCTGCACAGATCAAACGCGGTGATTATGCCGCCATGTTCGGCCCCACGGTGGGCGACCGGGTGCGGCTGGCCGATACGGACCTTATTATCGAAGTCGAACGTGACCTGACCACCGGCGAGGGCCGGGCCTATGGCGAAGAGGTCAAGTTCGGCGGCGGCAAGGTGATCCGCGACGGCATGGGCCAGTCGCAGGTCACCCGCGCGGGCGGCGCCGTGGACACGGTCATCACCAATGCGCTGATCGTCGATTATACCGGCATCTACAAGGCTGATGTCGGGCTGAAAGACGGGCGCATCGCCAAGATCGGCAAAGCGGGCAACCCCGACACGCAGCCGGGGGTCGATATCATCATCGGGCCGGGGACCGAGGTGATCGCGGGCGAGGGGCGCATCCTCACCGCCGGGGGCTTTGACAGCCATATCCACTTCATCTGCCCGCAACAGATCGAAGACGCGCTGCATTCGGGGCTGACCACCATGCTCGGCGGCGGCACTGGCCCTGCACATGGCACATTGGCCACGACCTGCACACCGGGCGGCTGGCATATCGGGCGCATGATGCAGGCCGCCGATGCCTTTCCGATGAACCTTGCCTTCGCGGGGAAAGGCAACGCCTCGCAACCCGCAGCACTGGAAGAGCAGATCAACGCAGGCGCCTGCGCGCTGAAACTGCACGAGGATTGGGGCACCACTCCGGCGGCCATCGACTGCTGCCTTGGCGTGGCCGATGCGATGGACGTGCAGGTGATGATCCACACCGACACGCTGAACGAAAGCGGCTTTGTCGAACATACCGTGAAGGCCATGAAAGGCCGCACGATCCACGCCTTCCACACCGAAGGCGCGGGCGGGGGCCATGCGCCAGATATCATCAAGATCTGCGGCGAAGAGCATGTGCTGCCCTCCTCGACCAACCCCACGCGGCCCTTCACGGTCAATACTTTGGAAGAGCATCTGGATATGCTCATGGTCTGCCACCACCTCGACAAGTCGATCCCCGAGGATGTGGCCTTTGCCGAAAGCCGAATCCGGCGAGAGACCATCGCCGCCGAAGACATCCTGCATGACATGGGGGCGTTCTCGATCATCGCCTCCGACAGCCAGGCCATGGGCCGGGTCGGAGAGGTCTTGATCCGCACATGGCAGACCGCTGACAAGATGAAAAAGCAGCGCGGACGGCTGCCCGAAGAAACCTGCGACAACGACAATTTCCGCGTCCGCCGCTACATCGCGAAATACACCATTAACCCCGCCATCGCTCATGGCATCTCGACCCATATCGGCAGCATCGAAGAGGGCAAGCGCGCCGATCTGGTGCTCTGGAACCCCGCCTTTTTCGGGGTGAAGCCCGAGATGGTCTTGCTCGGCGGCAGCATCGTCTGCGCGCAGATGGGTGATCCCAACGCCTCGATCCCCACGCCGCAGCCGGTCTATTCGCGGCCCATGTTCGGCGCCTATGGCCGGGCGGTGGAGAATTCCGCCGTGGTCTTTGTCAGCGAAGCGGCAGAGGCCGCGGGGGTGGGCGGCAGCCTCGGCCTTGCCAAACAGACGCTTGCGGTGCGCAACACCCGCGAGATCGGCAAGCGCGACCTGAAGTTGAACGACGCGCTGCCCGAGGTCGAGGTGAACCCCGAAACCTATGAGGTCCGCGCGGATGGTGAATTGCTAACCTGTGAACCTGCCTCCGTCCTGCCGATGGCGCAGCGCTATTTCCTGTTTTGAAGAGACCGAGATGACCCCAATTCTTTGCCAAGAGATACGCTGCGCCGGAGCGTGGTCCGATGCCAGTGATCGGGTCGAGCTGACCTATGACGGGCGTTTTCTGCGCCGCAAGGTGCTGACCACGGCGGACGGGCTGGCGTTTCTGGTCGATCTGGCGCAGACCACCTCGCTCGACCACGGCGATGCTTTCGTGCTGGCCGACGGGCGTCTCATCGAAGTTGTGGCTGCCGACGAAGCCCTGCTGGAGGTGACCGGCCCCGACCTGCCGCGCATCGCGTGGCACATCGGCAACCGCCACACCCCCTGTCAAATCGACGCCGACCGGCTGGTCATTCAGCGCGATCATGTGATCGCCAAGATGCTCGGCCAGATCGGTGCCACCACGCGAGAGATCACCGGCCCTTTCTGCCCCGAAGGCGGTGCCTATGGCCATGGACGCACCCATGGGCATGACCACGGCCACGTTCACCACGCCGTTCACGATCACGACCACCCGCATGACCATGCGCATGGCTGACACCCTACAGGCCGACGCGCTTCTGACCTTGGTGCAGATGCTGTCGCCCTCCTACCCAGTGGGGGCCTTCGCCTATAGCCATGGGTTGGAATGGGCGGTGCAGAACGGGGATGTAACGGGGCAAGACAGCTTGGCCGACTGGCTGGGCGGCGTGTTGCGGCACGGCGCGGGACAGGCGGATGCGCTGTTTCTTGCGGCGGCTTATCGCGTGGATGACCCATCGGAGATCGACGCGCAGGCCCGCGCCTTCGCCGCCTCCGCCGAGCGGTTGAAAGAGACCGTGCTACAAGGCGAAGCCTTTTCCCGCGCCAGCGCCGCGATCTGGCAGCAGGACATGCCGCCGCTTTGCTATCCCGTGGCCGTCGGACGCGCCGCGCGGCTGCAAGGGCTGCCGCTGCGCCAAACGCTTGAGATGTTCTTGCACGCCTTTACCGCCAACCTCGCCACCGCGGGCATGCGCCTTATCCCCTTGGGGCAGACCGAGGGACAGATCGTCATTCGCGACCTTGCGCCGCTCTGTCTTGAGGTCGCCGCGGCGGCAGAGGAAGGCACGCTCGACGATCTCTCCTCCACCGCCTTTCTCAGCGACATCGCCGCGATGAAACACGAAACCCAATATTCAAGGATTTTCCGCACATGAAACGCAACAACGGCCCTTTGCGCGTCGGCATCGGCGGCCCGGTGGGCGCGGGCAAAACCACTCTGACCGCCGCGCTCAGCCGCGCGCTGCGGGATCGGCTGTCGATCGGCGTGATCACCAATGACATCTACACCCAAGAGGATGCCGAGGCGCTGATGCGCATGCAGGTGCTGCCGCAAGATCGTATCATCGGGGTCGAGACCGGCGGCTGCCCGCATACGGCAATTCGCGAGGATGCCTCGATCAACCTTGCCGCCGTGGCGGAGATGGTTTCGCGGCACCCGGATGTGGAAGTGGTCTTGATCGAAAGCGGCGGCGACAACCTGTCGGCCACCTTCAGCCCTGAACTCGCGGATGTGACGCTCTATGTGATCGACGTGGCGGCTGGGGAGGAGATCCCCCGCAAGGGCGGCCCGGCGATCACCAAATCCGACATTCTAGTCATCAACAAGACCGACCTCGCCCCTCATGTCGGCGCCTCGCTCGAGGTCATGCAGCGCGACAGCGCGCGGATGCGGCCGGACCTGCCGACGGTCTTCTGCGCGTTAAGGTCCGGCGAGGGGATCGACACGCTGCTGGCGCATCTGGCGCAGGTCGGGGGCCTCGACCTCACCACAATGGACCCGGTAAGCGCGGCTTAACCGCGATAGACCTCTGACAGCCGGTCGCGAAAGGCGGGCAGAAGGCTGCCATCATAGCCCCGGTGCGGCACCCCATGCCAAAGCGCGTTGAGGATCGCGTCCTCAACCGCTTCGACCGCGGCGATAAAGAAGGCATCCATCCGGTCTTCGTTCAACCGCTCGACGCTCTGCGTATTGGCCCCGCCGCGCGTGATGCGGTTGGCGGTCGAAAAGGCCAGCGCGATGTCGCCGCTTTGATGGCCGATGTGGCTGCCCAACCGGCAAAGGGCCGCGGCGCTGCGCCGGGCCATGCGGGTCAACTGCCGCGAGCCCATCGGCGCGTCGGTCGCCAGAATGATGATGATCGAGCCCTTGTCGGGGTCATCCCCCGGCCCCGGCGGCGGCAGCTGTTGGCCAAAAACCCGCAGCGCGCTTTGCTGGCCGAAATTCGACAAGACCAGCGCGCCAAGGTCGAACCCCGCGCCGCCCGGCAGGGTGACCCGCCGCGAAGCGGAGCCGAGACCACCAGCATAGCCGAAGGTCTTCATCCCGCTACCGGCCCCGACCGTGCCCTGCGCAAACGCTGGCCCGCAAGCCGCCATCGCCGCCTGCGCGTGATCCTCGGTCACCGCCAGCGCCTGAATGTCGTTCACCGTGCCGTCGTTGCATTCCAAAACCAGCGGGTTGACCGTGCAAAGGCCCCGCCCGATCTCCGGATTTTCTGCAATCGCCCGCCGGATCAGCGCCGTGCTACAGGGGCCGACACCAAAGGTGTTGGTCAGCAGGATCGGCGTCTCGATCTGACCCAGTTCGGCCAGTTGCATCAGGCCCGCGCTTTTGCCGAAACCGTTCAACACGGCGACGCCCGCAGGCACAGGATTGCGGAAAAGATCACCTTCATGCGGCAGAACCGCCGTCACCCCGGTGCAAAGCCCCTCCCCGCGTAGGTCTTGGCTGCCCACGCGCACCCCCGCGACATCGCAGATGGTATTTCGTGGCCCCGTGGGCAGGGTCCACCAGTTCTTGCTGTCGGTCGTATTGCGCATTTTGCCTTTAAGAGTTTGGATTACGTTGGTGCGTCAATCCGCTCCGAAAAGATCGCGGGTGAAGACCTTGTCGGGGACATCCGCCAGATCGGGGTGATTGCGGTTGGCCACGATCACATCCGCGCGCGTCTTGAACGCTTCCAGATCGCGGGTGACTTCGGAGCCGAAGAAGCGTTCCTCTTGCAGCACCGGCTCATAAACGATCACCTCGATGCCCTTGGCCTTGAGCCGCTTCATGATCCCTTGGACCGAGCTTTGCCGGAAGTTGTCCGACCCGGCCTTCATCACCAACCGGTAGATGCCCACCCGCTGAGGACTAAGCGCCAGAATCTGCTCCGAGACGAAATCCTTGCGGGTGCGGTTCGCCTCGACCACGGCGTTTATCAGGTTTTGCGGCACGTCAGAGTAATTGGCCAGCAACTGTTTGGAATCCTTGGGCAAACAGTAACCGCCATACCCAAACGACGGGTTGTTGTAATGCCCACCGATGCGCGGGTCGAGGCAGACACCGTCAATGATCTGCCGCGTGTCCAACCCATTGGTCAACGCGTAGCTGTCCAACTCATTGAAATAGGCCACCCGCATGGCAAGGAAGGTATTGGCAAAGAGCTTGACCGCCTCCGCCTCGGACGCACCGGTAAAGAGCATGGGAATGTCGTCGGCGATTGCCCCCTCGGCCAGCAGTTGCGCGAAGCGCCGGGCGCGCGGGCTGTCTTCGCCGACGACGATGCGCGAGGGGTGTAGGTTGTCGTATAGCGCGCGGCCCTCGCGCAGGAATTCCGGGCTGAAGATCACTTGGTCGCTGCTTAACTCGGCGGAGAGGCCCGCGGTATAGCCCACCGGGACGGTGGATTTGATGACGATGGTGGCCGTTTTGGTGACCGCCAAGACATCCCGCACCACCGCCTCAACACTGGAGGTGTCGAAGACATTGGTGCGTGGGTCATAGTTGGTCGGCGTAGCGATGAGCACGTAATCGGCCTCGCGATATGCCGCCTCTGCGTCGGTCGTGGCCCGGAGGGTGAGGGGCTTTTCCGCGAGATATTGCTCGATCTCCGGATCGACGATTGGCGCGCGGCGGGCATTCACCTGCGCCACCCGTTCTGCGTTCAAATCGACCGCCGTCACGTTGTTGTGCAGCGCCAGCAGCACCGCATTCGAAAGCCCGACGTAGCCGATACCGACAACGGCGATCTTGGTCTTGGACATAAGCGTGGGCCTTTCTTGCGCGGCGTGGCGTGATATTAAACTGCGGCTTTCGTTTTGAAAAGGCACCGCCCGACAGGGAGTTAGGGCGGTTTGGCGAAAGTGAAGGCCGCAGCGCGAACCTTTCGCCCGTGTCGTGCGATGTGGCAGAACCGCCGCTTGTTGCGCGTGGCCCGAAC
The DNA here is from genome assembly GCF_029285915.1 of Sulfitobacter sp. M85. NCBI lineage: Bacteria > Pseudomonadati > Pseudomonadota > Alphaproteobacteria > Rhodobacterales > Roseobacteraceae > Sulfitobacter > Sulfitobacter sp. M85. Next base: position 39,947 of record NZ_JABECQ010000006.1, read on the forward strand.
GGTGGGTTGTCAGGCTGGCAAGACTTCCTTCTCACAGTCTCAGGCGACCCATAACGCGGAGAGCCCCGATGCCCGACACCTCTGAGCGCCTATCCCTGCCCTATTTGATGCCCGCACAGGCGCAAAAACATGTGACCCATAACGAAGCGCTGCAACGGCTCGATCTTCTCGTGCAGCTTGCGGTCGAAGGCTTTGACGCCAACACGCCGCCCGCCCTGCCGCAGGCGGGGGAGATTTACGCCCTCGGTGATGCGCCGACAGAGGTTTGGGCGGGTCATCCCGGTGAACTGGCCGCCTGGGTCGGAGAGACCTGGCAGTTCACCGCCCCGCAAGACGGCTGGGTCGCTTTGGATAAATCGACCGGGATTCTGCACCGTTGGGGGGCTGGGGCTTGGGCCGAGGTCTCGCCCCCCGATCTGGCGAACCTCCCCGGGCTGGGGGTTAATACGGATTACGACAGTGGCAATCGCTTGTCGGTCTCCTCCCCGGCGAGCCTGTTTACCCACGAAGGGGCGGGGCATCAGCTAAAGCTCAACAAGGCCAGCGCCGCCGATACCGCGAGCCTGCTGTTCCAAACCGATTGGTCTGGCCGTGCCGAGATGGGCACGGCGGGGCAGGATGATTTCGCCATCAAGGTCAGCGCCGATGGCAGCAGTTGGACCACCGCGCTGGCCTTTGACGCAGCGAGCGGCATCGCCTCAGGCGCGGCGCTGACGCAGGACGTGGGTGATGCGACCGTGGGTCGTTTGCTGCGGGTCGGGGATTTTGGCATCGGCGCGGACGCGGGGCCGCTGGTGACCGATCTCGACGCGCATGATCTTTCGGGCAGTTTTTCAAGCCATGGCGGCGCCCATGCGCAGGCGACTGTCGGGGCCAACCCTTTCCCGGCGCTGAATGGTGTCTTCGGCCTGCTCTGCGGCAATAGCACCTTAGGCGGGCAGAGCGCCTATCTGTGGCAGATCGCACTGGGCATCGACACGCCGGGTCTGGCCTTTCGTGTCCGGGCGACGGGGGCATGGGGCGCGTGGCAGCCCATTTGGTCCGGCGCGAATACGACCGTTGATGCCAATGGGTTCATCAAGGAAGCCAGCCCGATCGTGCGCCTGTTCCGCGATGGCAGTGAAGAGCCTGCGGTGCCTTTGGGTGCAGGGTTCGAACGGGTCGGGCTTGGCCATTACCGATTGTCGAATGTGCCGCCGCTCGCCAGCCGCGGCTGGCAGATCGAAGCGCCGCAGGATGCGAATGGCAATCGGCTGGTTCATGTCGCGTGCAGCTATGATGCGGGCACGCTCGATATCCGCACCCGCGAGGTGATCTGGCAGGACGGCTGGGCCGGCGGTGCGCCTCGTGACATTCCTGATGGCCGTTGGGTCGACCTGCGGTTCGACATGCGCTGAGGGGAAATGGCCGGGTGGCCGTTAAATGATGCCGCGCAACTGCTCGACCTCATAATTGCCACCGCATAGCAGAACGACAGAGGTCTGGCCCGCGTAGTTCTGCGGCCCTGCCAGATAGGCCGCCAGCGCCAAAGCGGCGGCCCCTTCGACCAGCATGTTCTCTTCCCAAGCCAACACTTTTAACGCTTCGGCGATCTGATCCTCGTCGCAATGGATGATCTCGTCGATCACCGCGCTTGCGAGCGGCAGGGTCATCGAGCCAGCATCGACCCCGCCCGCCACGCCATCGGCCAGCGTGTCGAGATGTTCCGTTTCGACGATCTTGCCCGCTTCGATCGACGCGGCCAGCGCGCAGCTATTCGCAGCGCTCACACCGATGACGCGGGTCTGCGGCGAGAATTCCTTGATCACCGATCCCATGCCCGAGATCAGCCCACCGCCGCCCATCGAGACGAAGACATTGTCGATGCCTTCGATCTGGTCGAGCAGCTCCAGCGCGGCGGTGCCCTGCCCCGCGATCACCTCGGCATCGTTGTAGGGTGAGATATAGGTGTAACCCTCAGCCTCAGCCAAACTCTGCGCGTGCAGCTCTGAAAGCGAGGCATCGGCCCCATGGATCACGACCCTAGTGCCGTAGCTTTCAATGATCTTGCGTTTCTTGGCGACGACGGTTTCGGGCAGCACCACAATCAACTCATGCCCCGTGGTCTGGGCCGCAAGCGAGCAGGCGATGCCGTGGTTGCCGGAGGATGCGGTGATGACGGGCCGGTCGAGCGGCGCCGTCGTCAGCTTTGCACTGGCGCCGCGCAGCTTGAATGACCCGGTATGCTGGAAGTTCTCGGTCTTGTAGAACAGCCGCGAACCCTCTGCAATTGGCAAGCGCGAGGTGATCACCGGCGTGCGGCAAACCGCGCCCGCGATTTTGCGATGAACCACGCAGGAACGGGCGGCGCTTTGGGCGATCAGGTCTGAGGCTGACGGCATGATGGGCTCCATCTAGCTTGACTGTGCCGCGCCGTGACGCACGAGGAAGGCCGCGACACGCGCCAACCCGTCGCACAGGTCCGCCGTCGAATTGGCGAAACCGATGCGCAGCCAGCCCTCCATGTCCATGGCGCTGCCGGGGGTGAAAAGAACGCCCTCTTCCTCCAGCAATTGCGTGCAGAAATCACGGCTCGGCAGCGGCAGGTCGTATTCCAGCAGCGCCGTGGTGCCCGCTTGCGGCTTCACCCATGAGATCAGCGGCTCAGCCTCGACCCAATCCGACAGGATTGCGAGGTTCTCACGCGTGATCCGATGCGCGCGGTCGAGAATTTGGGCGCGGTTTTCGAGGGCGAGGGCCGCGAAATACTCGTCAATCCGCCCGACGGAAATCGTGTTGTAATCGCGGTGGATCATGATGTCTTCCAGCAGGGCCTTTGGCCCCGCGACCCAGCCCACGCGCAACCCGGCCAGCGAATAGGCCTTGGACATCCCCGCCGTGCTGATACCACGCTCGTAGAGATCGCAGATCGAGGCGGTATAGCCGTTCCCCGCCTGATCGGTGCCGCGATAGACCTCATCGCAGAGCACCCATGCGCCGCTGCCGCGCGCGATCTCGGCAATCTCAGCCAGCATCGCCCGGTCCATCAGCGCGCCGGTCGGGTTATTGGGGTTGTTGGTGGCGATCATTCGTGTGCCGGGGCGCATCATTGCGCGCAATTCCGCGAGGTCGGGCAGGAAGCCGTTCTCGGGGCGCAGGTGCAGCAATTCGACCTCGGCGCCGATGCTCTCGGGGATCGAATAATGCTGTTGGTAGGTCGGCACGATGGCGATGACATGATCGCCCCGGCTGACGAGCGTTTGGTGCACCAGCGCATTGGCCCCGATGGTGCCATGGGTAGTCAACACGTTCTCGCGGGTCTGGGTCTCGTAAAGCCCCGCCACCGCGTCGCGCAAACGGTCGGAGCCTTCGATCGCGCCATAGCCCATGCGCATGCTGCGCAACTCGCCCAGCACCGAATTGTCGACGCCCGCCATGTCGATCAGCTCCCCGAGGGTGATTGAGTCGACGCAGGTCTCGGCGAGGTTGTAGCGGCAGTGGTTCTCGAACTCGTTCATCCACATTTCGACGCCAAAGGTCTTGATATGCATGGGGTTTCCTTTCGTATCTCAGTGGTCGGCCAGCGCGGCGAAGGTCTGGCGGAGGAAGTCGGGGGTGGCGGTCGGAGCCAGCCAGCGCATCACCGCGACGATCTCATGCTCCGGCGCGATCCATATGGTGTGCCCGCCCGCGCCCTGCGCGCTGAAGGCCGTCTCGGGCAGTTTTGCATCGGCCTCGGCTCCGCGATTGAGCCACCAAAGGAAGCCGTATTTGTCGAGCGTCGGCGTGGGCGTCAGCGATTGGCGCATCCAGTCTTCGGGCAGGATCTGTTCGCCGTCCCACGCGCCGTTCTGACAGATGAATTGACCAAATTTCGCGTGATCCTCGGCGCTGATGAACAGCCCGCCGCCCCAGTGCCCGCCGCCGGTGACCGATTGAACGCGCTTGCCATCCAGTTCGACCCAAGAGGTCGAATAGCCCTCCCACCGCCAGTCGTTCGAAGCGCCGATGGGGTCCATGATCCGTTCGCGCAGCACTTCCGGTAAGGGCCGCCCGAAACGTATCAGAAGCGCATAGGCCAGCGCGTTCACCCGTACGTCGTTGTACTCATAGTGGCTCCCCGGCACACCAACTTGCCGCAACTGGCCCTTTCGGCTGTTGTCCGCCCCCGGCCCGATCTGGCGGTAATGATCGACCTGATCGTCCTTCCCGAAAATCTCGCCGCGCCATTCACTGTTCATCTGCAGCAGATGCCGCCAAGTGATGCGCCCGTTGTGCTCGCCCGAGAAATGCGGCCCCGGCACGCTGTCGCCTACAGGTGCGTCGAGGTCCGCGATCAGCCCGTCCTTCACCGCGAGCCCGGCCAGCACCGACAGGTAGCTTTTCGCGATGGAGAAAGTCATGTCGGCGCGCGTCGTATCGCCCCAATCGGCCACGCGCCGCCCGCGGTGCAGGATCACGCCGGCTGGCCCGCCGCGCGGGCGCACTGGGCCCACGATCTCGGTCCAAGGGCCGCTCTCGTTCCACTCGCGATTTCCGACATAGGCGCCATCAGGGTGATACATCGAGCGCGGCCAGTCGGTCTCATGCGCAAGCGCATGGTCGACGACAGCTTGTAAGGCGGGGGTGGCGGCGAAGGTCATGGGGGCTCCTTGGGGCTTCGGGCGAACATTTCCCAAGGGGGGCGGAATTGTAAACCGGTTAAATGTCTCCCCACGCCTCAATCGCCGATGTCGGGATAGACTTGGGAGCGTTTGACCACGCCGTAGACGAAACTGGTGTCGATCGACCCGATGCCACCGATGGGATGCAGCCGCGCGCGGACGAAACGTTCATAGTCCTCGAGATCGCCCACCACGACGCGCAGCAGGTAGTCCGACAGCCCGCTCATCACGAAACATTCCAGCACCTCGGGGATCGCCTTGATCTGGTTCTCGAAGCGCTGCACCGTGCCCTCGTCGTGACCGTCCAGCGTCACCCGCACCATGACCGTCACCGGCAGGCCATAGGCCTTGGCGTCGATCTCCACGCTGTAGCCCCGGATCGCGCCGCTTTTCTCAAGCGCGCGCAGACGCCGCAGGCAGGGTGAGGGCGACAGACCAACTTCCTCGGCCAGATCGAGGTTGGTCATCCGGCCATTGCGCTGCAGCGCGCGGATGATCCGGCGGTCGGTGGCGTCCAATCGGGGCGTTTGGGGCATGATATGCCAAATCTCCTGTAATTCGCGCATATATTAGCAATCAAATGCCCCTTGCGCCATCGGATCATGCCCTCAAATTCAGACAGGGGCCAGCCATGACCGAGAACCAGAAATCCTTTGCCACCCGCGCCATTCACCACGGCTATGACGCGCAGGACGAACAGGGCGCGCTGAACCCGCCGATCTACATGAGCTCGACCTTCACCTTCGAGACTGCCGAAGCCGGCGGCGACATGTTCGCGGGCGAGCGTGCAGGGCATTTCTACACCCGCATCAGCAACCCCACGTTGGACCATCTGGAAAAGCGTATCGCCAACCTCGAAGGCGCCGAGGCTGGCCTCGCCACTGCTTCGGGCATGGGGGCAATCACCTCGACGCTCTGGTCCTTCCTGCAGGCGGGCGACGAGATCATCATCGACAAGACGCTCTACGGCTGCACCTTTGCTTTCATGACCCACGGGTTGCCGCGCTTTGGCGTCAAGGTGACGCTGGTCGACATGACCGAGCCTGCAAACCTCGCCGAGGTGATCAGCGACCAGACCAAGGTGGTCTATTTCGAAACCCCCGCGAACCCGAACAACCGTCTGGTGGATATCGCCGCCATCTCCGACATCGCGCATCGCGCGGGCGCCAAGGTGGTGGTCGACAACACCTATGCCACGCCGGTCATCACCCGGCCCATCGAACATGGCGCCGACATCGTGCTGCATTCGGCGACGAAGTTCCTTTCTGGCCATGGCGACGTGGTCGCGGGCCTCGTGGTGGGCAATGCCGAGGACATGATGCAGGTGCGGCTCGTGGGTCTGAAGGACATGACCGGCGCGGTGATGTCGCCGCTCACCGCCATGCTGCTTTTGCGCGGGATCAAGACGCTGGAAGTGCGCATGGAACGTCACTGTGCCACCGCCGCCAAGGTCGCCGAGGCGCTGGAGCAGCACCCGGCGGTGCTGCATGTCGCCTACCCGGGACTGGCAAGCTTCCCTCAGGCCGAGCTTGCGCGGCGGCAGATGGGCAACTTTGGCGGCATGATCCCCTTCGAGGTCAAGGGCGGCAAGGCCGGCGGCATCGCCTTTATGAACCGGCTGAACCTGATCCAGCGCGCGGTGAGCCTTGGCGATGCGGAGAGCCTGATCCAGCATCCCGCCAGCATGACCCATTCCACCTATTCCCCCGAGGAACGCGCTGAACATGGTATCGCCGAGGGGTTGGTGCGGCTTTCGGTCGGGCTGGAATCGGCGGAAGACATCATTGATGACCTTTACGCCGCGCTTGGGGCGCATAACATGCAAGCGGCCTGATCCGGCACGAACCGGACCAGTCGCGGGCGGTGTCGAGGAGGGCACCGCCCGAGCGATCCTCAAGATGAAAGACCTGCCATGACCGCTCTCGCCCCTGCCCAGCTCAAGACCATCGAACAACGTCTGCTGTGGCTGTCGCACTGGATGATCCACAACGCGAACCACATTCGGCCCAAGGTGGACGGCATCAAGGTGGGCGGGCATCAGGCGTCTTCGGCCTCGATGGTGTCGATCATGACAGCGCTCTATTTCAGCGCCCTGCGGCCCGAGGACCGGGTGGCAGTCAAACCCCATGCCTCGCCGATCTTCCACGCGATGCAATACCTCATGGGCAACCAGACCCGCGAGAAGATGGAGAATTTCCGCGGGTTCCAAGGAGTGCAGAGCTACCCCAGCCGCACCAAGGACGTGGACGACGTGGATTTCTCCACCGGCTCGGTCGGGCTTGGCGTGGCGGTGACTTCATTCGCCTCGCTGGTGCAGGACTACATCACCGCGAAAGAATGGGGCGCGGATGTGGACCTCGGCCGCATGGTGGCCTTGGTCGGCGACGCCGAGTTGGACGAGGGCAACATCTACGAGGCCCTGCAGGAGGGCTGGAAGAACGACCTGCGCAATACATGGTGGATCATCGACTACAACCGCCAGTCGCTCGACGGGGTGGTGCGCGAGGGGCTGTTCAAACGCATCGAGCAGATTTTCGACGCCTTCGGCTGGGACGTGGTGAAGGTAAAATACGGCGCTTTGCAGCGCGCCGCCTTCGAGGAGCCGGGCGGCGACAAGCTGCGCGACTGGATCGACAATTGCCCGAACCAACTCTACTCGGCGCTGACCTATCAGGGCGGCGCGGTCTGGCGCGAGCGGTTGATGGAAGCGCTTGGCGATCAGGGCGATGTCACGGCGCTGATCGACGCACGCAGCGACGACGAACTGGCCGAACTGATGGAGAACCTCGGCGGCAACTGTGTAGAGACGATGGCCGAAACTTTCGCCGCTATCGACCACGACCGCCCGGTCTGTTTCCTCGCCTATACCATCAAGGGGTGGGGCACACCGATTGCGGGGCACAAGGACAACCACGGCGGTCTGATGACCAAAAGCCAGATGGCCGACTGGCAGAAACACATGGGCGTGGCCGAGGGGGAGGAATGGGAGCCTTTCGCCACCGTTGAAGACCCGCAAACGCTGCAAGCGGCGCTCGACCGGGTGCCTTTCTTCGCGAAGGGCCGTCGCCGCTACAATGACATGACGCTGCCCGTGCCGCAGATCGAACTGTCGAGCGACCGGGAAATCTCCACGCAGATGGCCTTCGGCAAGATCCTCGACGATCTGTCCAAGGGCGACAGCGATCTGGCGCAGCGCATCGTCACCATGTCACCGGACGTGACCGGCACCACGAACCTCGGGCCATGGGTGAACCGCCGCAAGCTCTTTGCCCGCAAGGAACAGGCCGACACTTTCATCAACGAAAAGATCCCCTCCACAGCGAAGTGGGAGTTCACGCCCGAGGGCCAGCATATCGAGTTGGGCATCGCCGAGATGAACCTCTTCCTACTTCTGGGCGCCGCGGGCCTGTCGCATTCGCTCTTCGGCAAGTGGGTCATTCCCATCGGCACGGTCTATGACCCCTTCGTTGCCCGCGGTTTGGACGCGCTGAACTACGCCTGCTATCAGGATGCGCGCTTCATGATCGTGGGCACCCCCTCGGGCGTGACGCTGGCGCCCGAGGGCGGGGCGCATCAATCCATCGGCACGCCGCTCATCGGCATGAGCCAGGACGGGCTAGCGAGCTTCGAGCCCGCCTTCGCCGATGAGCTTGCGGTCATCATGCAGTGGGCCTTCGACTACCTGCAACGCGATGGCGAGGGCGACCCGGACGAGCGCACATGGCTGCGCGATGAGACCGGCGGCTCGGTCTATCTGCGGCTCACCACAAACCCCATCGAACAGCCCGGCAAACGGGTCGACGAGGACTTCCGCCAAGGCGCCATCGACGGGGCCTATTGGCTGCGCAAGCCCGGGCCGAACTGCGACGTGGTGATCGCCTACCAAGGCGCCGTGGCGCCCGAGGCGATCAAGGCCGCGGGCAGCATCGCCGAGGGCCGCCGCGACGTAGGCGTGCTGGCGGTGACCTCCGCCGACCGTCTGAACGCCGGCTGGACCGCGGCACAGCGCGCCCGGGCGCGCGGCAATCACGCGGCGCAGAGCCATATCGAAACGCTGCTCGGCCAATTGCCGCGCGACTGCAAGCTGGTGACGGTGATCGACGGCCATCCGGCGACGCTGTCCTGGCTGGGCGCGGTCGTGGGCCATCAGACGGTGCCGCTCGGGGTCGAGCATTTTGGCCAGACCGGCACCATCGCCGACCTCTACCGGCATTTCGGCATCGACGCGCGCTCGATCGTGGAAAAGGTGCAGGGCCTGACCCCGGGCCGCCAGATGTTGCACCGGGTAGCGGGCTAAGGTTCGAAGGGGGGCAAACTGCCCCCCTCATCACCTGCCGAACTTGGCTTCCAGATAGGCCAGATAGGCCGTCGGGTCGTAGGCCCCTGCCCCGATTCCGGCGAGGATCTCGGCCCGGCTGCGCGACCGGCCGTGTTGCCAGACAAGATCGCCCAACGCCGCGTGAAGCGGCGCATAGTCACCTGCCGTCACGCCCGCGCGCACTTCTGGCTTCGTGGCATCCAGATGCGCCATGATCTGCGCGGCGGTGGAATTGCCCACGGTATAAGTCGGGAAGGAGCCGATGTAGCCGTGCGACCAATGCACGTCCTGCAGACAGCCCGCGCCGTTGTCCGGCACCTCCAACCCCAGATCCTCGCGCATCGCCGCGTTCCACGCCTCGGGGACGTCGGCGACCTTCAGCGAGCCGTCCATCAGCGCCATCTCGATCTTCACGCGCAACATGACGTGCAGATCATAGGTCAGCTCGTCCGCCTCGACCCGGGTGAGGCCGGGGGAGACGCGGTTGATGGCGGCGACGAATTCGGCTTCGCTCACGTCGCCCAACTGTTCGGGGAAGGTATCGCGCAGGCGCCCGTAATGCACTGCCCAGAAGGCGGGCGACCGGCCGATGTGGTTTTCCAGCAGGCGCGACTGGCTTTCGTGCATCCCGAAACTGGTGCCCGCCACGGCATAGAGCCCGATCATGTCGGTCTCATGCGCCCCGCGCGTGAGCGCCGGATCGGCGCCCATCTCGTAGAGCGCATGGCCCGCCTCGTGGATCGTGCCGAAGATCGACATTGGCAGGTAGTTCGGGTTCCAGCGCGAGGTGATCCGCACGTCGTTGCGGGTCATGGAGATCTCGAAAGGATGCACCGCCGTATCGAGTCGCCCGCGGTCCATGTCATAGCCCAGGGCCTCGGCGATATAGGCGCAGAAGGCCTGCTGGCCGGCGACGGGATAGTCGCGGAACAGGAAATCGCTGCGCGGCGCGGGCCGGGCGAGGGCCGCGTCGAGGATCGGGCGGATGCCGTCGCGGAGCTGGTCGAAGAACCGGGTGAGCTGCACCGCGGTGGCGCCCGGCTCGAACACATCGGCCATCGGATCGTAGGGGTGACCGTCATGGCCAAGCGCCTCGGCCTTCTCGCGTGCTAGATCGACGATGCTTTGCAGATGCGGCTGGAACAGGGCGAAGTCGCCAGTGCGGCGGGCCTCGGTCCAGGCGGCGCCGGCGGTGATCGATTGCTCGGCCTGTCGGCGCAGCAAGGCTGCGGGGATGCGGGCGTGATGGGTGCGCGCCTCCTGCACCGATTGCGCGGCGCGGCGCTCGATCTCGGGCGCGTCGCTCTTGAGCACGGCTTCGGCGGCCTTGCCCATCTCGGGGTCGAGGATCATTTCACGCGCGATACCCATCAGCGTGGCGATCTGGTGGCCGCGCGTCTCGGCCCCGCCCTTGGGCATCATGACCCGCGCGTCCCAATTGAGCAGATTTACCGAGACGAGCACGTCGTTCAGCCGCCCCACGCGGTCGGTCAAGGTCAGGCTCATGCGGCGGCTCCTGTTTCGGCGCCGGTGCCCCCGTCATGCAGGTGGCAGGCGACGCTGCGGTTGTCTTTCGGGTTCACGAGGCGCGGCACCTCCACCTTGCAACGCGGACCCGCAAGCGGGCAGCGCGGGTGGAAGGCGCAGCCTTTCGGCGGGTTGATCGGCGAGGGGATCTCGCCTTTGATCGGGTGGAAGTTGGCGCGCCCGGTGCCGAGGGTCGGCACGGAGGCAAAGAGCGCCTCGGTATAAGGATGCAGCGGCTTGGCGTAGAGTTCATCCGCCGGCGCGGTCTCGACCACGCGGCCGAGGTACATGATCGCCACCCGGTCGCAAACGTGACGCACGACCGACAGGTCATGGCTGATGAACAGCGCCGTGAGGTCGAGCTCGCGCCGCAGCTTCATGAAGAGGTTCAACACCTGCGCCTGGATGGAGACGTCGAGCGAGGCCACGGCCTCGTCCAGCACCAGAAGCTCGGGCTGCATGGCGAGCGCGCGGGCGATGGCGACGCGCTGGCGCTGCCCGCCGGAGAACTGGTGCGGCAGGCGGTTGGCATAGGCGCCCTCCAGGCCGACCTGCTCCAGCAGGCTGCGCACCCGTTCCTGCACCTCACGCGCCGGGATCAGCCCGTGGATGCGCGGGCCTTCTGCGATTATTTCGCCCACCTTCATGCGGGGGTTGAGGCTCGCGAAAGGGTCTTGGTGGATCATCTGCACGCGGGTCGTGAGCTTGTCGACATTGCCGCGCAACTCGCGCGCCACCGGCTTGCCTTCGAGCGTGACGCTGCCCGCGCTCGGCGCGTAGATGCCCGACACGACGCGCCCCAGCGTGGACTTGCCGCAGCCGCTTTCGCCAACGATGCCCAGCACCTCGCCGCGCGGAACGCTTAAGGTGACGTCGTTGACCGCGTGAACGGTCTGGGTGGAGTCGCGCCCCGACAGGCGGTCCAGCCCCCGCACGACCAGCCCAGGCTTGCGGGTGAACCGCTTGGAGACGCCGTCGATTTTCAGAATGGGATCGGTCATGTGGCCTCGATCGGATGGTGGCACAGGACGGAATGTGCCTCGGTTCCAGTATTGGGTGGGAGCGTCGCGCAGACCTCGGTCGCGCGCGGGCAACGGGGCCGGAACGGGCAGCCTGAGGGCAGGTTCGCCAGCTGCGGGGTCGAGCCCGGGATCTGCGGCAGGTCGCGGCCCGGTTCGTGCAGGCCGGGGACCGAGTCGATCAACCCGCGCGTATAGGGGTGACGCGGGTGGGCGATGACCTCCTCCGCCGTGCCGCTCTCGACGATCCGGCCCGCGTACATCACGGCGATGTCGTCGGCGAGCGAGGAGACAACGGCGAGGTCATGGGTAACCCAGACGATGGCGGTGCCGGTCTCATCCGCCAGCCGCCGCACCTCGGCGAGGATCTGGCCTTGGATCGAGACGTCGAGCGCGGTGGTCGGCTCATCGGCGAGGATCACGGCAGGCCGGTGCAGCAGGGCCGTGGCAATCGCCACGCGCTGGCGCATCCCGCCCGAAAGCTGGTGCGGATAGGCCTGCAGACGCTCGGCGGGGGCCGGGATGCCGACGATCTCAAGCGCCTCGCGGGCGCGGTCCCATGCGGCGGCCTTGCTGACCTTGTCGTGCACGCGCACGGCCATGGCCATCTGGTCGCCCACCCGCAGCACCGGGTTGAGGGTCATCATCGGGTCCTGAAACACCATCGAGACGTTGCGGCCCCGCATCTGGCGTCGGCCCTCGGCGCTGAGGCTGCGCATGTCGGTGCCCTGCACCATGACCTGCCCGGCGGTGATCCGACCGGGTTCGTCGATAAGCCCCATGATCGAAAACCCGGTGACGCTCTTGCCCGAGCCGCTTTCCCCCACGAGCCCGAGGATACGCCCCGGCTGGACCGAAAAACTCACGTCATTGACGGCGGTGACGGCCCCCTTGCGGGTGCTGAATTGCGTGGTCAGACCCCTGACCTCCAGTGCGGCGCTCATCGGCTGTTCCTCGGGTCGAGCACCTTGCGGACCTGATCGCCCACGAGGTTGATTGCAACAACGGTCACCATCAGCGCCAACCCGGGATAGATCGACAGCCAGTAGCGGTCCGAATGGATGTATTTGAACCCGTTGGAGATCAGCGACCCCAGCGAAGGTTCGGTCAGCGGCAGGCCTACGCCGAGGAAGGACAGCGTCGCCTCCAACGCGATGGCGCTTGCTACCTGCACCGTGGCAACCACGATCAGCGGCGGCAGGACGTTGGGCAGCAGGTGCTTGAACAGAACGCGATGCGTCGGCAGCGGTGTCGAGCGCGCGGCCTCGATATAGTCCTTGCCGCGTTCGACCTTGGCCGCGCCATGAGTGGTCCGGGCGAAATAGGCATATTGCGCGACGACCAGCGCGAGGATGATCTGCGCCACCCCCTGCCCCAGCATCGCCACCAGCACCAGTGCCAAGAGGATCGCGGGCATCGAGAGTTGCAGATCGACGATCCGCATCAACAGCGCCTCGATCCGGCCGCCGAAATAGGCCGCGGTGAGGCCAACGGCGATGCCGACCAGAAGCGCCAGCGCCCCCGCCGACAGACCGATCACGAAGCTGGTGCGCAGCCCGTAGAAAATGGCCGAGAGCATGTCGCGGCCCGCGTTGTCGGTGCCCAGCAGATGGACATAGCCGCCCGAACCTTCGGTGCCGGGGCGCAGGAAGGCGTCGAGCCAGTCGAGCGCGGCCATGTCATAGGGATCCTGCGGCGAGACCAGCGGCGCACCGAAGGAGAGGAACAGCAGCACCCCGATCACGATGAGCGCGCCCACGGCGACCCAGGATTCGCGAAAATCCGACCAGAAGTTGCGCAGCCGCTCGGCGCGCGTCTCCACCGGCGGGGCCGAGGGCACGGCCATGGTGTTTTCAGCGACGATCTCGGGCATCATGCGCCTCCTTTCAGGCGGACCCGCGGGTCCAGTCGGGCGTAGACCAGATCAACCACGAGGTTGATGAGGACAAAGAGGATCACGACCATGATGAGGTAAGAGACCATCACCGGCCGGTCGAGTTGCAGGATCGAGTCGATGATCAGCTTGCCGACACCGGGCCAGTTGAACACGCTTTCGGTCACCACCGCGAAGGCCAGCGTCGAGCCGAGCTCAAGCCCCAGCACCGTGACGATCGGGATCGAAATATTGCGCAGGATGTGGCGGAAGACGATCTGCCGGTCCGGCAGACCCTGCGCGCGGGCGAATTTGACGTAATCGGTGCCCATGGCCTCGACCATGCCGGCGCGGGTCAGGCGGATCATCAGGCCCATCTTGAACAGCGACAGGTTGATCGCGGGCATGATGACATGGCTCCAGCCGTCAGGGGTGAAGAGCGAGGAGGTGATGCCAAGGAAGGTCGCCTCGTCCCCGCGCCCGCCCGAGGGCAGCCAGCCAAGCTCGACCGCAAAGCCCATGATCAGCAGCATACCGATCCAGAAGGTCGGCACGGAGAAGCCCAGCACCGACAGCGCCATGATCATCTTCGCGCCGAGGCTCTCGGGACGGTAACCGGCCCAGAGACCGGCGGGAATGCCCACGCCCACGGCGATCAGCACCGAGGTCAGCACCAGTTCCAGCGTGGCGGGAAAGCGCGAGAAAACGAGGTCGACGACCGGGATGTTATAGACCATCGAGGTGCCCAGATCGCCCTGGGCCACGTTCTTAAGGAAGGTCCAGTACTGCACGACCAGCGGTTGATCGAGCCCGTATTGCTCGATCAGCTTCTGGCGGATCTCGGCGGTGGCGCCCGGATCGATCATCACGTCGATCGGATTGCCGATGGCAAAGACGCCGACAAAGACGATCACCGACATGGCAAAGACCACGACAACTGCCTGTGCCAACCGGGTTACAAAATAGCTGAGCATTCGACCTCGCCCATCAGACTTAGAAAATGGAGGCGCCCGCCGGCAAGCAGCGGGCGCCCGGGATGTTATCGCAGCTTATTCGACCGGGGTGATCGCATAGGCGCGGGTTTCCTGATCGACGCGGGGCGTCATGTTCAGCGTCCCGGCATCGGCGGCCCAGACAGTCTGCAGGATCACCGTCGGGATCAGCGCGCGGTCTTCCATCGCGATGAAGGAGGCCTCTTCATAGAGCTTCTTGCGCGCTTCCGGGTCGAGGGTCTGGGCGCCTTCGCCGAAGACCTTGTCGAACTCGGGGTTGGAATAGCCCGCGCGGTTGAAGTTGCCGAAGCCCTTCTCGGGGTCCTTGGTGTGCACCAGCGCGCCGTAGGTATAGGCGGCCTCGCCGGTGAGCGTGCCCCATGCGGACATGGTCATGGTGTATTCCTCACGCGCGGCGGCGGGGAAGAAGACCGTGCCGTTAAGCGCCTGTGCGTTCACCTTCAGACCCAGACGCGACCACATCTGCGCCAGCGCCTCGCAGACCACGGCATCGCCGGGCACGCGGTTGTTGGTGCAGGTGAAATCGATCTCAAAACCCTCGGGGTAGCCGGCCTCGGCCAGCAGCTCCTTGGCTTTCTCGATGTCATATTCGCGCTCGCCCAGTTCCGGGCTGTAGCCAAAGAAACCTTCGGGCATCAGCTGATTGGCGGGCGTGCCCAGACCTTCGAGCACCACGTTCACGAGCACGTCGCGGTTGATCGCCAGGTCCAGCGCCTTGCGCACGCGCAGATCCTGCAGCGGATTGCCCTCGACCTCTTCGCCGTTGACCTTGATCGGCTGCGGCTCTTCGTCCTTCACCGACGGCGCGATGTTCAGGATATAGACCGAGTCAGAGACGAATGTTTCGATGTCGCCATCGTTCTTCATCGCGAGGTAGTCGGAGGCGGGAACGTAGTTGATTAGGTCAACCTCCCCCGAACGCAGGGCCGCAACGCGCGAAGTGTCCTCGGGGATCTCGCGGCGGGTGACAGTCTCCCACGCGGCCTGACCGCCCCAGTAGTCATCGAAACGCTCGAGCACCAGATCGCCTTTCGGCTGCCAGGACACGAAGGTGTAGGGGCCAGTGCCGATTGCCTTCTCGCCCGAGTTGAACTCCTCGTTGCCCGCTTCCATGCCGGTCTCAGAGGGCACGACGAAGAGACGGGTGAAGTCGTTCGGCAGCGAAGGCGCCATGCCCTTGGTCTTCACGCGCAGGGTGTAGTCGTCGACCACTTCGACGCTGTCGACATATTTTGTGTAAAGGGTCATCGGCATTGGGCCGGTCACCTGCGGGATACGCTCGATCGAGAATTTCGCGTCCTCGGCGGTGAAGTCGGTGCCATCATGGAACTTCACGCCCTCGCGCATCTTGAATTCCCATGTGGTGTCGTCGATCGGCTCCCAGCTGACGGCGAGGCCGGGCTTGAGCTGCAGCTTCTCGTCAACGTCCACCAGCGTGTCGAAGACGTGACGCAGGGCTTCGGCCTGCGAGCCCAAGGTCGACCAATGCGGGTCAATCGAATCCGGGCCGGCGCGCAGGCCGATCACCAGATCGGCGGCCATCGCTGCTGGCGCGGCAGCGATCAGCGCCAATGCGGCGACGGCGGATTTCAGGGTAAGCTTCTTCATTGGTCAAAAACCTCCATGTGTTATATCTTGCAGTTACACTAGACAGCTATAATTGTGACGGTCAACACAAATATGTAACATTGCAACCTTCGCATGCCGTATAAGCCCAATATATAAGCTTGTCGCGCCACGGCTTTTGAGGCAGTGTTACAGACATGAGTGACAAACAGGCAAAATTTGAACGGGCAATGGATCGAATCGTACAGGCGATGGATCGCAGCTCGTCCGTATCTCTTTCCGTTCAGCTCCGCGGAGCGCTGGAATTCGGGATCGCGTCGGGCGAGTTGCCTTCCGACGCGCGCCTGCCCTCGGTCCGCGCTTTGGCCGCGCGGATGAAGATTTCCCCGGTCACGGTCAGCAATGTCTACGCCGCGCTGCAATCCTCGGGGTTGGTCGAGGGGCGCGTCGGCTCGGGTACATTCGTCAGCGGCGGTGGTAGCCGCGCCCACGACGGGCGCTTTCGTCAGCTTGATCAACAGATCGCTGAACTGTTGAGCCTCGCGAAATCCTGTGGCGTCAGCGCGTCGGAACTGGCTGTGCGCATTTCCATGGCCAGCAGCGCCAGCCCGCGCCCGCTGCGCATTCTGATGGTCGGCAATTTCATCGACGCGACCCGCGCTTATGCCGATGAACTGCGCCAGCATCTGCCCGAGGGCGATGAGATCGACGCCGCCGTTCTGGATGAGATCGCACCCAATCCGCCCAAGGACATCGACCTGATTATCGCGCCCAAAACCCTGCTGTCCAAAACGCGAGAAATCTTGCCGAATGTCGAAGTGCTGGGCCTGACACTCATCCCCAATGAAGCGACCCGCGTGGCGCTGGCCTCGATCCCGCCCGACGCCAAGACGCTCGCTTACTCCTATTTTCCCGGCTTCGTTACGATCATGAAAGCGGGCATCCTGCGGTTTGCCCCCCATGTCACGCAGTTGACCATGAAGGTTCGTGACGAGAATGGCCTGTCATCGGCCATGCGCGAGGCAGATGTGGTCATCTATGCCACCGGTGCCGACTACCTTCGTGGCGCGTTGCGCCCCGAGCAGACCGCTTTTGAATACCGTCACACCCCGGACGTGCACGCCATCCGTTCAGAAATCCTGCCCGCCATTGAGACATGCCGGGCCTCTCTCAAATCCGCAAAGGCCGCCGAAGAATGAAGATATCCGAAAGCAATTGGTTCGAGATCGAAGAATACCTCAAGACCGACGACCGCTGCGTCCTCCCCTTGGGCAGCACCGAGCAGCACGCCTACCTCAGCCTCTCGGTCGATTCGATCCTGTCGGAGAAGGTCGCCGCCGATGCCGCCGAACCTCTGGGCGTTCCGGTGTTTCCGGCCGTGGCCTATGGTCTGACGCCCTATTTCATGGGCTTCCCCGGCTCGGTCTCGCTGAAGCTTTCGACCTATGCAGCACTCCTGCGCGACATTCTCGACAGTCTCTACGCCACCGGATTCCGCCGCGTGCTGATCGTCAACGGCCATGGCGGCAACAGCCCCGTGCAGCCCGTCACGATGGAGTGGATGGAGGCCAACGAAGGCGCCCGCTGTCGCTTCCATGACTGGTGGCGCGCGCCCGAAACGTGGAACTGCGTGCAGGAGATCGACCCCGTCGCCTCTCACGCGTCCTGGATGGAGAACTTCCCCTGGACCCGCCTGCCCGGTCGTGAGCTTCCGGACGAGCAGAAACCCTTCGTCGATTTCGACCGCCTGCGGGACCGCAACGCCGCCGGCGTGCGCGCGCTCATCGGGGACGGCAACTACGGCGGCGTCTACCAGAAACCCGACGCCGACACCGCCCGCCTGTGGGAGATCGCCGTGCGCGAGACCCGCGCGCAGCTCGAGGGGGACTGGGCATGAGCGAGACCCCGATCCTGATCTGGGGCGCCGGTGCCATCGGCGGCATCCTCGGCGCCTATTTCGCCCGCGCGGGTCATGCCGTGCATATGGTCGATGTCGTGGAAGAGCATGTCGAAGCAATGCGCAGCAGCGGGCTGCGCATTGAAGGCCCCGTCGAAGCATTTACCCAAATCCTCCCGGCCAGCACGCCGGACGAACTGACTGGCCAATACGACCGCATTTTCCTCTGCGTGAAGGCGCACCATACCGCCGCCGCTTTGGAGATGCTTGCCCCCCATCTCGCGCCGGGCGGCTATGTCGTCTCGGCCCAGAACGGGCTCAACGAAAAGGTCATCGCCGCGCGCATCGGGGCCGAGAACACGGTCGGCTGTTTCGTCAACTACGGCGCCGACTGGTTGGAGCCGGGCCGCATCCTTTTCGGCAACCGCGCCGCCGTAGCTGTGGGGGAACTCGACGGGCGCATGAGCGACCGCGTGGCTGAGGTGCATCGCCTCTTGCAACTGGTCGAACCCGAAGCCGTCGCCACCGACAACATCTGGGGCTACCTCTGGGGTAAGATGGGCTACGGTGCGCTGCTCTTTTGTACTGCCCTCACCCCCGACAGCATGTCCGACGCCATGGCGCGCGACGAGCACCGCGCCGCCTACCGCGCGCTTGGCCACGAGGTGATGACACTGGCCGCGCATGAGGGCGTGTCCCCCCTCGGGTTCAACGGGTTCGACCCGGAAGCCTTCCGCGAGAACGACACCGCCGCCATCGACGCCGCGATGGAGAAGATGATCGCCCACAACCGCAAGACCGCCAAGACCCATTCGGGCATCTGGCGCGACCTCGCGGTGCGCAAGCGTAAGACCGAAGTCGACGCACAGATCGGTGTCATGGTCGAGTTGGGCCGGGAGGCAGGCATCGCGGTGCCGACACTGGCGCGCATGGTCGAGCTTATCCACGACATCGAGGACGGCAAGCGCGAACAATCCGCCGACCTCGTCGACCTGTTGGTGGCGGCATGAAGATCGATTTGACCGGCAAGGTCTTTGCCGTGACCGGCGCAGCACAGGGCATCGGCGCCGCGATCCTGTCCGAACTGCGCGCCGCCGGGGCCACCGTGGCCGCGATGGACATCGACGCCGCGGGCCTCGCCCCGCTGGAGGCCGAGGGCGTGACGCTGCATAGCGGCGATCTGGGCAACCGCGAAACAACCCTCGCGCTCTGCGCCGAGATCGTCGAACGGCACGGACGGATCGACGGGCTGGTGACCTCCGCCGGCGGCGTGCGCGGTCAGGTCGGACGCCCGCTGGAGGAGATCGGCGAGGCCGACTGGCAGGCGATCTTTCAAGCCAATGTCGATGCCGCCATGTGGTGTGCGCAAGGTTTCGCGCCCGCGATGAAGAGCGCGGGATCGGGCCGGATCGTCACCATCTCCTCCGGCGCGGGGCTGAAGCCCAGCCTTACCGGCATCCAAGCCTATGCGGCGGCGAAACACGCGCTTGTGGGTCTCACCAAGCAGCTGGCGCTGGAGCTTGGGCCGCAGGGCATCACCGTGAATTCCGTGGCCCCCGGCTTCGTCCTGTCGAACCCCTCGACAGAAAAGCAATGGGACGCCTTCGGCCCCGAGCGGCAGAAGCAGATCATCGGCGGCATCCACATGCGCCGCTTGGGCCGCGCGCAGGACATCGCGGATGCGGTCACCTTCCTCTGCTCCGACCGCGCCGGTTGGATCACGGGGCAAATCCTTTCCGTCGACGGAGGCCACGCATGAGCGAGCCGCATGAATGGGACGAGCCGCATTGGCGCGGGCTGGTCGAACAGGTCCGCGCCGGCCAAAACCTGCTGCCCAAATGCTGGCCGGGCGGTGCGCGCTGTGCCGTGGCGCTGAGTTTCGACAGCGATCACGAAACCAACGAGCTGCGCGACGGCGGCACAAGCATTGCCCGTCTCGGCTGGGGCGAATACGGCGCACGGCGCGGCATTCCGCGCATCCGCAAGGTACTGGATCGGCATGGGGTAAAGGCAAGCTTCTTCGTGCCCGCCGTCTCAGCCCTCCTGCACCCCGAAGAGCAGCGCAGCCTTGCCGAGGAGGGCCACGAGATCGGCCTTCACGGCTGGATCCACGAGCGCAATACGCAGGTCCCGCCGGAGGCTGAACGCGATCTGATGCTGCGCGCCTCGGACACGCTGGAGAAGATCACCGGCACCCGCCCCGTCGGCATGCGCACGCCGTCCTGGGACTACAGTGCCCACACGCTCTCGATCGCCCGCGAGATGGGGCTTCTCTACGACAGCTCCCTGTTCTCTGACGACGACCCCTATGAGATCGTGGAGAAAGGCGAAGCGACCGGGATCGTGGAACTGCCGGTGGAGTGGATTCGCGACGACGCCGTCTATTTCATGATGAACCGTTTCGGCGCGCAGCGGCCCTATACGCCGCCCGCGGACGTGCTCGACATTTTCCGGCGCGAGTTCGACGGCGCTTATGACGAGGGCGGGCTCTTCCTCTTGACCATGCACCCGCATGTGACAGGCTACCGCTCGCGCATCTTCATCCTCGACGAGCTGATCGACCACATCAAATCCCGCGGCGATTGCTGGATCGCCACCCATGCCGAGATCGCCGCCTATTGCGCCAAACAGGCCGGATTGAAAGGACACACATGACCTATTCCCTTGCCATTCACGGTGGTGCCGGAACCATCCTCAAGGAAAGCATGACGCCCGAGAAGGAGGCCGCCTATCACGACGCCCTCGCCCGTGCGCTGGAAGCCGGCGAAGCGCTGCTGCGCGACGGCGGCAGCGCGATGGACGCGGTGGTGGCCGCGGTCTCAGCGCTGGAGGACGAGCCGCTGTTCAACGCAGGGCGCGGCGCGGTCTATACTTCCGAAGGAGTGCAGGAGATGGACGCCGCCGTGATGGACGGCGCCGACCGGCGCGCGGGCTCGGTCGCCGGTGTTTTCGGGCCGAAGAACCCGGTGAAACTGGCGCGCGCCGTCATGGAACGGACCGAGCATGTCACCCTCATCGGCCCCAACGCGCTGGAGATCGCGCGGCAGGCGGGGCTCGAGTTCGCCGACCGTGACTATTTCTTCACCCAGTCACGCTGGGATGCCTTGCAGGAGACGCTCGAGATGCGCGCCCGGGGCGAGGTCTCCGACGATCCGGCGCGGCGGCATGGCACCGTGGGGGCCGTGGCGCGCGACGCGGCGGGCAACATTGCCGCCGCCACCTCAACGGGGGGCATGACCGCCAAGGCCCCGGGCCGGGTTGGCGACACGCCGATGATCGGCGCGGGCACCTTTGCCGACAACGCGACCTGCGCGGTCTCGGCCACCGGCCATGGCGAGATTTTCATCCGCTGGAACGCCGCCGGGGAGATCGCCGCGCGGATGCGCCACGCGGGCGAGGATCTGGCCACCGCCGCCGAACATGTGGTGATGCAGGATCTGGCACCCAACGACGGCTCAGGCGGGATCATCGCCGTGGATGCGGCGGGCAATATCGCCATGCCGTTTAACTCGCAGGGCATGTACCGCGGCATGGTCCGCAAGGGCAGCGCGCCCGAGACCAGTATCTATTGAGCGGCGCGGCCCTTCGGTTGCCTTCCTGCCACGGGAAGGCGACAAATGCCGCCGGGAAGAGCCGCCCGCCATCTAAATCTTGACATTTTGTCCCCTCCCTTTGATTGACGGTCAAACGAACTTGACGGGAGAGGGGACAAGGTGCGTTTTTTAGCAGCAATTGCCAGGGTGATCTGCGCGGTGAACTTGGTCATCGGCAATCTCTTCTCATGGCTCGCACTCGGCATCGTGTTGGTCTGTTTCACCGTGGTCGTGCAGCGCTATGTCTTCGCGATCAGCTTCGTTTGGATGCAAGACCTTTATATCTGGCTCAACGGCGCGATGTTCACGGCCGTGGCCGGTTTTGCGCTGCTGCGCGATGACCATGTGCGCGTCGACATCTTCTACCGCCCCGCCACCATGGCCCGCCGCGCGCTGATTGACCTGATCGGTGTCATTGTCTTTCTGCTGCCCTTCTGCTGGATCGTCTACAGCTATTCGATCCCCTTCGTGATCCGCGCTTGGGGCTATCAGGAAGGGTCGGCCAATGTGGGCGGCATGCCGGGGCTTTATATTCTCAAAGCCTTCATCATCGGCTTCGCATTTCTACTCGCAATTCAAGGGATTGCATGGATCATCCGCTCCATCCTCGTGCTCAGCGGCAATGCTGAGCTGGTGCCCAAATCCATGCAATACAGCCGGGACCAAATCCCCGCAGACCATCCGCAGGGAGCCGTTTGATGGATCCGATTTTCATTGGCGAGATGCTCGCCGCGCTCATGTTTTTTGGCGTGATCGGCTTTTTGCTGCTCGGCTTTCCGGTGGCCTTCACCCTTGCCGGCGTGTCGCTGCTGTTTGGCGCCGTGGGCATGGGCTTCGGCGTTTTCGATCCCTCCAACTTCGGCTCGCTCCCGAACCGCTACATTGGCTTTATGACCAACGAAGTCTTGGTCGCCGTGCCGCTCTTTATCTTCATGGGGGTGATGCTGGAACGCAGCCAGATCGCCGAGCAGCTTTTGCTCACCATGGGCAAGCTTTTCGGAAATATGCGCGGCGGTCTGGGGATTTCGGTGGTGCTCGTGGGCGCGATGCTCGCGGCATCCACGGGCGTCGTGGGGGCCACGGTTGTCACCATGGGCCTGATCTCTCTGCCCGCCATGCTGCGGGCGGGCTATGACCCCAAGCTTGCAACCGGGGTGATCTGCGCCAGCGGCACCTTGGGTCAGATCATTCCACCCTCCACCGTGTTGATCTTCATGGGCGACATGCTTTCGGGCATTAACTCTCAGGTGCAGATGGCCAAGGGCAACTTTGCCCCCACGCCCGTCTCGGTCGGGGATCTTTTCGCCGGGGCGCTGCTGCCGGGGATTTTGCTGGTCTCGCTTTATCTCAGCTACGTTCTCTTCAAGGCCGCGACCGCGCCCGCCTCCTGCCCCGCGACGCCGGTTCCGGCGGATGAGAAAAGCCAACTGGTGCGGGATTTCTTTGTCGCCCTGATGCCGCCCCTCTTGCTGATCCTCGCCGTGCTGGGGTCGATCCTCGGCGGCATCGCGACCCCGACCGAGGCCGCCTCTGTCGGTGCCGTGGGGGCGATGGTGCTTGCGGCCATGCGCTGGCGGCTGTCCTTCCGCATCTTGCGGGAGACGATGATCGCGACGGCCACGATCACCAGCATGGTCTTTGTCATTCTGTTAGGGGCTTCGGTCTTTTCCATCGTGTTCCGCATGATGGGGGGCGACAATCTGGTGCATGAGTTCCTCAGCAACCTGCCCGGCGGCCCCTTGGCGGCGGTGGCGGTGGTGATGATCATCATGTTCTTCTTAGGCTTCATCCTCGATACCTTTGAGATCATCTTTATCGTGATCCCGATCACCGCGCCGGTGCTGTTGATGCTGGACATCGATCCGATCTGGCTGGGTGTCTTGGTCGGGGTGAACTTGCAGACATCCTTCCTGACGCCGCCCTTCGGCTTTGCGCTGTTCTATCTGCGCGGGGTGGCCCCGGCGGATCTGCCGACGAGCGCGATTTACAAAGGGATCCTGCCCTTCGTGATGTTGCAGGTGGTGGCGATTGCGATCCTCTTTGCCTTCCCGCAGATCGTGACTTGGTTGCCTAAGGTGATCGCAGGGTGAGATAGCCCCCCTCGACGTTCAAAGGCCCGGCAGCAATGCCGGGCCTTTTTGGTTGAGCGGTAAGGGCTTCACCCTCCCTGGTGGGCGATCGAACCTGTGAAAGGGGCTGCGCCGGTGCCCATCTCGCGAACCGATCCGGCGCGGGCTACGTCGCAAAATCGCCCTCCGGGGGGAGGGAGGGCGATGCCCGGTGTGCCACCGGGCGGGACAGATTTCTTGGGGTTCGCCCATGAAAAAGGCCCGGCGTTTCCACCGGGCCTTTCCAATCACATTCAGCGCGAAGCTCAGTACTTCAGGAACTTCTGACGCGCCTGCACATAGGGGCTGTCGATGTTCTCGGTCCGGGTACGGACGAGGTTCAGTGCTTCGACAAAGCTCTCGGCGGTCTTCTTGACCAACGGGTCGTCGCTGTTGCGCAGTTCTTCGACCACTTCGACCGAGGCCTTGGCGCCGGCTTCCATGATGTCGTCGGGGAAGTTGCGCACGGTCACGCCATGCTCTTCCTGCAGGGTCTTCAGCGCGCGCGGATCGTTCGCGTAGAAGTCCGCGGCGACTTGGTCGTACTCCGCTTGGCTGACGTCACGGATGATCGCCTGCAGGTTCTCGGGCAGTTCCTGATACTTCTTCTTGTCGACGACAAGCTCGGTCGCCAGACCCGATTCCACGAAGGACGGCATGTAGTAGTTCTTGGCCACCTGATGGAAGCCGAGCGCCAGATCGTTGTAGGGGCCGACGAATTCCGCAGCGTCGAGCGTGCCCGACTGGAGCGCTTGGAAGATCTCGCCCGCGGCCATGTTGGTCACGGTCGCGCCCAGTTTCTCCCACACGCGGCCACCAAGGCCCGGGGTCCGGAAGCGCACGCCTTTGACGTCGTCGAGGCTCTTCAGCTCATCGCGGAACCAGCCGCCGGTCTGCGTGCCGGTGTTGCCCGACAGGAAGCCCTGAACGCCGAACTGGTCATAGATCTCGTCCCAGATTTCCTGACCGCCCATGTAGCGCATCCATGCCGTCAGTTCCGGCGTGGTCATGCCGTAGGGAACGCCAGTGAAGAAGGACAGCGCGGGCGATTTGTTCTGCCAGTAGTAGGCGGCGCCATGGCTCATCTCAGCGGTGCCGTCGATCACGGCGTCCAGCGACTGCAACGGCGGCACCATCTCGCCGGCGGAGAAGACCTGAATGGTCAGCTCGCCACCCGAGGCAGCGGTGATCCGATCGGCCAGACGCTGCGCGCCGACACCCAGACCGGGGAAGTTCTTGGGCCATGTGGTAACCATGCGCCATGTGATGTTGCCCTGCGCAATAGCGGGCGCTGCAAGTGTCGTGGCGGCGGCACCTGCCCCCATCACACCTGCTTTGCGGATAAATGAACGACGATCCATGTTTTTCCTCCCAAACGGATATTTGCTTAGCCTCCCCCGACGTCGACGCGGAGGGCCATGCGCAGCAGATAATCGTCGCTTTTCGAAAATGTCCATGGCTTAGGCAAATTGAAATCTCACCTTCTGGACAATCCCGCCCCAAGCCGCATACGTAGTGCTACTTAAAGCAGCATTATTAATGGTCTTTTGCCTTGTTTTCGGCAGAAAGGCCAATAATGTGCGAGCTGCCAGGGAGGGCTCAGATCTTGATAAAATTCATCGACCAGATGAACGAATTCGTCGGGCGCATCGTGTCGGTCGTCGCCGTCATTTTCGCCGCAATCATCATCTATGACGTCTTCATGCGCTATGCGCTGAATGACCCGACCCGCTGGGCCTTTGACGTCACGAAACAACTTTATGGCTTCTATTTCGTGATGCTGGGCGGCTATGCGCTGCGCCATCAGGCCCATGTGCGGGTCGATCTGATCACCGAAACCCTTGGCCCCAACCTGCGCCGTTGGGTCGAAGCGGCGGGCTATGTGATCTTTTTCTTCCCCTTCGCCTGGATCTTCACCACCCGCTCTTATGAATTCGCCATGCGCTCCTATACCCAAGGTGAGACGACATATGGCTCGGTCCAGCTGCCGGTCTATCCGCTGAAAATGGCCATGGCCCTCGCTGCCGGTCTTTTGCTGCTGCAAGGCGTGGCGGAATTTTTGAAACTCGTACTTAACCGTCAGGAACTGCCCCGTGACGCCTGAACTCATTGCACTCACCATGTTCGGCCTGCTTTTGCTGGGCCTTTTCATGGGCCACCCGCTGGCCTTCGTTCTGGGTGGCACGGCCGTATTGGGCGCTGTCATCGCCGGCAAACCGATGGTGCTGGGCATCGTCATCAACCGCATTTTCGGCGACGTGCTGGACAACTTCACGCTGATCGCGATTCCGCTCTTTATCTTGATGGCACGGTTCCTGTCCGATTCGGGCGTGACGGATAAGATGTTCGAATCACTGCGGCTTTTGATGTCGAACATTCGCGGCGGTCTGGCGCTCGCGGTGGTTTTCATCTCGATCCTGCTCGCCGCGACCACGGGTATCATCGGCGCCTCGATCACCGTGATGGGCGTGATGGCCCTGCGCCCGATGCTGCAATATGGCTATAGCCCGACCCTGACCACCGGGGTCATCGCGGCATCAGGCTGTTTGGGCATTCTGATCCCGCCGTCGATCATGTTGATCCTCATGGCCTCTTATTCCCCCCTCTCGGTGGGAGAGCTTTTCGCAGGCGCCATGGTGCCGGGCGTGGTGCTGGGGCTGCTCTATGCGGTCTGGGTTTTCGTCGTCGCCGTGGTCCGGCCCGACATGGCCCCCGCCGTCGAGCCGGATGAGAAAATCTCGAAACCCGCCCTTGTGCGTATGCTGCTGATCGAAGCCGTGCCGCCGCTCGTGCTGATCCTCGGCATTCTGGGCTCCCTGCTCGCGGGCATCGCCACGGCGACCGAAGCCTCCGCCATCGGTGCGGCGCTGGCACTGGTGATCGTTATCATGCGCGGCAAGTTCAGCTGGGCCTCCTTCTACGGCGCGATGTTGGAGACCGGGCGCACCTCAGCAATGATCCTGTTTATCGTCGTTGGCGCCACCGCCTTTACGGGCGTGTTCAACATCACCGGGGGTCTGCGCGCCACGCAGGAGATCATCCGCAACCTCGACATGGCGCCTTGGCTCTTGCTTGCGATGATGATGTTCATCGTCTTCATCCTCGGGGCCTTCCTCGACTGGACTGGCATCGTGCTGCTGTCCTTCCCGATCTTCCTGCCGATCGTGCAGGAGATGGACGTAAGCCTGCTGTGGTTCGTCGTCCTGATGTCGGTGGTTCTGCAAACGTCCTTTTTGACCCCGCCCTTTGGATATGCGCTCTTCTACCTGCGCGCCATTGCCCCGCGTGAGGTCAAGACGTCGCATATCATCGTCGGCGTGCTGCCTTTCATCGGTCTGATCCTGATGATGTGCGTGGCCATCGCCCTGTTCCCGCAGCTTGTCACCTGGCTGCCGGAAACGCTCTATACAAAATAATCAACGGAGGAGAGAGATTATGAAATTGAAATCAACCCTTGCCGGACTGGCACTCTGCGCGGGCGTTGCCACGCAGGCCGCGGCCCAAGACAGCTGGACCATGACCACCACATGGCCCACTTCGCTGGAACTGATCGAGATCGACAAGCATTTCGTCGATCTGGCCAACAAGCTGACCGGCGACGACCTGACCATCGAATTCTTCGAAGGCGGCTCCCTCGTGCCCGCGGGCGAAGTGTTTGGCGCGGTTGAATCCAACACCGTGCAGGCTGGCGCCGACTGGCCCGGTTACTGGGCGGGCCGCAACTCTGCCTTCTCGCCGCTGGCGACCACGGCGAGCCTGTTCAACGCGGTCGACTACGTCAACTGGATCGAGCAATGGGGCGGCAAAGAGCTTTATAACGAGATCTACGGCAAGTTCGGCATGGTCTATCTGCCCTACGGCGTGACCAACAACGAATCCGGCTTCCGGACCAACGAGCAGATCGTCACGCTGGAAGACCTCAAGGGCAAGCGTCTGCGTCTGTCGGGTCTGGAGCAGGGCCGTCTGTTGGAAAAACTGGGCGGGTCGCAGGTCTCGATGGCCGGTGGCGAAATCTATCAGTCGCTTGAGCGCGGCGTGATCGATGGCGCGGAGTTCTCGACCCCGAACGTCGACTTCTCGGGCGGTTTCCAGCAGGTCACCAAATACTGGGCGACACCGGGCTGGCACCAGTCTGCTTCGATCTTCGGTGTGATGATCAACAAAGGCGCATGGGATGCTCTGTCGGACGAGACCCGCGAAGCGCTTGAGATTGCGGCGCAGGCCAACCTCGTTTGGTCGCTGTCCTTCACCGAGAAGCGTGCGACCGAAGCTTACCAGCAGTTCCTCGACGCGGGCATCGAAATCAACCGTTATGATGACGAGACACTGACCAAGGTTCAGGAGATGGCGAACGAGACCATCGAGGAGACCGCCTGCGAGAACCCCGATTCCGCTAAGGTTTACCTGAGCCAGCTGGAGTATCTGAACGACTACGCCAAATGGCGTGACGCGTCGGCGCCGTTCAACCTGGGCCGCACGCCGAATGGACCGGACATCGAGAAAATCCGCGCCTGCGCGGAGTGATTTGAGCCGTCAGGTTTAAACGGAAAGGCCCACCAAATGGCGGGCCTTTTTGCGTTTGGGGAAGAAGATCGAGGGCCATCGCCTGCCCGCGGGTCGGCGATCTGACAGATGTTCGGTCGCACTTCATGGTTCAACTATGATGTGCCTTCCCGAGGTTGCACCCAGCCTCACCAAATCGCCTACCCGGGGGGGCGGGCAGGCGATGGCCCGGCGCCTGCGGCTTGTCCCGGGCCCGGGTGGCAAAATCACCCTACCCCTCGACCCGTTTCAAAAACTTCTGCAACCGCGCATCCTTCGGCGCGCCAAAAATCTCCGACGGCGCACCGCTCTCAACAATCTTCCCGCCGTCCATAAAGATCACCCGATCTGCGATCTCACGAGCGAATTGCATTTCATGGGTCACGATCAGCATGGTCTGCTTCCGCTCTGCCACCGCGCGCATCAGGTCGAGCACCTCCCCCACCCATTCCGGGTCAAGCGCCGAGGTCGGCTCGTCGAACAACATCAGTTCCGCCCCGAGCGCCATGGCGCGACCGATGCCAACACGCTGTTGCTGCCCGCCAGACAACGCCGCCGGGAAACTGTCAGCCTTATCGGCCAAGCCGGTCTCAGCCAGAACCGAGAGCGCGCGTTCTTCGGCCTCGGCCTTGGGCCGTTTCTGCACCGTCACGAGCGCTTCCATGATGTTCTCTTTCGCCGTCTTATTGGCGAAAAGCGCGTAGTTCTGGAACACCATCGCCGTCCGGCGGCGCAGCGCTAAAATATCCGCCTTGCGCGCCTTGGCGGCATCGACACTCACATCGCCGATGCGAATGACCCCCTCTTGCGGCACGTCGAGGAAATTGAGGCAGCGCAGCAGGGTCGACTTGCCAGTGCCCGAGGGGCCGATCACGACCACCCGCTCGCCCTCGGCAATCTGCAAATCAATGCCGTTCAGAACCGGCGCGCCGCCGAAATCTTTGGTCAGGCCAGTGATATCAATCATCGCGCGAACGCCTTATTCAGATAGGTTTCAAGCCGCTTTTGCACTTGGCTCAGCGCTTCGACGATGACCCAATAAATCATGGCGACGACGAGATAGGCCTCGAAATAAAGGAAACTTCCGGCGGCTTCTTTCTGCGCGGCGCCCATCATCTCGGTCACGCCGAGGGTAAAGGCGAGCGACGTGCCTTTGATCATGTCGATGAAGTAATTCACCAACGTCGGCGCGGCAATCCGGGCCGCCTGTGGCAGGATGATCCGCCACATCATCTGACCTTGGGTCATGCCGATGGACTGGGCCGCCTCCCATTGGCTGCGGTCCACCCCCATGATCGCGGCGCGGATGCTTTCGGCCATATAGGCTGCGAAATGCAGGGTCAGCCCCATGATGGCAGCAGTCACACCGCTAATATTGGTCAGGAACGACAGCACCTGCGGCAGACCGAAGTAGAAGAGAAACAGTTGCACCAGTAGCGGCGTGCCGCGGAAGAAGCTGATGAAAACGATCACGAGCCAGTCGAGCACGGGCACTTTCACAACCCGTTCGACCGCCAAAAGCGAGGCGAGGATGAGTGCGAACACCATCCCCGCCACCGCCATGAACAAGGTCAGCGGTACGTAGCCCAATATGACGGGCACCAGCCCCAGCATGTAGTCAAGGTCTAGCGCCCGCATGGGTTACTCCGCTTTGGTGATGTCTGTGCCGAACCACTTGTCCGAGATTTCGGCCAGTGTACCGTCTTCGCGCAGGGATTCCAGCGCAGTGTCGACACGGTCACGCAGCGCGCGGCCTTCCTCATTGTCTTGGAACGGCAGGGCGTTGCGGATCTCGGAGAAGGGCTTGCCCGCCAGTTGCAGCGGCAGGGGGCTTTCCTGAATGAGCTGCGCCGAGGAAACCCGGTCCATCACAAAGGCATCCACCCGGCCAAGCGCGGTATCTTGGGCAATGTTGGACTCATAGGTCTTGATCTCGATCTCATCCGCGAAGGCGAGTTCGTTCAAAAGCTGCTCGAAGTTCGACCCAAGGTTCACCGCAACGGTTTTGCCGCGCAGGTCTTCGACGCCGCCGATCTCTTCGTTGCCCTCTTTGGTCACGACCTGCGCACCGTCAAAGACATAAGGCGCGGTAAAGGCGAACTTTTCCCGACGCTCGGGCGTGATGGTGATTTGGTTGGCAATCGTGTCGATCCGGCCTGCGTCCAGCGCGCCGATCAGGCCGGAGAACGCCATAGTCTCGAACTCGACCTCAAAACCTGCCTCTTCGCCAACGGCGTTCATGACATCGACCTCAAACCCCTGAAGCACATCCTGCTTCACAAAGGTGAAGGGGAAATAGCCGCCCGACATGCCGACGCGGAGCGTGTCATTGTCTTGGGCAAAGGCTGCGGTGCCGGTGACCGCGGCGAGCGCGGTGGCGGTAACGATCTGTTTCAGCATTGAATTTACTCCTTTAACGCTTGCGCTTCAGATGTCACCGGGGGCCGCCCGCTTCAACACCATCGCTGAAACAGGAACGTTTGGCGGGTAGGATCGGTTCAGATGGAATAACGGGTCTAGGGAAACGCCTGCGGCAGGATAATCTTCTTAGATCAATACCCAGAACAGACTGATATTCCACGAAACCGACGCAGATTCCCCACACGTGGAACGGATATGCGCGTTTCGCATAGCTTTATCAGGGTCAAAGCGCCTCGATATCCAACCCTTCGGCGGCCCAAGCGGCGAGCTTGCGGTCGACGGTTTTGCGCGACACGCCCAAGCGGCGCGCGGCCTCGGCCCGGTTGCCGTTCGACAGATCAAGGATGTGCAGCATATGGCGCTGCGTGACCAGTTCGAGGTCTTCGATCGCCCGCGGCCCATCGACCGCGCCATGGCCCGCAAAGGCTTCGGGCAGGCTGCCAAGGATCACCGAGCGTTCGATCAGATTGCGCAATTCGCGCACATTCCCCGGCCAGTCGTAACGGCGCAGTTTCAGCAAAGTCTCCGCGTCCAAGCGCAGCGCGGGCATGCCGAGCGCGGTCGAAAACTGCTGCATGAACATCGCCGCCAGTTCGACGATATCCTCGGACCGGTCCTTGAGCGGCGGCATCGCGACCTCGACCACATTCATGCGGTGATAGAGGTCGGCGCGGAAACGCCCCTCTTCCACCGCCTTGGGCAGGTCGGCGTTGGTGGCGAACAGGAACCGCAGGTTCAGCGGAATCTCCCGCTCTGCCCCGTCGGGCCGGATGCGCTGGTCTTCCAACACCCGCAAAAGCGCCGCCTGTAGCTGCTCCGGCATCTGCGCCACTTCGTCAAGAAACAACGTGCCGCCGTCGGCCAAAAGGAACAGCCCCGGTTGCAGGGTCTCATTTCCCTCCACCGCGCCAAAGAGTTCGGGCGCGATCCGGTCCGGCGTGATGGCGGCGCAATTCACCGCGACGAAGGGATTATCGGCGCGGTCGGACATCTGGTGCAACTGCCGCGCGGCCAACTCCTTGCCCGTGCCGCTGGGACCGGTGAACAGCACCGGCGTCGGCACCGGGGCAAGACGGTTGAGCATGCCGCGGACCTTCGACAGCGCCTCGGACTTGCCGAGCATCTGCACCGCCGCGCCACCCTGCAACTCGCGCCTGAGCAGGGTGTTGTCGCGGCGCAGGTTCTTGCGGTCCAATGTGCGTGACACCGCGCCGAGGATTTGGTTCGCCCGGAAAGGTTTCAGCACGAAATCACTGACGCCTGCCCGCAGCGCGGCAATGGCAGTTTCAAGATCTGCATAGGCGGTGATCAGGACCGTGTCGGCGTAGAACCCCTTGCGGCGCTGTTCGACGACCCATTCCAGACCGGTCTTGCCGGGCATGACATTGTCCAGCACGACCACATCGAAATGCGCCTCGTCCAAGAGCTTGGTGGCCTCCGCAGGAGAAGCCGCTTGGGCCACGCGTTTGACGCGCGGCTCCAATATCTTGGTGAGGAAATGGCGCATCCCCGGTTCGTCGTCGATCACAAGGATCGACGCGCCTTCGAGCGTGCCGCCGTATTCATCGCCTGCCGCCATGATATGCCTCTTTGGTGTCAGTCCAGCCGGACGTTTTCACCTGAATAGACCTCGGCGGAGGAAAAGCCTATCTCATGCAGCCCGAAATAGGCCACGACGCCGATCACCGCGACGCCCAGAAACCCTGCCAACATGGCTTTCATCGCGCGACTCCTTTGATTTGAACGCCGCCGCCCGTCATTCTGCGGGGGTCCGTTTGTCTTGTTTGACCTCATCGAGCCAGAGCGAATGGTGCTGTTCGGCCCAACGCTCATCGACCTCGCCATTGCCCATGGCGTCAAAAGCGCCTTCCATGCCGAGCGTCCCGATGTAGATATGGCCCAAGATCACCGCCATCATCAGAAAGCCAATGATCGCGTGCCACAGCTGGGCATATTGCATTTCGGCGTGCGGCGTCAGATCGCCCTGAAGCGGACCAAAGCCTGCGGCCTCGGCCATGCCGATGTCATTGATGATGTTGAACGTATGCCCGAAAAGCTGGATCTCGAAGGGAAAGAGCAGCGACAGCCCCGAGAGCGAGACCGAGAAGCCCAGCAGGATCACGGCCCAGAAGACGATCTTTTGGCCGAAGTTGAACTTCTTGGCGGGCGGGTGTTTGTCACCGATGAAACCGCCGCCCTGTTTGATCCAGACCCAATCGGTCTTGTTCGGGATATTGTGCCAAATCCACATGACGAAGACCATGACGAGCGCAATCATGAAGGCCCATGAGACGTTGTTGTGGATGAACTTCGACCCGGTCAACAGGGTCGAGTTGAACTCATGCCCCAGCAAAGGGATGACGACCTTGCGGCCAAAGAGCGTGGCCAAGCCCGTCAGCGCGAGCAGGATGAACGAGCCCGCCAGCATCCAATGCGCGAAACGCTCAATGGCTTTGAAGCGGGTGACGGTGCGCCCGACCTTGCCGCCCTCGATGCGGATCCGGCCCCGCAAAAGGTAAAAGAGCAGCAGAACGGCCAGCGTCCCGGCGAGCAGCCAAGCGCCATAGGTCGCAAGTGGGCCTTCGCGGAATTGCTGCCACCACATCCCGTTGTCTTGAACAAGGACGCGGCCCGTCTTGTTCATCGTGCTCACGCGCACGGGCAATTCGTTATAGCGGATGCCGCGCCAGAGGTCGGGGTCGGAGCGTCCGCCGAGCGGGCCAAGGCTTGGCACCGTGGCCGCATCGCCGCCCAGATTGTTGCGCCGGAACCCATCGTCGATCTCTGCGCCGTTCTGACGCCGTTCGATATCGGCCAAGTTCTGCGCGCCGCCGGTGCTAGCGCGGTCGATGGCCGAGGGGGTCGCGTTCTCAGGCAGGCGCACGTCCTGCGCCGTGACGCTGACCGGCAGCGCGGCCAAGGCGAGAATGAAAAGAGCCATCAGGTGGCGCAGCATGGGAAATCCCCCGGCTAGACAGATATGGAGAAAAGGGACGGCCCGATCAGGCCGCCCCCGAAAGCCGTTACTGGCCCTTTTGCTCGTAAGCCGTGCCCCAGCCCCAAGCGCCGGAGCCGAAGCCGCGTGCGACCACGCGCTCGCGGTAGATGTCGGAGACCATGTCCCCGTCACCGGCCAGCAGCGCCTTGGTCGAGCACATTTCGGCGCAGATCGGCAGCTTGCCTTCCGCGATCCGGTTGCGACCGTACTTCTGGAACTCAGCCTGAGAGTGGTTCTCTTCGGGGCCACCGGCGCAGAAGGTACATTTGTCCATCTTGCCGCGCGACCCGAAGTTGCCAGCCTGCGGGTACTGCGGCGCGCCGAAGGGGCAGGCGTAGAAGCAGTAGCCGCAGCCGATGCAGAGGTCTTTGGAGTGCAGCACGATGCCGTCGTCGGTCTGGTAGAAACAATCCACCGGGCAGACCGCCATGCAGGGCGCGTCTGAGCAGTGCATGCAGGCGACCGAAATCGAGCGTTCGCCCGGCTGGCCGTCCTGAATGGTCACCACGCGGCGGCGATTGATGCCCCAAGGCACCTCGTGTTCGTTCTTACAAGCCGTGACGCAGGCGTTGCATTCGATGCAGCGCTCGGCATCGCAGAGAAACTTCGCTCTTGCCATTCTCTTGTCTCCTTACGCTGGCATGATCTTGCAGAGAGTCGCTTTGGTCTCCTGCATTTGCGTGACTGAATCGTAGCCGTAGGTCTGCACGGTGTTGGTGCTTTCGCCCAGCACGATCGGGTCGGCCCCGTCGGGGTATTTGTCGCGCAGGCTGACGCCGCCCATGTGCCCGCCGAAGTGGAAGGGCATGAAGGCCACGCCCTCGCCCACCCGTTCGGTGACCAAGGCCATCACCTTGATCTTGCCGCCCTCCGGGCCTTCGACCCAGACATCGGACCCGTCGCGCACGCCGAGGTTGTTGGCGTCACGGGTGTTGATCTCGATGAACATGTTCTGTTGCAGCTCGGCCAGCCATGGGTTCGACCGGGTCTCATCCCCGCCGCCCTCATATTCGACCAGACGGCCAGAGGTGAGGATGATCGGGAATTCCTGCGAGAAGTCGTTCTTTTGGATCGACGCATAGAGCGTCGGCACCCGCCAGAAGGTCTTGTCGTCATAGGTCGGATAATCCGCCACCAGATCGCGCCGGTTCGAGTAGAGCGGCTCGCGGTGTTTCGGCACCGGATCGGGGAAGGTCCAGACCACGCAGCGGGCCTTGGCGTTGCCGAAGGGGGCGCAGCCATGCGCGATCGCCACCCGCTGGATGCCGCCCGACAGGTCGGTCTTCCAGTTGATGCCGCCGACTTGGGCCACATAATCGGAATCGATCTCACCCTGTTGCGAGGTTTCACCGACCTCCGCCTGCCCGTCATCGGCGTTTTGCGGCGCTTCATAACCGGCGACGGCTTCGATGATGCGACGCTCATCCGCTGTCAGATCACTGTCCCAACCCAAGTCAATCAGCATCTGCATGGTGAACTCGGGATAGCCGTCCTTGATCTCGGACCCTTTGGAATAGACGCCCTCGGCCAGCAGGTTTTCACCATCACGCTCCACGCCGAAACGCGCGCGGAAGGTCAGGCCACCATCGGCCACCGGCAGCGACATGTCGTAGAGGTTCGCGGTGCCCGGGTGCTTCATCTCGGGCGTGCCCCAGCAGGGCCATGGCATGCCGTAGTAATCGCCATCCGCCGGGCCACCAACGGCACGCAGGGTGGTTTTGTCGAAAGTATGCTGGTTCTGCATGTGCATCTTCATCCGCTCTGGCGACTGCCCGGTGTAGCCGATGGTCCACATGCCTTTGTTGAACTCGCGCGTCAGGTCTTCGATGAGCGGCTCTTCACCATTCACCTCGATGTTGCGGAACATGCGATCTTCAAAGCCGAACTTCTTGGCGAACTTATAGAGGATCGTGTGGTCGGGCAGGCTTTCGAACAGTGGCTCCACGACCTTTTCGCGCCACTGGAGCGAGCGGTTGGATGCGGTGACCGAGCCAGAGGTTTCAAACTGCGTACAGGCCGGCAGAAGATAGGTGTCTTCGGTGCGGTCATGCAGAACGGCGGAAACGGTGGGGTATGGGTCGACCACAACCAAGAGGTCGAGTTTCTCCATCGCCGTTTTCATCTCGCCCTGACGGGTTTGCGAGTTCGGCGCGTGGCCCCAGAGCACCATCGCTTTGGTGTTGTCGGGCTGTTCGAGGTTCTCACGATCCTCAAGCACGCCGTCGATCCAACGCGACACCGGGATGCCGGTGAGGTTGATCATGCGCTGCTCTTCGCCTGCGCCATCGGTCCAAGCGGCGAAACGGCTCTGGATCCACTCTAGATCCTCGCCCCAAACGCGCGCCCAATGCGCCCAAGAGCCATCGGACAGACCGTAGTAGCCCGGCAGCGTGTCGGCCAGAACGCCAAGGTCGGTGGCACCCTGCACGTTGTCGTGGCCGCGGAAGATGTTGGTGCCACCGCCCGCGGTGCCCATGTTGCCAAGGGCCAGCTGCAGAATGCAGTAGGCACGGGTGTTGTTGTTGCCATTGGTGTGCTGCGTGCCGCCCATGCACCAGATCACGGTGCCGGGACGGTGGTTGGCCAGCGTGCGCGCGACGCGCTCAAGCTGGGAGCCGGGCACGCCGGTGACGCGCTCGACCTCGTCGGGCGTCCAGTTGGCGACTTCCTTGCGGATCTCATCCATGCCCCAGACACGGGTACGGATGAATTCCTCATCCTCCCAACCGTTCTCGAAGATGT
Source organism: Sulfitobacter sp. M85 (assembly GCF_029285915.1). NCBI lineage: Bacteria > Pseudomonadati > Pseudomonadota > Alphaproteobacteria > Rhodobacterales > Roseobacteraceae > Sulfitobacter > Sulfitobacter sp. M85. The sequence goes on from NZ_JABECQ010000006.1 coordinate 76,207, forward strand.
GGTAGAGAAGGCCCCAAACCAGTGCCACGTCCGAACCGGGGCGCATCCGCACATACTCATCCGCGTGGGCTGCGGTGCGGGTGAAGCGCGGGTCGCAGACGATGAGCGGCGCGTTGTTTTCTTCCTTCGCCTTCAGCACGTGCTGAAGCGAGACCGGGTGCGCCTCGGCTGGGTTGCCGCCGATGATGAAGATCGCACGCGACTTGTGGATGTCGTTGTAGCTGTTGGTCATGGCGCCGTAGCCCCATGTGTTCGCCACGCCCGCCACGGTGGTGGAGTGGCAGATCCGTGCCTGATGGTCGACGTTGTTGGTGCCCCAGTAGGCCGCGAACTTGCGGAACAGATAGGCCTGTTCGTTGGAGTGTTTCGCCGAGCCCAGCCAGTAAACCGAATCCGGGCCAGAGGTGTCACGGATCGACAGCATCTTGTCGCCGATCTCGTTGATCGCCTGATCCCAAGAGATCCGCTGCCATTCGCCGCCGACCTTTTTCATCGGGTACTTCAGGCGGCGCTCGCCATGGGCGTGCTCACGGACCGAGGCGCCCTTGGCGCAGTGTGCACCGAGGTTGAAGGGGCTGTCCCAACCGGGTTCCTGACCCAGCCAAACACCGTCCGACACTTCGGCGATGACGGTGCAACCGACCGAGCAATGGGTGCAGACGGATTTCTTGACTTCCATCTTGCCGCTGACGGCGGCGGTGGCGGCGCTGGCCTGTTGCACGCTGCCCGCGGTGCCCGCGATTGCGGCAAGTCCACCGATGGCAAGGCCCGAGCCGCGCAGGAACGCGCGCCGGTCAATACCGCTGCGCGCCACATCGGACAAGATGCCTGTCCGCTGCGCAGACCGGGCGACCCCATTGGTCTTTTTCCTCAACATATCTTCACTCCCTATGCGCGGGCTGGCCCCGCCTGAGGTGGCTATTGAACGGCGGGCGTTGTCGCCCTGCCAATTTTCGGGGCCGCGCCCCGGTTATCTGGTCAGAACCGCGCAGCGGCGTAATAGGCCCGCGTGTGTTCGGTGTCTTGGATACGGTCCGAAGACAGGTCGGGCGCCTTGGCCGCTTCGGCCTCGGTCCCGGTGGTGGCCACGGCGACGGCGGCCAAAGGCGCGGCGCTGCCCGCGAATTTCAGGAAGTCGCGCCGATCCTTGCGAACGGCTGTGTCGGTGGATCCCTCTGGCTTGCGTGTCATCTTCTCTCTCCTGTTACGTCTCTTGTTCAGGGGCGCGCGGCCCCGCCTGTCTCATCCCGCTTGGTCTAGTCGTCTTTGCTCAGCCGGAAGGCTTCGGCCTCGATCTGCATGAAGGCGCGGCCGATCTTGCCCACCGGGGCGTAGAAGACCGAGTTTTTCGCGCCTTCGAGGTCGGCAAAGAAATGCCCGGCCCAAGGCGCGATATGCCGGTTAAAGAATGTCTTTTGCTGCGCCACCGTGGCGGGGGCCGAGAAACGGCCTGCGATCATCGCGCCCATCATCTCCATCAATGAGGCGATGTTGTCTTCGGGCTCGAACACATTCGCTGCACGCTCCAACCCGCGCGCGACCATGTCCTGGCGCAGTGCCGCCAGCGGCTTTTCGTTAAGAAAGCCGGTGAGGTAGAAGCTGGCATAGGGCAACAGTTCGCCCCGCCCCAAACCGATAAAGAGCCGGTTGAACTCGCTCTCGGCCCCCGCGGGTTTGGTCTTGGTGGCCAGTTTGGAGAGCGCTTTAAACCCCTGCCCCAATTCGCTGTCATCGCCCGACAGGGCGGCACATTGATCCAGCAGGATCTGATCCGGCGGGCCGGAAAGGATCAGCCCCATGAAGTTGTAGAGGTCCGCGCGCAGGCGGTCTTCTTCGGGCAGGGGCGTCGCGGCCAATTGGGTCATGCGCTGCTACCTTCCATGTCCTGTGCCAGATCGCTGGCGAAGTGAAACCGCATGCGGCGGTGGGTTGGCGCAGGCTGCGCCTCGGCGTCTTCTTCGGGGGTCACCGTCTGCGCCTCGTAAGGTGCGTCTTGAGCCAGAGCCGTTTCGGTCCGGCGTGGGCCCGGCACGACGACATCATGGGTCGGTGCCAGCGCGGGCGCTTCTGCCTCAGCCACCTCTTCCGGCGCGTCGCCCTCGGCGGTCAGCACCTCTTCGACCTTCGCGACCATGCCCCGGCCCACTTTGTAGATCGTATTGACCGGCTTTCCAGCGGTGGCTGCCGCTGAGTAATCGTCGTCATAGTCGTTCAACCCGTCGAGGCAGGCGAGCACCGGATTGGTTTTCCAAAAACTGCGCAGCGCACGGGTCTTGAGCCGTTGCGGCAGTTGCGCCTTGAGAAAGGCACGTAGCTGTTCGCCGCTCACCAGATCCTCAGGCGCGGGCAGGTCGAACTCGGCCAAGAGATCATCATCGCTGCGCTCAGCCAGCGCGGCCTCTTCGGCGGCAGCGGCGCGGGCTTCGTGAAGCCGCGCTTCGGCCTCCGCCTCGGCGGCGACGGCGGCGCGGCGCTTTTGCCAGAAACCGCTCATGCCAGACGCTTTCGCTTTAACGCGGGCGAGGCGTAGATGTCAGCGGGCTTTTCGATGCGCGGGTCGCCGATACCGTCTTGCTTGCGATCGGTGCGCAGACGATCCCGGCGGCGTTTGACGAAGGCTTCCTCTTGATGGAACTCTTCGACGAATGCCTGCACCCATGCGATCAACCCCGGCGTCATCGCGACCTTTTCCACGACCTCTTCGGCGCTGTCGCAATAGTCCTGCGCCTCATAGGGCGATGCGGTCACAAGGGCGAGTTTGAAGGGTCGGTCCGTCGCGCCGGGGATGGGGCGCATGACGACATAAACACACGGCACATCCGCGCCCAGCCCGTGCACATAGGCTTCGGTCTCGGCGCCGTGGAGCTCCAGCTTGAGGGTCGCGGCGTGGTATTCGACAGTCTCACCCTCGCGGCGCAGCTCACGCCAATCCGCTTTTTCAGCACCGGGCAGCACGGCGGTCGCTTTCCAGCTCCACTTGGCCCAACGGGTCACACCCGGCGCGCGCCGCAGCACAATGCCCAAGGGCATCGTCCGATACATTGTCGGGTTGTGAATCAAGTCGCTCCTCCGTTTCGAAGACCTTCGCCGGAAAGCCCGGTCCGGGGGAAGCGCTAATCCGCGCCGAGGCCCGAAAAACCCGGCTTTCGAGACAAGATGGCCCGCCGGTTCTGCCCGTCAATGGTGCCTCGGCCTATTTGTCTAACTTGAGTATTTTGATCGGAAAACAGGCAAATCGCCGATATCGAATCACCCGGGCGGCAAGGAGCCGCGCCGCCCCGCCGATCGCCCCTGTCGCGACGCGGTCGCGGGGCGAATTTCGGTTGTAGGGGGTGGCAAATCCCGTCTAGCTTGGGGCCTCAGCCGCCGCCGGAGAGGCTGCGGATTGACGGGCGAGATAAGGGAAAATTCATGGCCAAGACATTGATAACATGCGATTGCGCAGGGTCGCAGCGTATCGATTCCGATGCATTGGCCGAGCGTAGCGGTTTGGCGGTCTCCCCCCCCTGTTCGGCCCTTTGCACCACCCAGATCGACCGCGCGGCCAAGGCGCTCACCGCTGGCGATGCGATTTTATGCTGCACCCAAGAAGAGCGGGTCTTTACCGAATTGGCCGAGGAATTGGGCCTGTCCCCTGCCCCCCTATTGGACCTCCGCGACAGGGCCGGATGGTCCGATGACCCCCGGGACAAACTACCCAAAATGTCCGCCCTCGCGACGGAAGCGCTGTTGGACGTTCCGGCTGAAAAAACCATCGACGTCGCCTCGGAAGGTCTTTGCCTGATCGTCGGGCGTGGCCCGGCGGCTCTGGAAGCGGCGGCGCAACTCAAGGACCACCTCAGCGTCACGCTGTTGATGGACGACGCGGTGACCGAGGCTGACGACAGCCTGCCCGAGGTTCGCGATTTTGATCTGATCTCCGGCAAGCTGCGCCGCGCCAAGGGTGCGCTTGGCCAGTTCGAAGTGGTGATCGACGCGCTGCGGCAGGTCGATCCGCGCGGCCGTGGCCCGCTAAGCTGGACCGAACCGCGCGACGGCGCGCGCAGCCAATGCGACATCATCCTCGACCTGCGCGGCGAGACGCCGCTCTTCCCCGCACATGAGAAACGCGAAGGCTACCTGCGCGCCGATCCGGGCCACCCGCCCGCCGTGGCCGCTGCCGTGCTCGCCGCCTCGCATCTCACCGGCACCTTCGAGCAACCGCTCTACGTGCGCACCGAGCCGCTGCTCTGCGCCCATTCCCGCGCCGGGCAGATCGGCTGCACCGCCTGCCTCGACCTTTGCCCCACCGGCGCGATCACCCCCGACGGCGATCACGTCACCGTCGATCCGATGATCTGCGCGGGCTGCGGCGCCTGTTCCTCGGCCTGCCCCTCGGGCGCGATCAGCTATGACGCGCCGCCCGTCGATTTCACCATGCGCCGAGTGCAGACGCTGGCGCGCGCCTATCTCGAAGCGGGCGGCGACGCGCCGCGCCTCTTGGTCCACGACGCCCACGGGGCCGAGATGATCCGCCTCGCCGCGCGCCATGGCCGCGGACTGCCCGCCGACGTCATCCCGATGGAACTCGACGCGCTCGCCGCCTTCGGCCATGCCGAGGCGCTCGCCGCCCTCGCCGCCGGTTTCGCCCATGTCTCGCTCCTCCTCGGCCCCAAGGCCGACCGGGATGCCATCGAGACCCAGACCGCGCTGGCCCGCGCCATCGCGGGCGAGGCGCGGATGTCCCTCATCGACACGCCCGACCCCGAGGCGCTGACCGACATCCTCTACGACGCCGAAGCGCCCGCGCCTGTGGCCCAACCGGTGCGCCCCATGGGCAGCCGCCGCCAGATCGCCCGCCAATCCGCGCGCGCGCTGAACCCCGAGGCCGAGGTGCTCGACCTCCCCGCCGGCGCGCCCTATGGCGCCGTGCTCGTGGACAAGGAGGCCTGCACGCTCTGCCTCTCCTGCGTCTCGCTCTGCCCCTCGGGCGCCTTGGGCGACAACCCTGACCTGCCGCAACTGCGGTTCCAAGAAGACGCCTGCCTGCAATGCGGCCTTTGCGCCAATGTCTGCCCCGAGGACGCCATCGCGCTGGAACCGCGCCTTGACCTCACGGAGGCGGCGCTGAGCCAGCGGGTGCTGAACGAGGAAGAACCCTTTGCCTGCATCGAATGCGGCAACCTCTTTGGCGTGAAATCCACCGTCGAGCGGATCACAGACAAGCTGCGCAGCCATTCGATGTTCGCCGACGAGGCCAAGCTGCGGATGATCCAGATGTGCGATGACTGCCGGATCAACGCGCAGTACCATAGCACTAATAACCCGATGATGGGCGCGGAGCGTCCCCGCCCCCGCACCACCGACGATTACCTCTCCAAACGGCGCGACCACTAGGCCGCCCCCAACACAGGAGCTACCCATGAGCGAAGACTTCAACATGTCGATGCGCAAGTTTCTCAAACAGGTCGGCGTGACCTCGCAGCAGGCCATCGAGAAGGCCATGCGCGACCATGACACCGCCGGTAAGACCTTCCCGGTCAAGGCCGTGATCTCGATCCCGGAACTGGGTCTCGAACATACGGTCGACGGCACCATCGCCGGTGCGGACAAGGGCGAGGCATAAGCGACGTGACTGCCAGCAGAGACGCGGTTCTGACCGCATTGAAGACCGTGACCGATCCGGCCACGGGCACCGACATCGTGGCCAGCGGCGTGATGCGCGCGTTAAACGTGGACGCCGAAGGCGCGGTGCGTTTCGTGATGGAAATTCCACCCGCGCAGGCCAAGGCTTATGAGGAAGCCAAGACGCAAGCAGAAGCTGCATTGGCGCAGGTCGAGGGGGTCTCGAAAGTCTCCATCGTGCTGACCGGCCACAGCGAGAAGGCTCCGCCCCCGGACCTCAAGCCGCAACGCAAGGCAGAGCCCGCGGGCCCGCAGAAGATCCCCGGTGTCGACCGGATCATCGCCGTGGCCTCGGGCAAGGGCGGTGTCGGCAAATCCACCGTTTCGGCGAACCTCGCCTGTGCGCTCGCGGCCCAAGGCCGCCGCGTGGGCCTCTTGGACGCGGATGTCTACGGCCCCAGCCAGCCGCGGATGCTCGGCGTTTCGGGCCGTCCGGCCTCGCCCGATGGCAAGACCATCCTGCCGATGCGCAACCACGGCGTCACCATGATGTCCATCGGTCTCATGACCAACGAGGATCAGGCCGTGGTCTGGCGCGGGCCGATGCTGATGGGCGCACTGCAGCAGATGATGACGCAGGTGCAATGGGGCGCGCTCGACGTGCTGATCGTGGACCTGCCGCCGGGCACCGGTGACGTGCAGATGACGCTGGCGCAAAAGGCGCAGGTCGACGGCGCGGTGATCGTCTCTACCCCGCAGGATGTGGCCCTGATCGACGCCCGTAAGGGCATCGACATGTTCAACCAACTCAAGGTGCCGATCCTCGGCATGATCGAGAACATGTCGACCCATGTCTGCTCCAACTGCGGCCACGAGGAGCATGTCTTCGGTCACGGCGGTGTCGCCTCCGAGGCCGAGAAATGGGGCGTGCCGCTGCTCGCCGAAGTGCCGCTCGACCTGCAGATCCGGCTTGCTTCCGACGGCGGCGCGCCGATCACCGTGAGCCAGCCCGACAGCAAGCAAGCCGCGGCTTTCCACGCCATCGCCAAGACATTGGTCGACAGCGGCGCGGCATGAGCGAAGACCTGTCCTTTCCCCCGTTGATGTCGGGCGAGGCGGTGACGGGCGATGCCCTCGCCGCCGCCTGCGCCCGCGCGGCCGAGGGCTGCGACGCGGGGCTGATTTGCTACCGGTTGGGCGAGACGGAGATCGAGGCCGCGCTGGTCTTCGCCCCCGAGGTGCCGCTGGCGCGCGCCGTGGCGATGCTGCCGCTCTGCGGGGTGGGCTTCCAAAATGCACTCGGCGCGCTGTCGCCGCCTGAGGTGGCGGTGCAGCTCGACTGGGACGGCGGCATTCGCCTCAACGGCGCCTCCTGTGGCCGCTTTCGCACGGTGGCGTCCACGAGTGACGCTGAGGCGGTCCCCGACTGGCTCGTCGTGGGCTTCACCCTGCCGCTCTTCCCCGCCGACGATCCCGAGATGACTCAAACCGGTCTTACCCCCGACCGGACCGCGCTCTATGCCGAGGGCTGCGCCGAAGTGCAGCCCCCTGCCCTCGTGGAATCCTGGGCGCGGCACAGTTTGCATTGGATCAACCGCTGGGAGGACCTCGGCCCGAAAGCGCTGCATAGTGAATGGCGCGGGTTGGTTTTCGACCTCGACACACAGGTGACCGTGCAGGGCCAAAGCGGTAGATTCATCGGTGTCGACGAGGACTTCGGCATGTTACTGCGGGACAAAGAGACCACCCGTCTCATCCCGCTCACCACCCTATTGGAGCCCGCCCCATGACCCTCAAACTCGCCCGCGCGATCCATTTCGACGAAAGCGACCGCAACGTCTTCGCCTCCCCCGCCCGCACCGGCGAATGGTGCATCTCGGGCGGGTTCGAGTTCTCGGACTGGACCGAGGGTGATCTCACCGGCAAGGCACGCCAAGCTTTCGCCAACGGCTGGCTGGGGCTGGAGACCTTCGGCCGCGTCACCTTCGTCGCCGTCACCCAGATCGAAGAGGCCGAGGTCGAGGCGCTCGCCGCCCTGCTGGCGCAGCATTTCGTGACATACTACGGCGCGCCCTCGGTCGATGCGGCACGCCCCGTGGCGAAGGAGGAACTGGCGCAGATGGTCGATCTCTGCGCCGACCACGCGCCCAATTGCCTGCTCACCGTCGCGCGCGAGTTGACCGAGGCGGGCGTGCGCGAAAGCTTCCGCATGATCCAGCCGCAGGACGCAGGCCTCGAGCAATTCGCGATCCACGGCGACCTGCCCGAATGAACCACCCGCGCCCCGGCTGGCGCGGATGGTCTCTAACAAAGGCTATTTAGCCTCTGCCGCGTTGAAGACAAAGAGCGTCTCACCGTTGATCTTGTAGTCATTGATCAAGGTTTTCGCGCGATCTGATGTCAGCCAATCCTCTAGCTTCAGGGCCAGTTCGTTTTTCACATGGCCGTGCATTTCGGGATTTACCGGCAGATAGGCATATTGGTTGAACAAAACTGGATCGCCCGCGTAGAGCAGCGTCAGATCGCCTTTGTTTCCGAAGTTCAGCCAGCTCGCGCGGTCCGACATGACATAGGCGGGCATCCCCGACGCGGTGTTGAGCGCGGCGCCCATGCCCGCGCCGACAGCGTTGTACCAATCCCCGAATGCCGCCGGGTCAAGGCCCGCTTCGGCCCAGAGGGACAGTTCCTTTTTATGGGTGCCGCTGTCGTCCCCCCGGCTCACGAAGGCAGTCTCCGCCTCGGCGATTGCGCCCAAAGCAACCGTGGCCGCATCTGATCCTTCGATGCCCGCCGGATCGTCTTTCGGCCCGATGAAGACGAAATCGTTATACATGATCTCAGTCCGGTGGCTGCCGAAGCCACCTTCGACAAAGGCTTCTTCCGCCTTGCGCGAATGGACGAGAATCGCATCCACGTCGCCCGCCTCGCCCAATTTGATCGCTTGGCCGGTGCCGACGACCAGCAGTTGAACGTCCAGATCCAGGTCCGCCGCGATCTCGGGTAGGAGCACGTCGGCAAGGCCCGAGTTGTTGAACGAGGTGGTCACCGCCATCTTTATCACATCCGCGGCTTGCGCGGCACTGCTCATCGCCAGCGCGGAAATTGCGCCAATCATCCAATGTTTCATTCTACGATATCTCCTCTTAGAAATGCCTGAGCCTCTGCGGTCTCAGGTCGGTTGAAAAACACATTTGCGGGACCGGCCTCATGCAGACGCCCCCCCAGCAGAAACAAAACGTCATCGGCCAAACGGCGGGCTTGGCCAAGGTCATGTGTCGATAGGATCAGCCGCGTGCCGGTCGATTTCGCCGATTGCAAAATCGCCTCGATCTCTCGCGTCGCGCGCCCGTCCAATGCGGCACAGGGCTCATCCAGAAACAGCAATTTAGGCTTGCAGATCAGCGCACGGGCAAGGGCCAGCTTTTGCTGCTCACCGCCCGAGAGCACCGGGGCCGCGCGGCCCAAAAGTGGCTCTAACCCGACGCGGTTGGCCCATTCCTCGGCTTCTTTTCGTGCGTGGGCCTTTGACACGCCGCGCAGGCGCAAGGGGTAGATGAGGTTCTCAAGCACCGTACGTCGCAGCATGACCGGGCGCTGAAAGACAAATGCTTGGTGATGCCGCGCCTCCTCGGTCGAGCAAGCCCAGTCAATCTTTCCAGCCGACAGCCGCGCCGTGCCGTGCAACAGTTGCAACAGCGTGGTCTTCCCTGCGCCGTTCGGCCCCATCACAACCGTAGCGCCCTGCCCGTCCAGCGTCAGATCGATCGGCCCGACCAGCCGCTGCCCACGCCTGCGGCTTTCGATCGCTTTGGTTTGCATCGGGAAAAGTTGCGTCACCACCGGCCCTCCCGCTCCGTCCGGCCCAGCCAATGGATGGCGAGGTTCACCGCCACCGCAAGCCCGATCAGCACAAACCCAAGGGCGAGCGCCAGGGCGAACTCCCCCTTCCCGGTTTCAAGCGCGATGGCCGTGGTCAACACACGCGTCGCATGGTCGATATTGCCGCCGACGATCATGATCGCTCCGACCTCACCAATCGCGCGGCCAAACCCCGCAAGTGCCGCAGTCAGCAACGCGCGGCGAGAGTCCCAGAGCAGGGTGCGTATCTTCTGGCCCTGCGTGACATTCATCGAAATCAGAAGGTCATGATATTCCTGCCAAAGCTCACGGATCGACTGATGCGCGATGGAAGCGATCAGGGGCACGATAATGATCACCTGCGCGATGATCATCGCCGTGGGAGTGAAGAGCAGTCCGAATACCCCAAGCGGCCCGGAGCGGGAGAGAACCACATAGACGATCAGCCCGACCACGACCGGCGGCAGCCCCATGAGCGCGTTCAATATCGCAATGACCAACCGCCTCGCGCGGAACCGTTTGACGGCGACCAAAGCGGCGAGGGGCAGCGCGATCAGGCAGGCAACAGCCAAGGCAGAGAGGGTGACACGAAGAGACCGGCCGGCGATCTCCACCAGCTCGGCATCAAAGGTAAAGACAAGCCAAAAGGCCTGCGTGATACCGCTCCAAATATCGACCATCTCGCGGAGGCCTCCCCCGAATAGGAGCCCGCGGCCCCATCGCCCGCGCAGAGTGTCAGGACTATCATTCGGACGCCAGAGCCTGCCGGCGTGAAAATACCCAGGAAGACAGGCTGGCTTTGATTTACCTCGCTCAGAAGGACAGAAGGTCAAGTTGACCCACCTGTGATTCCCGCGAAAGGAAGGATGTGGCTCTAACAAGGGGGAGCGGACGCGCGCGTGGGGTTCACTCGTGGTTGGCGAGGGCCTTTTGCCGCAAGAATAGTTTTATTGTTTATCTACAGTCACTTCTGTCGAGTGGGACATTCTATCTTTGCGTTTGGCCAGATAATTAATGCCGCCTTGCCCTCTCCTTCCGCAAGAATCTATTGCAAGCTTCGCTCCAATCGCATTAAGTAACGGAAACAAAAGCGCTACCGAATAATAGCGTTACTGAGAGCGAGGGCAGATGTGACGGACACGGTACACATCAATACACGGATCCGTCGTAATGCGGAAACGCTTTCCGAGGCGTTGGAAAGTCACATGCTGAAGGTCTTTGCGCCCGACGCGCGCAAGGAGTTGCGCCGCTTCTCCGCCGGGGAAGCCGCTGAATTACTTGGCATTTCTACGAGCTTCCTTCGCAAACTCCATTTCGACAATAAGATCGTCGATGTCCAGACCAGCCCCGGCGGGCGGCGGCACTACAGTGCGGACGATCTACTGTCGATCCGACGGACATTGGAATCCACCGCTAAAACCCGCGGCGCCTATCAGCGCGGTCGTCGTGAGGGGGACAAACTACAAGTATTGTCCTTTTTGAACTTCAAAGGCGGCAGCGGCAAAACCACGAGCGCGATCCACGCGGCACAGCGGTTGGCCCTTAAAGGCTATCGCGTGCTCTGTGTCGATATCGACCCGCAAGCGTCTTTAACAACTCTGTTTGGCTATCGGCCGGAGTATGATTTCCTGAATTCTGGCACCATTTACGATGCGATCCGCTATGATGATCCCGTCCCCTTGGCCGATGTGATCCAAAACACATTCTTTACCGGCATTGATTTGGCCCCGGGCGGCTTGATGCTGCAGGAGTTCGAGCACGAAACGCCTCAGGCACTGCTTAACAATACGCAGCCTCCATTTTTCGCGCGTCTGGCGACATCCTTGCAGGATGTAGAGCAGAATTACGACGTGGTTATCTTCGATTGTCCGCCGCAATTGGGCTATCTGACCATGTCGGCGCTCTGCGCCTCGACGGGTGTGTTGATCACAGTGGTCCCGAACATGCTCGACGTCGCATCCATGTCGCAATTCCTTCAGATGAGCGCCGATCTGCTCGATGTCGTCTCTAACGCGGGGGCAAGCATGGAGTTCGACTTCCTGCGCTTCCTTATCAACCGCTATGAGCCGAATGACGGGCCGCAGCAGCAGGTTCTATCCTTCTTGCGGCAACTCTTTGACGAGGAAGTCATGGTGGCCCCGATGCTGAAATCCACTGCGATTTCTGACGCGGGGCTGACCCATCAGACCATCTATGAGGTCGACCGGTCGCAGTTTCATCGGACAACCTATGACCGCGCGGTGGATTCACTCAATCTTGTGAATGATGAGATCGAAAGCATGATCCAGAAAGCATGGGGGCGGTAATGGCACGTAAAGGTATTCTATCATCCGCGCCAGCGAAATCTCCAAAGACGGAGCCGCCGAAAACGCCCACGTTAGAGCCGAAGAAGAGCCGGAGCAAGCCTAGCCTCATGCCCCGCGGAGCGGTTGGGGCGCTTCAGTCGTCGTTGAACCGGATGCAAGAGAATGCAGTTCAAGAATTGGACTGCAACCTGATTGATATGGCCGGCGTCGAAGACCGGCTAGGGACTGATACGCAGGCTCAGAAGCAGCTTCATGACAGTCTAAAGACCTATGGCCAGCAGGTCCCGGTTCTGGTTCGGCCGCATCCGGACACCCCGGGCCGGTTCGAGATTGTCTACGGGCGGCGGCGACTTCAGGCTTTGAAAGCGCTTGGGATGCCGGTCAAAGCGATGGTGCGTCAGTTGGATGACCACGCTTTGGTGATGGCGCAGGGCCAAGAGAACACGGCCCGTCAGGATCTCTCTTTTATCGAGAAAGCGAGTTTTGCGGCGCAACTCGATGCGGGGGGGCATGACCGGCAGACAATTGCGGATGCGCTTTCGATCGACCTGCCAATGGTCAGCCGGATGCTCAAGGTGGGCCATGCGTTCGATCTGCCCTTTCTGCGTCAGATCGGGTCGGCGCCATCCATCGGGCGTGATCGCTGGATGGCACTGGTCAAATTGTTTGAACAAACGAGCGCGAAAGAACGGGCAGAAAAACGAATGGCGCGGCCCGATTGGGACGGGTTCACCTCGGATGAGCGGTTTGAGGCGATTTTCGCCGAGGCTTCGACGACCCCTGAAAAGTCTGCCGCCTCCCCTGCCCCATCGGCCAAGCCCCGCACGCTTCGGAGCAGGGATGGCAAGGCGCTGGCGGACATTCGCAGCGGCAAGCGTGGTGTCACGGTCACCGTGCCCGCCCGCGCAGCGGAAGGTTTTGATAAATGGCTCGATGCACATGCAGAAGAGCTTTTGCAGGAGATTCACGACCGCTGGCAAAAGACCCGCGCGTGAGACATTGAGGAAGTAGCAACAGGAGGCACATCCAAGACCACAAAAGAAAAGCCCCCCAGGATAAATCCCGGAAGGCCCTTCTCAAACTTTGCACCTTCGAGATAGCCCCAAAGATTTATCGATGTCAACTCTACCCGATGGGATAGGGCCGGTATTTTGTTGTCTTTCGTGATTTTAGATGGAAAACACGTTCCGAACTGCGTTCGGGCGGCCGAAATCGGCTACCCAAGTGGAATGCGAGGGGCCGGACAAATGGGCTTTGCTCGACCGGCTGACAACCGCGGCAGAGGCCTTCGAGCTGTCGCACCGCACTCTCACCGTATTGAAGGCTCTGCTGAGTTTTCTGCCAAGCCGGCATATTCCAGATGGCGCGGCGGGCATTGTATTTGCCTCGAACGCCCGGCTCTCTGAACGACTCCACGGTATGCCGGAGAGCACTCTGAGGCGGCATCTGGCGCAGTTGGTCCGCGTGGGCCTGATTGCGCGGCATGATAGCCCCAACCGAAAGCGTTTTGCGCGAAACCAAGGGGGCGCGATTGCGCTGGCCTTTGGGTTTGATCTTGCCCCTCTTGTCGTTCAGGCGGGAGTGATCGAGATGGCAGCTCAAGCAGCCGAGGCAGAGCAGGAGCGCTTGCAGGCGCTGAGGGACCGCGTGCTGGTCCTCCGCCATGCGCTGATCAGGAAGGGTTGCGGCGAGAGATTGGCTGATGAGGCGGGCCGGGTTCTGCGGCGCAAACCGGATGAAATGGCGTTGTCTCAGCTTGAGACGGCGATCCGTGTGGCACTTGACAATGCCCGTGGAGAAGAACCTGTGGGTGAAACAGCACCCGTCCCCCCTGCCCCGCTTACGGATCAAATGAGCGCCAACGACGGCGAAAATGAGCGGCACATACAGGTTTCAGATAAATCCTATTTTGACTCTGAAGAGCGCGGCAAAGGCAATAAGAACCCGCGTACGGCTGACAAAGCCGAACCTGATTATTCTGAGAAAGAAGAAGGCGTATCATTCGCGGTTGTCGTAGATGCCTGCACAGAGGCTCGGAGCTTTTTCCCGGATGCGATGGGAAACTGGGGAGACCTTGTGCGGATCGGAGACCGGATTGCACCGATGCTGGGGATTGACCCGCCTGTGTTAAATGAGGCAAAACGAGACATGGGCCTGGAGAGCGCTGCGGTCACGGTGCTGTGCTTGCTTGAGAAAGCCGCGACGATCCGTAGCCCCGGAGCTTATCTGAGGCGTTTGACGCAAATGGCCCGAAATGGTGCGTTTTCCCTTGGTCCGATGGTCTCAGCCTTGGCAAACCGGCGAAATTGTCAGCTGACAATTTGAAAACCATAGGTTTTACAGTGACTTAGGTTAACTTACGGCTGGCAATTTAAGAAATTGAGCCTTCTATCGGCAAAATCCCTCCATATGCTTCACCCTCCTCGGCTCACCGGCTAACTTAGGTGAAGCTCACCGGGAAAACCCATGACCTCTGTCCGCCTCCGCCTGCTTATCCTCGCGCTCACACCGCTCATTGTGCTGATGCCGCTTCTGTTGGTTCTGGGCATGTCACGTTGGACGGCGGATTATGACGAAGTCCTCATCGCGAATGTTGAAAGCGAATTAAGGATCGCCAACCAGTATCTAGCCCGGTTGTTGGCGCAGACGGGGAATGAGTTGGACGCTGTCGCCGGGTCCGTCGAATTCGCCCAGCAGGTTGATAGCCCGGCGCCAGGACAGGCGGCTTTCTTTGCCGAGATACAGGACCGGCTGGGATTGGATTTTCTGCAATTCCTCCCCATCGACGTCGCCGTCGAAGACGGAGAGGATTGGCCGGTGATCGCCCGCGCCGCGCGGGGCGAGAGCGGCGCGGAGATCGATGTATTCAGCAACGCACGGCTGACAAGATTGAACGACGCCCTCGCGGTCCGCGCGCAGGTGCCGGTGATCGATACGCCCGCCGCCGTGCCCACGGACCGAAAGACCGAAGACCGCGGCATGGTGGTTCACGCCGCGAGCCCGGTTAACTTGGACGGCAGGCAAGGGGTCTTGGTCGGCGGGATGCTGTTGAACCGCAACCTCGACTTTATCGATACGATCAATGACCTCGTCTATCTCAACGCGGTGACCGGTGGTGACAGGCAGGGCACGGCGACGCTTTTCCTAGATGACCTGCGCATCTCGACCAATGTGCGCCTTTTCGAAGATGTGCGCGCCCTCGGCACCCGGGTCTCGGCAGAGGTGCGGGAGGCCGTGTTGATTGAGGGGCGCACTTGGCTCGACCGGGCCTTCGTGGTGAACGATTGGTACATCTCTGGCTACCAGCCGATCACGGATAGTTTCGGCGAGCGGGTAGGGATGCTTTATGTCGGCTTCCTCGAAGCACCCTTTGCACAGGCGAAGCGGGAGGCGTTCTGGTGGATGCTGGCTGCTTTCTTTGCCGTGCTGGCGCTATCGGCGCCGGTGTTCCTTTGGCTGGCACGCGGTATCTTTTCGCCGCTCGAACGGATGACAAAAGTCATGCACCGGGTCGGCAAGGGGGAACTTTCGGCGCGGATCGGCGCAGTGCCTGCACGGGATGAGATCGGGGCGGTGGCGCATCACCTCGATTGGTTGCTGGAGCAGGTGCAGGAACGCGACCGGCAGTTGCGCAGCTGGAATGATGCGTTGAACCAGCGGGTTGATCAGCGCACTGCTGAACTGCGCGAGGCGAACGAGAAGCTCGAGCAGACCTTCCGCCAATTGGTGATGAGCGAGAAGCTCGCCTCCATCGGTGAGATCACAGCAGGGGTCGCGCATGAAATCAACAACCCCGTCGCAGTCATCATGGGCAATGTCGATGTCATCCGGGAGACGCTTGGCCCGGATGCAGAACCGGTGGCCACGGAACTCGGCTTGATCGACCGGCAGCTGTCACGGATCGAGGTCATCGTCGGCAAATTGCTCAAGTTCGCCGCGCCATCCGAATTCTCAGACTGTGAACATAATATCTCGCTGCGGCCCTTGGTGCAAGACTGTCTCGTGCTGGTCGATCACCTCATCAGCCGGGGCGGGATCGAGGTGCATTGCGATCTGTTTGAGGTGCCGCCAGTGCGCGCGGACTCCGGTGAGATTCAGCAGGTCGTGGTGAACCTTGTGGTCAATGCGGTGCAAGCGATGCAGGGGGCAGGGCGGTTGGCATTGTACCTTAGCCCTGAGGATCGCGACGGCGTGGCCGGTGTGGCGTTGTCGGTGCATGACAGCGGACCGGGGGTGCCTGAGGCGTTGCTCGGCTCGCTTTTCGATCCCTTCTTTACCACCAAACCGGGGGAGGGAACGGGCTTGGGCCTGTCGATCTCTCAGACGCTGATCCAGCGGGCCGGGGGGATCATCACGGTCCGCAATCGGGCGGAAGGGGGCGCGGCTTTTACCGTTTGGCTGCCGCAAGCCCCCGAGGATGCGGCCCCCCCGACTAGACCTGACGCGCAAGGGGGGGCAGGGGGCATCAGGCCGCCTTGCCGTCAAAGCCCTCAAGATAGGCCACGAGGATGTCGAGTGCGGCTTGCAGGTCACCTTTCGATACCATCTCGGTCACCGTGTGGATGTAGCGGGTGCCGACCACGATCCCCACAGCCCGCGCGCCAGCGGCGGCTTGCTGCGCCGCAGCGCCGTCCTGTCCCCCTGCGGCAAGCATGGTGCGTTGGAAGGGGATGTCGCGGGCTTCGGCCAGCTTTTCGATGTCGCGCACGAGGTCCACATCGGCGATGAAGCTGCTGTCGCGGACGTGCAGGCCAAAGCCTTTGCCGAGCCGCGTGGTGGAGAGATGCTCGGGCACGCCGGGTGTGTCACAGGCCAGCGTCGTGTCGATGCCTAGGCCGATATCGGGCTGCACTTTATAGGCCGCCGTGCGCGCCCCGCGCAGGCCGACTTCTTCCTGACAGGTGAAGGCCACATGAATCTCCGCGCCACGCCCCTTTTCGGCCAGCTTGCGGATCGCCTCGATCCCCAGCCAGCAGGCCACGCGGTTGTCGAGCGCTTTGGAGACGAACTGCTCACCCATCTCAAGGAAAGGCTCGTCCATGACGACGAAGTCACCGACCTTGACGATGTCCTTTGCTTTTTCGCCGAGCCCCAGATCGACGAAGAATTCCGAGACTTCGGGGATCTTCTTGCGGTCTTCGGGGGAGGAAATGTGAATGGGCTTGCCGCCGGGGTTCATCACGCCCTTCAGATCGCCCTGATCGGTGCAGACCAGCACCCGGCGCGAGAAAAGGTTGCGCGGATCGAAACCGCCCACGGGCTGCAGGTAGAGGAACCCGTCTTTCGACACATGGCTGACCAGAAAGCCGATCTCGTCCATATGGCAGAGCAGCATGATCTTGGGCGCTTTGCCATCGCCCGCCGTCGCATCCCGGCGGCAGAGGAGGGAGCCCATGGCGTCGGTCTCCACATGGTCGAACAGCCCTTCGATCTCACGGGTGATCAGATCGCGCACGCGGTGTTCGCGCCCCGGAACGCCGGGGGTTTCGCAAAGGTCTTTGAGTAGGTCGATGTTCATGCTGGCCTCATCCTTGGTGATTTGGCCGCACTATCGCGCCGCGCCTGCCGAAGTGCAAACAGACGCGGCCCGATGAGGCTGAGAGGGCAGGGGGCTACATCTGACCCGGCAGGAACAGCACGAGCGCGGGGAAGACGAGCAGCAGGATCAGCCGCAGGATATCGACAAGCCAGAACGGGGTGACGCCGCGAAAGATCGTCCCGGTGGAAACATCGCCCACCACGCCTTTGAGGACGAAGACATTGAGGCCGACCGGCGGGGTGATCAGGCTGATTTCGGTCACGACGACGACGATAATGCCGAACCAGACCGGATCGAAGCCAAGACTCGTGACCAGCGGAAAGAAGATCGGCACCGTCAGCAGCAGCATCGACATGCTCTCAAAAATGCAGCCGAGCGCGATGTAGATCAGAAGGATCAGACCCATGACCACCCAAGGCCCGAGGTCGAGCGCGGTCACGGTGGCCAGCAGCCCTTCGGGCAGCCCCGCGAGGTTCACGAAGTTGGAGAAGATCCACGCCCCGATCAACACCGAGAAGAGTGAGGCAGAGGTGAGCGTCGTCTCCTCCAGCACCTCCCGCAGGCCCCGCCAGCTAAGCCCGCCGCGTGCCCAAGCGATGAGGAAGGCCCCCGCCGCCCCCATGCCCGCGGCCTCGGTCGGGGAGAAGGCAAGGTGGATCGGCCAGAAGTCCAAGACCCCATAGAGCCCGCCGATAACCAGCGCAAAAAGCGCCAGCACCGACCAGACGTGATTGAGCGCGCGCAGCCGCTCGCCCCAAGTCGCACGGGGGCCAGCAGGGCCGGCCTCGGGGTTCATGGCGACGGAAAAGCGCACCGCGCAGAGATAGAGCAGGATGCCGAGCGCGCCGGGCACGATGCCCGCGATGAACAGCGCGCCGATCGAGGTCTCGGTCAGCAGGCCATAGATCACGAGGATCACCGAGGGCGGGATCAGGATGCCGAGCGTGCCCCCGGCAGCGATGGAGGCGGTTGAGAGGCTGTCGGAATAGCCGTATTTGCGCATCTCCGGCATGGCGACCTTGGACATCGTGGCGGCGGTGGCAAGCGATGAGCCGCAGATCGCCGCGAAGCCCCCGCAAGCGACGATGGTGGCCATGGCTAGACCGCCCCGGAAGTGGCCCAAAAAGGCGTTGGAGACTTGGTAAAGCTCACGGCTGATGCCGCCTTTGTTGACGAAAAGCCCCATGAGGATGAAAAGCGGGATCACGGATAGCCCGTAGTCTTGGCTGGTGTCGATGATCAGCCGCGACACCATGGAGATCGATGCGCGGTAGCTGGTCTCATAGACCAGCCCGATCATCCCGACGAGGCCCATGGCAAAGGCAATCGGCAAGCGCAGCAAGACGAGGACGAAAACGGCGGCAAAGCCGATAGCAGAGGCGATCATGTGGCAGGGTCCAGAAGTTGCGGCGCAAAGAGGCGCAGAAGCCCGCGCAGGATCAGCACGACAGCAGTGAGATAGGTCATCACCGCGATGAACATGCCGATGTAGAAGGTCGGGATTTCAAGATATTCGGTCACGTCGCCATAGCTCAGCGCGCGGTAGGCGAGGTCGACGACCCGCCCCGCCGGAAACCACAGCATCACCCCGCAGCCCAGTGTCACCAGCCCGTCGCGCCAGCGTTGCAGCCCCCAGTTTTCAAAGGGGCGGTCTAAAAGGTCGGCGGCGATATGCCCTTCGCGGCCCGACAGGACCGGCAAGGCAGAGAAAACGATCAGCGCGATGCCGATGCGGATCAGCTCGGTTGCAGCTTCGATGGGTGCATTGAAGACCGACCGCATGATGACATCGGCAAAGGTCAGCACCATCAGCGCGAAGAGCGCGAGAGAGGCCATCGTCATCGGCAGGGCCGAGAGGGCGGTGGTTAGGCGGATTAAAGAGCGCATGGCGGTTCCCTGGCTGGGGGCCGACCGCCTCTGCGCCCGGCCCCTTTGGCGGTGGGGGTTATTTGCTGGCCTTCGCCATTTCCTCACGCATCATCTCATAGGCGGCCTGCCCATCGACACCGGCCTCGTCGAGCTCTGCGATCACCTTGTCGCGCACTTTGGCGGCCATCTCGGCAAAGCGGGCTTGATCCTCTTCCGAGGCGGTGACGATCTTGTTATCGCCCGCGGCCTCGGTCGCCTCACGCGCGTCGACGTCGCTCTGGTCCCAAACCGCACCCATCATGCGGCTCGCCGTCTCGCCAAAGACTTCGCTGTCGAGCTTTTGCTGCACGTCTTCGGGCAGGCTGTCGAAGGTCTCTTGGCTCATGATGACCGAGAAGGAACCGCGGTAGAACCCGCCGGGCATCTCATAGACGTTCTTGGCCACTTCGTTGAGCTTGAAGCTGATCCGCTCGCCCATGTTCATCGCCACCGCATCGGCGGCCCCGGAATCGAGTGTTTCGTAAACCTTGGGCGCGGGCACCTGAATGCCGACGAGGCCAAGCTCCGCCCCCACATCCGCCGAGACACCACCGCCGAGGCGGGTTTTCAGTCCTTGCAGATCGTCGAGGGTGTTCACCTCTTTGTTGGAGTGGATTTGCCCCGGGCCGTGGGTTGTGAGCGCGATCACCTTCACGCCGCGGTGCTCGTCCAATTCAGACAGCATCGCCTCATGCACGCGCCAATGGGCGACCGATGCGGCCTCGGCATTGCCTTCGTAGCCGGGGATTTCCACCAGTTTCGTGCCGACGAAACGACCGGGCGTGTAGCCGTGGAACAGAATGGCGATATCGGCGGCCCCGTCCAGCAGCAGGTCCATCTGCGCGGGCGGCGGGGCGAGGCCGTTTTTCAGCTCGGTCTCGATCAGCCCATCGCTGGCCTCGGCCATCATGTCGGTCAATTGGGTGAACATGCCGGTGTTGACCGGGTGGCTTGGCGGCAGCCATGTGGAAATGGTCAGCGTCTCGGCGGCGAAGGCGCCGGTCGCGGTGCAGAGCGCAAGCGCACTCGTCGTGAAAAACTTGGTGAATTTGGTCATTTTGGGCTCCTCCCCATACCGTTCGATATGCCTTGGCGGGGTTCTCCCAAACCCGCATCGCCAAGTATATGCTTTTTCATGTATTCACATTTACAGCACGATTGGAACCATTTTTTGCGCCCGGGGCAAGGGCGCTGATCAGCCGCGAAGATCGCCCGTGTCATCCAAGGCGGCGAGCAGCGATTTCAGCGCGGGCTTCAACTGCGCCCCCTCGTTGCCCTTCAGCATTTCCATCAAGGCCGCCTCATGGCGGCGCGCTTGCGGCACCAGTTCGGCGGCCAGCGCGCGGCCCGCGTCGGTCAGATAGACCCGCACCCGGCGGCCATCGGCAGGGTCGCTGCGGCGGATCAGCAGGCCGCGTTCCTCCATCTGGGCGATGATCCGTGTGAGGCGGGATTGTTCGGCCAGCGCCCGGCGCGCGAGCTGCGTGATCATCGCGCCATCAGTGTCCGACAGGCAGGCCAACACGCGCCATTCCGGCACCCGCAGCCCCGCCTTGCGCACCTGCGCGTGGAACTGCGCACTCGCCACATCGCTGGCCGCCGCCAAGAGATACAGCAGGTAATCCGAGACGAATCCCCCCTCCTGACCCGTCTCCTTTTGGGCGGTTGCATCGGTCTTTTGCTGCGTCACACCAGTTAACCCTTTGATGGAAAGAGGGCTCCTTGCGCCTCGGCCTCTCTAAATGGCGGGCAAATTGGCGCTTGGCAAGAAAACCCTTGACCGAAACTATATGAAAAATCATATTGTTTGGCAGGGGAGGACATCACATGTCGAAGATCAACGCCATCGTGCGCAGGGTCACAGCGCTGACCGACCGCATCAGCGAATTCGAGATTGCAGCCGCCGACAGCAGCCCGTTGCCGAACTGGGATGCCGGGGCGCATGTGCTTTTCGATCTGCCCGATGGCGACAGCCGCGCCTATTCCCTGATCACCTTCGATCCGATCCCCGAGGCCCCGGAAAGCTACCGCATCGCTGTCCAGCGTGAGCCCGAGGGCAAGGGTGGCTCGACCCATATGCACGGGCTGAAACCGGGGGCCGATATCACCTGCGCCGCGCCGAAGAACGATTTCCCCCTGTCCCCGGACGCGCCCGCCGTGCTGCTGGCGGGGGGGATTGGCATCACGCCGATGATCTCGATGGCGGCGACGCTCAAGGCCGTGGGGCAGGACTTCGCCTTTCATTATACGGGCCGCAGCGCGCCCGTCATGGCCTACCGCGATGCCCTGCGCGACAATTTCGGCGATGCGCTGCATCTGCATTGCGATGATGACGCCACGGCGCTGGATCTCGGCGCGGTGATCGACAGCCTCGGGGCCCGCGCGCATCTCTATGTCTGCGGCCCCAAAGGGTTGATCGACGCGGCCAAGGCAAAAGCCGAAGCCGCGGGCATCGCCGCCGAGCGTATCCATTTCGAACTCTTCGACGCGCCACAGGAGCAAGAGGGCGACAGCGCCTTTGAGGTCGAAGTTGCCTCAAGCGGGGAGGTTTTCACCATCCCCCCCGGCCAGTCGATCATCGACGTGCTGGAGGCGGGTGGTGTCGATGTCATGTACGACTGCCAGCGCGGCGATTGCGGCATCTGCCAATGCGATGTGCTCAGCGGCACCCCCGATCACCGCGACGTGGTCCTGTCCGAGGCCGAGCGCGCGGCAGGGAATGTCATGCAAATCTGCGTCAGCCGCGCGAAATCTCCGCGCCTTGTGCTCGACATCTGAGGGAGGAACTCATGGGACGTTACGACAGCCCGGCGGCCTTGGCCGCCCTCGTGCAGCCACATCAGGTGCACCGCGATATCTACACTGACCCAGAGGTGTTCCAGCAGGAGATGAAGCATCTCTTCGCCAATGCTTGGGTCTTTGTCGGCCATGAAAGCCAGACCCCGAATAAGGGCGATTATTTCAGCACCCATATCGGCACCCAGCCCGTCATTCAGGTGCGCCATTCGACGGGCGACATCCATGTCCTGCTGAACCGCTGCCCCCACAAAGGCACCAAGATCGTGATAGACCGGCAAGGCAACACCGGCAAATTCTTCCGCTGTCCCTATCACGCATGGAGCTTCAAGACCGATGGCTGCCTCTTGGCGATCCCGCTCAAGAAGGGCTACCAGAACACCGGGCTGGAAGAGACCGACAGCGGCAAGGGGATGCGCAGCGTCGGCGATGTGAAAAACTACCGCGGCTTCATCTTTGCCCGTTTGGCCGAAGAGGGCATGAGCTTCGAAGAGTTCTTTGGCGAAAGCCTGTCCTCGTTCGACAATATGGTTGACCGCTCCCCCGCCGGACGGCTCGAAGTGGTCGGCCCGCCGCTGCGCTACATGCATCATTGCAACTGGAAGATGCTGGTCGAAAATCAGACCGACACCTGCCACCCGATGGTGGCGCACGAGAGCTCGGCCGGGACGGCGGTGAAGCTCTACGAAGAACTGGGCCTGCCCGAGGACGCGCCCAAACCCCCCGCGATGGAGATCATCGCCCCCTTCATGTCGCCTTACGATTTCTTCGAAGGCATGGGCATCCGCACATGGCCCAACGGGCATGGGCACACCGGCGTAAACCACTCTATCCACTCGGATTATTCCGCCATCCCCGGGTATTTCGAAGCGCTCTGCGACAGCTATGGAGAGGAGAAGGCCAAGGCGATCCTTGATGAGAACCGCCACAACACGGTCTATTTCCCAAACATCATGATCAAGGGGCCGATCCAGCAATTGCGGGTTTTCATCCCCATCGCCGCCGACCGGACCGTGGTGGAAAGCTACATCTACCGCCTTGTCGACGCACCCGATGAGTTGACCGCCCGCACCGCGATGTACAACCGCATGATCAACGCGCCCACCTCCATCGTCGGCCATGACGATCTGGAAATGTACGAACGCGCGCAGGAAGGGCTGATGGTTGACGGGCTGGAATGGGTGAACATCCAACGCCTGATCGAAGAGGACGAGGATTTCGAGGTCGAGGCGGTCGAAAACGGCACCACCGAACGCCAGATGCGCAACCAATTCCACGCATGGGTCAAGTTCATGACCATGGGCCAAAAGACGGAGGCGCCGGAATGAGTGTGACGCGCGAAAGCCTGATCGACTTCATCTATGATGAAGTGCGCATGTTGGACGAGGGGCGCTATACCGAATGGCTCGACCTCTGGCTGCCGGATGGGCACTATTGGATGCCGTTGGACTATCAACAGCAAGACCCGATCAACGAGACCTCGTTGATGTATGAAGATATGTTCATGCTCAAGCTGCGCGTCGAACGTCTGAACGGCGCGCGCACCTTCAGCCAAAAGCCCAAGAGCCGCTGTCACCATGTTATCCAACGGCCCTACGTGGATGAAATGGATACGGACGCCGGGCGTTTCGTCACGACCACCTTCATGCACTACGTCGAGACGCGGCTGGATGAGCAGCAGTTGCTCGCCGTCACCGCGCGGCATGAGCTGGCGCTGGTCGACGGGCGGTTGCGCATTGCCAACAAACGGGTGGATATCGTCAATTGCGACGCGGCCTTCCGCAATATCCAGTTGCTGCCATGATCGGGGCAGAGACTAAGACGGTCTTCGCAGCCTTTGAAGACACCGCCGCGCGGCACCCCGAACGGGGTTTCCTGAATGTCTTGCCGGAAACAGCGGGCATCTACGGCATCGCGGCGGGGGAGGTGAGTTATGCCGAAGCCGCGCGCGAGGTTGCCGCCCTGCGCAAGCGCATTTCGGCGGCGGGCTATTTGCCCGGGCAGCGCGTGATGCTGCTGATGGAGAACCGCCCGGCCTTCTTCCTCTGGTGGCTTGCGCTGAACGGTCTGGGCCTGTCGGTCGTGCCGGTGAACCCCGATCTGCGTGCGGCGGAGCTGAGCTATATGATCGACCATGCCGAGCCGGTCTTGGCCGTGGCGATACCCGCGCGCGGCGACGACCTGCGCGCCGCGGCACGGCAAGCGGGACGCGACATGCCGGTGATCGCGCCGGAGGATTCCTTGCCCGCGCCCGCCACGCGTGAGGCCATCGCGGCACGGCAAGGCGGGGCAGAGGAGGCCGAGGCGGCGTTGCTCTACACCTCAGGCACCACCGGTCAGCCCAAGGGCTGCATCCTGACGAATGCCTATTTCCTCGATGCCGGGCGGTGGTACGCTGACACCGGCGGGCTTTGCGCCCTCTCGCAAGACGGCGAGCGGATGATCACGCCGCTGCCGATCTTCCACATGAACGCGATGGCCTATTCCTTCATGGCGATGATCGCCGTGGGCGGCTGTCTGACCGCGCTTGACCGCTTCCATCCCCGCAGCTGGTGGGCCTCGGTCCGGGCCTCGGGGGCGACCTGCCTGCACTACCTTGGTGTCATGCCATCCATGCTGATGGGGGCCGAAGAAAGTGAAGCCGACCGCGACCATGCCGTGCGCTTCGGCTTCGGCGCGGGGGTGGACCCGAAACTGCACGCCGCCTTCGAGGCGCGTTTCGGTTTTCCATTGGTCGAGGCTTGGGCCATGACCGAAACCGGCGCGGGGGCGGTGATCTGCGCCAACCGCGAACCGCGCCGCGTGGGCGAAAGCTGCCTCGGCACGCCCGAAGGGGGGCTGGAGGTCCGGCTGCTCAACGATGCCGGGCAAGAGGCCGATCAAGGCGAACTGCTAGTGCGCCGCGCCGGTGCCGAACCCCGGCGCGGGTTCTTTGTGGGCTACTTTAAAAATGCCGAAGCCACGGATGAGGCTTGGGCGGGCGGTTGGTTCCACACCGGCGACATCGTGCGCCGCGCGCCGGATGGTGCGATGTATTTCGTCGACCGCAAGAAAAACGTGATCCGGCGCTCGGGCGAGAACATCGCGGCGGTCGAGGTGGAATCGACCCTGATGCGCCACCCTGCCGTGGCCAGCGCCGCCGTGGCCGCCGTGCCTGACGCGGTGCGCGGGGATGAGGTTTTCGCCTGTATCGTGCCGAAGGACGCCGGTGCTGACCCTGCCGTCTTGGCCCGTGAAATCACCGAATGGTCCCTGACCCAGCTTGCCTATTACAAAGCCCCCGGCTTCATCGCCTTTGTCGAGGCGCTGCCGCTGACGGCGACGCAGAAACTCCAACGCGGGGTGCTGAAAACGCTGGCCGCCGACCTACTGGACGATCCCGCCACGCAAGACTTGCGCGGGCTAAAGAAACGGACGGCAGCATGAGGCGCAGGGGCTATGACGGCGTCGTGCTCGCGGCGCCTACCTCGGTGCCCTATGCCCGCTATAGCAATGAGACCGCCCATTGGTGGATCGCCCGCGCGCTGCGCGCGATGCTGGGCAAGGCTGGGATCGCGCCGGGCGAACTGGACGGGTTCTCGGTCTCCAGCTTCTCGCTCGCGCCGGACACGCCGGTCGGGTTGACCCAGCATTTGGGGCTCAGCCCGCGGTGGCTCGATACCGTGCCGACGGGTGGGGCCAGCGGGGTCATCGCGCTGCGCCGCGCGGCGCGGGCGGTGCAGGCGGGCGATGTGGATGTGGTGGCCTGTGTGGCGGGGGACGCGAACCGGATCGACAGCTTTCGCAGCCTGCTCAGCGGCTTTTCGCGCTTTTCGATGGATGCCACCTTTCCCTATGGTTTTGGCGGCCCGAACGCGAGTTTCGCCCTGCTGATGGACCGCTACATGCAGGAATACGGCGCCACGCGAGAGGACTTTGGCCAGATCGCCGTGGCGCAACGGGCCAATGCGCTGCACTATCCCGATGCGCTGATGAAGACCCCACTCACTCTCGACCAATACCTCGATGCGCGGATGATCTCGGACCCCATCGCGCTTTTCGACTGCGTCATGCCCTGCGCCGGGGCCGAGGCGTTTCTGGTCATGCGCGACGACGAGGCCGCGCGCCGCAATCTACCCTTCGCTCGGATCAGCGGCACAATCGAACGGCACAACGCCTACCCCGAAGATCCGATGCAACTGCGCGGCGGCTGGGGCGTCGACATTGGTGAGCTCTATGACATGGCGGGCCATGGGCCGGAGGGGGTCGATCTGTTGCAAACCTATGACGACTACCCGGTGATCTCGATGATGCAATTCGAAGACCTCGGGTTCTGCGCCAAGGGGCAGGGGGCCGCCTTTGTCCGGCAGCGGGATCTGACGATTGAGGGGGACTTCCCCCACAACACCTCGGGCGGGCAGCTGTCGGTCGGCCAAGCCGGGGCCGCGGGCGGCTATCTGGGACTGGTCGAGGCGATCCGGCAGGTGACCGGGCAGGCCGAGGGCACACAGGTGGCCAACGCCCGGCGGGCCTTGATCTCGGGCTTTGGCATGATCAACTATGACCGGGGCGTCTGCTCTGCCGCGGCGATCATCGAGGGGCGCGGGCCATGACCGATCCACTGACGCCGCCCCGAAAGAAAAACCCGCAAAAGCGCAGCAGGGTGCCGACGCTGCCGCCCGCGCAGCGCTCGCGCGCGGCCCTCGGCCTCGCCATCGCCGCCGGGCGCGGCACCTTCGCTTTGCAACACTGCGCCGATTGCGGGGCGGTGCAATACCCCCCGCGCGATGCATGCTGCAAATGCCTGTCCGTCGCGCTGGATTGGCGCGAGACGGACCGCGCGGGCGAAGTCTTGGCCGAAACCACGATCCGCGTCTCGCCCGACCCGTATTTTCGGGAGCGGCTGCCTTGGCGCATCGGCACGGTGCAACTGGCCGCAGGGCCGGTGGCCGTGTGCCATCTGCATGGCGAGGTCGAGCGCGGTGATGCGGTGCTGCTGGCGTTGAAACTGGACCGAGCCGGGCAGGGGGTCATGGTGGCCCTGCCGCGAGAGGGAAGCGAATTGATGCAAGAAGATCCAATGCTGCGCGAAACGTCGAGCGATCCGAAACACCGGCGTGTGTTGATCACCGATGCCCGCTCCCCCTTGGCCCTGCCGCTGGCCCAAGCGCTCCTGAGCGCAGGTGCGGCGGAGATATTCTTGGGCGAGCCGGAACATTGGCGCAGGTGGGAAGGCCGCGCCGCCTTCGAGGAGATGGAGAACGTCAGCCTCATGCCCCTTGATGTGACCGATACGGCCTCCGTCTCGCGCCTCGCGGCTGAGATCGGTGGCAAGGTCGACATCCTGATCAACACCGCCCAATTCATCCGCCCCGGCGGGGTGTTGGGCAATGACACGGTCTTTGCCCGCGAGGGGATGGAGACCAATGTGCTGGGCCTGATGCGCTTGGCGCAGGGCTTTGGCCCCGCGATGGCCGCGCGCACGGCAGATGGGGTTAATGCCGCGGTGGCTTGGGTCAATCTCTTGTCGGTGGGGGCCTTGGCGCCCGAGGCGGGGTTCGGCGGTTTCGATGCCTCACAAGCGGCGGCGCGGTCGCTCAGCCAGACGATGCGGGCAGAATTTGCCGGATCGGGCCTGCGGGTGATGAATGTCTACACCGGCCCCGTCGATGACGAATGGCACCAACCTCTGCCGCCGCCCAAAGTCGCCCCCCGCGCGCTGGCGCGGACAGTGGTGCGCGGGCTGGTCGACGGGTTGGAAGAGGTCGCCTGCGGTGACGTGGCCAAAGACGCGCTGGCCCGCTGGCTGGACGATCCGGCCTTGAGGGAACGCGAAACGCGGGGGGGCGGCGCATGAGCGATGCAATCACGACACTGGCCCAGGCACTGGCAAGCGGTGCGGCAAAAGTCGTCGATCTGACCCATCGGCTCGACGCGGACTTCCCGGTCATCGTCCTGCCGCCAGAGTTCGGCCAATGCGCGCGGTTTCGGATGGAGGAGGTCTCGGCCTATGATCACCGCGGCCCGGCGTGGAAGTGGCATAACCTCACGCTGAACGAACACACCGGCACCCATTTCGACGCGCCCATTCACTGGGTCTCGGGCAAGGACGTGGCCCATGGCGCGGTGGATGAAATCCCGCCCGAAGCCTTCATCGGCCCGGTCGTGGTGATAGACTGCTCGGCGGGGGCGGCGCAGAACGACGACTTCGAGCTGACGCCCGAGATCATCCGCGATTGGGAGGCCCAGCACGGGCCGATCCCCGCCAATGCTTGGGTGTTGATGCGCACCGATTGGTCGAAACGCAGCGGCGCGGATTACCTCAACATGCGCGAGGATGGCGCCCATTCGCCCGGCCCCACCCCCGCCGCCATCGAACTGCTGCTAGAGCGCGGCATTCGCGGCTTTGGCACGGAAACGGTCGGCACTGACGCGGGGCAGGGGATGCATTACGACCCGCCCTTCCCGGCGCATTACCTGCTGCATGGGGCAGGCAAATACGGGCTGCAATGCCTATGCAACCTCGACGAATTGCCGCCTACGGGGGCCATGCTGATCGCACCGCCGCTGAAGATCAAAGGCGGCACCGGCAGCCCTTTGCGGGTGCTGGCACTGATACCGGGAGAGAGACAATGACCGAATACACCGCCGTCATCACCGGGGGCAGCAAGGGTATTGGCGCCGATCTCGCGCAGCGGTTGCTGGAGCGCGGCTATCGCGTGATCTCAATCGCCCGAGGCAAGCCGGAGTGGGAGGCGGAGGGCTGCGAGCACATCGAAGCCGACCTGCTCGACCCCGCCTCCGTCGCCGCCGTTGCTACGGATATCGCCGCGCGCCATGAGGTGACCCATCTGGTGCATAACGCGGGGCTGATCTGGCCCAATCTGGTTGAGGAGGCCAAGCCCGAAGACATCACTGGCCTTGCGCAACTGCACCTCGGCTCGGCCCTGACGCTGCTGCAAGCCTTCTTGCCTGCGATGAAGGAACGCGGCTTTGGCCGGGTGATGTTCAACGCATCTCGTGCCGCCTTGGGCGCGCCGACGCGCACCGCCTATTCAGCCTCGAAAGCGGGGATGATCGGCATGGCACGCACATGGGCGCTGGAGCTTGCGCCGCATGGCATCACCGTCAATGTCGTGGCCCCCGGCCCGGTGCAGACGGATAACTTCTGGGGCATCATCCCGAAAGAAAGCGAACGCGAAGCGGCGCTGGCCAAGCGCATCCCCGTGGGGCGGTTGGGGCAGGCGGAGGATGTGACCAACGCCTTTCTCTTCTTTTGCGATCCGGCCAGTAGTTTCGTCACTGGCCAGACGCTTTTCGTCTGCGGCGGGTCGAGCATCGGGACGCTGACGCTCTGACCCCTCGGGCTTAACCCTTTCGGAAATGCTGCACCAATTCAGGGACATAGGCGTCGCCCGCGCCCTTTTCGACGACTTGGGATAGGGCGCGATAGACCCCATCGGCAATCTCGACCTGCGCGCCCGCTTCGGTGGACATCTGGCGGTAATAGTCGAAATCCTTCAGCGCGTTGCTGATGGCGAAGGGCAGCGCTTCACGGTCGCCGCTGGTGATGAAGGGCGACAGCCGATCAAGCGCGACACTGGCACCGCCGCCGCCCGCCAAGACATCCACGAAGCTCTGCGGATCGATCCCCGCATCCGCCGATTGCGCAGCCGCCTCGGCCAGCAGAGACATGAAGCCGACCGAGACATAGTTGTGCAGCAGTTTCAGCCGATGGCCCGCGCTGACTTCGCCCACATGTTTGACCTCTTCGGTAAAGGCGGCGAGCACCGGAGAGACCTTTTCGACCGTGGCCGCGTCACCGCCGACGAGCAGGTTCAACTTCCCCTCATGGGCAAACTGCGCGGTGCGGGTCATCGGCGCATCGACGAAATCGCCCCCCGCCGCTTTGACCGCCTCGGCCATCTTCAGCGTCGACGCGGGCAGGGAGGTTGAGCAATCGACGACCACAGCACCCGGTTTCAGCCCCGCGATGACGCCGCCCTCTCCGGTCAGGATCCCTTCGACCTGCGGCGAGCCGGTGACGCAGAGGATGATCACATCGGAGGCGGCGGCCAGATCGCTCAGGCTGTCGAAGGCCGTGGCGCCGAGCCCGTCCAATTCATCGGTCGGCTGGTTGCCGGGGTGGTCGAAATAGCCAAGCGCAAATCCCCCGCGCCGCATCACGTTGCGGGCAATTCCGTGGCCCATCAGGCCGACACCGATCATACCGATTTTCATGGATTTTCCTTCGCTTGCCACCGCCACCCCTGCGCGCGGTTCCCGTGGGGAAAGTTCTAGCGATCCACCCGGCACGGTGCAACGCGGCAGGGCCGGATTTTCTTGCCCAAACAGGGCTTTGTATATTTGAAACCGACAATTCGATTGATAGGAATGGCGCATTAATGGAATGAGGCTGAAATGACTTTGACCCGCGACCCCCACCAGATTGCCGAAACGCTTTACCACGGGCAGTTTTGCCCGATGTTCATCGACGGTCAGGACGTGCCCGCCTACTCCGGCGCGGTGATCGAGGTGAAAGATCCCGCCTCTGGCCGCAAGCTGGCGGAAGTGCCGCGCGGCGGGGCGCGGGATGTCGATCTGGCCGTGGATGCCGCGCGCCGCGCCTTCGAAGGCGTCTGGTCCACCTTCACCCCCTACGACCGGCAAGAGGTGCTGTTGCGCATCGCCGATGTGATGGAGCGGGATTGGGAGAAGCTCTGCATCTCCGATACCGCCGACATGGGACTGCCGCTAGCGCGCACCCTTGGCAACAAGCGGCGGGTGATCGGGATGCTGCGCTTCTACGCCGGCCAAGCGGTAGCGCTGCATGGCGACGTGATCGAGAATTCGATCTCGCAGTCGATGCTGTCTTTCACCACCCGAGAGCCGGTCGGCGTGGTGGGCGCGATCATCCCTTGGAACGCCCCGACCGCCGCCTCGATCTGGAAAATCGCACCGGCGCTGGCTACCGGCTGCACCGTGGTGCTGAAACCCTCCGAAGATGCGCCGCTGACGCCCTTGATGATCGCGCGGCTGATGCAGGAGGCGGGCGTGCCCGACGGCGTGGTCAACGTGGTCACCGGCACGGGCCGCGAGGCCGGCGCGCGGTTGGCCGAGCATCCGGACGTGAACAAAGTGGTTTTCACCGGCTCGACCGCCACCGGCAAGACCATCGCGCGGGCCGGGGTGGAGAACCTGAAGCGGATCACGCTGGAGCTTGGGGGGAAAAGCCCGTTGATCATCTGCAAGGATGCCGACCTCGACAAGGCGGTGCCGGTGGCGGCGATGGCGGTCTATGCGCATTCGGGGCAGATCTGTATCGCGGGCTCGCGGCTTTTCGTGGCGCGGGAGATTCAGGAGGAGTTCATCGAGAAACTGGCGGCCTTCGCGCGGGGGCTGAGGATCGGGCATGGCCTTGACGAAGGCACCGATCTGGGGCCGCTGATCAACGCCGTGCAGACCGAAAAGGTCGAGGGCTATATCGCCAAGGGCAAGGCCGAGGGCGCGCGGATGGTCACGGGCGGCGGTCGGCCCGAGGGGGAGGGCTATGCTGGCGGCAACTTTCTTGAGCCGGTGATCTTTGCCGATGTGGAGGACGAGATGACCATCGCGCGGGAGGAGATCTTCGGCCCCGTGATCTCGGTCCTGCCCTTCGACACGATGGAGGAGGTCGTGACCCGCGCCAATGCCACGCCCTACGGGCTGGCGGCGGGGATATTCACCCGCGATCTCGGGGTGGCGCATCGGACGGTGAAAAAGCTGAAGGCGGGCTCGGTTTGGGTGAACATGTACCACGCGATCGACCCGGCGGTGCCCTTTGGCGGGCTGAAGATGTCGGGCTACGGCAAGGAGGGTGGCGTGGAGCACCTGCAGGCGTATCTGGATACCAAGGCGGTTTGGATCCAGACCGAGTAAGGACAAGCTCAGCGCGGCGCCGCCCGGTCTGATGCCGGGCGGTAAATTGCTAAAAACCGCTGACCTTTGGCAGCCATGTCGAAATTGCTGGCACAAACGTCAGCAACATCAGCACCCCGAAATTCGCCAGAAAGAACGGCGGCATCTCGCGGATTAGCGCGGCGGGCTTCAGGTTCACCGCCGAGGAGACCACGAAGATCAGGCTCCCCACCGGCGGCGTCGTCAGCCCCAGCGTCAGATTCACGATCACCACGATGGCGAAATGATCCGGCGCGATGCCGAGCGCGTGGCTGATCGGCGCGAGGATCGGCACGAGGATCATCACCCCCGGCAGCGGATCCATGAACAGACCAAAGAGCAGCAACAGCACGTTCACCGCCAAGAGGAACAGGATCGGCGACAACTCCCACGCGATGATCGCCTCGGCCAGAAACTGCGGCACGCCTTCGATCACCAAGACCCATGCGAAAGCCCGCGCGGCCCCAAGGATCAGCAGCACCGCGGATGAGATCAGTGCCGCGCGTAGGATCAGCCCCGGCAGATCGCGCAGGCGCAGGGCGCGGTAGACGAAGAACCCGCAAAACAGCGCATAGAATACGGCGATGACCGACGCTTCGGTCGGGGTGAAAATGCCCCCCCGGATGCCGCCGACGATCAGCACGATCAGCCCAAGCGCGGGCAGCGCCATCAGGCTGTTGCGCCACATCTGCGCCCGCTCGGGCCGGGCCTCATCGCTGCGGTAATCGCGTTTCCAACTGACCCAACCGTTGGCCGCAAGGCTCCCTCCGGCGAGCAGCAGCCCCGGAATGACGCCCGCCATGAACAGCGATCCGACCGAGACTTCCTGATCTTGCAGCGCATAGATGATCATCACGATCGAGGGCGGGATGATCGGCCCCACCACGGCGGAAGAGATCGTTAACGCCCCGGCGTAGGAGCGGTCGTAGCCGCCCTTCTCCATCATGCGGATCATCATCGCGCCGGGGCCCGCTGCATCGGCCAGCGCCGAGCCGGAGATGCCTGCGAACATGGTCGAAGAGATCACATTGGCATAGCCCAGCCCCCCGCGCAGATGGCCCACGAACTGCGCCGCGAAGCGCAAAAGGGTGT
The DNA here is from genome assembly GCF_029285915.1 of Sulfitobacter sp. M85. NCBI lineage: Bacteria > Pseudomonadati > Pseudomonadota > Alphaproteobacteria > Rhodobacterales > Roseobacteraceae > Sulfitobacter > Sulfitobacter sp. M85. Next base: position 109,225 of record NZ_JABECQ010000006.1, read on the forward strand.
GGGTGATCGCTCCGCCGGTCATGATCTCGGCGGCGAGGATGAAGAAGGGCACGGCCAAAAGCGGGAAGCTGTCCAGGCCCGAGAACATCTCTTTCACCACGACGATCTGCGGGTAGGAGCTGCCCAAGCCAATCGCCGCGAAGACAGAAATGGCCATGGCAAAGGCGACGGGCAGCCCCAGCACCATAAGCACGAAAAGCGAGATAAAGAGGATCTCAGCCATTGGCGGCTCCTGGCATGTTTTCGGTCTGACCTTCGGGCTGGTGATAGCGGCCCGCCATGATGAAGGGCCGCGCGATCAGCAATAGATGTACGATCAGCAGCGTGAAACCGACCGGCATGGCGGCATAGACATAGCGGAACGACAGGCGCATCGCCGGGGTCATCTGATACTGCGCGCGCTGCATATAGTCCCAGCCGACTTTGACCATGAAGGCAAAGAAGAACAGCAAAATCAAAACGATGACCCCGCGCAGGATGCGCTGCATCCGGGTGTTCATCACATCATGCAGATTGGTGATGGCCACATGGCCGCCCTGCCGCAGGGCAAGGCCAGCCCCCAGAAAGGCCATCCAAATCATCAGGTAACGGGCGGATTCATCGGACCACGAGAGCGAATGGTTGGTGCTGAACCGCAGGGCGACATTGGCCCCCACGACCAAGACCATTCCCGTCAAACAGGCGATCACCACGGCGGCGTTCACCTTGACGAATAGCTGTTCCAATCTGCGCATGGTTTCCCTCCCGTGCAAAACGGCCGGAAGCACTGCTCCCGGCCGTCCGTCTTTCCGTCGCGGCGCTTACTCGGTCGCGGCGATCTGGTCGATCAGCTCTTTGCCGTAGGTCTCGTAGTACCCCTCATAGGCGCTCTCGATGGAGGCGCGGAAGGCGGCTTTTTGCTCTTCGCTCAACTCGTTCACTTCCATGCCGCGCTCTTTCAGCGTCTCGACGCCGCTTTGCTCCACGTCATCGACGAAGGCGCGCATGGCGGAGACGGCCTCGGTCGCGCCTTTCTCGAAGGCGGCTTTGTCCTCATCCGACAGTCCTTCCCAGAAGGGTTTGGAGACCAGCAGCATGGCGGGCGAATAGACATGGCCCGACAGCGTCAGGTATTTCTGCACCTCGTCGAGCTTCACGGAGACGATCACCGAGAGCGGGTTTTCCTGCCCGTCGATGGTGCCCTGTTGCAGCGAGCTGATCACCTCGGGCCAGGCCATCGGGGTGGGGGCGGCGCCAGCGGCGTTGAAGGCTTCGAGGTGGACCGGGTTCTCCATGGTGCGCAGCTTCATGCCCGCGATGTCTTCGGGGGTCTCAATGGCGTTGCGGTTGTTGGTGATGTGGCGGAAACCCTGTTCGCCCCAGGCCAAGGCCACCATGCCCGCGCCGTCGAACTCGGCCAAGATGTCCTGACCGATCGGCCCGTCAAGCACGCGGCGCGCGTGGTCGAGGCTGCGGAACAGGAAGGGGATGTCGGTCACGCCGGTGGCGGGGACGAAGTTGCTCAGCGTGCCGGTGGAGACGATGGTCGCCTCGACGGTGCCCAGTTGCAGGCCCTCGACGACCTCGCGCTCACCGCCCAGACCGGAGGAGGGGAAATGGCGGAAGCTGAACTTGCCGTCGGTCTCGGCCTCGACGACCTCTTGCCACTTCTGCGCCGCGACGCCGTAGTGGCTGTCGGGGGCGAGGGCGTAGCCGATCTTGACTTCGGTCTCAGCGCTCAGGGCTCCTCCGGTGAGCGCGGCCAAAGTGGCGAAAATTGCCGTGGGCTTGGTGATTTTGAACATTTTGTATCCTCCAGCGATCTTATTAACAAGGTCACGAAAACTGCTAGCGGCGGATGTTCAGAATGGCAATGGGGGTGGGGCGCTTTGTGGACAATGAATCCACAGCAAAGCGCCGCTAAATTTCCGTGACGATATGATCGGGCGCGATGCCCGAGCCTTGGATCGCCGCACCAACCTCCAACCCCAAGAGGGAGCCGTGGCCGGTGACCAGCGCCGTGGCGAAACCCGCCTGCGCCCCGCCGAGGATGTCGGTGTGCAGCGTGTCGCCGACCATCAGCACGCGCGCCGGATCGACGGGCTTTGCCCGGGCGAGGGCCAGATCGAAGATATCGGGAAAGGGCTTGCCGCAGAAATGTACCGCCACGCCGGTCGCGTCGATCAGACGATGCGCGAACCAGCCGGGTTCGAGCGAGAGACCATCCTCACGCGGGGCGACGAGATCGGGGTTGCCGACAAAGACGGGCCGGGGCTGGCGTTTCAGACTGGCCTCCAACAGGGCCTGCCGCGCCTCTGTCCACCCATCCGCCCCGACGAGGAGGAAACCTTCGGCCCGGTCATAGACTGCCGGATCATCCGCCAGAACGGTCGCGCCGAGGTCGGCGATCTCTCCCATGTCCTTATCGAGGTTCAGCATCACGCCCCAGCGGCGCGCGGGTTCTGTCGCGAGGCGGTGCAGCAGCGCCTCGCGGCTGGTAACCACCTCGTCTGCTGCGAAATCAAAGCCGAGGCGCGCGTAGCGGTCCATCATATGCGCCTTGGGATAGGCGGCGGAGTTGCTGACGACCATGACGGATTTGCCCATATCGCGCAGGGCGGCGATGGTCTGCGCGGCCCCCTTGATCGCGGTCTCCCCGACGTTGAGCACGCCGTAGGCGTCGAACAGGATCAACTCATAGGGCGCGACGATATCGAGGAAACGGGCGGCCTCCACCCCATGGCCAAGCTTGTCGCAGGCGGGCAGGCGGGGGCGCAGGCGCTGGTATTCGGCCAGCGCCTGCGCGGGGTCTATGGCGACACTCACAGGATGCGGCGGCGCAGGAAGGCCGAGATCACCTCACCGATGATCACCAACACGATGATCGCGATGAGGATCGTGGCGACCTCGGGCCAGTTGAAGGTGTCGATGGCACCTTGCAGGATGATCCCGATGCCGCCCGCGCCGACGAGGCCCAGAACGGTGGATTCACGCAGGTTGATGTCCCACCGCAGGATCGACACGGCCCAGAAGGTCGGCATGACCTGCGGCACGATGGCATAGGCGATGACCTTGAACCGCGAGGCGCCGGTGGCCTCCAGGGCCTCCACAGGGCGGCGGTCGATCTCCTCAATCGCCTCGCCCAGAAGCTTGCCGATGAAGCCGATGGAGCGGAACATAATCGCGAGGATCCCCGCCACCACGCCGGGGCCGAAGATCGCGACGAAGAGAAGCGCCCAGATGATCGTGTTCACCGACCGCGAGGTCACGAGGATCAGCCGTCCGAGCCAGAGCGTGGCACGGTTCGGTGTTGTGTTCTGCGCCGCGATATAGGCCACGGGCAGCGACAGCAGCACGGCGAAGGTGGTGGCGAAGGTGGCGATATTTACCGTGTCCCAGAGCACCTTGAGAATGGTTTCGAGGTTGCTGGGGTCAGGCGGATACATGCGGCCGAAAAGGTCGCCAATCTGCTCTGGCGCGCCCCAGACCCAAGCCCAGATGACCTCGATCGAGGTGAGGGCCCAAGCGATGGCGAGCGCGCAGCCGAAGATCACGCCGTAGCGCGTCATGCGCTGGCGCAGGGTGAAACGGGTCCAGTCGTCGCGACCGAATTTCTCTGCAATCGTCGTCATTGGATGCGCTTTCTGATCACGCCGCTGATGGCTTCGGAGACAAGGATGACACCGACGATGACCATGGTGATGGCCAGAGCGAAGTCATAGTCATAGCGGCCGAAGGCATTGGCCAGCGTCGCACCGATGCCGCCCGCGCCGACGATGCCCACCACGGCCGAGGCGCGCAGGTTGCTGTCGAGCTGGTAGATCGTGAGGCCGATCTGGCGCGGCATGATCTGCGGAAAGATCGCGTAAACCAGCGTCGAGAAATAGGGCGCACCGGCGGCGCGCATGGCCTCGACCTGACCGAAGTCGATCTCTTCAATCCGCTCGGCCAGCATCTTGGCGACGAAGCCGATGGAATAGACGATCAGCGTCAGCACCCCGGCGAAGGGGCCGAAGCCCACGGCCTTGACGAAAAGAATCGCGACGATCACCGGGTGGAAGCTGCGCGCGATGATGATGATGGCGCGGCCGAGGTAGAAGATCGGCTTGGGCGCCACGTTGCGCGCGGACATGAAGGCGATGGGGATCGACAGAAGCACCCCGCCCGCAGTGGCGAGAATGGCGATCTTGAGGCTCTCAAGAAAGCCGTCGATCAGCAGGCCCGAGCGTTCGAAACTGGGCGGAAAGGCCCCGCCGAAAATCCGCCCGGCGCGCCCCAGCCCTTCGGCGACGCGGTTCCAGTCAATCGGCATGGTCAGACCGACCCAGCCGAAATAGGCGACCGCGCCCAAGATCACTGCCCACCGCAGCACCGGGTTGGCGATGAAGGGCGGCTTTTTCCAACTGTCCCGTGGCGCGCTCATGCCGCGGCCCCATCTTTGGCGCGGTCCGCATGGGGGCTGCCGGCGTAGATCTTGTCCATCGCCTCTTGGTCGAGCTTGGCAGGCACGTCGTCGAAAATGATCCGGCCATAGCGCATGCCGACGATGCGGTCGGTGTATTCCTTGGCCTCGGTCACGTTGTGGATGTTGATTAGCACCGGCAGCTTCAACTCACCGGCGAGGTCGCGCAGCAGGCCCATGATCTGTTCCGAGGTCTTGGGGTCGAGCGAGGCGGTGGGCTCGTCCGCGAGCAGGATGTCGGGGTCTTGCATCAGGGCGCGGACCACGCCGACACGCTGGCGTTCACCGCCCGAAAGCTGGTCAGCGCGGGTGTTGGCATATTGCGCGATGCCGACACGTTCCATCAGCTCATAGGCGCGGCGGATGTCTTCTTTCGGATAGCGGCGGGTCACGGCGGACCATGTCGAGATGTAGCCCAAGCGACCGGACTGGACGTTCTCCATCACGGTCAGACGGTCGACGAGGTTGAAGCCTTGGAACACCATGCCGATCTTGCGGCGCGCGGCGCGCAGGTTCCGGCCTCGCAGGCTGGTCAGTTCGGTGCCGTTGAGCGTGATCGACCCCGAGGTCGGCTCCACCAGTCGGTTGATGCAGCGCAGCAATGTCGATTTGCCCGCGCCGGAGGAACCGATGATAGACACGACGCTTTCGCCCTCGATTGTCAAATCGAGGTTCTTCAGCACCGGATCACCGCTGCCATAGCGTTTCACGAGGTCGGAAATTTTCAGCATTTATTGTACCTTAAACGTGGGGCCGGCCAAAAGCCGGCCCCGGTGTTGAACGATTATTCAGCCGCAAGGCCCTGCGGCGTGTACTCGACGCCGTTCGCCTTCTGGATCTGACGGATCACCGCCCACTGGTCCTTGTAGGTGATCGGGACGAACTTGCTCACGCCCGCGAATTCTTCACCCAGTGCGGTGCCTTCGAAGTCGAAGGAGAAGAACGCTTCCTTGATCTTTTCCTTCAGCTCGGGCGCGAGGTCATGCGCCACGCCGTAGGAGGTTGTCGGGAAGGGGTCGCTTTCCCAGACGATGCGCACGTCCTCGGGGTCGTAAAGACCACGCTCGGCCATGCGGTCGACCACTTCGGAGGCCACCGGGGCCGCGTCATAGTCGCCCGCGACGACGCCCAGCATCGACTGGTCGTGGCTGCCGGAGTAGGTCACTTCGTAGTCCTCATCCGGCACGACGCCCAGATCGGGGAAGAGCGCGCGCGGCGCCTGGTTTCCGGAGTTCGAGGTGGGCGAGGTATGCGCGATGCGCTTGCCCGCGAGGTCCTTCATCTCTTTGATGTCGCTGTCGGCCTGCGTGTAGACCTGCAGCTTGTAGCCGAACTGGCCATCTTCGGCGCCCATGATCGCGAAGGGCTCGACGCCCGCGAGGTTCACCGCGAAAGGGGTGGGCCCGGTGGAGAAACCGGCGATATGCAGACGGCCCGAGCGCATCGCCTCGACCTCGGCGGAGTTCGACTGCACGGCGAAGAACTGCACGTCCTTGCCGGTCACATCCTCTAGGTGGTCAATGAAGGGGGTCCAGATGTCTTCGTAGATCGCGGGGTCTTCGACGGGCGTGTAGGCGAAAACCAGCGTCGAGGGGTCTTTCAGCATATCGGGGTCGGTCGGCGCATCGGCGACCAGATCGCCATCGGCGTCGCAGAACATCTTGTCCAAGGCGCCGCGCTCGCAATCCTCTTGCGCGAAGGCAAGGCTGCCCGTCAGTGTGAAGGCCGCGGTGAGACCTGCGGCGAATAGGTATTTATGAGACATTGCGTTCTCCTCCCTGAGAATCCGCGCATCTGGCGCGAAATACAATAATGCGCAGATACGAACATCGAACAGTTTCGTTTGCAAGCTGTTCCGGCGCGTCGGCGGACAAAATTGTCACAAAGCTGTAACATTTTCCGCCGCAGAGCGGGGAAGGCCAGCGTGCGGTTTAACCAGTCGAAACAGGGGATTCAGAGATCGAGTTCGATCTTGCGCACCCGGTCGCGCAGCAGGGTTTTGGAAACGGTCAGCAAATGCTGCTCCATCGCGGCGGCGGCGCCGAGCGTATCGCGCCGGGCGATGGCGTCGTTCAGGGTCATGTGCTGCTCGCCCAGAACCTGCAGCGTTTCGGGGGCGTGATAGGTGCGGCGGCGCGAGGTCCATGCCACTTCGCGGCGCACCGCGCGGATGGATTCATAGACCGTAAGGAACAACGGATTCCGCGCCATCTCGGCGATCTTGTAGTGGAACATGTCATCCGCCGCCTCATAGGCGTCCGGGTCACTGAGGTTCAGCGTGGCGCGCATCAACTGGTCCAACCGCTCGATCTCTTGCGGGCGGGCGCGGTCGGCGGCGAGGGCGGCAAGGGCAGGCTCAACCTCTAGCCGCACTTCCATCACGTCGCTTGGCGTGACTTGTCGTGCAAGGTGGCGCAGACTGTCGGCATTGGTCGCGGGGGGCGGTGTGGCGAATGTGCCTTGGCCGTGGCGGCGATAGATTGTGCCGTCCTCTTGCAACAGGCCAAGCGCCAGTCGCAGCCGCGCCCGGCTCACGCCGAAATGCTCGGCCAGCGCCCGTTCGGGGGGCATCCGCCCGTCGTTCAGGATGTCCCCTTGGCGGATCGCTCCGCGCAGCCGCTCGGCCAATTCATCTTCACTTGGGGCGGACTGGGGGGTCTGTGTCATGAGTTGGAAAACGCTTCAAATAAATCAATGAACATGCGCAGAGAGGTTACCATTAGGAAAATTCCAAAGGCAAACCGAAGCGCCCGGCGCGGAATGCTATGGGCCAGTTTCACACCCACATGGGCAAAGCTGGAGGTCAGCGGAATGATGATGGCCGCAGCGGCAAGGTTCACATAGCCAAGCGAGAAGGGCGGCAGCCCCTCGGCGCCGAGCCCGGTTAGCGCATAGACAACGGCACCCGGCAGGCCGATGATGAAACCGATCGCGGCAGAGGTGCCGACGGCACGGCGAATGTCATAGCCCAGAAAGTTCAACAGCGGCACGCCGATGGTGCCGCCCCCGATGCCCATCATCGCCGACAGCCCGCCGGTGACGACACCCAAGATCGCCCAGATCGGTTTGGCAAAGCCGCGCGGCGTGGGGTCGTCCTTGGTCTTGCGAAAGATCATGTCGAGCGCGACAAGTGCGGCCACGGTGGCAAAGACGCCCACAAGGATCAGCCCCGAGACATAGCCCCCCAGAAGCGCGCCGATCACAACGCCGACCAGCAGCGATGGCGCCCAGAGTTTCAACAGGTCCATATCAATCGCGCCGCGTTTGAAGTGGCCATAGCCCGATGACAGCGAGGTAAAGACGATGGTTGCTAGCGAGGTGCCCACCGCCACCTGCATGGTGATCGCCGGGTCCATCCCCGCCGTCGACAGCGCAAGATAAAGCGCGGGCACGATCACGATACCGCCGCCCACACCAAGCAGTCCCGCAAGGATGCCGCCAAAGACCCCGGCGGAAACCGCAATGGCGAGAAGGGGCAGAAGCTGGCCGAAATCGAGCGCGTTCATATGGTTAATCTTTCTTTGTCTCTAAATCTGTTGCCAGCGACCGGCTGGGCTTGCCCGCCGCCTTGCGGGCCTCTTCGGCGCGGGTGATTGCCGCATCAATCGGCGCGCGGTCCGAGGTGCCCGAAAAATTGTCGAGGCTCGGCATCGCTTCGGCCACATGGAGATAGCGCTCTCCGGCGACGTCGAGCAGCCGGTCAAGTTCGCTCAGCGGGTCGCCATGGTCATCGACGCGCAGGTCGAGATAGGCGTGGTCCTGTCCGCGGTGGATCACCAGCCCCGCGGCTTGGCGCCCGCGCATGTCGCCGCCAGCCTCTTCGCCCGCGCGCATGGCGGCGAGCAGACGTTCAGCCATCGGCAGATCATGGCGCGCGGCGTAGGTCTCGAACGTGGCCTCCACCACGTCCGGCCCGGTCAGCATATTGCCCGCGACGGAGTGAATGGTCCCCACACGGTGCCCGGCCCAATCGACACAGCCCGCACCGGTATGCGCGGCGAAGTTTCCTTGGGCATCGAGCATGTGGCACTGGCGGATGTCGCGCCCCGCATCGCGGGCGGCGAATTCCTTCAACAGCGCCTCTGCCGGATCGCCGCTTTCCAACATGCGCCGGCCTTCGGTCCCCCAAAGCGGGTTGACGAACGCCTGCGTGGCCACGGCGACGCGCCGCCCGATGTAGGGCACGGCGGCACCGCAGGCGAAAAAGCGGCTGGCCACGGCGATGCCGATTTCATTGCTTTCGGGATCACGGGCGATGATGGAATAGGTCATGGGTCAGCGTCCTACGGCATAGGCCTGCATCAGGCGGGGGGTCGCGGCGGCGTGAAGGCTGCCATCGGGGTTGCGCAGCGCGGCTGTCATTCGGCCCACCGACCACGGCTCGGCCACGGTAACGATATGCCCCCGGGCGCGCAGCGCGTCGATCACCGCAGGGCCAACATTGGGTTCGATCATCATCTCACCGGGCAGGGCTTGGCGGGGGAAGAAACTGCTTTGGAAGTGCAGCGTGTGGAACAGCGGCGCGTCCATCCCCTCTTGCAGGTCGAGGCCGTGGTGCACGAAACGCAGGAACCAGATCAGCTGCCATTGGTCCTGCTGGTCGCCGCCCGGCGTGCCAAAGACCAACTGCCGCCCATCGGCATGTTCGGCGAAAGAGGGGGTCAGCGTGGTGCGCGGACGCCGTCCGGGGGCGAGGGAGGTGGGCAGGCCCCGCTCAAGCCAGAACATCTGCGCGCGGGAGTTCAGTGGAAAGCCCAGCCCCGGCACCACCGGATTGCTCTGCAACCACCCGCCTGAGGGCGTGGCCGAGACCATATTGCCCCAGCGGTCGATCACATCGAGATGCACGGTATCGCCGCGTTTCTCGGTCAGATGCGCCATCGTCGGCTCTTGCGGGGCGGCGTTCTGAACGCCGAAATCACGGGCCGCGCGTTCGATATAGCGCTCGGCCAGATGCTCCAGCCCCGCGATCACGCCGGGGCGCTGCTCAAGCGATGCCTTGCCGTTCACCAGCTTCGCGCGTTCCGCGTTATAGGCATCAGAAAGCAGCTCTTCCATCGGGATGATGCTCTGCTCGGGGTCGCCGTAATAGGCCTCGCGGTCGGCATAGGCGAGTTTCATCGCCTCGATCACCGTATGGGTAAAGGAAGCGCCCATCGGATCCATCGCGGCCAGATCGAAATGTTTGAGAATCGCGAGGGTCTGCAAGAACACCGGCCCCTGCGACCAAGCGTGGGTCTTATGCACCGTCCAGCCGTGGTATTCGTAGGTCAGCGTGTCCTCATAGCTGGCCTGCCATTTGGCCATGTCCTCGCGCGCCAGAAGGGCGCTGTTCTTTTGCTCGGACACATCATGCACGCAGGCATCTTCGAGATAGTCGAAAATCGCATCTGCCACGAAACCTTCGGACCAGATTTTGCGCGCCGCTTCGATCTGTGCGCTGCGGTCTTCGCCTGTGGCTTCGGCCTCGCTGACCAAACGCTCATAGGTCGCGGCAAGATCGGGGTTCTTGAAGTTGGCGTTTGGCTCAGGCGCCGCACCGCCGGGCGTCCAGACCGCGGCGGAGCTGGGCCATTCGGCGGCGAAATATTCGGCCAGCCCCTTGATGGTGTTCGACACGCGCGGCAGCACCGGATGGCCATCGCGGGCATAGTCGATCGCGGGCTGCATCACCTCGCGCAGACCCATGGTGCCATGGTCGCGCAGCATTAGCATCCAGCCGTCAAAGGCCCCCGGCACCACGGTGGAGAGAAGACCCGAGCCGGGGATCAGCTTGAGCCCCAATGCCTCGAAATGCTCCAGCTTGGCGGCGGCGGGGCTGACCCCTTGGGCGCAGACAACCTTGGTCGCCTGTTTCTCCGCGTCGTGAAAGATGATCGGCAGGTCGCCCGCCGGGCCGTTCAAATGCGGCTCGACCACTTGCAGGACAAAGCCCGCGGCGACAGCGGCGTCAAAGGCGTTGCCGCCTTTTTCAAGGATGCCGAACCCCACGGTCGAGGCGATCCAATGGGTCGAAGTGGTGACACCAAAGGAGCCGCGGATCTCGGGGCGGGTGGTGAAGGGGGTCATGTCGTCTCCGGTCAGTGTTCGCGTGGGTCGAGCGCGTCGCGCAGCCCGTCGCCCAGAAGGTTGAAGCCAAGCACGACCATGAAGATCGCGATGCCGGGCCAAAGCGCCATCCAAGGCGCCTGATTGAGAAAGTTCTTCGCCGTGTTCAGCATCGACCCCCAAGAGGGCGCGGGCGGCTGCTGGCCAAGGCCAAGGAAGGAGAGCGACGCCTCGGCGATGATGGCGGTGGCGACGGTCAGCGTGGCCTGCACCAACACGGGCGGCAGCACATTGGGGAAGATATAACGGCGCAGGATGCGCGGCGTGCTCAGACCAATGGCGCGGGCGCTTTCGACGTAATCCTCGGCGGCGACGCTCAGCACCTGACCGCGGGTCAGGCGGATGAAGATCGGCGTGGCCGAGATGCCGATGGCGATCATCGCGTTGGTCAGGCTCGGCCCGAGGAAGGCCGCAAGGGCGATGGCGAGGATCAGGAAGGGTGCCGCGAGCAATGCTTCGGTGCAGCGCGAGATCACCGCGTCGGTCCAGCCCCCGAAATAGCCAGCCACGATGCCCAGAGGCACGCCAAGCCCAAGCGCGATGGCAACGGAGACGACCCCGGCCAGCAGAGACGCCTGTGCGCCCCAGACCAGACGGCTCAGCACATCGCGGCCCAACTCATCGGTGCCCATCCAATGGGCTGCCGAAGGGCCCTTGCGCACCGCGCCCCAATCGGTGGCGGCGGGGTCGGGGATCGGCAGCAGCGGGGCCAAAAGCGCGATGGCGCAGAAGAAGACCACCAGCACGCCGCCCAGCATGGCGCTGCGATGGGTGCGGAACTTCTTCCAAACCCGGTTTTCCGGGCGGGCGGAGAGGACCGGATCGGCGGCGCTTTCGGCGTCGATGGTGATGGGGGTGGCAGGTTGAGCCATTATTGCTTCCTCAGGCGGGGGTTCAGCAGCACATAGGCGACATCGGCGAGCAGGTTCATAAAGATGAAGCCGACGGCGGTGACGAGCACGATGCCTTGGACCACGGCGTAATCGCGGTTGAACACGGCATCGACCACCAGCTTGCCAAAGCCGGGGATGGTAAAAATCTGTTCGGTCAGCACCGCACCCGCGATCAGCTCACCAAAGAGCAGGGCGGTCAGGGTGACGATCGGCGTCAGCGCGTTGCGAAAGGCGTGTTTGAGGATCACCCGACGCTCGACCAGTCCCTTGGCCCGGGCGGTGCGGACGTAGTCACTGCTCAGCACGCTTAGCATGGCCGAGCGGGTGTGGCGCATCAGCGTGGCCGCGAGCGCCGTGCCCAGCACGAAGGCGGGCATGATCATCACGGTGATGGAGCGGATGGGGTCTTCGCTCAGCGGCACATAGCCCGAGGCGGGCAGCAGTTTCCATTTCACCGAGACCAGCAGGATCAGCATGATGCCCAGCCAGAAGTTCGGGATCGACAGGCCCGAGAGCGCCACGACATTGGCCACATAATCGGTCACGGTGCCCTTCTTGACGGCAGAGAAGATGCCCGCAGGCACGCCGATCAACAGGGCAAAAATCATCGCCATCGTGGCCAGTTGGATGGTCACGGGCAGTTTCTCTCCGATGAGTTCCAGCACCGGCTGGTTGGTGCGCAGCGAAATGCCCAAGTCACCGGTCAGCGCGTTGCCGATCCAAGTGAAATACTGCACCGGAATAGGATCGTTCAGGCGGTATTTCTCGCGCAGGAACTCCAGCACCTGCGGGTCGCGTTCTTCGCCGGCCATGGCCAGCACCGGGTCGCCCGGCAGCAGCTTTTGCAAGGTGAAGACAAAGACCGAGATCAGGATGATCGTCGGGATCGCGATCACCAGACGGCGCAGGATGAAGGACAGCATTTTGAAACGTCTCGCTCAGGGGAGGGGCACCGCCGGAACCGGCCCGGCGGTGCGGATGCAGAAGGGTTAGCCTTCTTCTTTTTTCATGCCCGCAAGGCGGATCATGCCGTCAGGATAGGGGGTGAAACCGGTGATGTCGGAATCCAGCGCCCAGATCCATGTCTGGTGGTAGAGGTACACGATCGGCATCTCTTCGTTCAGGATGGCGCGGGCGGCGGTATAGCTCTCGCGGCGCACGTCTTGGTCGTTGGACTTGCGCGCCTTGTCGAGCAGTTCATCCACTTCGGGGTTGGAGTATTTGGAATCGTTGATCCCGCCCTCGGTGGTCATGAACTGGTGGATGTTGCCATCGGGGTCCACACGGCCCGACCAGCCGATCTGGCTCGCCTGATAGTCACCCGCCGATTGATCGGCCAGCAGCGTCGCGAATTCCTTGGAGGTGATCGAGATGTTGATCCCCGCCTCGGCAGCCATGGACTGCACGACCTGCATCAGCTGCAGCGGGATCGTGGTGTTGGGCACCTGCACCTCAAGGTCGATGCCATCGGCGAAACCGGCTTCGGCCAGCAGTTCCTTGGCCTTTTCCACGTCACGTTCAGGCACGGGATAATCGGTGCTGTACCAAGGGGAGTTTGGCGGGAAGGGCTGGTTGCCCGCGGCGAAGGCACCGTTGAAGACGACCTGATTGATCGCCTCGCGGTCGATCGCATAGCTCAGCGCCTGACGCAGACGTTTGTCGTTGCCCCAAGGGTTGTCGCCCTTTTCGCCATTGGCCACGTTGATCGTGATGCCCTGATAGCCGAGCGACACGGCGCTTTCGACATTGATGCTGTCGTCACCTTCGGCCTGCGCGAGGTCGGTCGCGGCCAGACGCTCCAGCATGTCGATGTCACCCGATTGCAGGTTCGCCAGACGCACGGTGGTGTCGGGGATCGGCAGATAGGTGACGGTGTCGAAGTGGTATTCCTCGGCATCGTAATAGTCGGCGAATTTCTCAAGCACGATGCGGTCTTGGGCCACACGCTCTTTGAACTGGTAGGGGCCAGAGCAAACCGGGTTCAGGCCAAAGTCATCGCCCGCCGCCTCGGCAGCGGTGGGGGAGACCATCATGCCTGCGCGGTCGGCGAATTGAGCCATCAGCGTGGCATCGGCATCGGCCAGATCAAAGCGGATCTCATGGCTGCCCAGCACTTCGACGCCGGTGATGGAGGAAAGCTCGGACTTGCGGCGCGAAGTCTCCATGTTCTGGCTGCGGTCGATGTTGGCGGCCACGGCCTCGGCATCAAAGGGGGTGCCGTCATGGAAGACCGCATCGTCGCGCAGTTTCATGGTCAGCTGTTTGCCGTCTTCGGAAAAGGACCATTCGGTCGCCAGCTGCGGGATGATTTCGAGGTCGGGTGTGATGTCCACCAGCTTGTCGCAGAGCGACGCGTAGACGATGCGACCCACGAAGGTGCGCGACTGGTCGGGGTCCAGCACATCGGCATCGGATTGCAGCGCGATGCGCAGATCAGCCGCCTGCGCGCCGAGGGTCGTGGCCCCCAGCAATGCAGCGGCAAGTGTCATTTTGGTCAGTGTCATGTCGAACTCTCCTGTCGTTTCAATGAGTCTGGTTCAGCCTGTTATTCTTGGTTTTGGCGGGGGCGGAGCGTGGTCCGGTCCCGCATGGCGTCTTGGTAAAGCGCAAAGCGCGCGGCGGCCCCGGGGGCGCGTTCGGGCGCATCGGGAAGGCCGAGGTCCGGCGTGGCGGCGGCGATCTCTTCGAAGTAATGGCAGGCGGCGACATGGCCCTTGCCCGCGCGGGTCTCGCGCAAAGAGGGCGGCTCGCTCGCGCAGCGTTCTTTGGCAAAGGGGCAGCGGGTGTGGAAACGGCAGCCTGCGGGTGGGTTCGCCGGGCTGGGCATCTCGCCCTCAAGTGCGGTCTGCGGCGTGCGCGCGCCATGGGCCGCCACCGGAATGGCCGACAAGAGCGCGCGGGTATAGGGGTGGCGCGGGTGGTTATAGACCGTGTCGACATCGCCCTGTTCGACAATTTGCCCCAGATACATCACCGCCACGCGGTCGCTCATATGGCGGATCACGGCGAGGTCATGGGCGATGATAACCAAGGTGAGCCCCAATTCGTCCCGTAGATCGCCAAGCAGGTTGATCACCTGCGCCTGCACCGAAACGTCGAGGGCCGAGACCGGCTCATCCCCGATCACCAGTTTCGGGGCCGAGGCCAGCGCCCGCGCGATCCCGATCCGCTGACGCTGACCGCCCGAGAATTCATGCGGGTAGCGTTCGGCATGTTCGGGGCGCAGCCCGACCTTGGCCAGTAGTTCGGCCACTTTGCCGCGCCGCTCGGTGGCGGACATCTGGGGGAAATGGGTCTCAAGCGGCTCACCGACCAGCTTGCCGACGCTCATGCGCGGGTTGAGCGATGAAAAGGGGTCTTGAAAGATGAATTGCATGTCCCGGCGCAGGGCGGTCAGATCGCGCCCCGAAAGGCTGCGCACATCCGCACCGTCGAACTGCACATCGCCCTCGGTCGGCGTCAGCAAGCGCATCAACAGCCGCGCAAGGGTGGATTTGCCGCAACCGGATTCGCCGACGATGGCAAAAGTCTCGCCCCGGCGCACGTCAAAGGAAACGTCATCGACCGCCTTGACCGTAGCCCCTTTGGCCAATCCGCCGCCCGAGGTTTTGAAATGTTTCTTCAGCCCGCGCGCTGTCAGGATCGTGTCACTCATGCGCTCTGCTCCAGATGTGTCTCCAGCGGGGCGAAATGGCAGGCCACGGCATGGCCCCCCTCCAGCGGCGCAAGCGGCGGCTCTTGTGCGCAGATGGGCTGGGCGAAGGGGCAGCGCGTGGCAAAACGGCAGCCTTGGGGCATGTTCTGCGTTGTCGGCACCATGCCCGGCACGGTCGCCAAGCGTCCGCGGGGACCGCTAAGCTGCGGGATCGAGGACATGAGGCCGATCGTGTAGGGATGCTGTGGGTCGTTAAAGATGCGTTCCGCAGGGCCGGTTTCGACGATCGTGCCCGCGTACATGACGGCCACGGTATCCGCGATTTCGGCCACCACGCCAAGGTCATGGGTGATCATGATCGTGCCCATATCGGTCTCGGCCTGAAGGTCGCGGATCAGCTCAAGGATCTGCGCCTGAATGGTCACGTCGAGGGCGGTCGTCGGCTCATCCGCGATCAAGAGCGCGGGGTCGTTGACTAAGGCCATGGCGATCATCACCCGCTGGCGCATGCCGCCGGAGAGTTGATGCGGGTAGTCGCGCATCCGCTTCTCCGCCGCTGGAATGCCGACCCGCTTGAGGATCGCCAGCGCCTTGTCCTCGGCCTCGGATTTGCTGGCATCGCTATGCGCGCGCACGGCTTCGGTGATCTGCTCGCCAATGCGGAAGGCGGGGTTGAGCGAGGTCATCGGCTCTTGGAAGATCATCGTCATCCGACTGCCGCGCAGTTTACGCATGGCGGTATGGTCGGCAAGGTCGAGCTTCTGACCTTCGAAAACCATCTCGCCCGAGCGGATTGTCGCCGCACCGGCCGGCAGCAGCCCCATCATCGCCAGCGAGGTCACGCTTTTCCCGCAACCGCTTTCCCCGACGACGCAGAGCGTCTTGCCCGGGTGGACCGTAAAATTCACATGGTTGATCTGGTCGCTCGGCGCGCCGCGAAAGCGCAGGCTGAAGTCGCGCACTTCGAGCAAAACCTTGTCGGGACCGGTGTCGGGGCTGGGCAATGGACCGCTTTCTTGAACCAATATCAGATTGGTCGAGTATGCGGTTGCAACTTTCGCGCTGTCAATCCGGCGATTGCAGTTTTTGGAAAAGCCTTTTTGGGTCAGTCTTTTGGCGGGAATTGTGCTTGATACATCGGCAGTGATGCCTTTTTTTTGGGCGATTTGTGGCGGCGGTTGGGTGGGCGATTGGCGCGGGGTGGCGTTTGGGGAGAGTGCGGAAGGTATTTGAGAAAGGATGAAATGAAGGGAATGGCGAGCTTTGGGGGCGATAGCGCTATTGTAGGGCGGGGGATTTGTTGCTTTATCGAGGGGGAGCCATGAACATCGAAAGGGCGGCATCCCCGCATGAGTAGCAAACCTAAAACGGCGGAACGCAAGCGCGGGTCCGGGGCGCAATTTGTCTATTCCATCCTGCGTGATGAGATACTCGATCTGACCCTCTTGCCGGGTAGTCCGATCGACGAGATTCGCCTTTCCGAGCGGCTGTCGATGTCGCGCACGCCGATCCGCGAGGCTTTGGTGCGGTTGGCGAGTGAGGGGTTGGTGACCACGCTGCCCAACCGTTCGACGGTCGTGTCGAATATCGACTTCATGAACCTGCACACCTTCTTTGACGCGATGACCTTGATGTACCGTGTCACCACGCGTCTTGCGGCGCAGTTTCATACGCCGGCGGATATGGCCAATATTCGCGCGCGGCAGGTGGAGTTCGCCAAGGCCGTGTCGGCGCAGGACGCGCTGTCGATGATCGCGACGAACCGGGAGTTCCATGCCGAGATCGCCCGGGCGGGGCGCAACCCCTATTACGAATCGCTTTGTCTGCGGCTGTTGGATGAGGGGCGCCGGTTGCTGCGGATGTATTACCAGTCCTTCGACGATCAGCTTCCCAGTGAGTATGTGCAGGAACATGAGGACTTGATCGCGGCGATTGAGGCGCGGGATATTGGTCGTGCGGATTCTTTGGCCGCAACCCATGCAGATCAGATCGTGGGGCAGATTCAGGCGCTGATTTCGCGGGATCGGCGGCAGCATATCGACCTTTAATTATAGGAAAACGCACCTTTAACGGCCCGTCATAGGAGATGTGCAGATTTTATGTCGACAAATAAAATACAATAGCTAAGATGCAGCCAAGCCCGGCGGTATCGCGGCCGGTTTCTATGATGGAGAGATATATGACCCCTTCGATTTTTTCCGGCTGCATCCCGGCCCTGATGACCCCCTGCACCGAAGACCGGAAACCTGACTTCGACGCTTTGGTGCGTATGGGCAAAAAGCTGATCGCCGATGGGATGAGCGCGGTGGTTTACTGTGGGTCCATGGGTGATTGGCCGCTGCTGACCGATGCAGAGCGGATGGAAGGTGTCGAACGTCTGGTCGAAGCGGGCGTGCCGGTGGTTGTGGGCACGGGGGCCGTGAATACGAAGCTGGCCGCCGAACATGCGGCCCATGCGCAGAAGGTCGGCGCCAAGGGACTGATGTTGATCCCCCGCATCCTGTCGCGCGGCACGTCGGTTGCCGCGCAGAAAGATCACTTCAAAAAGGTTCTCTCGGCGGCGCCTGAGCTTCCTGCCGTGATCTACAACAGCCCTTATTACGGTTTCGCCACTCGGGCCGATCTGTTCTTTGCGCTGCGGGCCGAGCATTCCAACCTTGTCGGCTTCAAGGAGTTCGGCGGCGCGGAGGATCTGCGCTATGCGGCGGAGAATATCACCAGCCGGGATGATGAGGTCACGCTGATGATCGGTGTGGATACCACCGTCTTCCACGGTTTTGTCAATTGCGGCGCCACCGGCGCGATCACCGGGATCGGCAATGTGCTGCCGCGCGAAGTGTTGCATCTGGTCGCCCTCAGCCAAGCTGCGGCAGCGGGCGATGCCGAAGCGCGCCAGCGCGCGCAGGAGCTTGATGCGGCGCTTGGTGTTCTGTCCTCCTTCGACGAGGGGCCGGACCTCGTGCTTTATTATAAGCATCTGATGGTGCTCGAAGGCCATGCGGAATATGCGTTGCATTTTAATGAGGCCGACGCGCTGACCGACAGCCAGCGCGGCTATGCCGAGGCGCAGTATAAGCTTTTCCGCACATGGTATGCCGATTGGAGCCAGCAGGGCGGGGCGGTCGCCAAATACGCCGCTTGATCTCCTTAGCCCCCTCTCCCCGGCTGGGCAGGCCCGTCGCATTTGCGGCGGGCCTTTTGCGTTCCTGGCAAGCCTTTCGAAGAAGATAATTGCAAACGCATATAAATGTGACTAACATCTTTGCAGGGACAACGCATCGGGAGTGGGTGCGCCATTTGAGGGAGATTAATTGAAATGAGTGCTACGGATTTAATGCGTGATTTCGGCGCGATGCTGGCTTCGGGCGGGGTTGAGGTCGTCGATTGCTCGGGCGTTTTGGGGCCGGATACGCCGATCCTGCAGCTGCCTGCTGATTTCGCCAAGCCGACGCCGAAGGTCGAGATTCACAAGATCAGCGAATATGACGAGGACGGCCCCTTCTTTGCCTGGAACTGGATGGTGCTGGGCGAGCATTCGGGCACGCATTTCGACGCGCCGCATCATTGGATCACCGGTAAGGATTACGACGACGGCTTCACTGATACGCTCGACGTGCAGCGTCTGGTCGCCCCGGTCAACGTGATCGATTGTTCGCAGCAGGCGCAGGAAGACCCGGATTTCCTGCTCGATGCCAAGGGCATCAAGGAATGGGAAGCCGAGTATGGCGAGATCGGCGAAGGTGAATGGGTTGTCATGCGCACCGATTGGGACGCGCGCGTCGATGACGAGGCGCGGTTTCTTAACGCCGATGAGACCGGGCCGCACAGCCCCGGACCGACCCCGGATGCGATCCAGTACCTGATGGAGAAGAAGATCGTCGGCTGGGGCACGCAGTGCATCGGCACCGATGCGGGGCAAGCGGGCGGGATGGAGCCGCCCTATCCGGCGCATAACCTGCTGCATAAGAATAACTGTTTTGGTCTGGCGTCACTGGCCAACCTCGACAAACTGCCGCCGAAGGGGGCGATTCTGATCGCCGCGCCGTTGAAGATCAAGAACGGCACCGGTAGCCCCATTCGGGCGCTGGCACTGGTGCCGAAGGGCTGATCGGTGACAGATACACCACCTTCCGAGGCCGAGAACGCGCCGCTGGATCGGATGGGGCTCGATAATTTCGCGCCCTATCTGATGAACCGGATCATGGGGCGGTACAATGCCGCCCTGTCGGCGGAGATGGCGGCACTTGGCCTGACCACGCCGCAGATGCGCTCGCTCGCGGTGCTGTCGGTGACCGATGGCATCCTGATCCGCGAGTTGGCGGTTTACGCGGTGGTGCAGCAATCGACGCTGAGCCGCGCGCTCGACGCATTGGTGCGCGACGGTCTGGTCCGGCGCGAGACCGATGCCAACGACAGCCGCGCCACGCGGGTCTACTTGACCGATCAGGGGCGCGAGGCCTATGGGCGCCTCTGGCCGCATATGGCGCAGGCCTATGAGGCGATGTTCAAGGGCATAGGCCCCGAGGAGAAGGCGGCCTTCGTGGCCACCTTGCAGACCATGCTGCGCAACATCCGAAAACACGATTTCTGAGAGGGTCCGATGGCCGAACGTTCGTTCAAGGCAGAGGTGGAACATCTGCGCAAGGGAGATGGCGACGTCTTCACCGGCGAGGGCATCCTTGCGATCACCAAGGCGCTTTTGGAGAACGGCGTGGGCTATGTCGGCGGCTATCAGGGTGCGCCGATCAGCCACCTGATGGACGTGCTGGCCGACGCCGAGGAACTGATGGGCGAGCTTGGCGTGCGCTTCGAGGCCAATGCAAGCGAGGCCGCGGCGGCGGCGATGCTGGCGGCCTCGGTCCACTACCCGATCCGCGGCGCGGTGACCTTCAAGGGGCCGGTGGGGGTCAACGTGGCCTCAGACGCGCTGGCGAACCTCAGTTCTTCGGGCGTCACCGGCGGCGCGCTGGTGATCGTGGGCGAGGACTATGGCGAGGGCTCCTCGATCATGCAGGAGCGCAGCCACGGCTTTGCCATGAAATCTCAGTTCTGGATGCTGGACCCGCGCCCGAACCTGCCCTCGATCACCAAGGCGGTGAAGGACGGGTTCGAGCTGTCCGAGGCCAGCAACACGCCGGTGATGCTGATGGTGCGCATCCGATCTTGCCATGTCACGGGCAGTTTCGAGACGAAAGACAACCAACGCCCGCCGCTCACTGTGGCCGAGGCCGCGGCCAACCCGCAGTCGGACTTCAACCGCGTTGTGCTGCCGCCGATGTCCTATCTGCACGAGAAGGACAAGATCGAGAACCGCTGGCCGGCGGCCGAGACATTCATCCGCGATAACAAGCTCAACGAATTCTTCGGCCCCGAGAAGGCGCCCCTGGGCATCGTGGTGCAGGGCGGCATGTATAATTCTGTCATCCGGGCATTGCAGCGGCTGGGGCTCGCGGACATCCACGGCCAGACCGAGGTGCCGCTTTATGTGCTCAACGTGACTTACCCGCTGCTCAAAGACGAGTTCGATGAATTTTGCGCGGGCAAAGAGCATGTGCTGGTGGTTGAGGAAGGCCAGCCGGATCATATCGAACAACAGCTTGGCTCCTACCTCTACAAGCTCGAACGGAAGGTGAAGTTGCACGGCAAGGACGTGCTGCCGATGGCCGGGGAATACACCGGGCAGGTGCTGCTCGACGGGGTAACGGCCTTTCTCAAGATCGCCGCGCCCGAGATGCTGCCCGGTGCGGTGCGTGCCCCCAATGCCGAAGCGCCTGCAATCCCGGACCTGTCGCAGACCGTGCCGATCCGCCCGCCCGGCTTCTGCACCGGCTGCCCGGAACGCCCGATTTTCGCGGCGATGAAACTGACCGAGCAGGAGTTGGGCAAGCACCAGATCACCGGCGACATCGGCTGCCATCTCTTCGGCTGCCTGCCGCCCTTCGAGATCGGCGGCTCGACCATGGGCTATGGCCTCGGCCCCGCCTCCAACGCGGCCTTTGACGGCGGCGGCGACAAGCGGGTGATCTCGATTCTGGGCGACGGGGGCTTCTGGCACAATGGTCTGTCGACCTCGATCGGCAACATGGTGTTCAACAAGTCCGACAGCGTCGCGGTGATCGTCGACAACTACTATTCCGCCGCCACCGGCGGGCAGGACGTGATGTCCTCGCGCGCGCATAACGACACGAAAAGCACGAACAACCCGATTTCCAAGGCGCTCAAGGGCGTCGGCGTGGAATGGGTGCGCCAGATCGACCGGACCTATGACGTGGGCAAGCTGCGCGAGGTTCTGCGCGAGGCGCTGACCACCGATTACAAGGGGCCGAAGGTCATCGTGGCCTCCTCGGAATGCATGCTCAACAAGCAGCGCCGCGAGAAGCCGAAACGCAATCAGGCGATTAGGGACGGCCGCCGCATGGAGGTGCCGCGCTTTGGCGTCGATGCGGATGTCTGCACCGGCGATCACGCCTGTATCCGCCTCTCGGGCTGTCCCTCGCTGTCGCTGAAGCGGCTCGACGATCCGCTGCGCGACGACCCGGTGGCGCATATCGACCAGACCTGCGTCGGCTGCGGCAACTGCGGCGAAGTGGCGGATACCGCCGTCCTCTGCCCGTCCTTCTATCAGGCCGACGTGGTGCACAACCCGACGAAGTTCGAGCGTTGGCGGGCTGAGAAGACCGGCCAAATCATTCGCTGGTTGCAAGACCGACGCGATGCGAAACGACTGCGCAACGAAGGAGTGGCCACATGAACATGGTGCTGCCGCAAAAGACCCCCGACGCGCGGGTTGAGAAGATCATCAACCTTGCCGTCATGGCCGTGGGCGGGCAGGGGGGCGGCGTGCTCACCGGCTGGATCGAGGCGATGGCCCGGGCCGAGGGCTATGTCTGTCAGGCGACCTCGGTCGCCGGCGTGGCGCAGCGCACCGGGGCCACCATCTACTACGTCGAAATGGCCCCCAAGAGCGCGCTCGACCCCGTCTTCGCGCTGGCCCCGGCGGCGGGCGACGTGGACGTGCTGATCGCCGCCGAGATGATGGAAGTGGGCCGCGCCGTGATGCGCGGTTTCGTGACGCCGGACCGGACGACGCTGATCGGCTCGACCCACCGCGCGCTGGCGGTGAGCGAGAAGATGGCGCCGGGCGACGGCATTGCCGATGCCGATGAGGTCCGCGCGGCGGCCGAGATCGCGGCGCAGAAACTGGTGCTCGAAGATATGGAAGGGCTGGCCGTCGGCGCAGGTTCGGTCATCTCGGCCTCGCTCTTCGGCGCGCTTGCAGGCTCCGGCGCGCTGCCGTTTCCACGTGAGGCCTATGAGAATGCGATCCGTGCCGGCGGCAAGGGGGTCGAACCCTCGCTGCGCGCCTTCGCCGTGGGATTCGATGCGGCACAGGGCAAGCTGCCCGAAACACCGCAGACCCCCGAGGAAGAGATCAAACCGTTCAGCCTTGTCGGGCCGGAGAAGTTGCAGGCCGAATGGGCCGCGCTGGTGGACCGGGCCGACCGCCTGCCCGAGCCGGTGCGTGACCTCGCGCTTGCCGGGCTCGCCAAGGTGGTGAACTTTCAGGACTGCGCCTATGGCGCGCTCTATCTCGACCGACTCGATACCGTGCTGGCCCGCGATGACGCCGCGCGGGACTGGGCGCTCTCAACGGCGGCGGCGAAATACATCACCAATGCCATGGCCTATGACGACATCATCCGCGTGGCGGACCTCAAGACCCGCGCCCCGCGTCTGTCGCACATTCGCCAAGAGATGCGCGCGGGCGAGGAGAACCTGCTGCAACTGACCGAGTACTTCCACCCCCGCGCCGAGGAGATCGCGGGGCTCATGCCCGCGCGGCTCGGCGCCAAGGTCGAGGCGAGCGAGACGTGGATGTCCCGGCTGAACCGCTGGTTCGACAAGGGCCGCCGGTTGCGCACCGACCGGCTGCCCGCCTTCCTGATGCTGCATTTCCTCGGCGGCCTGAAGGGCTACCGGCTGCGCACCCATCGCCATGCCCTTGAGGTCGCGCATCTGGAGGACTGGCTGCGCCGCTGCCTTGCGGAGGTGGAGAGTGACTACGCCCTCGCCGTGGAACTGGTGAAATGCCGCCGCCTGATCAAGGGCTACTCCGACACCCATGCGCGGGGTCTGAGCAAATTCGACCGGGTGATGGACGCCGCCGATCTGCTGCGCGGGCGCGACGATGCGGCGGAGTGGATCGCGCGGCTGCGCGAGGCGGCGTTGCAGGACGCGGAAGGCAAGGCGCTTGACGGGGCCATCGCCACGGTGCGCTCCTTCGTGTGAGGTGCCCGTTTTCTGAGCGGGCGCGGGGCGGATCACGCACAGAGCGGCCCCCCGGCGCCTGCATCGCAGTTGACCACGGGTTCGCGTCGCGCCTAGTCGTCGCCAATCACCTGATCATCGAACTGGCCTTCTACACCGCATTGGCCTTCGGCATGAGCCGCCCTGCCGTCAGCCAAGGCTACCTGCGCGCGAAGGTCTATTTCGACCGCACCGCCTCGGTCGTGCTGGGCTTTTGGGGCTGCGGCTGCTGCTTGCGCGTTAAAGCTCGGCCTCCCACCGGCGCGACAGGCGCATGGCGCCGTTGATGATGCCGACCATGGAGTAGGTCTGGGGGAAGTTGCCCCAGCCCTCACCAGTGGCAAAAGCGGTGTCTTCGGACATCAGGCCAAGGTGGTTGCGCGCCTCCAGCAACTCTTCGAACAGTTTGCGTGCTTCCTCTTCGCGGCCAATCCGCGCCAGCGCGTCGATGCGCCAGAAGGCGCAGACGTTAAAGCCCACCTCCGGCACGCCGAAATCGTCGGCTTCTTCGTAACGCAGCATGAAGGGGCCGCGGCCCAGCACTTCGGATAGACGTTCGACCGTGGCGATGAATCGCGGGTCTTTCGGCGGCAGAAAGCCGACCTCGCCCATGAGCAAAACGCTCGCGTCGAGGGTGCTGCCGCCGAAGCTTTCGACAAAGGCGCCGCGTTCCTCGGACCATGCGTTGTCGAGGATCATATCGCGGATCACCTCGGCCCGATCGGCCCAGAGGGTGGCGCGGTCACCCAATTCCAGATGCCGCGCGATCTTGGCCAGCCGGTCGCAGGCGGCCCAGCACATCAACGACGAGGAGGTGTGAATCCGCGCGCGGCTGCGCAATTCCCAAATGCCCGCATCGGGCTGGTCGTGCAGCTCCCACGCCTGTTCGCCGAGCGGCTCCAACTGCTCATAGGCGGTGCGCCCTGTGTTCATCGGCAGCCGGTGATCGAAGAACGCCGGGGCGGCACCGAGGATGATATTGCCATAGGTGTCATGCTGGAAATGCTCATGCGCCTGATTGCCGATCCGTACCGGCCCCATCCCACGGAAGCCTTGCAAGCTGGGTGAGATACGTTCGGTCAGCGCCGTCTCAAGCCCCAGCCCCAGCACCGGCTGGATATGCCCGCCCTCGGCATCGGCCACGGCGTTCATCAGCCATTGGAAATAATGCTCCAACGTGCGGGTCGCGGCGAGGCTGTTGAGCGCGCGCACGGTGAAGAAGGCATCGCGCACCCAGCAATAGCGGTAATCCCAGTTGCGCCCCGAATCCGGCGCCTCGGGCAGGGAGGTGGTGATCGCGGCGATCACCCCGCCCGTGGCCTCGTAGCTGCACAGTTTCAACGTGATCGCGGCGCGGATGACGGCCTCCTGCCACTCGAAAGGGATCGCCAAACGCTGCGTCCAGCGCTGCCAATAGCGGGTCGTCTTGGTGCGGAAGGTGGTGCCGATCTGCTCAGGGCTGTCCGACAGGGTCTCATCGGGGCCGAGGATGAAGGTCATCTCACCTTCGAGGTTGATCATCCGCCCGTCGAGCACATGATCAATCGGCGCGTCAGTGGTCAGGCGCATGTTCTGCTCAGGCCCGACGAAACGCACATGGTTGGAGCCACGGGTGAGGGTCGGGGCCACTTCCCCCCATTGAAAGCGCGGCTTCAGCCGCATCCGCACACGGGGAGAGCCTTCGATACGCCGCACCTGCCGCACCAGCATCTGCGGGCGAAAGCTGCGGCCATAGGCGGTGAAACGGGGGCAGAAGTCGACAATCTCGACCGCGCCTTTCGGGCTGCGCAACACGGTGCGCAGGATCGCGGTATTGGGCAGGTAGCTCTGCTCGCTCTCGGTCATGTCTTCGAGTTCGACGGCAAATTCCCCGTCGCCCTCTTCGCCCGCGCCATGGCCCATCAGGCTGTGAAAGACCGGATCGCCGTCAAAACGCGGCAGGCAGAACCAGTTGATCCCCCCTTCGCGGCTGACCAGCGCCGCAACCGCGCAATTCCCGATGACACCCAGATCCATAAGTCCCTCTTTTCTATTCATGATGCGACTGCCGGGCGGGCCGGATCAGCGCAAAATCTCTTCCAGCCAATCGGCAAAACCGGCCACGTCTTCGATGCGATGTTGGGCCTCGGTCGGCCCTTGGCCGATCTTGATGCCAAAGCCGCCCATGGCCTGCGCTGCGCGAAAGCCGTCTTCATCCGTCACGTCATCGCCGACCATCACGGGCAGACGGTCTGCAAAGGCGGGGGAGGCCATGAACCGCGCCACCGCGCCGCCCTTGTCGACACCTTTCAAGGCGACCTCGCTGACCATCTTGCCATGCAGACCGCGCAGGCTGGAGTCTTCGCCGACCAGCGTATCGACGAAGCCGCGACAGGCGTCTTCTTGATCCGGGGCCTTGCGGTAATGCAGCGCGATCGCGCCGGGCTTGCGCTCGGATGTTACCCCATGCAGCACGGCGAATTCCTCGACCCGGTCGATGACCGGGGTGGGGATGCCCGCGCTCTGCTCCGGCGCGTGATCCTCCGCGGTGCTAAGCCGCAGCTCCAGCCCATGCGATCCTGAGACCGGCAGGCGCAGCGCACCCAAGATACGGTCCACATCCGCCATGGCCCGGCCAGAGATCACCGCCACCGCCCCATCGGTCTTTGCGACGAGACGGGTCAGAAGATGGCGCGTCGCCTCCGGCAGACAGGCGTCTTCGGGGTTGTCGACAATGGGGGCGAGCGTGCCATCGAGATCGAGGAAGAACGCATGGCGCTCGACCGGGATCACGGGCGGCAGGTTGCGGGGCGACAGGGTGGTGCTATCCATAGGGTCCGGTCTATCCGTTTCGTTGCACGGGCGTTCCCCCAGAAACCTATGCGCCAGCGCAGCGAAATCAACGGATTTATGCTGCAACTGCGCAGAGATGCGCGATGTGCGCCGCGGGAACCCAGCCGATGTGCCCGCGTTGATCAAAACGGGGGCTGGCGCCAGACGCCACCCCGCCTATCGCAATCGGAAGCCCAGATGACCGCACCGTCGACGCTCAGGTACTACCCCGACAGCAAGCCCGGCATCGCTCGGCGGCGCTGCGGGCGGGGGTTTTCCTATCACGCGCCCGATGGCCGCTGCATCAAGGACAAGGCCGAGCGGGCGCGGCTGGTGAAACTGGCGGTGCCCCCGGCCTATGAGCGGGTCTGGATCAGCCCCTATGACAACGGTCACCTTCAGGCGACGGGGTTCGATGCACGGGGGCGCAAGCAATACCGTTACCATCCGCTCTGGTCCGAGGCGCAGGCGCAGGAGAAATACGCAAGCCTGCCCGAGTTTGCCGAGACCCTGCCGCGCATCCGCCGCCGCGTGCGCCGTGATCTCAAGGAGGAGTTGGGCGAACGTGATTTTGCGCTGGCCGCCGCCGTGGCGATGATCGACCGGCTGTCGCTGCGCGTCGGCAATCAGGTCTATGCCGAAACCAACCGCACCTATGGCACGCTGACCCTGAAACGGCGGCATCTGGTCCTGCGCGACGGCAAGTTGCAGGCGTCCTTCATGGCGAAGGGCGGCAAACGGGTTCGCCGCCAGATTGCCAACCGCACCCTAATGCGCGCGCTTGAGAAAATTCGCGACCTGCCCGGCGCGGACCTGCTGACATGGCTCGACGAAGAGGGGCAGCCGCGCAGTCTGACCTCAACCGCGCTGAACGATTACATCGCCGAGGCCGCTGGCACCGAAGGCTTCTCGGCCAAGACCTTTCGCACTTGGGCCGGGTCCGTCGCCGCCTTCGACGTTGCGCTGAAAGAGGACAAGCCCAGCATCAAAGCCATGGCCGAAGCCGCCGCCGAACGGTTGCACAATACGCCCACCATCGCGCGCAACAGCTATATCCATCCGGAGGTGATCGAACTTTGCCAGACCCCGCAAGACTTGCCGGACCCGCCCGATATCGACGATATGACCCAAGCCGAACGGGGGCTGCTGGCCTTTCTGCGCGCGAAGACGTGAACTTGAACTGACAATTCGGGCGAACTTTCACCGCGCTCACGCATTGTTAACAGGAGTAGCGCTATCGCCCGACGTTAGAAGGACTAGAATTTCATGAGCGACACAGGTCGGCCAACCCTCAGCGGCGTCCTAGATGAGATGGAACATCTTTCCGGCGGCGCGGATCGGCAAATCACCGTGGAAGAGATCATCGATTGTCTGGGCAAACATTCCTTTGCCTCGACTATTCTTGCCTTCAGCCTGATCTCAACCTCGCCCGCCAGCGGCATTCCGGGGATCACGGCTTTCATCGGTTTGGTGGTGCTGTTTCTGGTGGTGCAGATGATCTTTGGCCGCGACAGCCTCTGGCTGCCCGGTTTCGTCATGCGACGTGACATCGCGGCGAAGAAACTCCGCGAGGGGGTGCGGTGGCTGCGCCGCCCGGTGGATTTCGTGGACCGCTATCTGCACGAGCGCTCGACCTTCATCCTGCACCGCCCGTGGATTTACCTGCCCCTGTTCATGGTGATGGCCCTGTCGATGTTTATGCCCTTCATGGAGGTCGTGCCCACCTCCGGCTCCATCGCGTCGGCGATGATCGCCGTCTTCGCGGCGGGCTATCTGATGCGCGACGGGCGGGTGGTGATCCTGTCGATGATCCTGATGTCGCTGCTGCCTGTGGGGGTCGCGTGGTTCTTTCTTGGGCGCTGAGAAAATAATTCCGGCCCTCTGCTATGCTGCACCTGCAAAAGATTTGACCAAAGCTGCTCAAGCTGGGAACCTTTACCGACCTAAACCATTAAACCGTTAGTGGTGGTCGGCGTTCCGCCTAATCAGGCTCGGCGACCGAAAATGATTGTTCCCGAGGCATAAAATGGCTGGCAGATTAATTGTAATCTCAAATCGCATCCCATCGGAGGCCGCCCCTTCCGGTGGGCTGGTCTATGCGCTGCATGAAACCCTGCGCAAGATCGGCGGCATCTGGATCGGGTCGCACCCCGAAACCACGGAAACCCCCGCCAACAGTCTCAGCGAATATGGCGATCAGGGCAATTACACCCGGCTGAGCTTTAGCCTAACCCCCGAAGATTACAAGAATTTCTACCTCGGCTTCTCGAACTCGGTGCTTTGGCCCGTCTGTCACCGCCGTGGCGATCTGGTCAAGCTGGACCGCGGGTTCGAGCGGGGCTATTGCGCCGTCAACGCGCGCCTTGCCCGGCAGGTGATGGAGGTGGCCGAGCCCGACGATATGATCTGGGTTCACGACTATCATTTCTTCCCCCTCGCCACAGAGCTGCGCAAGCTGGGCTTTAGCGGCAAGATCGGGTTTTTCCTGCACATTCCTTTCCCAGCCTTGGGCGATATGGGCGCCCTCCCGCGGGAGGCCAATCTGGCGCATTGGCTGGCGGATTATGACCTCGTCGGTCTGCAAACCCGCGCCGATGTGGCCCGCTGTCTTGAGATGTTCCGCGCCGAGACCGATTCCGAATTTCTTATGGATGGCACGATCAAATGCGGCTCTCGCGCGGTGGCGCTACGGTCTTTCCCCATCGGGATCGACGTGGAAACCTTTGTGCAGGCCGCGCAGGGCGGCAGCGCGCAGGACCGTCTGGCCGACGATATGGCAGGCGACATCGTGATCGGCGTCGACCGGCTGGATTACTCCAAAGGTCTGCCCAACCGCTTCCGCGCCTTTGGCCGCTATCTTGAAACCCGGGATGAGCGGGAACGCCGGGTGAGCATGGTCCAAATCGCCCCGCCCAGCCGAGAGGAAGTCGCCGCCTATCGCGAGTTGCGCTACGAGTTGGAAGAGCTTGTCGGCCGCGTGAACGGGGAGCATGGAGAGATCGACTGGACCCCGCTGCGCTATATCCACCGCAACCTTGATCGCAACCTTTTGGCTCGCCTTTATCGCCGGGCGCGGGTCGGGATCGTGACGCCCTTCGCCGATGGGATGAACCTTGTGGCCAAGGAATATGTCGCGGCGCAAAACCCCGAAGACCCCGGCGTGCTGATCCTGTCGCATATGGCCGGCGCCGCCGAAGACCTGACGGATGCGATTCAGGTCAACCCCTATGACATCGAAGACATGAGCGAAGCGCTCAAGACCGCGCTCGCTCTGCCGCTGGAAGAGCGCAAGCGCCGCCATGCAAGCTGCATGGCGCAGGTGCGGGCCACGGATGTGAACCTCTGGAGCCAGCATTTTGTCGACGCTTTGAAAGCCTGCAAGCCGACGCTCGTGGTCAAGCCCCGCGCGCGGGAATGGACAGACGCCTAGCGGCGGGGGTCACTCTTCCGGCGCATAGACCACTGCGGTCTCCCAACCGTTGCATTTCTCGGCAAGGCCCGCAGGCAGCGCCAGATCGGTAAAGAACATATTCACCTCCCGCGCCGAGGCGATGCGCGCGGGGGCAGAGCGTTTGAATTTGGAATGATCGGTCACCAAAAAAGTCTTCCGTGACTGCGCTATGATACATTGGCTGACGCCGACCTCCTCGATGTCGAAGTCGAGCAGATCGCCATCCGCATCCATTGCCGAACAGCCGATCACCGCGATGTCGAATTTGAACTGGCGGATCGTCTCGATCGTTAGATTGCCGACCAGACCGCCGTCCATCCGGCGCAGCGCGCCGCCGGTCAGCACGATGCGGCATTCGGGATTGTCGACCAGAATATTCGCCACGTTCATGTTGTTCGTCACCACCATCAAATCCCGGTGGTGAAGCAGGGCGCGGGCCACGGCCTCGGTACTGGTCCCAATATTTAGAAAGACCGAACAGCCGTCGGGGATATGTTCGGCGCAGGCGCGGGCGATGCGATTCTTGGCCTCTTCATGCAGATTGCGCCGCTCGGCATAGCCGATGTTGCTGGCCCCCGAGGGCAGCACTGCGCCGCCATGAACCCGCTCAAGCTTACCGCTGTCGGCCAGTTCCGTAAGGTCACGGCGGATGGTCTGATGGGTCACGCCGAAATGTTCGGCCAGCCCATCGACGGTGACTTTGCCTTCGCGCCGGGCGATTTCAAGGATGTCGGGATGGCGGAATGTCTGTGAAATGGGCGTCGCTCCTGCCTGCTGTCGGCGCATTATCTCCAGTGTTTTGGCTAACGCAAGCAATCGCGCAGCAAGACACGTTTAACATGTTCGCTATGCTGGTGAAACGAACATAAACGAAAATAATTCTTGTGCAGATGAGAGTCGTTTCGTAACACTGCCCCAAATTGGACAGTCTGAGCTGGGGGAGGGCCGGATCGTGAACCAACAGCCCGATAGCCATATGGCCGCTGCCCCGGTCGATTTATTCGTCATCGGTGGTGGCATTAACGGCGCCGGGATCGCGCGCGACGCGGCAGGCCGGGGTCTGAGCGTGACCTTGGCCGAGATGAACGATCTGGCCTCGGCGACCTCTTCGGCCTCGACCAAGCTTTTCCACGGCGGGCTGCGTTACCTTGAGTATTTTGAGATCGGCCTCGTGCGCCATGCGCTGACCGAGCGCGAGGTGCTGCTGAAGGCGATGCCGCATATCTCTTGGCCGATGCGTTTCGTGCTGCCCTATCACCGCGACATGCGGTTCGAAGGAGACACGCCGACCTCTAAACTGCTGCGGTTGTTCATGCCGTGGATGCGGGGCCGCCGCCCGGCATGGCTGATCCGGCTGGGCCTGTTCCTCTATGACAACCTCGGCGGGCGTAAAATCTTGCCCGCCACACGTAGCCTTTCCTTGCGCGGCACGCCCGAAGGGGCGCCGCTGGAGGATCGGTTCGAGAAGGCTTTTGAATACTCCGATTGCTGGATCGAAGACTCGCGCCTTGTGGTGCTGAACGCCCGCGACGCCGAACTGCGCGGCGCGCGCATCATGACCCGGACCGAAGTCGTCTCTGCCGACCGCAGCGCCGATGGCTGGGCGGTCACGGTAGAGCATGGCGCGGATGGCCGGCGCGAGGTGATCCACGCCAAGATGCTGGTCAACGCGGGTGGCCCGTGGGTCGGCGACATCATCCATAACACCGCGCGGCTGAACTCCTCCGAAGGGGTGCGGCTGGTGCGCGGCAGCCATATCGTGACCAAGCGGCTCTACGATCACGACAAATGCTATTTCTTCCAAGGCACCGATGGGCGGATCATCTTCACGATCCCCTATGAGCAGGATTTCACCCTGATCGGCACCACCGACGCCGATCATCCTGATCCGTCCGTCACCCCGGAATGCACGCCCGAAGAGCAGGACTACCTGATCGACTTCGTGAACGGCTATCTCAAGCAGGACATCACCCGCAAAGATATCGTCTGGACCTATTCCGGCGTGCGCCCGCTTTATGACGACGGCGCCAGCAGCGCCACGGCGGCGACGCGGGACTATACGCTCAAGGTCGACAAGACCGGCGGCGCGCCGATCCTCAATGTCTTTGGCGGTAAGATCACGACCTACCGCAAACTGGCCGAAGACGCGCTGGAGTTGATCGCGCCGCATTTCGACGGGCTGTCGGGCCATTGGACCGCGGGCGTCGCCCTGCCCGGCGGCGATTTCCCGGTGGACGGCGTGGCGCAGTTGATCGCGCGACTGAAAGCGGATTATGACTTTCTGGATGAAAGCTGGGCAGCACGGCTGATCCGCGCCTATGGTACGGATGCTTGGGCGATGGCGGGCGAGGCCAAGACGCTGGCGGATATGGGCGAGCATTTCGGGGCTACCCTCACCGCGCGCGAGGCCGCTTGGCTGATGAACAAGGAATATGCCCTCAGCGCAGAGGACGTCGTCTGGCGCCGCAGCAAGCTGGGCCTGCGAATGGACGAGACGCAGATCGCGCGTCTTGATGAATGGATGCAGATGCGCGCGGCGAAACAAGCCGCCTCTGCGGCGGAATGAGGGGAGGTCGAACGTGAGTTTGATCCTGAAGAACGTGTCGAAGACGGTAGGCGGCCAAACGCATATCTACCCGACCGACCTGACCTTGGAAAAAGGCACGATGAACGTGCTTTTGGGGCCTACGTCCTCGGGCAAGACGTCGCTGATGCGGCTGATGGCGGGGCTCGATGTGCCGGGCACGGGGCAGGTGATCTGGAACGGCGAAGACGTGACCGGCATGCGGGTGCAGGACCGCAAGGTCGCCATGGTCTATCAGCAGTTCATCAACTACCCCTCGATGACGGTTTACGACAACATCGCCTCGCCGATGAAGCTGGTGGGCAAGTCGAAGGATGAGATCGATCGCGCCGTGCGCGAAACCGCTGAATTGATGCAGCTCACCCCGATGCTCGACCGTAAGCCGCTGGAGCTTTCGGGCGGCCAGCAGCAGCGCTGCGCCTTGGCGCGGGCGCTGGTCAAGAATGCCGGGCTGGTGCTCTTGGATGAGCCGCTGGCGAACCTCGACTACAAGCTGCGCGAAGAGCTTCGCGCCGAAATTCCGCGTATCTTTGAACGGGCCGGGTCGATCTTTGTCTATGCCACGACCGAGCCGGAAGAGGCGCTGCTTCTGGGCGGCAATACCGCGACGCTCTGGGAAGGCCGCGTTACGCAATTCGGCCCGACGCCGAGTGTCTACCGCCGGCCCGAGAATGCGACCACGGCGCGGGTGTTCTCTGACCCGCCGATGAACTTCCTCAGCATGACCAAATCGGGCGACACACTGCGTTTCGACGGCGGTGAGATGGCGGCACCCGCCACGATGGCGAGCTTGCGCGACGGCGAATATACCGCCGGTTTCCGCCCCAACCACCTCACGCTGAGCGCGCAGGCGCCCGAGGCCATCGGCTTTGACGCGGTGCTGAACGTGACCGAGATCACGGGGTCGGAGACCTTTATCCACCTCGATTACCACGGTGCGAAATGGGTCGGTCTGGTGCATGGCATCCAGCATTTGCAGCCCGGCCAGCCGCTGCCGGTCTATCTGGACCCGGCGCATATCTACCTGTTTGACGCGAACGGGGCGCTCGTCTCGGCCGCGCCCTATGCGGAGGCGGCATAATGGCCAAGATCACGCTTGATAACCTCGCCCATTCCTATCTGCCCCATCCCAGCGGTGAGGATGATTTCGCCCTCAAGGAATTGAACCACGATTGGATCGACGGCGAAGCCTATGCGCTTCTGGGCGCCTCGGGCTGTGGCAAATCTACGTTGCTCAACATCATCTCGGGGCTTTTGCAGCCGTCGCAGGGGCGCATCCTGTTCAACGACGTAGACGTCACCCATGCGCCGACAGCCGAGCGCAACATCGCGCAGGTCTTCCAGTTCCCGGTCGTTTACGACACGATGACCGTGCATGACAATCTGGCCTTCCCGCTGCGCAACCGCGGGGCGGATGCCTCTTATGTCGCGTCCCGCGTCCAGCAGATCGCCAAGATGATCGGCATGGAGGATGAGCTGAACCGCAAGGCGCGGGGCCTCACAGCAGATGCCAAGCAGAAGATTTCGCTGGGCCGTGGCATGGTGCGCGAGGACGTGAACGCGCTCTTGTTCGACGAGCCGCTCACGGTGATCGACCCCCATATGAAGTGGGAGTTGCGCACGCAGCTCAAATCGCTGCACCACGAATTCGGCCACACGATGATTTACGTGACCCACGACCAGACCGAGGCGCTGACCTTCGCCGACAAGGTGGTGGTCATGTATGATGGCCGCGTGGTGCAGATCGGCACACCGCAGGAGCTTTTCGAGCGGCCTGCCCATACTTTCGTGGGCTATTTCATTGGCTCGCCGGGGATGAACCTCTTTGACGCGCAGATCGCGGGCAATGCGGCGCAGGTCGCGGGCACGAGCGTCAATTTGAACAAGACCTACGCGCCCAAGGGCCAGAAAACGCAACTGGGCGTCCGGCCCGAATTCGTTCGGATCAATGGCGAAGGTCTGGGCCTTCCGGCCAAGGTGACCCGTGTCGAGGATGTGGGCCGGCACAAGATCATCCGCCTTGACGTGGCAGGCCAGCCGGTCAGCGCCATCGCCGAGGAAGGCGCAACAGTGCCGAGCGAAAACACCGCGATCAGTTTCGATCCGGCGGGCATCAACGTCTATGACGACGATTGGCGCATCAGCGCAGAGGGAGAGGCCGCATGAACAAGACCGTCAACCAAAAGGCATGGTTCCTTGTCCTGCCGGTGCTGATCCTCGTGGCCTTCTCTGCCGTGATCCCGCTGATGACCGTGGTGAACTACTCGGTGCAAGACACCTTTGGCCGCAACGAGTTCTTCTGGGCCGGGCTGGAGTGGTTTTCCGACATGCTCGACAGCGACCGGATGTGGGACGCGCTTGGCCGTCAGTTGATTTTCTCGGGCGTCATACTGGCAATCGAAATCCCGCTCGGCATCTTTGTCGCGCTCAACATGCCGAAAAACGGGTTCTGGGCCAGCTTCTGCCTTGTCCTCATGTCCCTGCCGCTGCTGATTCCGTGGAACGTGGTCGGCACCATCTGGCAGATCTTTGGCCGGGTCGACATTGGCCTTTTGGGCTATACGCTCGACAAGCTGGGCATCACCTATAACTACACTCAAGACATCACATCGGCTTGGATCACGGTTGTGGTCATGGATGTCTGGCACTGGACTTCGCTGGTAGCGCTTCTTGCATATGCCGGTCTGCAATCCATTCCGGATGCTTACTATCAGGCGGCGAAGATCGACCAAGCCAGCCGTTGGGCCGTGTTCCGCTACATCGAACTGCCGAAAATGGCGGGCGTGCTGATGATCGCCATTCTGCTGCGCTTCATGGACAGCTTCATGATCTATACAGAGCCGTTCGTCGTGACGGGTGGCGGGCCGGGCAATGCCACGACCTTCCTGTCGATCGACTTGGTGAAAATGGCCATCGGCCAGTTTGACCTTGGCCCCGCAGCGGCGTTCAGCCTGATGTATTTCCTCGTGATCCTGTTGATTTCATGGGTGTTCTATACCGTGATGGTCAACCTCGACAAAAGGGATGGTGTGTGATGACCGACACAACCGTGCAAGCCCCCGGCGCCGCGCCCATTCCGGGTGACGTGACCGCTGCCAAACGCACCCGGCGCAGCCGCTTCCGGCCCAAGGGCTCGGTGGTGGTGATGACGCTCTACCTGCTGTTCCTGATGCTGCCGATCTATTGGCTCATCAACATGAGCCTCAAGACCAACGCCGAAATCCTCGGGTCCTTCTCGCTCTATCCGCGGGACCTGACGCTGGCGAACTATGCCAAGATCCTCACCGATCCGAGCTGGTACATGGGCTATGTGAACAGTCTGATTTATGTGGTGATGAACACGGTGATCTCGCTCGCCGTAGCGCTGCCAGCGGCCTATGCTTTCTCGCGCTACACCTTTCTGGGCGACAAACACCTGTTCTTCTGGCTGCTGACAAACCGCATGTCGCCGCCCGCCGTTTTCGCGCTGCCGTTCTTCCAGCTCTACTCCTCGGTCAACCTCTTTGACACGCATATCGCCGTGGCGCTGGCACACTGCCTGTTCAACGTGCCGCTCGCGGTTTGGATCCTCGAAGGTTTCATGCGCGGCGTGCCGAAAGAGATCGACGAGACGGCGTACCTCGACGGCTATTCCTTCCCGCGTTTCTTCATCCGCATCTTCACCCCGCTGATTGCCAGCGGCATCGGGGTCGCGGCCTTCTTCTGCTTCATGTTCTCATGGGTGGAACTGCTGCTGTCGCGCACGCTGACCTCGGTCGATGCCAAACCCATCGCCGCTACCATGACCCGCACCGTCTCCGCTTCCGGCCTCGACTGGGGCGTCTTGGCCGCGGCGGGTGTGCTGACCATCGTGCCGGGTGCGCTCGTGATCTATTTCGTCCGCAACTACATCGCCAAGGGCTTTGCCCTCGGACGGGTATAAGAGAGGAGACCGCCCATGTCTTGGATGGCTTGGACCATGCCCACCGCGATCTTCTTCGGTGTCATCGCGCTGTTACTCGTGACCTTCACGATCCTCGCGATCAAATTCCCTGAGACGCCCCGTGTGGGCATCCTCAGGATTGAGACAACCCGTGGTGACCGTCTGTTCATCACGCTTCTCGGCTCGGCCTTTATCAATTTGATCTGGCTGGGTTTCGAGGCGGGTCCGCAGCCCTATGCGCTGCTGGTCTGCCTTGCCTATGCCGCGGCCGTATTTCGCTGGGTCTAGGCGCTATCACGGCGGACCCCGGGCAACCGGGGCCGCCATACGACACGACCAAATGTCTAGGGAGGACATAATGAAACGATCTGTCATGAAATCGAGTACCGCTTTGGCGGTCACGCTCGGTCTGCTCGCCGGGCCAGCATTCGCGGATATGGAAGCCGCGAAGAAGTTCCTCGACGAGGAAATCGAACGCTCCGCGCTGAGCCGCGAAGAGCAGGAAGCGGAGATGCAATTCTTCATCGACGCGGCCGAGCCGTTCAAAGGCATGGACATCAAGGTGGTCTCTGAAACCATCACCACGCACGAATACGAAGCCAACGTGCTGGCCCCGGCCTTCAGCGCGATCACCGGCATCAACGTCACCCACGACCTGATCGGCGAGGGCGACGTGGTCGAAAAGCTGCAAACGCAGATGCAGTCGGGCGAGAACATCTATGACGCCTATGTCAACGACTCGGACCTGATCGGCACCCACTGGCGCTACAAACAGGCGCGCAGCCTGACCGACTGGATGGAGAATGAAGGCAAGGACGTGACCAACCCCGGTCTTGATCTGGACGACTTCATCGGCCTTGATTTCACCACCACCCCGGATGGTGATCTGTACCAACTGCCCGACCAGCAATTTGCAAACCTTTACTGGTTCCGCCACGATTGGTTCACCGATCCTGAGCTGATGGCTGAATTCAAAGAAAAATACGGCTATGAGCTGGGCGTGCCGGTCAACTGGTCTGCCTATGAGGACATTGCTGAATTCTTCACTGGCCGCACGATTGATGGCGTCGAAGTCTATGGCAACATGGACTATGGCAAGAAAGACCCAAGCCTTGGCTGGCGCTACACCGACGCGTGGCTGTCCATGGCGGGTGGCGGCGATGTGGGTGAGCCCAATGGCCTGCCGGTCGATGAATGGGGCATCCGGGTGAACGAGAACTCCCAGCCTGTCGGGTCCTGCATGGCACGCGGCGGCGCCACCAACGATGCAGCGGCGGTCTATGCGATCACCAAAGCGATCGAATGGCTGGAGAAGTACACGCCCCCCGCAGCCGCGGGCATGACCTTTAGCGAAGCAGGCCCGGTGCCCGCGCAGGGGGCCATCGCGCAGCAGATGTTCTGGTACACCACATTCACCGCCGACATGGTGAACGACAGCGCCAAGGCCGTGCTGAACGAAGACGGCACGCCCAAGTGGCGCATGGCCCCCAGCCCGCATGGCGCCTACTGGAAAGAAGGCCAGAAGGTTGGTTATCAAGACGTGGGCAGCTGGACGCTGATGGAAAGCACCCCCGTCGACCGCGCCAAGGCCGCATGGCTTTACGCGCAGTTCGTGACCTCGAAAACCGTGGACGTGGAAAAGGCCCATGCCGGTCTGACCTTCATCCGCGAGTCCACCATCCAGCACGAAAGCTTCACCGAACGTGCGCCGAAACTCGGCGGTCTGGTGGAATTCTACCGTTCGCCCGCGCGCACCGCATGGTCGCCCACCGGGACGAACGTGCCGGATTACCCCAAGCTGGCGCAGCTGTGGTGGCAGAACATCGGCGACGCGATGTCGGGTGCGAAAACACCTCAGGAAGCGCTCGACAGCCTCTGCGCCGAGCAGGAAAAGGTCATGGAACGTCTTGAGCGTGCAGGCGTCCAAGGTGATCTGGGTCCGAAAATGAACGAGGAGCGGGAAGCCTCCTACTGGCTTGAGCAGGAAGGTTCGCCCGTTGCCAAGCTCGACAACGAAGACCCCGAGCCCGAGACCATCAGCTACGAAGAGTTGATCAAGTCCTGGCAGTAAGCCAAACTTTCGGGGGCCGGGACGCAGCAGCGTTCCGGCCCCTTTTTCGTTTCATCCAACATCCGGGGGCCGCGCCATGACCCATATCCTCGCCATTGATCAGGGAACCACTTCCTCCCGGGCGATCATCTTTGACGGCAACATGTCGGTGACGGCCACGGCCCAGGAAGAATTTCCGCAGCATTTCCCCCGCTCCGGCTGGGTCGAACATGATCCGGGCGATCTGTGGTCGACGACCGCTGGCACCTGCCGCGCGGTGATCGAAAAGGCCGGTCTGCGCCCCGATGACATCGCCGCCATCGGCATCACCAACCAACGCGAGACGACGCTGGTCTGGGACGCAAAGTCCGGCAAGCCGGTCCATAACGCCATCGTCTGGCAAGACCGCCGTACCGCTGATTTCTGCCGCGCGCTGCGCGAAAGCGGCGACGACAGGATCATCACCGAACGCACCGGCTTGCTGGCCGATCCCTATTTCTCAGGCACCAAGCTGAAGTGGATCCTCGACAATGTCGAAGGCGCGCGCGAACGGGCGCGGGCGGGCGAGTTGCTTTTCGGTACCGTCGACAGCTATCTGATCTGGAAGCTCACCGGCGGCGCGCGCCATGTGACCGATGCCACCAATGCCGCCCGCACCATGCTCTATGACATCCACAAAGGCCGTTGGAGCACGACGATCTGCAAGATGTTCGACGTGCCGCTCGAAATGCTGCCCGAGGTGCAGGACTGCGCCGCCGATTTCGGCACCACGCGGCCCGACCTCTTTGGCCGCGAGATCCCGATCCTCGGCGTCGCGGGCGACCAGCAGGCGGCGACCATCGGGCAAGCCTGTTTCCAGCCCGGCATGATGAAATCGACCTATGGCACCGGCTGTTTCGCCCTCCTGAATACGGGCGAGACGGCGGTGACCTCGACCAACCGGTTGCTCACCACCATCGCCTACCAGCTTGATGGCAAACCGACCTATGCGTTCGAAGGCTCGATCTTCGTCGCCGGGGCCGTGGTGCAATGGCTGCGCGACGGGCTGAAAATGATCCGCGAGGCGGGCGAGACCCAAGCGCTGGCCGAGCAGGCCGATCCGCATCAGAACGTGGTGCTGGTGCCTGCTTTCGTGGGCCTCGGTGCGCCTTACTGGAACGCCGAATGCCGTGGTGCGATCTACGGGCTGACGCGCAACTCCGGCCCTGCGGAACTCGCGCGGGCGGCGCTGGAAAGCGTGGGCTACCAGACCCGTGACCTCTTGGAAGCCATGCAGGCCGATTGGGCCGCCCAAGGCCAACCGGGCGAGATTGCGACCCTGCGCGTCGACGGCGGGATGAGCGCCAGTGACTGGGCGATGCAGTTCCTCTCGGACGTGATCGGCGCCTCGGTGGACCGCCCCGATGTGCTGGAAACGACAGCGCTTGGGGCCGCGTGGCTCGCCGGGCAGCGGGCGGGCATCTACCCCGATATGGAGGGTTTCGCGCGAGAATGGGCGCTTGATCGGCGGTTTGAAACCCAGATGGACGAGGCCGCGCGCGAAGAGAAATACGGCGCTTGGCAGCGGGCTGTTCAGGCGACGTTGCAGTTCTGATGCAAGCGATCTCTCCTTTCGGTTTCGCCACCGCCGGACGCATCCGCTTTGGCCGCGGTGTGGCGGGTGAAACGGCCTCAGCCGCGCGGGGTTATGGGCGGCAGGCGCTTCTGCTGCGCGGCGGCTCGGTCGCTTGGGTCGATGAACTGGCGCGCGATTTGGCGGCGGCGGGCTGCGAGGTGACCCAGTTGCGCGGCAGCGGCGAGCCATCGGTCGACGACGTGCGCGCCGCCGTGGCAGCGGGGCGCGGCGCGGATGTCGTGCTGGGCGTGGGCGGTGGCGCAGTGATCGACCTTGCGAAAGCGGCAGCGGCGCTGATCCCGTCGGAGTGCGACGTGATGGAGCATCTCGAAGTCGTGGGCGCGGGCAAGCCCTTGCAGGCCGATCCCCTGCCGATGATCGCGATCCCCACCACCGCAGGCACCGGAGCCGAGGTCACAAAAAACGCCGTCATCGCCGTGCCGGAGGCCGCGCGAAAAGTCAGCCTGCGCGACGACCGCATGCTGCCGCGTCTGGCCTTGGTCGACCCGGCGCTGACCGATGGCGCGCCGCGCGGGGTGACTTTGGGCTCCGGCCTCGACGCGCTGGTGCAGGTGATCGAGCCCTATCTGTCCAGCAAGGCTAACCCGCTGACCGATGCGCTCTGCCGTGCCGCGATCCCACAGGGCATCGCTGCGCTTAAACGTCTGGCTGCGGGAGAGGATCAGGACGCGCGGGATGCGCTGGCCTATGTCAGCCTTTCGGGCGGTTTGGCACTGGCCAATGCGGGCCTCGGGGCCGTGCATGGGATGGCAGGTGTGATCGGTGGACGTTTCGGCGCGCCGCATGGGCTGATCTGCGGGCGGCTGTTGGGGCCGGTTCTGGCCGCGAACGCGGATGTGCTCGGGGTCTCGGCCCGCTTCACGGAAGTGCAGAGGTGGCTCTCCGACGGGTTCGGCCTGCCTGAGGAAGGCACGTTCGACGCGCTGACCGCCATGCTGGATGGTTGGGGGCTGGACCGGTTGAACCAATGGATCCCCGAAGATGCGGAACTGACTGAGACCGCCCGCGAGGCGGCGGCCTCTTCCTCCATGCGTGCGAACCCCTGCATGCTTGAGGCGGAAACCCTCGAAGCCTGCATCCGCGCGGCAATGTAGCGGGCAGGGGCCACGGCCCCGGCCCGGTAATTTTAGGCGGCGCGCGGCGGCGTATTGCCTTCGCCCAAGTCCCAGAACACGCCCGCCATCACCCGCAGCGCATCGCGGCAGACGGGTTTTAGCACATGTTCGTCCGGCGCGTGCTGCGAACAGCTGCGGTAGGAATGCGGCACCCAGACGGTGGGCAGACCCAAGATATCGCTGAAACTGTCATTTGGCAGCGAGCCTGCGAGGTTGGGCAGGATATGCGGCGCTTTCCCGGCGCTTTTCGTCAGAGAGTCAGCCACGAATTTGACCCAAGGGTGATCCGCATCCAGCCGCGTCGCGCGGAAAAAGCCACGGTCATGCGGTTCGATCCGGACATCCTCGAACCCCTGTTTATCAAGGTGCCGGCGCAGCGCTGGCAGGATGTCTTCGGGATCGGTGCCGACCACATAGCGCAATTGGCAAGTGGCCGTGGCATGGGCCGAAATCGCGTTGACCGGCGCTTCGGGGACGCCGCTTTTCATTGCGAGGATGGCAAAGCTGTTCCAGCCATAGGCGCGCTCGACCGGGGTCAGGTCTTCTTCGCCCCAATCGCTGTCGATGGCGGGGCCGTCATCGCTTTCGATCGGCAGGTCTTTCAACGCCGCGCGGACCGAGGGGGTCAGGCTGTCGGGCCGCCATTCGGGGATCTGGATTTGCCCGCGTTTGTCGGTGATGGTCGACAGGGCCTGCACCAAGATCATCGCAGGATCGGCCAGCAAGCCACCCCAGTTGCCCGAGTGATGCGCCCCTTCGCGTTTGTCGACGATCAGATCAAACGACACGCCCCCGCGCGAGCCCATGAACATGGTCGGCACTTCGGGTTGCAGCCGCGGCCCGTCCGAGGCGATGAGCACGTCGGCGGTCAGTTCCTCGCGGTGTTCGGCAAAGAACTCGGGCAGACCTGCGCTGCCGGTCTCCTCGCTCATCTCGATCACGATGCGGCAGTTGAAACCCAGCTTGCCACGGGTTTTCAGCACCGCTTCGATGGCGGCGATGTTGATCAGGTGCTGGCCCTTGTTGTCGGCGGTGCCGCGTCCATAAAGCTTGTCGCCTTCTTCGACCAGTTTGAAAGGATGCAGCCCCTCGCGCCACTGGTCGGTCTGGGCGCGGATCACGTCGCCGTGGCCATAGGTCAGCACGGTCGGCAGGTCGTCCCCCTCACGGCGCTCGCCCACCAGAAAGGGGCCGCCGCGCGGGTCGGGATTGTCGTGAAAGCGACAGGCAAAGCCCATCGCCGTCAGCCGCGGCTCCATCGTCTCGACCAGATAGCGTTTCAGTTCGGGGGCTTGGTCGGGGTTCTGGCTTTCGGTCTCGTAGGAGACGAGGTTGGCCAGTTCGGCTTGGAACGTCCCCTCATCGAAATAGGTCGAGATCGCTTCGATCGCTTGATCGCGGGTCATGCTTCAATGTCCTTTGTCATATCTTCGGAAATGGCGTCGCCCCAAGGCGACATGATCTCGGTGCAGCCGGAATTCTGCCCGCCCGCGCGCATTACGCCTGCGGGACAGGCGAAAGCGTAGGGAAAGATCGTGCGTTTGGTCTCGGCGACCTCATTGTTCTCGCGCAGCCGGTCGAGCACATCGCGCGGCAGGCTTTCATCGGCGATGAGCTGGTTGGCGTCCGAAGCGTCAATGCGCGGCGCGTGGAAGCTGTCTTCGAGCGACATGTCGAAATCGGTGACGAAGGAGGACAGTTGCGCCACCGCGCCCAAAATCTTGCGCCCGCCGGAGGCGCCGAAGGCGAAGCGTTTGTCGCCCTGTTCGCCGATCACCGGGCAGACGTTCATTAGGCAGCGCTTGTTCGGCCCCAGCGAGTTCGGGCGGCCCTGAACCGGGTCGAACCACATGATGCCGTTGTTCATCAAAAAGCCGGTGGAGGGCGAGACGACGCGCGAGCCGAAGATCGACAACAGCGTCTGGGTCTGCGCCACCATATTTCCGTGGCGGTCGACGACCGAGAAATGCGTGGTGCAGCCCGGCGCCTCGGGGCTTTCGCCGGTATCGCCCATGGAGCCGAGGCGGCGGGCATAGGCGCCTTTGAGCGCCTCGGCCATGGCGGCATAGCTGTCGGGGCCGGGGGCTTGGCCGAGGTCTTCGGTCGCGAGAGAGGCAAAGGTGTCGCGGAAGGTCGGCCCGGCGGTCAGCCCCGGCACCACGTGGAAGCGCGCATCGCGGTAGGCGAAGTCGAGCGGCGCGCTGAACTCGGCGCGGTAGGCTTGCAGGTCGTCGTGGCTGAGGCAGCC
Organism: Sulfitobacter sp. M85; assembly: GCF_029285915.1. Classification (NCBI taxonomy): domain Bacteria; kingdom Pseudomonadati; phylum Pseudomonadota; class Alphaproteobacteria; order Rhodobacterales; family Roseobacteraceae; genus Sulfitobacter; species Sulfitobacter sp. M85. The sequence continues at coordinate 152,446 of NZ_JABECQ010000006.1, forward strand.
GCCTTTCTCCTGCACATCCCGCGCCATCGCGGCACCAAGGTCTCCATCATAGAGCGCGCGCGCCCCGTGCCGCGCGATCTGGTCAAGGCTGTCGGCCATGCGCGATTGGTCCAGCCGTTTCTCGGCCAGCGCGGTCCAGCCGCTGATCGTCGGCCATTGCCCGTCTTCCAGAAAGAGGTCCGCCGCATCCGCATCCTGCGCAAGGGCGCGCGTGCAAGAGGCGATGACCAACGCGGCATACCAATCCACCAACAGACCCTTGCGGGCATGTTCAACCGCCGGGGAAAGCAGCTCGCCCCAAGGCATCTTGCCGAAACGTTCATGCGCTTGGCCCAGCCCGTCGACCACGCCGGGCACGGCGATGGCAGTGGCGCCTTGGACATTGCGGTCCCCCTCCACATGCTCCCATGGGAAGAGATCGCCCGCCTTGCCCCGCCCGCTCAGCGGATAATTCGCCGGGTCGAGCGCGCCGGGGCTGCGCATGCCGTGGTTCAGTGCATGGGCTTGGCCTTCTTCGGCGCGCCAGAGCATCATCGCCCCGCCGCCCGCAGGGCCGCTCATCCAAGGTTCCAACACGCCGATGACGAAAGAGGTGGCCACAGCTGCATCCACCGCATCGCCCCCTGCCGCAAGCACCTCGGCCCCCGCGATTGCTGCCAACCGATGCTGCGCGGCGACAACGCCATGTTCGGTTTCGATGACGGTTTTGCGGGTTTGACTGCTGTGCGACAGGTTCGATGACATGGGACTACTCTTGTTCGTACATGGGGGTTTCCGGATCGTGCAGATGGCAGGCGACATGCCCCTGCGGGATCGGGGTGTGACGCGGTGCCTTTTGCTTGCACAGATCCGTCGCGCGCGGGCAACGCGGGTGGAAATGGCAACCGGGCGGCGGCGCGATCGGGTTCGGGTAGGCCATGCCAAGCTGGGTGTCGGGCACACCCAATCCGGGCTCGGGTGTCAGCACGGATTTCAAAAGCGCCTTGGTGTAAGGGTGACGCGGCGCGTCAAAGAGCCCGGCGACCGAGTTCTGCTCGACGATCTCGCCCAGATACATCACCGCCACGCGGGTGGCGAGGTGTTCGACCACCGCCAAATCATGGCTGATGAAGAGATAGGTAAGGCCGAACTCCTCGCGCAGCTCGCCCAGCAGGTTGAGGATCTGGCTCTGCACCGACACATCCAGCGCCGAGGTCGGCTCATCGCAGATCACCACCTCGGGCTTCATGATGAGCGCGCGGGCGATGGCGACGCGCTGGCGCTGGCCGCCCGACATCTGGCTGGGGTAGGTGTTGATCACCCGTTGCGGCAGGCCCACAACGTCGAGGATCTCTTTGACCTTTTTCTTGCGGCTCTCCTCATCACCGATGTTGTGCACCCGCAGCGGCAGAGAGATCACGTCATAGATGCTCTTGCGCGGGTTGAGCGAGGAATAGGGGTCTTGAAAGATCGGTTGGATCCGCCGTGCCAGCGCTAGACGGCCCTGCTGCGTGATCTCCTCACCGTCGATCTTAACGTGACCGGCGGTTGGCTCCTCCAGCCCCAAGAGGATCTTGGCAAGGGTGGATTTGCCGCAGCCGGATTCACCGACGAGGCCCAGCACCTCCCCCTTGCCCAATTGCAGCGACACGTCATTCACCGCCGTGAGCGGTTTGACCTTGCCGAACATGCCCTGTTTCACCCGGTAGGTCTTGCTGACGCCGGAAAGTTCCAGCACCGGGGGTGTGTTCACGCTGTCCTTCATACGGTCAGCTCCTTCTCGGACTGGCGTTTGCCATCGGGGAAAATGCAGCGGAAGGCATGGTTGCCGTTCTCGCGTTTGGGGATGTCGCCACGGCATTCGGCGACGGCATGCGGGCAGCGGGTACGGAAGACGCAGCCCTCAACCTCGCCCACCAGCGAGGGCACGATGCCCGGGATGGTGCCCAGTTTCGCGCCGCGGTCGGTCTTGCCCGGGAGCGGGATGCAGCGCAGAAGCCCACGGGTGTAGGGGTGCGAGGGGGCGTTGAAGATGTCTCCGACCGGGCCGGTCTCGACCAATTCGCCCGCATACATCACCGCGACCTTGTCGGCCACGCGGGCCACCACGCCGAGGTCATGGGTGATCAGGATCACGGCCATGTTCATCTCGCGCCCCAGATCGTGGAGCAGCCGCAGGATCTGCGCCTGAATGGTCACGTCGAGCGCGGTGGTCGGCTCATCCGCGATGATCAGCTCCGGCTCGCACATCAGCGCCATGGCGATCATCACGCGCTGGCGCAGACCGCCTGACAGCTGGTGCGGATATTGCGACAAGCGGCTCTCGGCGGCGGTGATGCCGACTTTCTCCAAAAGTTCAATCGCCCGGTCCCGCGCCTGTTGGCGGCTGACCTTGCGGTGCAAAAGCAGCGCCTCGGCCAGCTGATCGCCGATGGTATAGGCGGGGTTGAGCGAGGTCATCGGCTCTTGGAAGATCATCGACATCCGCGCCCCGCGCAGCTTGCGCATCTGGCCTTGGCTCGCGGTGGTCAACTCGGTCCCGTCAAAGGTCATCCGATCCGCGCGGCGTTTGATGGATTTGCCCAAGAGCCCCATCAGCGCCAGCGAGGTGAGCGATTTGCCTGAGCCGCTTTCGCCGACGATGCACAGGGTCTCGCCACGGTTGAGGTCGAAGTCGATCCCGCGCACCGCATGCAGGGTGCCGCCGCCCGTGGGAATATCGAGCCGCAGGTTGCGGACGCTCAGAAGTGGTTCTGTCATGGGTCAGCTCCGGTTTTCGGGGGCGGTGACGTCGCGCAGACCGTCACCCATCAGGTTGATCGCCAGCACCAGCACGAAAAGCACGGCGCCCGGGATCAGCACGAGCCACGGCTCGAACAGCATCATGTTCTTGCCTTCGGAGACCATCAGCCCCCAGCTCGGCGTCGGCGGTTGCACCCCAAGGCCGAGGAACGAGAGTGCCGCTTCCAGAAGGATCGCATGGGCCATCTCCAGCGTTACGACGACGATCAGGTTGTTGGCGATGTTGGGCATGATCTCGGACAAGAGGATGCGCGGGGTGGAGGCGCCGATGACCTGTGCCGCGGCCACGTATTCGCGCCGCCGCACCTGCATGGTGGAGGCGCGCATGACCACCGCGAAACGGTCCCACAGCAGCAGGCCCAGCACCATGATCACCACTTGCAGCGATCCGCCAAGGATCGCCACCACGGCCAGCGCCACCAGTACCACCGGCATCGCGAGACGCACGTTGATGAGGAAGGTTACGACCGCGTCGACCTTGCCGCCGAAGTAGCCCGCAGCCACGCCCATCGCGGTCCCGATCAGACCCGAGATCAGCGCCGCCACGGCCCCGATCAGCAGCGAAATCCGCGCGCCGTAAATTAGGCGCGACAGGTAATCGCGGCCCAGATGGTCGGTGCCCAAGGGGTGCTCCCATGTGCCGCCCATGAAAACGGGGGGCTCCATCCGGGTCATCAGGCTTTGGGCATAGGGATCATGCGGGGCAATCCAAGGCGCGAGGATCGCGATGATCGTGAGGATGATCAGAACGACCGCCCCGATCAGCAGACCTTGGTGCCCGAAGATGCGCTTGCGCAGCATCTGGCCGGGGGTCGGGCCGGTGATTTCGTCCAAAAGGCTGTCATGTGTGCTTGCCGTGGCCATGTCAGCTGCTCCTCATGCGGGGGTCGAGCCATGCGTTCAGCACGTCTGCGAGGAAGGTGAAAACAATATAGAACATCGAGAAGATCAGGATCAGCGCCTGCACGGTGGGCAGGTCGTTGCGCGCGATGCTCTCCCACGCCAGATAGCCCGCGCCATGGAGCGCGAAGATCGACTCAACCACGATGGAGCCGCCCAGCATGAAGCCCATCTGTACGGCGGCGAGGCTGACCACGGGGATGATCGCGTTGCGCAGCGCATGGCGGAACAGCACCCGGCGCTCGTTCGCGCCCTTGGCCCGCGCGGTGCGGATGTAGTCGGAGTTCAGCACGTCCAGCATGCCCGCGCGCGTCAGGCGCATGATGGCGGGCATGGCGTAATAGCCCAGCACCACGGTCGGCAGGATGAAATGCCGCCATGTGTCGGTGCCCGAGGGTGGCAGCCAACCCAGTTGGATGGCAAACACCACGATCAGGATGAGGCCGAACCAGAAGCTCGGCATCGCTTGGCCGGCGACCGAGATGAACAGGGCCACACGGTCGATGATCGAATTGGGGCGGATCGCGGCGACCACGCCCAAGGGCACGGCGGTCAGCAACGCGAAGGTGATCCCGCAGACCCCTAGCGTCATGGTCACGCTCAATCGGTCGGCGATGAGCGAGGCGACGGGCAGGCGGAAATAGTAGCTCTCGCCGAAATCGCCTTGAAGGGCCGAAAACAGCCATTCGCCATATTGCACCAGCATGGGCCGGTCAAAACCATAGAGACGGCGCAGGGCCTCGATATCTTCGCCACTGGCGGTTTCACCGGCCAGCGCGGCGGCGGGGTCGCCCGACAGGAACAGCAGGCTAAAGCTGATAAACGACACGGTGAAGGCCACGAGAAGGGCCAGTCCCAATCGTTTGAGAATGAATTGAAGCACGGGTGCAACTACCTTGAGGCTGCGCCGCAGGCGAGGGCCTGCCGCGTGGGTCTGGGTTGGGTGCGGAAGGGGAGAAGGGCAGGGGCACCGGTCACGGCGCCCCCGCCGATTGGTTTACTTCCAGCTGGCCGTGGTGAAGCGCAGGACTTCGTCGGCTGTGGGCGTGTATTCCACCTCGTTGGTGGTCACGTAGTTGGTGTTGTAGGAGAACATCGGCGCCCAATAGGCTTCCTCGGTGATCCGTTCGATCGCCTTGGAGTAGTTCTCTTTGCGGACCTCAGGGTCGGTCGAGCTGTCGGCGATGTTGAGGTATTCGAGCGTTTCGTCGTCCATCGCGTAGTCGAGCGAGCCATGTTTGAAAAACTGGCTGACCATGGCGGAGGCGTCGTTGATCGAATAGCTGCCCCATGTTTGGAACGACACGGCGGTTTCGCCCTTCATGTTCTGCTCGCGCAGGGCGGAATACTGCAACATCTTGAAGTTGGTATCGATGCCCACAGCGTTCAGATAGCTGGTGATCGCCTCGGCATATTCACGGTCGCGGTAGGCGTAGAAGTCGATGGTCAGACCGTCTTCGTAGCCAGCTTCGGCCAGCAATTCCTTGGCCTTCTCGGGGTTGTATTCATACTTCACCGCCGCGTCTTCGTCGCAGCCGAACTGGCTGGGGAAGCAAGGGGTGTAGACGACTTTGGATTTGCCTTTAAGCAGCGCGTCGACCAGTTCCTGACGGTTGATCGCATAGTTCACAGCCTTGCGCACGCGCACGTCGGTGAAGGGGCTGTCCTCGGACCGGCCCGCCGCATCGAGCGTCAGATAGCCCACGCGCATGGTGGATTCGTTGGAGACTTGGAACTCATCCCGCTCGGCCAGTTTCTCGGCTTGGTCCGAAGGCACCTGCCAGATCAGATCAAGCGAGCCGCTGAACAGTTCGGCCATCTGCGTGTTCACATCCGGGATGGTGCGGATGTCGATGTTCTTGATGCTGGGCTTGCCCTTGGGGCTGTCGTGGTAGCCCTCATAGGCTTCCAGTTTGAAGTGCTGGCCGGGGACGACTTCGGTCACCTTGTAAGGGCCAGTGCCGACGGGTTTCAGGCCCATGCCTTCTGGGCCGGCTTCTTCGTAGTAGTCGCTGGGATACATCGAAACGGGGCCGGAAAGGAATTCGATCGCCGCCGGGAACTTCTCTTTCAGCATGATGCGCACGGTGTAGTCGTCGACCTTCTCAGCCGATTTCATCCAGTTCACGTTGCGCTGCGTTTTCACGCCATTGGCCTCATCGGCCACGTAGTTCACGGTAAAGACCACGTCATCGGCGGTGAAGTCCGAGCCGTCGTGGAATTTCACGCCTTCGCGCAGTTTGAATTCGATGGTCGTGTCGTCGACCCATTCCCATTCGGTGGCGAGGTTGCCCATGTATTCGTTGGTGACCGGATCGCGGTAGATCAGACCATCCCAGACCGCGCGTTGCAGCACCACGCCTTCGCGGGACGAGTTGAAGTAGCTGTCGACGTTCTCAAGCTCTTTGGTGAAGGCGACATTCAGCGTGTCATTAGCTTTGTCCGCCCAAGCCGCGCCCGTGGCGGCGGCCAGGACAAGCCCGGTGATGGTTGATTTCAGGACCGTGGATTTCATGGTCAACTCCCCTGCTGGTTAACGAATTCGGTTCCGTATCTTTTTGACTTGCGTCTCGTATCATATAATAATACTTGGTATCGCAATACGATTAATAAACGCAATCAGATCGACATACGTCAAGCCCCGGTTTGAACAATTGGGCCAGATTTCGGGGTAGGTGATTGGAAAAGAAGCAAAATACCCTCTACGTCGGGTCGCTTGCCAAGGGGCTGCGGCTGCTCCGCGCCTTCGATGAATCGCATACGGAATTGTCGTTGGTCGAGCTGGCCGCGCGCAGCGGATTGGACAAAAGCGCGGTTCAACGGCTGGCGAATACGCTGCATATCGAGGGGATGTTGGAAAAGGATCCAGCCACGCGGCGCTACCGCCCGTCTCATGCTTGGTTGGAGCTGGCCTATGCCTATTACTGGTCGGATCAATTGGTGGGGCAGGCGATTCCCAAGCTGATCGACCTCAGCCAAGAGATCGGGGAGACGGTGAACCTCGCCGAGCTTTCGACCGATCATATCATCTACGTCAGCCGACTGCCCTGCCAGCGAACCTATTTCGCGGCGACGGTGATCGGGCGGCGGTTGCCTGCGCTTTCGACGTCGGCGGGGCGGGCGATCATCTCGACCTTCTCGCCCGAGGACCGGGAAGAAGCGATCGAGACTTGGCCGCTCAAACCCTTTACCGCGCGCACCACGATGGACCGCGCCACGATCCGCAACAGCATCGGTGAGGCCGTGCAGCAGGGCTATGCGATCTCCAGCGATCAGATGATTTTGTCCGAGATCGGGGTGGCCTGTCCGATTACCGGCCCGGATGGGCGGGCCTTTGCGGCGGTGCAATGTTCGGTCTCGGCGCATACTTGGACGCGGGAGCGGATCAGGGCCGAGATTCTGCCGCGCCTTCAGGACACGGCGAACGCGATTTCGCCCTCATCACAGGTGCATCGGCGCTAGAAAAAGGGCCGGGGCATCGCCGCCCCGGCCCGGTGTTATCTTATTCCCAGTTCAGCTTTTCTTCGCGCTGCCAGAACCGAAGTTTGCGGCAGGTTTGAAGGAACGCGTCCGCATTATCGGCAGAGACCTCGATCGTGCCCTCGTCCTTCTCAATCCCGGCGGCGTTGAGCAGCGGATCGGCGGCTTTGGTCCAGGCGATGAACTTATTATGCGCAAAGGCGTCCGAGACGAAATCCTGCGCCGGTTTGTTCTTGGCGATCTTATCGGCTTTCTCTTCACCGAAGACTAAGGCCACCGCGTCAAAGACCACCGAGGGGCCGCCGTCGATCTTCTCATCCGCTTCGCGGGTGCTGCCGTCCGAAAGGGTCACCCCTTGGATATGCGGCGTCACGATGGCGACCATCGCGCCCTCATCGGCAAAGGCTTTTTCCAAGGCTTCCACCACCGAGGCATCCGCGCCTTCGGTCAGGAACAGACCCAACTTGCGGCCCGCGAAGCTGTTCGGCGCGTTCTTTAGAATGCTGAGCGCATCCGACGGCGGCAGATCGGTGATCGGCTCCCGCGCGGGTTTGGCGGGTTCCGGCATCTCGGTCACGCCCAAGCCTTCGGCCACCTGTTTCGCCAGATCGTCATGGACGTTCATCAGATGCGAGAGCATCCGCAGGCGAATGCGTTCTTCCTGACATTTCGACAGCTCGAAGGTATAGGCCGCCGCGATATGCTGCTGCTCGATCTCGGTCTGGCTGATGTAGAACTGCCGCGCTTGGCTGTAGTGGTCAGCGAACGTCTCGGACCGCACGCGCTGTTTCGTGCCTTCGACTTCGGCCGGGTAGCTCTGAAAACCAATCTCGGGGTTCTCGCGCGGGCCGTCATCCTCGCCCCAGCTGTTGGGCTCGTAGTTCACGCGGCCCTTGGGATTGTGCATCGCCATATGGCCGTCTTGCTGGAAGTGGTGGAACGGGCATTTCGGCGCGTTGATCGGAATATGGGTGAAGTTCGGCCCGCCGAGACGCTTAAGCTGCGTGTCGAGGTAGGAGAAATTCCGGCCCTGAAGCAGCGGGTCATTCGTGTGGTCGATCCCGCGCACGATGTTCTGGGTGCAAAAGGCCACCTGCTCGGTCTCGGCGAAGAAGTTGTCGACATTGGCGTCAAGCGTCAGCGTCCCGATGATGCGCACCGGCACCTGCTCTTCGGGGATGATCTTGGTGGCATCAAGGATGTCGAACTCGAAGTTATCGGCGAATTCGTCGTCGAAAACCTGAATGCCCAAATCCCACTGCGGATAATCGCCCGCGTCGATCGCATCCCACATGTCGCGGCGGTGGAAATCCGGGTCCGCGCCGTTGATCTTGAGCGCTTCGTTCCAGACCACCGATTGCAGACCCTGTTTGGGCTTCCAGTGGAACTTGACGTAATGCGATTTGCCTTCGGCGTTGACCAGCCGGAAGGTATGCACGCCGAAGCCTTCCATAAAGCGGAACGAGCGCGGGATCGCACGGTCGGACATTTGCCACAGCGTCATATGGATCGCCTCGGGCGAGAGCGAGACGAAATCCCAGAAGTTGTCATGCGCCGACTGCGCCTGCGGGAAGCCACGGTCAGGGGCGGGTTTGACGGAGTGGATGAGATCGGGGAACTTGATCGCGTCTTGGATAAAGAACACGGGGATGTTGTTGCCGACGAGGTCCCAGTTGCCTTCTTGCGTGTAGAACTTCGTCGCGAAACCGCGCACGTCGCGGGCCAGATCGAAAGAACCCTTGTTGCCTGCCACGGTGGAGAAACGGGTGAAGGTCGGGGTCTTTTCGCCGACGCGCTGGAAGATATCGGCACAGGACAGTTCGGGGATCGCTTCTTTCAGCTCGAAATGCCCATGCACGCCGTAGCCGCGGGCGTGAACGACACGCTCTGGAATGCGCTCATGGTCGAAATGAAACATCTTCTCGCGGAATACATGGTCTTCCATCAAGACCGGGCCACGCGGACCTGCTTTGAGTGAGTTCTGATCATCCGCGATCGGGCCGCCCTGCGCGGTCGTCATCGTCTTTTCGCGGTCCGTGGTTTGCTGGCGGGGTTCGCCGCCTTTGCCAAGTGCTTTGTCTGTCATGATCTTTCTCCACAGCGCCCCCGGAATATAATCGGGAGGATTTGTTGCTAATATGTGGCGGGCCGAGAGGGCCGCTCCAGTGCCGGCGGTGATTGCCCGACCCTATGAGAGTTCAACCACCCCCGCGGCGAGGGGTTCCGATGCTTTTGCCCGGCGGGCGGGAAAGTTCTCGCGCGGGCGGGGACCTCCCGCCTCCGGTGCGAGGGGGGCGGCTGTCTCACGGGCCGCGGACTTGTCCAAAAAGCCCCGCAGCAGCGCGATATGCGCGGGCAGTTCATCGACCGGAATGCGTTCAGCCTCTGGCACCTGCACCGGCCAGCAGCCCAAGGCCCCCCGGCGCAGTTTCTCCAGCAAGCAGCCCGCATCCGGCAAACAGTCATCGGCCAGATAGCCCGCCCCGCTCAGCCGAGTGCGCAGCGTATCGGCCATGCCGCCTGCCGCCCGCCCGACAAGCCTGCAAGAGGCTTCGACCCAGACATCATCCGCGTGATGCACCCGGCGGCCCGCGGCCCGCAGGGCGCGGATGATCGCGCGGTCCTCGCCACAGGGGATCGGGGCGAAACCGCCGACGGACTCATAGGCGTCGCGGGTAAAGCCAAGGCTGGCCCCCGGCGCTTCGCCGTGGCTGCCTTGCAAATCGGCGCAGTTCGGGGCGTGCCGCGCGTAGAGCGTGAGCACCAAGCGGCGGTAGGCCATTTCATGGGCCTCAAACATGGGGTCTTGCTGCGACAAACAGGCGGCCTCTTCGGGGTTCAGCGTGACCCTGCCGCAGAGGGCATCAAAGCGTTGGAGGTGGTGAATGCTGCGCGCGACCCAATCGGGGCTGACGCGGCAATCGGCATCGGTGGTCAGGATCTGGCGCAGATGAGGCATCTGTTCGAGCGCCACGGCGCAGCCCTTCCGCCGTGCCGCGCCGACCCCCATGCCGGGGGGAAAGGTGAGGTCGAGCACGGTGAGGTCGATGCCAAGCCGCCCTGCCGCTGCCGTGGCGATCTTGGCGGTGTCGTCATCGGTGTTGTTCACCACGAGGATCACGTGGACACGGTCGTTACACTGGGGGGCGAGGGCGGTGAGGCAATCGCCGATCCGCTCCGCTTCGTTCCGGGCGGGGATGATGATCGCGGTGTCTTTCCAGCGCTCGAAACTCATCTGTCACCCTCCGGAAAGGCGCGGTCGATGCGGTAGTTCTCGGTCTTGCTGACGCAGGTGAAGGCATGGGTGTCGAGCGCCTTGGCAAAGCCGTTCAGCGCCTCTTCCCCTTGCAACGGATTGCCGGTGTCACCGCGCCAAGTCACGCAGATGATCTCGGCCTGCGGCCAGCGGGTTGCGATGTCGGTCGCCAGTTGGTCCAGCCCCGCATGATCCAGAAAATAGAGCACTTCGGAGAGGATCAGCAGATCGAAGTCCCCCTCGGGCAGGGGGCCGGGATAGAACCCTTGGACGAAGCGCCCCTCTGGCACCGTTTTGCGCGCGGCGGTCAGGGCGCTGGCCACGGCGTCCATCCCGGTATAGCGCGCGCAGATGTCGATCAGGTGGCGTGCCAGTTGACCATTGCCGCAACCGAGTTCAAAGGCCGATCGGTAGCCATCTTGCGAAAGCGCCGCCCGCGTCGCCGCGAATTTGGCCTGCTCATAGGCGCTATGTTCGAACCCCCAAGGATCGCTCGTCTCGGCATAGAGACCTTGGAGATGATCCAACCCCACACCCATCACGGCATCCTCCAAAAGATTTCGTCTTGCTGTGCGAAGAGGTTGATCATCGCCTCGGGCAGAACGAACCCCTCGGGATCGTCTTGCACGACTTGGCCAAGCTGGCTGCGATGCGCGCGGATCGCGGCACTCTTGGCTTCGCGGTAGGCGGCGGTGTCGAGGGTGAGGGGGGCGTAGCCTGCCGTGTTCTCGGCAAAGTTCGGATCGTCGAAACGGCTCCACACCGGATAGCTATGAAAATGCAGATCGGGGCGCTGCGCGCGCAGGCCGTCGGCCAGTGACGCGGTGGTTTGGTGGTCGCAATGTTTGTCTTCGCGGGCCGGGACGAAGACGTGGCGTGCCGTTTGCGCGTCGATTACCTGCATCAGCTCGGTCAGGATGGCGTCGGCAGGCACTTCGTGCAATCGGCTGTCGGGATGGCCGAGCCATGTCAAATCCGCTGCGCCGCCACCAAGGAGATCAAGCGCCTCTGCCAATTCCGCGCGTCGCCTTTCGGCCAATCGGGCCGGAGGCCATGCGCGGGAGCCGGGGTGGCTGGCGCCGCCATCGGTCACGCAAATGACATGCGCCCCGGGCCCTGCGAAAGCGCGGGCCACAAGCCCGCCGCAGCCGAGTGTTTCGTCGTCCGGGTGCGGCGCCAGAACCACAATCTTTTCGCGGCCCGACAGAGCCTCGGCGAGGGGGGCGTTATGGCTCATCCAAAGACACCCCAAACCGTCTGGTCACTCGAAAGCGCATGGCGAGCGGCCCGTTGCAGGAAGGCGTCGCGCGCGGCTTGGCGCAAATAGACCGAAAGATCGCGCGCCATGCGACCTGTCTCGGAAGTTCCGGTGAAATGGCGCAAACCAAGGCTCTGCTCCACCGCTTTGATCGCGTCGAGGGCGACTTCCTCAGTATAAATCCGCGCGGCGATCGAGGCGCTGACGAGCGTCTCCTCCGCGTGGTCATCCGCGTTGGCGAGAGCGGCGCGTTCGACCAATGCCATACCAGCCCAGACCCGCATCAGCACCTGCATCAGGCGGCTCAATTGGGCCTCGGCCTCAAGCCGGTCCATGTCCCGCAGAGCAGTGGCCGCCGCATCGATCAACCCCGCCGCCGCGCCCGCCTGAAGCGCTGCGATCCGCCAGACGCCGCCGACGAAATGCGGCTCTTTCAGATAGTCGCCGGGAGCACCGATAAGCGCGTCATCCTCAAGAGGCAGGCCGGAAAAATTATAGGTCCCCGAGGCCGTTGCCCGCATCCCCAGCATGTCCCATTGGGAGGCATCGCCGCGGGCGGGGTCGGTCACATCGATCAGCGCAAGCTGCACCTCAGGGCCGGAATTGAGCGAGACGAGCGCATGGGTGACAGTGCCGAGGCCGGAGGCAAAGATCTTCTCACCCTTCAAAACACCCTTCTCGAAACGCGCCGGATTGCCGCCATCGGCCCCCCAAACGCCCAGAAGCCCACCTTGCCGGATCACCTGCTTCGCTCGCTCTGCCTGCGCCGCGCTGCCGTATAGGCGGATCAGGCGCAGCGCGTTGACGTGGCCCTCCCATAAGCGGCCGACGCTGAGGTTGGCGGCACCGATCTGCATCAGCGCATGGGCGGTGCGCAAAGGCGCCGTGGCGCCATCTTCCAGCATCAGCCCCGCGTCGCGCAGAATGTCGATAGAGCCGCTGATCGGGGCGGTGCCCGCCTCTTCGGCCCGCGCCGCGTGGCGCAGGGCCTTTCGGGCAGATTGCGAAAGGATATCCCTTTGCGACTGGGGCGGAAAAGGGTCGAAACGCGGCGCACTGTTCATGGCAGTGCCCGACAGCCGAGCAAGGATACACCTTTGAGATCAAGTGTCACGATACTGCCCCCCCATTCGTGAAACGGGCAGCCTGCGCGCGTGGCAGCACTGCCTTCGGGAGTGCAACCGTTCAACTTGTCTCTTGGTTCCCGCCTACGTTGCAGCCGCGGCGGGGGGCGGATGTCAGCCCTCGGGAATCTCGCCCATCACCTTGGGCACATGGTAGCCCTTTTGCACCGCCTCCCGTGCGCGCAGGCGCTGGTACCACGCACGCACATTGGGGTGGTCGGCAAGGTCGATCTGCTGCCATTCATAGCGCGACACCCAAGGCCAGCAGGCCATATCCGCGATGGAATACTCGCCGCAGATATGGTCCCGCCCCTCAAGCTGCTTGTCGAGCACGCCGTAAAGCCGTTTGACCTCGGCCCCGAAACGCTCTTCAGCATAGGCGGCCTTGCCGGGGTTGAAATGCAGGAAGTGATGCGCCTGCCCGGCCATGGGGCCAAAACCGCCCATCTGCCACATCAACCATTGCATCACCTCGGCCCGCGCGGCCTGCCCCTCGGGCAGGAAGCGGCCATGTTTCTCGGCGAGGTAGACCATGATCGCGCCGGATTCCATCAGGCTTACCCCAGTGTCATGGTCCACGATGGCGGGGATTTTGTTGTTGGGGCTGATCTTTAGAAACTCGGGCGCGTGCTGCTCATCCTTGCCGATGTTGATGGCATGCACATTGTAGTCGATCCCCAATTCTTCGAGCAGGATCGAGACTTTGCGGCCGTTGGGGGTGGTCCATGTGTAGAAATCAATCATCGCTTCGGTCCCATATGCAGAGGTGCGTTTCGGTTTCTTGCAATGTTAAGCAGGCGGTTTGCGGCGGGTCAACGCAAGGAACCACGGCGGCCTGCGGGGGTTTTGCTTAACAAGGCACCAATTTGCGGAGCGAAGATGCAGAACAGTGACCCCCTAGCGCAGCCCGACATCGCAGATCGCGCGAAATCCGTTTTGGGAGCGCTTTGCGATCGCGACATTCACATCGCCACGGCGGAAAGCTGCACCGGCGGGCTGGTCGCCGCGTTGCTCACGGATATCGAAGGGTGCTCCCATGCGTTCGAGCGGGGTTTCGTCACCTATACGGATCAATCCAAGCATGAGCTGTTGGGCGTCGATCGGGCGCTTTTGGACCGCTGCGGTGCGGTTTCGTGCCCCGTGGCGATTGCCATGGCCGAAGGCGCGCAGCACCGTTCCGGCGCGCAGATCGCCGTCTCTACCACCGGGTTTGCCGGGCCGGGCAGCGCCGAGGATGAAGAGGGGCTTGTGCATTTTGCGCTTGCACGCGAGGGGTGTAACACGGTTCATCGGGCCGAGTCCTTTGGAGCCATTGGCAGGGATGCGATCCGGCAGCGATGCCTTGAAACGATTTTGGATATGTTGGAGGAGAGCCTGACGTGAGCAAGAGCCAAGCCGCCGCCTTTACCGCCTACCACCGTCATGGCTTTGTCCGGGTGGCGACCTGCACGCCCCATGTGCGGCCCGCCGATGTGGCTTTCAACCGCGACAGCCTGTTGGACGAAATGCGCCGGGCCGATGCGGCGCGGGTGGATTTGCTGGTTTGCCCCGAACTGTCACTCTCGTCCTACGCCATCGACGATCTGCACATGCAGGATGCGCTGCTGACGGCGGTGGAAGAGGCGCTTGGCGACCTGATCGAGGCCAGCGCCCAGATGACCCCCGTGATCCTGCTCGGCGCGCCACTGCGCCGCGAGGGGCGGCTTTACAATTGCGCCATCGCCATTTCACGCGGGCAGGTGCTGGGCGTGGTGCCGAAATCCTACCTGCCCAATTACCGCGAGTTCTATGAGAAACGCTGGTTCGCCCATGGCCGTGACACCGGCGGAGAAATCACCGTCGCAGGCCGCCGTGTGCCCTTTGGCGATGACCTGATTTTCGAGGCGACGGATCTGCCCGGTCTGATCTTCCATGCCGAGATTTGCGAAGACCTCTGGACGCCTGCGCCGCCCTCGGCGGATGCCGCGCTTGGGGGCGCCTTGATCCTCGCCAATCTGTCAGCGTCCAACATCGTGATCGGCAAATCCTCTGACCGTCACTTGCTGTGCCGGTCGCAATCCATGCGCGCCTTTGCGGCCTATGTGTACTCCGCCGCCGGGCCGGGGGAAAGCACAACCGATCTGGCGTGGGACGGGCAGGGGATGATCCATGAGTTGGGCGATCTTCTGGCCGAATCCACCCGTTTCCCGCTGGAGCCGGAACTGACCATTGCCGATGTGGATTGCGGGCGTATCCAGTCCGAGCGGATGCGGACGGGCAGTTTCCATGATGCCGCGCGGCACCGGGCGCCGGAATTCCGCCGGGTGACCTTTGCCCATCAGCCGCATCACGAAAACGCCGGTCTGATCCGCCCCGTGCGCCGTTTCCCCTATGTGCCGAACCGCGAAAGCCATCTCGACCAAGACTGCTACGAGGCGTTCAACATTCAGGTCGAAGGGCTGCGCCGCCGCTTTGAGGCGACCAAGGGCAAGACCATGGTCATCGGCATTTCCGGCGGGCTGGATTCGACCCATGCGCTGATCGTGGCGGCGAAAGCCTGTGACCGTATGGGCATCCCGCGCGACCGGATCCTCGGCTTTACCATGCCCGGTTTCGCCACCTCCGAGGGCACCAAATCCAACGCGTGGAAATTGATGCAGGCCATGGGCATCACCGCGGATGAGATCGACATTCGCCCCGCCGCGCGCCAGATGCTTGAGGATATGGATCATCCCTTCTCGGACGGGGAGCCGGTCTATGACATCACCTTTGAAAACGTCCAAGCCGGGCTGCGCACCGATTATCTCTTCCGGCTCGCCAACCAGCGGCAGGGCTTTGTCATCGGCACCGGCGATCTGAGCGAATTGGCGCTTGGCTGGTGCACCTATGGCGTGGGCGACCAGATGAGCCACTATGCCGTGAACACCGGCGTTCCGAAAACGCTGATCCAATATCTCATCCGTTGGGCCACCCGTTCGGGCCAGTTCGACGCTGAGACGGACAAGGTTCTGCAAGCCATTCTCGACACCGAAATCTCGCCCGAACTGGTGCCCGCGGGCGAGGATGAAGAGATTCAAAGCACGGAGTCGATGATCGGCCCCTATGAGCTGAACGACTTCTTCCTCTTCCACACCATGCGCTACGGGCTTGCCCCGTCAAAGGTGGCCTTTCTGGCGTGGCACGCTTGGCATGATGTCGAGGCGGGGCGCTGGCCTGAGGGCTTTCCGCAGGGCAAACGCAACGCCTATGATCTGGAGACCATCCGCCACTGGCTCGAAAAATTTCTGCACCGCTTCTTCGCCACCAGCCAGTTCAAACGCTCGGCTCTGCCGAATGGGCCTAAGGTCAGCGCCGGGGGGGCATTGTCGCCGCGCGGGGACTGGCGCGCGCCGTCGGATTCTGTCGCCACTCCGTGGCTGGAAGAGCTGCGCAGCAACGTGCCGGAGAGCTGGCCCCAGAGCTAAGCCGCGCTATTCCTCGCGGCTCAGCTCGCCTTCGACAAAGTTGGGGGTCAGCGGCGGTGCCGCGTGGCGTTCTTGGGTTTCGGGATCGCTGCGCAGGGTCATGCGCAGCAGCCCCCATGCCACGATGGTCAACTGAAAACCGCCAAGCGCCAGCGGCAGGCCGCGCGGCCCGAGTGTATCCAGCAGCACACCCGCCAGCAGCGGCCCGATCGCGGCGCCAATCCCCTGCATCAGCACCAGCCCGCCCGAGACGGCCACCACCGCCGAGCCGGGGGCGCGGTCGTTGACATGGGCGATGACGATGGATTGCGCGGGCAGAACCAGCCCGCCAATGGCAAAGCCCAGCACCAGCAGCATCGACCCCGAAGGCGCGGGGATCGGCAGGGTCAGCATCATCAAAGCACCGCCCGCCACAGCCAGTCCGACGCCCAAGCCCCGGCGGCTCATCCGGTCGGAAACCCAGCCCAACGGGAATTGCAGCATCAGCCCGCCGATGGTGAAGGCCGCGATCAGCAGGGCGATGCGCGATTGGGTATAGCCCATCTCCTGCGCGAAAAGCGGTGCCAGCCCGTAGAACGTCCCGATAGAGGCACCGACCAGCCCCGCGCTGACCGCGCCGTAGGGCGACAGCCCCCACAGGCGGCGCAGCGATGGCGGCTCCTGCGCGCCTTCCGAGCGCGGCCCCTCCACACGGCTAAGCGAAATTGGCACCAGCGACAGCGACATCACGATGGAGACAAGCACGAAGAGGATGAACTCAGCCGGATCCCCGAGGTTCAGCAGGAACTGCCCCGCTGCACCTGAGGCCATGCCGACCATGCCGTAGACCGCGAGCAATTTGCCCCGCTGCGCGGAACTGACAGAGGCGTTGAGCCAGCTTTCCGTCACGATGATCAACCCGGCAAAGGCAAAGCCGGTGAGGCAGCGCACGGCGATCCAGACCCAAGGGTCGATGAAAGCCAAATGCATCAGCGCCGCGGCGGAGGCGACAGAGGCGAGTGCTGCAAAGGTGCGGATATGGCCCACCTCGCTGATCAGCCGCGGTGCCACGAAGGAGCCCACGCTCAGCCCCGCGAAAAAGCCCGACATGATAAGGCCGGTGGTCGCCCCGCCAAACCCTTCAAGCCCCGCGCGCACGGCCAAAAGCGTGCCCTGCAACCCGTTGCTCATCTGCAAAAGCGAAAAGCCCAGTAGCAGTGTCGCCAGTGGTAGAACCGTCGCGCGCATGATGTCCCCTTGGTCTTTGATCCGGCTAGGGCCAGAATATGTGCGGCGGAAACGGAATTTCTAGTAATCAACCCCATTGCCCTTCCACCGGGCAGGCTTCCGCGCCATAGTGCTAGCAGCCAGCGGCCCCTTCGGGGAATGCCCAGCCATTGATCAAGCAGAATTGACGTGCCTTTTTGGGGCCGATGCTCAATTATGCGCCTCGTAACATATTTTGAAAGCGCATCCCCCGTGAAAGCCCTGCGCCAATTTTTCGTATTTCTGCTGGTTCTCGTTGCGGGTCTCTACGCGATGTTAACCTATGTCCCCGCCTCCCGCCCCTATGTGGCGGAGACCGGTCTGCTCGATCTTTTGGGGATCGAGGAGGTCGCGGAGGCGCCACAATCCTCTGGCAGGGGCTGGGGCGGCGGCGGGCCGTCGCTGGTCGTCACCGCCGCGGTCAGCGAAGAGACTTTGGCCGACCGGATCACCGCCATTGGCGACGGGCGCGCGCGCCGCTCCGTCACGCTGCGTTCCAACGCCGTAGGGGTCATCACTGATCTCAACCTGCCCGCCGGGCAGTTGATCGAGGCGGGCACAGTTGTGGCCCTGTTGGAGAATGAGGCCGAGCAGATCGCCCTGAAGCAAGCCGAATTGCAGCTTGAAAACGCCCAGACCGAGCAAGACCGCGTGGAGCGGTTGCAAAACACCGGCGCGGTCAGCGAAGTGCGCCTGCGCGAGACGGAACTGGCCCTGCAAAGCGCCGAGCTTGCGCTCAGCCAAGCGCAGTTCGATCTGTCGCAACGCCGCATCCTCGCGCCGATTTCGGGTTGGGTGGGGATCACCGATATCGAAGAAGGCGACCGCGTCAATGCGCAGGATCAACTCGCCACCATCACCGACCGCAGTGAGATCCTGATCGATTTCCGCGTGCCTGAACGGGTGGTGAGCAAGCTCTCCTTGGGCAAGGAAATCACCGTCACCCCGCTTGGCATGCGCGATTTGACCCTGACGGGCGAAGTCAGCGCCATCGACAGCGTGATCGACCGTGCCAGCCGCACGCTTCTGGTGCAGGGCCGCGTGCCGAACGAAGGCGACCAGCTGCGCGCTGGCATGGCCTTTTCGGTCAGCTTGACCTTTGTCGGCGACCCCTATCTGGCGATCCCGCCGCTGGCGGTGCAATGGTCCTCGGACGGGCCGTTTGTCTGGACGGTACGGGAGGGCAAGGCGCATCAGGTCGCGGTCGAGATCGCGCAGCGCAACAGCAATTCGGTGCTCGTCCTGTCGGATGATCTGACCGCCGATGATGTGGTGGTGACCGAAGGCGTGCAAACCCTGCGCGAAGGCGGCGAGGTGCGTGAGGTCAACCGCGCGGGCAGCGTGCAGTCAGATGCCGCCCCGACTGAGAAGACAACCCTATGAGCGCCGCCCCGACCGAAGACGCCACGCCGCCCGCGAGCACCGCCTCAGGCACCGCGCTTTTCGTGCGCCGCCCGATCCTCGCCTTCGTGCTCAACGCGCTGATCGTGCTGGCGGGCATCGCCGCGCTTTTTGGCGCGGAGGTCCGCGAACTGCCCAATGTCGACCGGCCCGTGGTCACGGTCACCACGACCTTCTCGGGCGCCTCCCCGGAATCCGTCGATCAGGAGCTCACGGGGCGGATCGAAGGGGCCGTGGGCCGGGTCTCGGGCGTGCGGGCGATCTCATCGAACTCGCGCTTCGGGCGCAGCCGGGTCACCTTGGAGTTCAACGACAGCACCGATATCGATGTGGCCGCGACCGATGTGCGCGATGCGGTGGCGCGGATCGTGAACCAATTGCCCGAAGGGGCCGACCAGCCGCAGATTGTCAAGGCCGATGCCAACGCCCAACCGGTCATGCGCATCGCCGTGACCTCCATGGGCCGCTCGCCGGAGGAGTTGACCAAACTGGTGCAGGACCGCGTCGAAGATCGGCTGATCTCGGTCAACGGTGTGGCGGATTTGCAGGTCTACGGCGACCGCGAGCCGTTTTTCCGCGTCGATATCGATCAGTTGGAACTGGCCAGCCGGGGCCTCACCCTAGGCGATATCCAGCGCGCCTTAGCCGACGTGGCCTATGACGCGCCCGCGGGCGATCTGGCGGGCGACCGTCAGTCGATCAACGTGCGCACCACGGCCAGCGTCGTTACCACACAGGCGTTCGAGGCGATGGAGATCAAGCAGAACGTCCGGCTCGGCGATGTCGCCAGCGTCACGCTCGGCCCCGCCGAAGGGGAGACGATCCTGCGTGCCAATGGGCAATTGGGCCTTGGCATCGGCATCATCCGGCAGGCCACGTCGAACACGCTTGAGATCTCGCGCGATGTGCGTGCCGTGGTGGGGGAATTGAACGAGACCCTGCCCGAGGACGTGCGGATTTTCGTGACCTCGGACGATGCGACCTTTATCTCAGGCTCGATCCGCGAGGTGCTCTCAACGCTGACCTTTGCCGTGGGCATCGTGGTGGCGGTGATCTTTGTCTTCCTGCGCGATTTCCGCGCCACGCTGATCCCGGCGCTGACCCTACCGGTGGCGCTGATCGGCACTTTGGCGGCGATCTATCTGGTGGGCTTTTCGATCAATATCCTGACCCTTCTGGCGCTGGTTCTGGCCACCGGGATGGTCGTGGATGATGCGATTGTGGTGCTGGAGAATATCGTGCGCCAACGGGCGGCGGGCATGGGGTCGCGCGCGGCGGCGGTGCTGGGCACGTCTCAGGTCTTCTTTGCGGTCGTCACTACCACGGCCACGCTGGCGGCGGTCTTTATCCCGCTGTCGTTCCTGCCCGGACAGGCGGGCGGGCTGTTTCGGGAGTTTGGCTTTACCCTCGCCATCGCGGTGATGCTGTCCTCGGTCGTGGCGCTCAGCCTTTGCCCGGTCTTAGCGAGCCGCCTGCTGACCAAACCCGCGGCTGAGAACCCGCGCGGCCCTGTCGTGTGGCTTGGCAACCTGCTGTACCGCGCCTATGCGGCGACGCTTAGATGGGCGCTGGCGATGCCCTATGTCGTTGTGCTGATCGCGGCCTTCGTCGCGCTGACGGCGGTGCTGGTTTCGGGCGAGATCCGGCAAGAGCTGACCCCGCGCGAAGATCGCGCCGTGGCCCTGCTCAGCGTCTCGGCCCCGCAGGGCGTCTCGCTTGATTATACCCAAAGCAAGATGCGCGAGATCGAAGACCTGATCACCCCGCTGCAAGAGGCCGGAGAGGTGACGAATATCTTCTCCATCACCGGGTTTGGCGCGGACAATCGGGGTTTCATGGTGTTCACGCTCGCCGGATGGGAAGACCGCGCGCGCAGCCAAGATGAGATAGTGGGCGAGATCAACGGCAAGCTGCGCGGCATCGTGGGCGTGCGGGCCTTCGCGATCCAGCCCAACTCCCTCGGCATTCGCGGCGCGGGGCGGGGGCTGTCTTTCGCGATCACCGGGAATAATTACGAACAACTGTCGCTGGTCGCGCAGGCGATGGTCGACCGGCTGAGCACGAACCCTGCGATGGGGCAGGTGCGGCTGGAATATGAACGCACGCAACCGCAGCTTTTCGTGCAGATCGACCGGACGCTGGCCGCTGACCTCGGCGTCGATATCACCGGGCTGGGGCAGGCTTTGCAGGCCATGCTCGACGGGCGCGAGGTGGCATCGGTCTTTATCGACGACACCAGCTATGGCGTGCAGATGCTGTCGACCTCGGACCCGGTGAACGACCCGCGCGACCTTGAGAACGTCTTTGTCCAATCGGGCAACGGGCAGATGATTTCGCTGGCAAGTTTCGTGACCCTCGAAGAACGCGCCGTCGCGCCCGAGTTGGACCGCGAAGGGCAGAACCGCTCGGTCGAGATTTCCGCTGGGCTGACGCCGGGCCTGTCACTGGGCGATGCGTTGGAACAGGTGCGCGCGGTCGAGCAAGAGGTGTTGGAGGATGAAAACCTGATCGTGCCGCTGGCCGAGGCCGCCGCCTTGGATCAAACCAGTTCGCGCCTTCTCGTGACCTTCGGCTTTGCGATCCTCGTGGTTTTCCTTGTCCTCGCCGCGCAGTTCGAAAGCTTCATATCTGCCATCGTGGTGATGGCCACGGTGCCTTTGGGGCTGGCCTGCGCGATCTTCGCGCTGCTGATGACGGGGCAGAGCCTCAATGTCTACAGTCAGATCGGGCTGGTCATGCTGATCGGGATCATGGCCAAGAACGGGATTTTGATCGTCGAGTTCGCCAACCAATTGCGCGATCAGGGGGCGGATATCCACGAGGCGATCTTTGGCGCTTCCACCATCCGCCTGCGTCCGGTGATGATGACGATGACTTCGACCGTCTTGGGCGGCGTGCCGTTGATCCTCTCGGCGGGCGCGGGGGCCGAGGCGCGCGAGGCGCTTGGCTGGGTGATCGTCGGGGGGCTGGGCATGGCCACGCTTTCGACCCTCTATCTCACCCCCGTCGCCTATTTCCTGCTGGCGCGGTTCACCACGCCCAAAGCCGCCGAAGAAGCCCGGCTTCAGGCCGAGCTGTCTGAGGCGCAACCGGTCTGAGCCTGCCCGATATTTACGCATCGATGCAACTTCGCGCTACAATGGGCGTTTAGTCATGTAGGATTGAGTGGAAAGGGGCGAAAACGTGCAGGGCGATTTGGATATGGCAAAGGCGAACCACGCGGAGTCGACCCAAGGGGCGAACAGCCAAAGCCTGTTCAATGACAAGACCACATGGCGCGTCGCCCGGGCCGAGCGGTTTGGCCTTATTGTCGATGCGGCGGATTATTTCCGGGTCCTGCGCGAGATTTTCCTCGGGGCGCGGCAGCAGTTGATGCTGATCGGCTGGGATTTCGATTTCGAGCTTGAGATGCTGCCGGGCGAAAGTGACGAAGACGGCAACGCACCCGACGGCTATCCCAACCAGCTTGGCGCCTTTGTCGAGGCGGTGGTGGAGCGGAGGCCGGAACTGAATGTCTATCTGCTCAAATGGAATGGCGCCGTGCTGGCCGCGCCGGGGCGATTGGTGCCCTCGCTGGCGCTCAGCCTATTCGGCGGCGACCGGATTCACTTCGCGTTAGACGGCCATCACCCCTTCGGCGCCTGCCACCACCAAAAGATCGTCGTGGCCGACGATGCTCTGGCCTTTTGCGGCGGGATCGACGCGACCGAAGACCGGTGGGACACGCCCGACCACCTGCCGCACGACCCGCGCCGCCTGCGCAAGGATGGCACGCCCTCTGACCCTTGGCATGACGCGACCTCGGCCATGTCCGGCCCCGCCGCCGCCGCCTTGGGTGAGCTTTCGCGTCGGCGTTGGTTCCGCGCCACGGGGGATGAGATCGCGCGACCTGATGATGCGCCCATGTCCGAATGGCCCGAAGACCTGCCGATTGATGCCGAAGGCGTCGAGGTGGGCATCGCCCGGACCGAGCCGCCTTTTGACGAAGAGCCGTTGATCAATGAGATCGAACGCCTCTATATCGCGGGGATCCAATCAGCGCGTGACTATATTTATATTGAATCGCAATACCTCGCCGCCGCCTCGGTTTGCGATGCGCTCAGGGCGCGATTGGCCGAAGAGGACGGGCCGGAGGTCGTCATCATCAACCCGCGCGATGCGGAATCCCAGTTGGAAGATGACGCCATGCATGTGCTGCGTGAGCGGCTCGTCGAAGAGCTGAAACGCGCGGATCACCAGAACCGTTTTCGCATCTATTTCCCCGTCACCGAGGAGGGGGAGCCGATCTATGTTCATGCGAAGATCATGATCATCGACGATCATCTTTTGCGCCTCGGCTCCAGCAACCTCAACAACCGTTCCATGGGGTTTGATACCGAGTGTGACGTGGCGATCGAACACCCCGCAGAGGTGATCGAAGGGTTCAGAACCCGCTTGATTGCCGAACACCTCGGCCTGCCGCTCGAACGTGTGGCCGAGGTGATAGAAGAGAAGAAGTCGATGATCGGGACCATCGAAACCTTGAACCGCAAGAAGGGCCGTGGCCTGCGGGCGGTGTTCCGGGGCAGCGAGACTGTCGTCGGTGGTTTTCTCGCCAATACCCGCTTGCTCGACCCGCGCTACCATCCGGGCGAAAACACCGCCACCGGGCGCGGCATTCGCCCGCGGCACATGGCGCTGATCGCGGGCGGGCTGGGGCTTGCATGGCTTGCGTGGCGCAAATGGGGGCGCCGCGACGATCGGCGTTGGTGAAGGCTACGGGGCGGCTTCGACGGTTGGGGCTTTAAGCGAGGCAGGTGCGGGTTTGGGGTCGGCCGATGCGGCAAGGATCTGCCGCGAGGTCTCTGCAATCCAAGCGATGCCATAGAGCGTCGCCGTTCCGACAACAGGTAGAACCCACGGCATCCACTGCGCTTCGGGCCGCGCCATCATCGCAACCTGACAGATCAGCGCCAGAACGGTGCCGCTGGCAAAGACCAGCAGACCATGCCGACCGAGCAGCCGGAAGGGGCTGGCCACGGCATGGGCCGAAAGGCGGGTGACGATCTGCAACTGTGACAGGAAATATCCCAGGGCCAAGATATGAACGAACCGCGGGGCGGAGAGATAGGTCTTGTCATGCGAAGTGATGTTGAAGGGCACCCCGGCCTCTCTCAGATGATGCATTTGCAGGTTCAGAAAACGGCCCAAACCCGGCACATAGCGCCATGCGAGGACGCCCAGCAGGACGGCGGCGGACAGCCAGAACAGCGCCTTCGACCGCGGGAAAAAACGATAGCCCTGCCGTTGGCTCAGGCCCACCAGCAGCCCGCAGACAAAGATCGCTTGCCATGCGAAGGGGTTAAAGAACCAGCCGCCCGGGTTGGGGTAGTTCGGCAGGTTCAGCCGGAAGACACCCGTCAGCAGCCAAAGCACCAAGGACAGCGCGAGAAGCAGGCGCGGCCAGCGCAGCCCCAGCATGATCGCCGCCGGGGCGCAGACCAGCAAAACGGAATAGGCGGGCAGGATGTTCACATAGCCGAACTGATGCGTCAAAAGCGGAATGCCGATCACGCTCTGGGTCGGGTTTTGGAAGACCTGGCGCATGTTGATCTTGGTCAGGAAGGCGGCCTCTGTGGTGATCTGGAAGGCGGCGGCGAAGATGGCCAAGGCCACTGCTGAGAGCAGAAGTTGCACCACATAAAGCGACCACGCCCGTTTCCACAGGGGCGCGATGGCGCGCCAGAGGCCGTGGCGAACCCTGCCTCGCGCGATGAAACGAGGCGTATAGGCCAAGCCTGCGGCGATGCCGGACATGAGAAAGAACGCCTCCGCCGCGTCGGCGAAACCGAGGTTGCGGATGGTCAGGGCCTCATAGGGGTTGCCCGGGACGTGGTTGATGAAAATCATGACCAGCGCCAGCCCGCGAAACAGGTCGATGCGCGGATCGCGGGCGGATTTGGGAACCGCGCCGGCAGCCCGAGCGGCGGGCGATAGCCCTGTGTTAGGCGGTGGCATGGGGCAGATCCGCCGCTTTGGGTTCTGGCATCAGATGTTCGTCATTCCACGTAAGCCGCCAAACATCGCAGATACTGTCGTATTCCGCGACGACATCGCGCGGCGCGGCATCCTCGGGCACGGCGAAAAGCCCGCGGGGCAGGGGGCGGGAGGTCCAAGCGATGAGCAGTGGGGCCAGCAGCATCGGGACCGCGACGGGCAGCAGCCAGACGGTCAGATCGGGCGCGATCCATTGCACCGCCGCGAGGATCACCGCGCCGATGAACACGATCCACCGGCCCGCCGCCCAGCCATCGGCCAAGCTCAATTGGCCCTCGTTCCGTTGGTTGGCGGGCCAGCCGCCGTCTTGGCCCGAGAGGACCTGCATCACCGCGCGACTGTGGTAGAGCAGCATCAAAGGTGCCAGAAGCGTGGTCAGCACGATCTCGGTCAGCACCGACAGCGCCATCCGCAAAGCGCGGCCAAAGTCGTGCGCTCGGTCGGTCAGAAGCGCATGGATCAGGATCAGCAGCTTTGGCACCACCAACAGCCCCAGCACGCCCAAGGCCAGCAGCGTGATCTCGCGTGCGCTGGTATCGGGGAAGACGGGGAAAAGCTGATAGGGGCCGGGGAAATACTCCGGCGGCGGCGCGTAGAGCGTGCTGATCGCCGAGGTGATCAGAAAGGCCGCCCAGAGAAGCGAGACCACATAGGCGGTCACATTCTGCAGAAAGACGAAGCGGCTCCACCCCGCCAAGCCGGGCGCAAAGATCAGTCGCGCATGTTGCAGGTTGCCTTGGCACCAGCGCCGCTCGCGCCGCGCGAAGGAGAGGACGTTTTCGGGGCCCTCCTCAAAGGAGCCGCCCAAGGTCTCATCCACCTCGACCTTCCAACCCGCGCGGGCGAGCAAGGCCGCCTCGACATAATCGTGGCTCAGGATATGCCCGCCCAAGGGTGGCGGGCCTGAGAGTTCGGGCAGGCCACAGCTTTCGGCAAAGGCGCGGACGCGGATGATTGCGTTATGGCCCCAAAACGGCCCCGTCGCCCCCTGCATCCGGGCAAGGCCACGGGTGAAGATCGGCCCGTGGAACCACGAGGCGAACTGCAAGGCGCGGCCAAAGAAAGACCGCGCGCCGATGATCTTGGGCAGGGTTTGCAGCAGCCCCAAATCCGGATCGGCCTGCATCCGCGCGATCATGGCGCGGATCGTCTCGCCCTCCATCAGACTGTCGGCGTCAAGGATCACGGCAAAGTCATAGGCCCCGCCGTAGCTGCGAATGAACTCTTCGATATTGCCCGCCTTGCGGCCCGCGTTGTCCTGCCGCCTGCGGTAGAAGATGCGGCCTTGGCCCTCGGTCTCGCGCAGCAGGCGGGCGAAGGCGAATTGCTCTTTCCCGGCCAGCGCGTCATCGCGGGTGTCCGACAGAACGACGAAATCCGCCGTAACCCCGGCCCGGGCGACGGAGCGGTCAATCGCGGCGATGCGGGCAAAGGTGGTGAGTGGGTCTTCGTTGCAGATGGGCACCGCGATCACCGTGCGCGGCTGCGGTGCCTCAAGCGCGGGGCGGGGCGGCGTCGATCTGCCGCCGAAAAGCCCGATCAGCGCCAGCGACGCGCCCCAAGCTAACCAAGCGGTGGTGGCGAAAACGAGCAGGGCGCGGAGGCCGTCCCAGCCGCTGAACCCATCCCGCGCCGCAGCCTCGGCCAAAAGGGTCGCGGCAAGGGCTGCGGAGCCGAGCGACAACAGCAGGGCGACCGCCCGTGCAAAACGGGTCGGGCCATCCGCCGCGATCTGCCTGTGCTGGGAGGTCATGGAACTCAGGCCTTACGCCGCAGCAGAAATGCCCGCGCAAGGTCGGCCAGCCCGGCCAGATGGCCGCGCCGTTCCAAGCTCTGCCGTGGCATCGCAAGCGGGGCGGCGGGCGGCATCCAGTTCTCGGCCTCGCCAGCCATTGCGGAAGTGGGGGTCGTCGCGTCTTGAAGGGTCATGCGTTGATCCATTGGTACACCCATGTCTCTGTCAGATTGCGGTCATATCCCGATAGAACTGCCTTGATCTCGACGATGGCATCAGGCTCGGCGCGCAGTTCCAGCACCAGCCGCCATTCGTCCCTGCCATCCACCCGGCTTAGGATCGCCTCCACGATTTCGCCGTTTTGTGCGCTGGTGACGGGTTCAAGCTCGGCGTCGCTCGGCAAATCGCTGAGCTGTCCGCCGGCGAAGTCGATGACGAATTTGCGGGTCTCGGTGTCTGCCTCTACACCCGCCACCCCGCCATGGCCCGAGCGCAGCCGCACCACGCGGCCAAGGGTCTGCGGTGTTGCGCCCGGCGGGGTCATCCCCCAGTGCATGCGGTAGCCGTAGGCCAGTTCATCGCCCGCGCGGGTCTCCCCTTCGGGGATCCAATAGGCCACGATATTGTCATTGCCTTCCAGATCCGAAGGTATCTCGACCAGCCGCAGCGTGCCTTTGCCCCAGTCGCCCATGGGTTCGATCATCAGCGAGGGGCGGCGTTCGTAATGGGCCTGCGCGTCGAGGTAATGCTCAAAGTCCCGGTTGCGCTGCGCCAGCCCGAAAGACCGCGGGCTCTGCGCCCCGAAATAGGAACTCGCCAAACGCGGCGGATTGTTCAGCGGGCGGCAGAGGGTGGTATCCTTGCCTGTGTTCAGCACCAAGACTTCGCTGTCATGCACCGCGGGGCGGAAGTCGTCGAAATTCCCCTTATCCGCACCATTGTGCAGAAACATCGAAGTCAGCGGCGCGATGCCAAGCTGTTTGATGTCTTCGCGCAGGAAGAGCCGCATGGTGACTTCGACGGTGGTGTCTTCGCCCGGTGTGATCACGAATTGATAGGCCCCGGTCACCGAGGGGCTGTCGAGCGCGGCATAGATCGTGGCGCTATCGTCACCCGGTTCGGGGCGGCGCAGCCAAACCTCGCTGAAGCGGGGGAATTCCTCGCCTTCGGGCAGGCCGGTGTTCACGGCCAATCCCCGCGCGCTCAGCCCATAGAGCGTGTCCTTGCCCAAGGCGCGGAAATAGCTCGCCCCTTGGAAGACGATCAATTCATCGAAAATATCGGCCCGGTTGAGCGGGGTGTGCAGGCGGAAACCGGCGACGCCCGGCATCTCAGCATTGGGCGGGATCGACTTGGCGAGTTCTTCGTCGTCATACTCGAAATCGGCGGTGGTAAAGCCCATCGGTTCCACCGCATCGCCCCGGACCTCGTTGATCTTCACCGCCTCTTTGAACAGCCAACCGGGGTGGAAGGCGTGCAGCCTGAAGGCCACGCCCTTTTCCTGCCAGCGGGCCTGCTCGGGCCGGAACCGGATGCGTTGGTAGGCGTCGTAATCCAGATCGGCAAGGAAGCCTTCGACAGGCTTCGGGGCCATATAGGAGGTCTGGGCCAATCGCCGCATATCTTCGACCAGCCCGTCGAAGGTGAAGGAGGCGGCGGGCACCTCCTGCGCCGCGCTGTGCCGCGGCATGAGCGCGGCGGCAAAGGACGCGGCGGAGAGGGTGAGGAACTGGCGGCGTTCTAGGGTTTCGGACCGCTGTTCAATCGGTCGTGCAGTCGGGAAATTCGGCAAAACAATACCTCGGAAGACACGTTAGGAGTGTGCAATTTTTTCCCTATCTAATCTTTTTGCGGAGGCTGGAAACTTGATATTGCAACTATCAGCGGAATGCCGCAGGGCAGCGCGGAAAACCGCCGATCCGCCTGCTGCGCGGCGGAAGCTGCACAAATTTTTGCCTTGATTTCCGTAGGATCGCCGCTTTTTTGTGACAATCGCCCTGCGGTAGCGGCGAGATTTTGCGGCGCTTTAAAGCCGGTTTGGGCGGGATCGCGCGCCGCCCCCGCGGGAGGGTGGCGCGCGGTTGGGGGTCAGACGGCGTCGAGCCCTTCGGCCAGCAAACGCTCAAGGCTGCGCATCTCGGCATCCGTCAGGGGAATCCCCTCGGCCCGCGTCTCGGCACGCGCTTTGAAACGGCGCTGCGAGGGCAGCCGCGCACCTTGGCCGGTGATCGCATCAAAGAGGGTTTCCGCCCGCGCGAAGGGGTCGCCGGGGCGGCCTGCGGCAAACGTTTTGGGGTCGAAGGCGATGATCAATTCGCCATGCGCGGGCGCGAGGGTGAGCGCGCCCAAGGCATCGCGCGCTTCAGGGCTGGTCAGGTCACCGATCATCACCCCGGCGAGCAATTCGATCATGGTCGAGATGGCCGATCCCTTGTGACCGCCGAAGGGAAGCATGGCCCCGGCGAGGGCGGCTTCGGGGTCGGTCGTCGGGCTGCCATCGGGGGCGATGGCCCAGCCTTCGGGCAGGGGCGTGCCCGCGCGGCGGTGCAATTCGATCTCCCCCCGCGCGGCGACACTGGTGGCGAAGTCAAAAACGTAAGGGTCGCCCCCTTCCCGGGGCCAGCCAAAGGCGAAAGGGTTGGTCCCCATCAAGGGGTCGGTGCCGCCAGAAGGGGCGACGCTGGCATAGCTGGGGCACATGGCCATGGCCGCGAGGCCCATCTCGGTCAGCGCCTCGATCTCGGGCCAGAGCGCGGCGAAATGGGTGCAATCGTTGATCACCATGGCGGCGATCCCGGTGGTGCGGCAACGCTCGGCCAGCACCGGTGCGCCTGCTTCGAAGGCGGCGTTGGAGAACCCGCCGCCCGCGTTCACGCGCACCACGGCGCTGTCGTCATGATGCACCCGTGGCACCGCGTCGGGCACCACCTTGCCCGCCTTGATCGTGCGCAGGCAGCCTTCGATCCGGTAGATGCCGTGGGATTTGCAGGCATCGCCTTCGCCCGCGACAATCACCCGTGCGAGGGCTGCGGCATTCAGGGGCGACAGGCCCGCGCCTTGGAAAATCCGAATGACCATCGCGGTCAGGTCATCGTGAGAGAGGGTTGTGTCGGCCATCTGAAACCTCGCAGGGCTTGGGTTGCAATCATGCATACATCATGTATGCAGATGCGGAGAGACGCAAGCTGACACCGGGCCGCGGCCCGCATGAAAGGATAGACGATGGCCTTTACCCCCCACGGCAAACACTTGATCGCTGGCGAATGGATCGCCACGGATGACCGCTTTAGCTCTAGCCCCGCCCATGGGCCGGCGCATGACTTCTCGGTCGGCACGGTGGAACTGGTCGACCAAGCCTGCGAAGCCGCCGAAGCAGCGTTTTGGAACTATGGCTATTCCAGCCGCGCGACCCGCGCCAAATTCCTCAACGCCATCGCTGATGAGATCGACGCCCGAGGCGCCGAGATCACCGAGATCGGCAGCCAAGAAAGCGGTCTGCCCGAAGCGCGGCTCGAAGGGGAGCGGGGCCGGACCGTGGGCCAACTCCGCCTGTTCGCGGGGCATATCGAAAAGGGCGACTACCTCGACCGTCGCTTCGATGCCGCTATGCCCGAACGCCAGCCCGCCCCGCGGCCCGCGATCACCATGGTGCAACGCCCCATCGGCCCCGTGGCCGTCTTTGGCGCGTCGAACTTCCCGCTGGCTTTCTCCGTGGCGGGCGGTGACACCGCAGCGGCGCTGGCGGCGGGCTGTCCGGTCGTGGTCAAAGGCCACTCCGCCCATCCCGGTACCGGAGAGATCGTGGCCGAAGCGATCCATGCGGCGGTTGAAAGCTGCGGCATGCCGCGCGGGGTCTTCTCGCTGATCCAAGGTGGCAACCGCGCCGTGGGGCAGGCCGTGGTGCAGCATCCGCGGATCAAGGCTGTGGGCTTCACCGGCTCGCTCGCCGGGGGCCGGGCGCTCTTTGATCTCTGCGCCGCGCGGCCAGAGCCGATCCCCTTCTTCGGCGAGTTGGGCTCGGTCAACCCGATGTTCATGCTACCCGCCGCGATGGCGGCGCGGGCCGAAGAGCTTGGCAAGGGCTGGGCGGCATCGCTGACCATGGGCGCGGGCCAGTTCTGCACCAATCCCGGCATCGCCGTGGTGATCGACGGGCCGGGCGCCGACGCCTTTGTGCAAAACGCGGCCACAGCGCTGCAAGACGTGGCTCCGCAGGTCATGCTGACAGACGGTATCGCCGAGGCCTATTGCGCAGGGCGGGACAAGTTCAAATCCGCGCCAAGCCTGCGCCAAGTGCATCTGGCCGACAGCGAAGGCCGCACCGCCGCGCCTGCGCTCTTCGAAACCACGGGCGAAGAGTTCAAGGCCAATCCGGCGCTGCACGAAGAGGTCTTCGGCCCTCTCGGATTGGTGGTGCGGGTCTCTTCGCTGGAAGAGATGCGCGCTCTGGCGTTGGAACTGGACGGGCAATTGACCGTCACCCTGCATATGGATGACGCGGATGTCGACGCCGCGCGCGACCTCATGCCGGTGCTGGAACGCAAGGCGGGTCGCCTGCTGGCCAATGGTTTCCCGACAGGGGTCGAGGTGGTGGATTCCATGGTGCATGGCGGGCCATATCCGGCCAGCACCAACTTCGGCGCGACCAGCGTGGGCACCCTGTCGATCCGCCGTTTCTTGCGGCCCGTGTCCTATCAGAACCTGCCCGAGGCGCTGCTGCCGGAAGACGCAGCGGGGTAATCTAAGATCGGAAAAGCCGGGCCGCACGCCCGGCTTTTCGCATCTGTTACGCCGTGGGGGAGCCGCCCAACCGGCTGCTTTTTCACGACCATGCTGGCAAGGCAGGAATGTATCAAAAATATGTCGACATGCCGGTAAAAGTAAAAAATACATATTGTATTTTTAATGAAGACATTGTTCCTTCATACCACCCCGCACCCCGTCCAGAGAGAGTCGGGGGCGACCAACCCAAGAGGGAGATACCTATGAAATTCACGCAACTCGCCGGGAGCCTTGTGGCTGCGACCGTGATCGGCACCGCCGCTCAGGCCGACAAACTGGACGACATCATTTCTTCGGGCACGCTGCGCTGCGCCGTGGTGCTGGACTTTCCGCCCATGGGCTCGCGCGATGACAGCAACACGCCCGTCGGCTTCGACGTGGACTATTGCAACGATCTGGCCGCCGCCCTTGGCGTCGAAGCCGAGATCGTGGAGACGCCCTTCCCCGACCGTATCCCCGCCCTCGTCTCGGGCCGCGCGGATGTGGGTGTTGCCTCCACCTCCGACACGCTGGAGCGCGCCAAGACCGTCGGCTTCTCGGTGCCCTATTTCGCCTTCACCAACGTCGTGCTGACCCGCGAAGACGCGGGCGTCGACAGTTTTGAAAGCCTCAAGGGCAAGACCGTGGGCTCCGTCGCGGGCACTTTCGAAGCCATCGCGCTGGAAGAGCAGGTCGACGCATGGGACGAAGGCAGCTTCCGTTCCTACCAGAGCCAAGCGGACGTCTTCCTGTCGCTGGCCCAAGGCCAGATCGACGCGACTGTCGTGACCTCCACCGTGGCCTCCTCCATCGTGGCGAGCGGCAAGTTCGACGGTCTGACCATCGCGGGCGATGCGCCGTTTGACGTGGACTATGTCGGTCTGATCGGCCTGCGTCAGGAATACGGTCTGCTGAACTACCTCGACCTCTTCGTGAACCAGCAGGTGCGCTCGGGCCGTTATCAGGAACTGTTCGACAAATGGGTCGGCGGCGAGGCGCCGGACCTGACCATCGCCAAAGCCTATCGCTGATGAATGCGGGGGCCGCGACCTGCGGCCCCCCTGCCGATAACCGCTGATCGGAGCAAGAGATGGGCAACTATACCTTTCAATGGCGACAGGCCTTTCGCGCCTTGCCAGAGATGCTGGAAGGCGCGCTAGTCACGCTGCAAATATCGATCCTGTCGATGCTCATCGGCGTTGCCATCGCCGTGCTGCTGGCCGTGGGCCGGGATGCCAAATCGGCTTGGCTGCGGGCGCCTGCGACCGCATGGGTCGAAGTGGCGCGCAACACGCCGGCGCTGTTTCAGATTTACATGGCGCATTTTGGGCTCGGGTCTTTCGGGATCTATCTCAGCCCCTACGCCGCGCTGCTGGCGGGGATCGCCTTCAACAACGCGGGCTACCTTTGCGAGACGTTCCGCGGCGCGATGCGCGCCATTCCGGGCACCCAGCTGCGCGCCGGGCGATCACTGGGCATGGGGCAGGCCAAGGCGTTTCGCTTGATCATCCTGCCGCAGATGTTCCGCATCTCGTTCCTGCCGACGACGAACCAGATGATCTGGGCGATCTTGATGACCTCTCTGGGGGTCACAGTGGGGCTGAATTCGGATCTCGCCGGGGTGACGCAAGACCTCAACGCGCGCAGCTTCCGAACCTTTGAATTCTTCGCATTGGCGGCGGTGATCTACTACGTGATCGCCAAGACCGTGATGCTTGGCGCACGGCTGCTTGCGGCCCGCCTGTTTCGCTACTGAAGGAAGAGAATAGATGTTTGATACGGCTCTGACCTTCAACGACCTGTTGTTCATGCTCAAAGGCGCAGGGGTGACGCTTTCGGTCACCGCCTTCGCGGTGGTGGGCGGCACGCTGCTGGGGGTCTTCTTCGGGGTGCTGCGCAGCCAGATCAGCCCATGGGCGGCGCTGCCGCTGACTTTCGTGCTGGATATCTTCCGCTCGGTCCCGCTGCTGATCCAATTGATCCTTGCCAACGCCTTTCAGGCCATCGCGGGCTGGGGGATTTCGCCCTTCGTGACATCCTGCATCGTGCTGGCCCTTTATACCTCAGCCTATTGCACCGAGATCGTGCGCGGCGCGATCGAGGCGGTGCCTTCGGTCACCCGCCGTGCGGCGCGCTCGCTTGGCATGACTTGGGGGCAGGATCTTACGCAGATCGTCTTTCCCATGGCGCTGCGGGTCGGCCTGCCCAGTTGGATCGGCCTGACGCTCGGCGTGATGAAAGACAGCGCGCTGGTGATGTGGCTTGGCATCATCGAATTGCTGCGCGCTTCGCAAATTCTGGTGACACGCCTGCAAGAGCCGATGTTCATCCTGCTCGTGACCGGCGCGATCTACTTCGCGCTCAGTTTCCCCATTGCCCGGCTTGGCAGCCGCTTGGAAAAAAGGTGGCAAGAAAATGATTGAGATTGAAAACGTCCACAAATCCTTTGGTGCGCTTCAGGTGCTCAAGGGCATCGACCTGACCGTGCAAAAAGGCGAGGTCGTCTCGGTGATCGGCGGCTCTGGTTCGGGCAAATCGACGCTCTTGACCTGCATCAACGGGCTAGAGCCGATCGACAGTGGCCGCATCGTCGTCGACGGGACCGAGGTTCACGCCCGCGACACCGACCTGAACAAGCTGCGCCGCAAGATCGGCATCGTGTTCCAGCAGTTCAACGCCTTTCCGCATCTCACGGTGCTGGAAAACGTCACGCTGGCCCCGCGCAAAGTCAAAGGCATCGCCCGAAAAGAGGCCGAAGAGATCGCAGTGCAGCAGCTTTCGCATGTCGGTCTGGCCGATAAGCTTGATGTTTACCCCAGCCGCCTGTCGGGCGGGCAGCAGCAGCGGATGGCGATTGCGCGTGCATTGGCGATGTCGCCCGACTACATTCTCTTCGACGAGGTGACCTCGGCCCTCGACCCGCAACTGGTGGGCGAGGTGCTGGACACGCTCAAACTGCTGGCAGATGAAGGGATGACGATGATCTGTGTCACCCATGAGATGAGTTTCGCACGCGATGTGTCGGACCGTGTGGCCTTCTTTCACAAGGGCGTCATGGCCGAGATCGGCGCGCCGGATCAGATCTTTGGCGATCCGCAGCAAGAAGAGACCCGTCAATTCCTGTCGAGCGTGCGGTAATGAACCAAACCCCGGTGACGGTCGTCGGCGCGGGCGTGGTGGGCCTGTCCATCGCGCTGGCACTTCAGGCGCGCGGGCTGCCCGTGCGGGTGATCGACCGTGAAGGCCCGGCGGCGGGCGCCTCGGCGGGCAACGCGGGCGCCTTTGCTTTCACCGAGATCCTGCCGCTCGCCTCGCCCCGGATGATCCGGCAGGCGCCGAAATGGCTGCTTGATCCGCTGGGTCCGCTGTCGGTGCCGCCGCGCTATGCCGGCCGGATCGCCCCGTGGATGTGGCGGTTTTGGAAGGCGAGCTGGCCCGCGCAGCTGCGGGCCTCGACCGTGGCGCAGACGGCGCTGATGAAACTCTCGCAGGCCGCGCTCGACCCGCATCTGGAGCTGAGCGGTCTGGCCCATATGCTGCGCCATGACGGGCAGTTGCAGGTCTATGAAAGCGAGGCCGAGTTCCGCGCCTCCCTCCCCGGATGGCAGGCCCGCGCAGAGGCGGGGATCGCTTTCACCCATCTCAAGGGCGATGAGATTGCGGCCTATCAGCCCGGTCTTGCGCCCGGCTTCACCCATGCGACCTTCACCCCGGAATGGCAATCGATCTCGGATCCGCGCGACTATGTGCTGGCGATGGCCAAACGCTTCCGGGCCGGGGGCGGGGAGATCACCATCACCCGCGCCGAACGTCTCGTCGCGGGCGGGGTCGAGACCGCCGCTGGCCTGATGCCGGGCCGCGTGGTGCTGTCCGCAGGTGCGCATTCGCATCACCTCGCGCGGACCGCTGGCGCGAAAATCCCGCTGGAGACCGAGCGCGGCTATAACACGACCCTGCCCAGTGGTGCCTTCGACCTGAAGCGCCAAATCACTTTCGGCGGCCATGGGTTTGTCATCAGCAAGGTGGGCCATGGGCTGCGCGTCGGCGGGGCGGTGGAACTCGGCGGGCTCGACCTGCCGCCGAACTTTGCCCGGGCCGATGCGATGCTGAAAAAGGCCAAGCGCTTTCTGCCGGGGCTCGACACCTCGGGCGGCACGCAATGGATGGGTTTCCGCCCCTCACTGCCCGACAGCCTGCCCGCCATCGGCGCGCTGCCGAACCGCCCGGATGTGTTCTGCGCCTTTGGCCACGGGCATCTGGGCCTCACCCAATCGGCGGGCACCGCCGCCATCATCGCGGATCTGATGACCGGCCAAGACCCCGGCATCGACCTGACCCCCTTCTCTCCCGCCCGTTTCTAGAGGCTGACATGACGCAACACACATTTCCCTGTATCGACGGCCATACCTGCGGCAATCCGGTACGGCTCGTTACCGGCGGCGCGCCGCTGTTGAAGGGCGCGAACATGCTGGAAAAGCGCGCGCATTTTCTGGCGGAATACGACTGGATCCGCACCGGTCTGATGTTTGAGCCGCGTGGGCACGACCAGATGTCGGGCGCGATCCTTTACCCGCCGACGCGGGATGATTGCGACATCGCGGTGCTGTTCATCGAGACCTCGGGCTGCCTGCCGATGTGCGGCCACGGCACCATCGGCACCGTCACCATCGCGCTTGAGAACGGGCTGGTCACCCCCGCCACCCCCGGCCAATTGCGCCTTGAAACCCCTGCCGGGCGGGTCGATGTGACCTACCGGCAAGAGGGGCGTTTCGTTGAAGAGGTGCGCCTGAGCAACGTGCCCGCCTTCCTCCACGCCGAAGGGCTGACGGCAGAGGTCGAGGGTTTGGGCGAAGTGGTGGTCGATGTGGCCTATGGCGGGAACTTCTATGCCATCGTCGAGCCGCAGAAGAATTTCCGCGATATGGCGGATTTCTCGGTCTCCGAACTGGTCGGTCTTAGCCCGAAACTCCGTGCCGCGCTCAATGCGAAATATGAGTTCATCCACCCCGAACACCCTGCGATCAACGGGCTGAGCCATATCCTCTGGACCGGCGCCCCCCGCGCGGGAGAGGCCCATGCCCGCAACGCGGTTTTCTACGGTGACAAGGCGATCGACCGCTCGCCCTGCGGCACTGGCACCTCGGCGCGGATGGCTCAGCTTGCGGCCAAGGGCAAGCTGAATGTGGGCGATGATTTCGTGCATGAATCCATCATCGGCTCCATGTTCAAAGGCCGTGTCGAAGCGGCGGCAGAGGTGGCGGGCAGGCCCGCGATCATCCCCTCCATCGCCGGTTGGGCGCGGGTGACGGGCTTTAACACCATTTTCATTGACGAGCGTGACCCCTTCGCGCACGGCTTTGTCGTCACCTGAATTGGAGGGGCACCCCATGGCGCAAATCATCGTTCCCGCCGCGGCCCAAGGCGCGGTGCTGGCTTCCTCTGAGGGGCTGAGTTTCTGGGGCGGCGTCGATCCGGCCACGGGCAAGGTCATCGACGCGCATCACCCGCTCTGCGGTCAGTCGCTGGCGGGGAAGATCCTGCTCATGCCCACCAGCCGCGGCTCCTGCACCGGCAGCGGCGTGCTGCTGGAACTGGCGTTGAACGGTCATGCCCCTGCTGCCCTCGTGTTTCGTGAGGCCGAAGACATCCTGACCCTAGGCGCGTTGATCGCGGGCAAGATGTTCGACAAGCCGCTCGCGGTGCTGCGACTCGGGGCCGAGGATTACGACCTGCTCGCCAAATCCCGCAGCGCGCGGATCACGCCTGAGATGCTCAGCACCGATGACTGGGATCTGCCCCTGTCGGACAGGCCCGCCCGCGCCCTGCATCTCACCGCCGAGGATCAGGCGATGCTGGACGGGGTCGAAGGCAAGGCCGTGCAACTGGCGATGGAGATCACCTGCACCATGGCGCGGGGGCAGGGGGCCGAGCGGCTGGTCGATGTGACGCGCGTGCATATCGACGGCTGCATCTACGCCAGCCCCGCCAACCTGCTCTTTGCCCAGACCATGGCCGATATGGGCTCGAAGGTGCGTGTGCCGACGACGATGAATGCCATCTCGGTCGATCACGGCAATTGGCGCGCCCAAGGCGTGCCGCCGGACTTCGGCCTGCCCGCCAGCCGTTTGGCCGACGCCTATGTCACCATGGGCGCGCGGCCCAGTTTCACCTGTGCGCCCTACCAATTGCCCGCCCCGCCCGAACGCGGCGAGTTCATCGCATGGTCGGAGTCCAACGCGGTGATCTATGCCAATAGCGTGCTTGGCGCGCGGACGGTGAAACATCCCGATTTCCTCGACCTGTGCATCGCGCTCACCGCGCGCGCACCGCTCTCCGGGGTCTATCTGGAAGAACATCGCGCCCCGCGCCGGGTGATCGAGGTGGAACTGCCCGTGCAATATGACGAGGCGATCTGGCCGATGCTGGGCTGGCTTGCGGGGCAGGCCGCCCCGGACCGGATCCCGCTTTTGCGCGGGTTGGAGGGGGCCGCCCCGAATGAGGATGATCTCAAAGCGCTCTGCGCGGCCTTTGGTACCACCTCCGCGGCCCCAATGCTGCATGTCGCCGGGATCACACCCGAGGCCGATCTGCCCCCTGTCGCAGAGGCCGATACCGTTCGCCTCACAGCCGATGACCTGCGCCGCGTTTGGCGGCAGTTCAACGCCGGAGCCGCGACGGTTGACCTCGTGGCCTTTGGGAGCCCACATTTCTCTCATGCCGAATGCCGCGCGCTCGACACCGCCCTCGCCGGGCGCAAGCGCCATGCCGACACGGCGGTGATCGTGACGCTTGGCCAAGACACGTTACAAG
Organism: Sulfitobacter sp. M85; assembly: GCF_029285915.1. NCBI lineage: Bacteria > Pseudomonadati > Pseudomonadota > Alphaproteobacteria > Rhodobacterales > Roseobacteraceae > Sulfitobacter > Sulfitobacter sp. M85. The sequence continues at coordinate 190,676 of NZ_JABECQ010000006.1, forward strand.
CGGCGCGCGATGACGGCACCGTGGCGCGGCTCGAGGCGGCGGGCGTGCAAGTCGTGCCCGATATCTGCTGGTGTTCGATCTCCGAGCCGGTCTTCCCGCCCTCGGCCAAGGTGTTGATGACGAACTCCGGTAAATACGCCCATTACGCCCCCGGACTGTCGGGCCGGGATGTGCGCTTTGGCAGTATCGCGGACTGTGTCGAGGCAGCCGTGACCGGGCAGGCCGGGGAGGCTTTGCCGCCATGGCTGGCCGAAGAGGAAACAAGCAATGCGTAGCAGCAAGACGGTTCATGTGATCTCGGCCCATGCCGAGGGTGAGGTGGGCGATGTGATCGTGGGCGGTGTCGCCCCGCCGCCGGGCGAGACGCTGTGGGAGCAGAGCCGCTGGATCGCGCGGGATGAAACCCTGCGCAACTTCGTGTTGAACGAGCCGCGCGGCGGGGTGTTTCGCCATGTGAACCTGCTGGTGCCGCCGAAAGACCCCCGCGCCGATGCGGCCTTCATCATCATGGAGCCGGAGGACACGCCTCCGATGTCCGGTTCCAATTCGATCTGCGTCTCGACCGTACTGCTCGACGGGGGCATCCTGCCGATGACGGAGCCTGTGACGGAGCTAACCCTCGAAGCGCCGGGCGGGCTGGTGAAGGTCCGCGCCGAATGTCGCAATGGCAAAGCGGAGCGTATTTTCGTGCAGAACCTGCCAAGCTTCGCGGCGCGTCTGGATGTGCCGCTTGAGGTCGAAGGGCTGGGCACGCTCACCGTCGATACCGCCTATGGCGGCGACAGTTTCGTCGTCGTCGATGCCGCCGCAATGGGGTTTTCGCTGGAAGCGCATGAGGCCCATGACATCGCGCGGTTTGGCGTGCGGATCACCGATGCGGCCAATGCGGCGATGCGGTTCGACCACCCTGAGAACCCTGATTGGCAGCATTTCTCTTTCTGCCTGTTCGCCGGTCCGGTGACCCGCGATGAGGCCGGCCTGCGCGCCGGGGCGGCGGTCGCGATCCAGCCCGGCAAGGTGGACCGCTCCCCCACTGGCACAGCGCTTTGCACGCGGATGGCCCTGCTGCACGCGCGGGGGGAAATGGGGCTGGAGGACAGTCTGACCACCGTGTCGCTGATCGGGTCGACCTTCACGGGGCGTATCTTGGGCGAGACGCAGGTGGGCGAACATATGGCCATCCTGCCGGAACTGTCGGGCCGGGGCTGGGTCACGGGCATCCACCAACATATGCTCGACCCCGATGACCCTTGGCCGGGCGGCTACCGCTTGTCCGATACTTGGGGCGCACGCGGCTAGTCGCGCCCGTTGCCACGTTGAACCCCGCCGCCCGGGGCAGACCGGGGGCGGGGGCCAATCTTCACAACCTCGCGCCGCCTCGGCGCGAAGCCGCCGTGTTTGGCTGACGCGAGGCAACGTCTTGCATGTGCTCTTCGTTTTCGATTGATTACTTTTCAATCAGAACACGAACTTTCAAACAACGGAGAGTCACCATGAAGCTACGCACGACACTCGCCTCCTCCGCATTGGCGCTAAGCCTTGCGTTTCAGGCCCAGGCCGCCGATGTGCCCGAGGGCGTGAATCTTGCCGAAGATCAGACCTATACCTTCTGGCTGCTCGACGCGATCAAGTCGATGGACCCGCAGATCAACACCGACGTCGAAGGCTCAGATGTGCTGCGCAACCTCTTCGAGGGGCTCTACAACGAGGACGGCAACGGTGAGCTGGTCCCCGGCGTCGCGCTCGACCACGAAGTTTCGGAAGACGGCAAGACCTACACGTTCAACCTGCGCGACGACGCCAAGTGGTCCAACGGTGAGCCGGTCACCGCGAACGACTTCGTCTATTCCTGGCGCCGTCTGGCCGACCCGGCGACCGCCTCGGAATACGCCTGGTACATGGAGTTGATGCAGGTCCAGAACGCGCCCGAGATCATCGCCGGGGACAAATCCCCCGAGGAACTCGGCATCCGCGCCATCGACGACCACACGCTTGAGGTCAAGATCACCACGCCGCTGCCCTATTTCCCGCAGATGCTGGTGCACGGCTCGACCTTCCCCGTGCTGCAAAGCGTGGTCGAGGAACATGGCGACGACTGGACCGATGCAGGCACGCTTGTCGGCAACGGCGCCTATACGCTGGTCGAACACCAGCTGGGCGAGCGTGTCGTGATGGAGAAGAACGACACCTATTGGGACGCCGAGAACGTGGTGATGGAAGAGATCATCGCGCTGACGATCAACGACGTGAACCAAGCCCTGACCCGCTATCTGGCCGGTGAGCTGGACCGCGTGGACATCCCCGCCGGGCAGTATCCGCGCCTGAAGAAAGAGTACCCCGAACAGGCGGTCTCGACCCCCTATAACTGCTCCTACATCTACATGCTGAACGTGGGCGACAAGGGGCCGGAGGCGCTGAAAAACGTCAATGTGCGCAAGGCGCTGGCCTATGCCATCGACCGCGACATCATCGTCGATCGCATCCTGCAGGGCGGCCAGAAGCCTTCGTACAACTGGACCCACTGGGCGATCGCCGACTTCGAGCGGCCCGAGCTCGACTGGGCCGACAACATGGACCAAGCGCAGCGCGTGGAGAAGGCCAAGGAGCTGCTGGCCGAGGCGGGCTACGGCCCCGACAACCCGCTGGATCTGACGCTGCAGTACAACACCTCGGAAGATCACAAGAAGATCGCCATCGCGGCCTCGCAGATGCTCAAGCAGATCGGCGTGAACCTCACGCTCGACAACTATGAGTGGAAGGTCCACACCGACCGGATGCAGAACCAAGACTACGACATGGCGCGTTATGCTTGGTGCGGCGACTACAACGAGGCGTCGACCTATCTCGACCTCATGACTTCCTATTCGGGCCACAACAACGGCGAGTTCTATAACGACGCTTATGACAAGCTCATGAAGGACAGCAAGACCGCCGAAGATCCGCAGCCGCTTTATCAAGAGGCGGAGAAGATCTTGGCCGAGGAAATGCCGATCATCCCGATCTACCATTACGCGAACGTTGACATGATCGCGGAAGACATCGAAGGTCTGCCCGAGAACAACGTGAACAACACTTGGTACGGCAAAGACCTCTACCGTACCGCAGAGTAACCTCTCGACATTCGGGCAGCCCGGCGGTTATGGCACGGGCTGCCCGATTCTATTCTACACCCCCACAAACCCCGTATTCGGAGCGCGCGCCTCTTGCTCAGTTACATCCTCAAGCGCCTTGCCATCGCTATTCCGACGCTTCTGGTCTTGATCGTCATCTCTTTCCTGCTGATGCATTCCGCCCCCGGCGGCCCCTTCACCTCGGAGCGCGAGTTGCCGCCGCAGGTGCTGGCGAACCTCAATGCGAAATACGGGCTGGACGATCCGCTGTGGAAGCAGATCACCTCCTACGTCTGGGGCATCGTCACCGAGTTCGATTTCGGGCCGAGCTTCGTCTACAAGGACCGTTCGGTGAACGAGATCATCGCCCAAGGTTTCCCGATCACGCTGACCTACGGCCTTTTGTCCTTCGCCGTGGCGGTCATCGTCGGCGTGGGCCTCGGCGTCGCCGCCGCCGTGCGGCACAATACGGTACTGGACTATGCCGCCGTCGGCGTCTCCATCGGCGCGCAGGTGCTGCCGAACTTCGTGATGGCGCCGATCCTCGTGCTGGTCTTCACGCTCTGGCTGGGCTGGCTGCCGGGTGGCGGCTGGCAGGGGCCGGAATATTGGATCATGCCGGTGATCGCGCTGTCCACGTCCTTCATGGCTTCGATCGCGCGGATCACGCGCTCCTCGATGCTGGAAGTGCTGACGTCGAACCACATCCGCACCGCCCGCGCCAAGGGCCTGCCCGAACGGCGGGTGATCCTGCGCCACGCGCTGAAACCTGCGATGCTGCCGGTGATTTCCTACCTCGGGCCGGCCTTCGTGGCGATGATCACCGGCTCCGTGGTGGTCGACATCTATTTCTCCACCGGCGGCATCGGCAAGGCCTTCGTCGATTCGGCGCTGAACCGCGACTACGCGGTGATGATGGGGGTGACGATCCTCGTCGGTGCGCTGACCATCTTCTTTAACCTCGTGGTCGATATCCTTTACGGGTGGATCGACCCCAAGATCCGGTACTGACATGGTGATGACATCCGAACAACGGGTCGAGGCCACCGAGATCGCCGCCAAGGGCCGCTCCCCCTGGGCTGACGCGCGGCGGCGGTTCTTCCGCAACAAGGCGGCGCTGATGGGGCTGGTGATCCTCGGCTTCGTCGTGGCCTTCGCACTCTTTGGCAACAGCCTCGCGCAATGGTCGAACGAGGAACTCGACTACAACGTCATGGGCCAGATCGCCGAACTGGGCGGCCCATCGATTGAGAGCGGCCATTACTTCGGCACTGACGATCTGGGCCGCGACCTCTTTGCACGCACCGTGCAGGGCACGCAGATCAGCCTCGCCGTGGGCCTCGTCGGCGCGTTGATCGCCTGTGTGGTCGGCACGCTCTACGGCGCGGTGGCGGGCTATTTCGGCGGGCGGACCGACAGCATCATGATGCGGCTCGTCGATATTTTCATGGCCGTGCCTTACATGTTCGTGCTGATCCTGCTGCTGGTCATGTATGGCCGGTCGATCACCATTCTCTTCGCCGGCGTCGGCCTGATCTCTTGGATGGAGATGGCCCGCATCGTGCGCGGCCAGACCCTGACCATCAAGGGCCGCGAGTTCGTCGAGGCCGCCCGCGCCACCGGCGTCTCGGCCCCGGTCATCATCCTGCGCCACATCGTGCCCAACCTGCTGGGCGTGATCGCCGTCTATGCCACGCTGCTGGTCCCGCTGATGATCCTCACGGAAAGTTTCATCTCTTTCCTCGGCCTTGGCGTGCAGGAACCGCTGACCTCCCTCGGGGCGCTGATCTCCGAAGGCGCGGGCACCATCGCCTATGGCACCACCTGGCAGTTGGGCTTCCCGCTGCTGTTCTTCTGTCTCACGCTCTTCGGCCTGTTCTTCATAGGCGACGGGCTTCGTGACGCGCTCGACCCCAAGGATCGCTGATGTCTCTGCTGGAAATCGACAAGCTCAACGTCACCTTCGAGGGCGACGACGGACCCGTTCACGCGGTCAACGACCTGTCGCTCTCGATCAACCGGGGCGAGACCCTCGGCATTGTCGGCGAAAGCGGCTCGGGCAAATCGCAGACCGCATTCTCGATCATGGGACTGCTAGCGCCCAACGGGCGCACCGGTGGGTCGATCCGTTTCGACGGGCAGGAAATCCTCGGCGCCAAGCCCAAGGTGCTGAACAAGATCCGGGCCGAGCGCATCGCGATGATCTTTCAGGACCCGATGACCTCGCTCAACCCCTACATGCGGATTTCCGAGCAGATGGCCGAGGTGCTGACCCTACACCAGGGACTATCGAAGCGCGACGCACTGGCAGAATCGGTGCGGATGCTGGACGCGGTGAAAATTCCCGCCGCCAAGGAGCGTATCCGCCTCTTTCCGCATGAGTTCTCCGGCGGGATGCGCCAGCGGGTGATGATCGCCATGTCGCTGCTGTGCAAGCCGGACCTGTTGATCGCGGACGAGCCGACCACCGCGCTCGACGTTACCGTGCAAGCGCAGATCATGGACCTCTTGGGCGATCTACAAAAGGATTTCGGCATGGCCACGATCCTCATCACCCATGACCTCGGCGTCGTGGCGGGCTTCTGCGAGCGGGTGCTGGTGATGTACGGCGGCCGGGTGATGGAGCAGGGCCCGACCGAGCCGCTCTTTGCCGAGCCCACGCATCCCTATACCCGCGGCCTTTTGGCCGCCGTGCCGCGCGTCGATGACGAGGACGCCACCATGAAGGCGATCCCGGGCAACCCGCCAAACATGGCCGCGCCCCCCGAGGGCTGCCCCTTCCGCCCGCGCTGTGATTACGCCGGCGAGGATTGCCGCGTGATGCCGCCGCTCGCACCCTTCGACGGCGCCCGCGCCCGCGCCTGCCACCGTCCCATCGCGGAGGTCACCGCATGAGCCCGCTTCTTTCGGTCCGCGACCTGCACGTCAAATTCCCGATCACCCGCGCCGGCGACATGCCTTGGACCAAGCCGCGCCTGCTCCACGCGGTGAACGGCGTCAGCTTCGATCTCGAGCCCGGCAAGACCCTCGGCGTCGTGGGCGAATCCGGCTGCGGCAAGTCCACCCTTGCGCGCGGGTTGATCCAGATGGTTCCGGCCGAGGGTCAGGTCATGTGGCAGAGCGAGACAGATCTCCTGTCGCTCTCCCCGCGCCGGATGAAGCCCTACCGGTCCGAGATCCAGATGGTATTTCAGGACCCGCTCGCCTCGCTCAATCCGCGTATGACGCTGGGGCAGATCATCGCCGAGCCGCTGAAGACCCACCGCCCCGACGTGCCCGCCCGCGAGCGCCGCGCCCGGGTGGCGCAGATGATGGAGCGCGTGGGCCTGCTGCCGCAGATGATCAACCGCTACCCGCATGAGTTCTCCGGCGGCCAGTGCCAGCGCATCGGCATCGCCCGCGCGTTGATCGTGGAGCCGAAGCTCCTGATCTGCGACGAGCCGGTTTCGGCGCTCGATGTCTCAATTCAGGCGCAGGTGATCGAGCTTCTCAAAGAGTTGCAGCGCGATCTGGGGCTCGCGATGATCTTCATCGCCCATGACCTCAGCGTGGTGAAAAACATCTCGGACGAGGTCATGGTGCTCTACCTTGGCCGCGTGATGGAGAAGGCACCGAAGGCGCAGCTCTACGACGACCCGCAGCATCCCTACACGCAGGCCCTGCTTTCCGCCGTGCCGATCCCCGATCCGATCGCCGAGCGCGCCAAGCAGATCGTGCCGATGTCGGGCGACATGCCCTCACCGATGAACCCGCCCTCGGGTTGTGTTTTCCGTGGCCGCTGCCCGCGGGCGCAGGCGGATTGCGCGCAGGTGGTGCCGCAACCGGGCGAGTCGCTGCATCAAGTCGCTTGCATTCACCCCGGCCCGTTGCAAGCCAGCGAGACCGCGGCGCAGTAAGTCTTCGGTCGGTTTCGATACGAGAATTCTATAACATTCAGCCCCTTAGGGGCGGTTTGCGTTCGCCACCGCCCCGCCCTATTCCCGAAAAATGATATACGTCTATCAAAAATGATTGACGTATATCAAAATATCCCCCTAGATAGGCCCCGAGATGCGCAGGCTGGGAGGGTCGGCGCGCAGGGGAGGGGCCATGACAAGTCCGACGTTGAGCGATGTCGCACGCGCTGCCGGAGTGAGCTATGCCACCGCGGACCGGGTGATCAACAACCGCGGCAACGTGGCGGAAAAGTCCATCGCCAAGGTGCGCGAAGCGGTCGCGGCGCTTGGCTATGTGCGCAATGTCGCGGCGGCGAACCTGTCACGCGGGCGGGTCTACCGGCTCGCTTTCCTGATCCCCCGCGGCTCCAACGCCTTTTTCAACCGCATCCGTCAACACATCGACCATACCGCCGCCCATCAGGCCACCGAACGCGTCACCGCCGAGGTGATCGAGGTCGCGGCCTTCGCCGTCGAAGGGCTGCAAGACAGCATCTCGGACCTGCTGGCACGGGATTTCGACGGTGTCGCCATCGTCGGTTTGCAAAGCGCGGCGCTTGAGGCACCTTTGGCCGCCCTGCGGGACAAGGGGGTGGCCGTGGTGGGCCTCGTCTCCGACCTGCCGCAGGCCGCCCGCGCCGCCTATATCGGGATCGACAACATCGCCGCCGGGCGCACGGCGGGCCGCATGGTGGGGCTTGCCCATGGCGGGCAGGGCGGACGGGTGCAGACCTTTGCAGGCTCGCTGGACGCGCGCGACCACGCAGAGCGTCTGACCGGCTTTCGCGAAGTGTTGCAGGCCGATTTCCCGCAGGTTGAATTGCTGGATCCGATCATGACGAAGGACGACGCGCAGGTGCTGAACGCGCAGACGCGTCAGGCGCTCGGCCAGACGGAGCTGACAGCACTTTACAACGTGGGCGCGGGCAACAGCGGGTTGATCGCCGCCCTGCAAGAGGGGCAGGGCACACGGCCCTTCTGCGTGGTGCATGAACTGGTCGCGCATTCGCGTCAGGCGCTGCTTGATCGGCATATCGATCTGGTGATCGACCAGCGCCCAGATGTCGAGATCAACCGCGCCTTCACCGTCTTGCGGGCGCTGATCGACCAAAAGGAATTGCCGCCGATGCCGGACCTCGTGCCGACGATTTATGTGCGGGACAATCTGCCCGCCGACACATTGACCGATAAGATGAAGGCCAAGATAGATGACTGATTTCTTTAAAGATATAAAGCCCCTCACCTATGATCCCGAGGGGGCCGATCTGGCCTTTCGCCACTACAACCCTGACGAGATCGTCATGGGCAAACGGATGGAAGACCACCTGCGCTTTGCCGTGGCCTATTGGCACTCCTTCGCATGGCCGGGCGGCGATCCCTTTGGCGGGCAGACCTTCGATCGCCCGTGGTTCGGTGACACGATGGATTTGGCAAAGCTCAAGGCCGATGTGGCCTTTGAGATGTTCGATCTGCTGAACGCGCCCTTCTTTTGCTGGCACGATGCCGACATCCGCCCCGAGGGGGACACATTCGCCGAAAGCCTACGCAATTTCGAAGAGATCATTGATTATCTCGGCACCAAGATGGAAGGCTCCAAAACCAAGCTGCTTTGGGGCACGGCGAACCTTTTTGGTCACCGGCGCTTCATGTCGGGCGCGGCCACCAACCCCGACCCTGAGATTTTCGCTTGGTCCGCCGCCACGGTCAAAGCCTGCATGGATGCGACCCATAAGCTGGGCGGTCAGAACTACGTCCTCTGGGGCGGGCGCGAAGGTTATGAGACTCTGCTGAACACCGATCTGAAACGCGAACGCCAGCAGGCCGGGCGCTTTTTGCAGATGGCGGTGGAATACAAACACAAGATCGGCTTCAAGGGCGCCATTCTGGTTGAGCCCAAGCCGCAGGAACCGACCAAACACCAGTATGATTTCGATGTCGCCACGGTCTATGGTTTCCTCAAGGAGTTTGGGCTGGAGAACGAAGTTCAGATGAACATCGAACAGGGCCATGCGATCCTTGCAGGCCATTCGTTCGAGCATGAACTGGCGCTCGCCGCATCCTTGGGGATTTTCGGCTCGATCGACATGAACCGCAACGACTATCAATCGGGCTGGGACACGGATCAATTCCCCAACAACGTGCCCGAAGTGGCGCTGGCCTATTACGAGGTGCTGAAGGCGGGTGGTTTCACCACCGGCGGCACCAATTTCGACGCCAAGCTGCGTCGGCAATCGCTCGATCCGGTCGATCTGGTCGCGGCCCATGCGGGCGCGATGGATGTCTGCGCGCGGGGCTTCAAAGCCGCCGCAGCCATGCTGGAGGATGGCACGATTGAGGCCATGCGCGCCGAGCGCTACGCGGGGTGGGAGACGCCCAAGGCCAAGGCGATGCTGGAGGGGGATCTGGCCTCAATCGCCGCGCAGGTCGTCCAAGACGGCATTAACCCGCAGCCCCGCTCGGGCCGGCAGGAAATTCTGGAGAACATCGTAAACCGGTTCGTTTGAGCCGGGGAAAGGGAGGAACATTATGAAGACGATCAAGGGACCGGCGCTGTTTCTGGCGCAATTCGCGGGCAATGAGGCGCCCTTCAACTCTTGGGACAGCATCACCAAATGGGCCGCCGATTGTGGCTACAAAGGCGTGCAAGTGCCCAGTTGGGACGCGCGGCTGATCGACTTGGCCAAGGCCGCGTCGAGCAAGGATTACTGCGATGAGTTCAAGGGCAAGGCGGTCGAAAACGGCGTGGAGGTGACCGAGCTTTCGACCCACCTTCAGGGTCAGTTGGTCGCCGTGCATCCGGCCTATGACACGGCCTTTGACGGCTTCGCCGTCGAAGAAGTGCGCGGCAATCCCAAGGCGCGGCAGGAATGGGCGGTCGAGCAGGTCAAATTGGCGCTTTCGGCGTCCAAGAACATGGGGATCGGGGCGCATGCGACCTTCTCGGGCGCTTTGGCTTGGCCCTATGTCTACCCTTGGCCGCAGCGCCCGGCGGGGCTGATTGAGACGGCCTTTGACGAACTCGCCGCGCGTTGGCTGCCGATCTTGAACCATGCCGAGGATTGCGGTGTCGATGTCTGCTATGAGATCCACCCCGGCGAAGACCTGCATGATGGCATCACCTATGAGATGTTTTTGGAGCGTACGGGCAATCACGCGCGCGCTAACATGCTCTATGACCCCAGTCACTACGTCCTGCAATGTCTTGATTACATTGATAATATCGACATCTACAAAGACCGGATCAAGATGTTCCACGTCAAGGATGCCGAGTTCAACCCGACGGGCCGTCAGGGGGTCTATTCGGGCTACCAAAGTTGGACAGACCGCGCCGGGCGGTTCCGGTCGCTGGGTGACGGGCAGGTTGATTTCGGCGCTGTCTTTTCCAAAATGGCGGCGAATGATTTCGATGGCTGGGCCGTGGTGGAATGGGAATGTTGCCTCAAGCACCCCGAAGACGGGGCGCGTGAGGGGGCGCAATTCGTCTCAGATCACATCATTCGCGTGACCGACAAAGCCTTTGACGACTTCGCCGATGGCGGCACCGATGAGGCGGCAAACCGCAAAATGCTGGGGATCGACTGATGGCACGTATTCGACTTGGCATGGTGGGCGGCGGCAATGACGCCTTTATCGGCGGGGTCCACCGCATCGCCTCGCGCATCGACGACCGGTTCGATCTGGTCGCGGGCGCGCTGTCTTCGACCCCCGAGAAATCCGCCGCCAGTGCGGAGGCTTTGGGCATCCCGCGCTCCTACGGCAGTTTCGAAGAGATGGCCGAGGCCGAAGCCGCCCGCGAGGACGGGATCGAGGCGGTTTCGATCGTCACGCCCAACCACGTCCATGCTACTGCCGCGAAGGCGTTCTTGGCCAAGGGCATCCATGTGATCTGCGACAAGCCCCTGACCTCCACGCTCGAGGATGCGGAGGCGTTGGCGACCAGCGTCGCGGAGGCCGAGGCGCTGTTCATCCTCACCCATAATTACACCGGCTATCCGATGATCCGCCAAGCGCGGGCCATGGTGGCGGCAGGCGATCTGGGCGAGATCCGCATTGTTCAGGCGGAGTATCCGCAGGACTGGCTGACCGCGCCGATGGAGAACGAAGGCGTCAAACAGGCCGAATGGCGCACCGATCCCGCACGCTCGGGCGCGGGCGGTTCGGTGGGCGATATCGGCACCCATGCCCATAACCTCGCCTGTTTTGTCAGCGGTCTGGAGGTCGAAAGCCTTGCCGCCGATCTGCAAAGCTGGGGCGCGGGGCGCAAGCTGGATGACAACGCCCATATGATGCTGCGCTTCGCCGGTGGCGCGCGCGGCATGCTGTGGTCAAGCCAAGTGGCCCCGGGCAATGAGAACGCGCTGAAACTGCGTATCTATGGCGACAAGGGTGGTTTGGAATGGTCGCAAGAGGATCCTAACTACCTGTGGTTCACGCCCTTGAGCGAGCCGAAGCGTCTGATCACCCGCAACGGGGCAGGGGCGTCTGAGGCGTCGCAATCGGTAAGCCGCATTCCCGGCGGCCACCCCGAAGGGTACCTCGAAGGGTTTGCCACGATCTATAACGAGGCCGCCGATGCGATCCGCGCCGTGCAGGGCGGGGCGAGCCGCGAAAGCGCCATGGGCGTGCTGCCGGACATCACGGCGGGCATGGCGGGGATGCGTTTCATCAACGCTTGTGTCACCTCCTCGGCCAATGATGCGGCGTGGACCAAGCTATGAGTGCCACCCCCGTTCTTGCCCTGCGCGACGTGAGCAAGAGCTTCGGCTCGATCGAAGTGCTGCACGGCGTGACCCTCGCGCTAGAGCCGGGGACCGTGCATGCGCTGATCGGTGAGAACGGGGCGGGCAAATCGACGACGATGAAGATCATGGCGGGCTATCAACTGCCCTCCAAAGGCGCTGTCGAACTTGACGGTGCAGCGGTCCGTTTCGACAGTCTGCACGAGGGCGAGATGGCCGGGATCGTGATGATCCACCAAGAGTTCAACTTGGCGGAGCAGTTGACTGTTGAGCAGAACATCTTTCTGGGCCGCGAGTTGAAACGCGGGCCGCTGCTCGACAAGGCCGAGATGCGGCGGCGCACGCGGGACTATCTTGATCGGGTGGCCTGCAACGTCTCTCCGGATGCGCTGGTCTCGCGCCTGTCGAATTCCGACAAACAGATGGTCGAGATCGCCAAGGCCCTGTCGCGCGATGCGCGGGTGTTGATCATGGATGAGCCGACGGCGGTGCTGACCAAACGTGAGACCGATGTGCTGTTCAAACAGGTCGCGGCCCTGCGCGCGGCGGGGACGGCGGTCTTGTTCACCTCGCATAAATTAGACGAAGTGGCCGAGATCTCGGACCATGTCACCATCATGCGCGATGGCGCGGTGGTGCAATCCAGCCCGACCTCTGAGATCACCGAAGACGAAATGGCCACCGCCATGGTGGGCCGCGATGTCTCTGACCTCTACCCCGCCAAACCCGGCGTGGAGCGGGGCGCGCCAGAGGTGCTCTCGGTCGAAAACCTCAGCGTGCCGGGCTTTGCCAGCAATGTGTCCTTTTCGCTGCGACAGGGGGAGATCCTCGGGCTGGGCGGGCTGATCGGCTCTGGCCGGACCGAGGTGATGGAGGGCCTTGCCGCGCTGCGCCCGGCGAGTGCCGAGCGCGTCACCCTCTTTGGGGAGCCGGTACAGTTCAAGCGGCCAAGCGACGCGCAACAGGCCGGGCTGTGCTATCTGACCGAAGACCGCAAGCTGCGCGGTCTGCTGCTGGAACGCGGCATGCGTGAGAACCTGACCCTGCAAAACCTGCATAAATTCGGCGGCTTCCTGATTGATCGCAACGCAGAGGAAACCGCCCTGACCGAGGCCATTGGCGAGTTCGACATTCGCGCGGGCAGCCGTGATGTGCGTGTGGGCAATATGTCTGGCGGCAACCAGCAAAAGCTGTTGCTGGCCAAGATCATGCTCTCCGAGCCGCGCATCCTGATCGTCGATGAACCCACCCGCGGCATCGACATCGGCACCAAGCAGCAAATCTATGCCTTCCTGCGCAAACTGGCCGATCAGGGACACGCCATTATCGTGATCACCTCCGAGATGCCCGAACTCATCGGCCTTGCCGACCGCGTGATGGTTATGCGTTTGGGCGAGGTCAGCGGCACGCTGAACGCGGGCGAGATCACGGAAGACGCGATTGTCCGCCTCTCGATGGGCCTGCGCGCTGAACAAATGCCGATGACGGCCTAAGGAAACCGAAGATGACAGATGTAACCACACCTCAAACCAAAAGCTTCCGGATGCCGTCGATGTCTGTCCTTGGGCCGATCATCGCGCTGATCGTTCTGCTGCTGATCGGCACGGCGCTGAATTCCAACTTCCTGAGTGCGGCGAATATCACCAACGTCCTCGCCCGCTCGGCCTTTATCGGGATCATCGCGGTGGGCATGACCTTTGTCATCACCGCGGGCGGGCTTGACCTGTCGGTGGGGTCGATGGCGGCCTTTATCGCGGGGCTGATGATTTTGGTGATGAACGCCGCCTTGCCGAGCCTCGGTGTCGGCGTGCCGATCATCCTCTTGGGCATGTTCACGGCCATCGTCGCGGGGCTGCTGGCGGGGCTGTTGAACGGCTTTTTGATCACCGCCCTCGGCATCGAAGCCTTCATCGTCACGCTCGGCTCCATGGGCATTTACCGCTCGCTGGTGACTTGGCTGGCGGATGGCGGCACCCTGTCGCTGGATTTTGGTCTGCGCAGCTTTTACCGGCCCGTCTATTTCGACGGCATCCTAGGGATCAGCTGGCCGATCATCGTCTTCGCACTGGTGGTCATTATTGGTGAGATCATCATGTCGCGCAGCGTCTATGGCCGCCACTGCGCCGCCACCGGGTCGAACGAACATGTGGCGCATTATTCCAACGTGAACGTCAATCGCACGCGGCTGATCTCCTACGCCGCCTTGGGCATCTTGGTGGGCATTGCCACGATCATGTATGTGCCGCGCCTTGGCTCGGCTTCGGCGTCGACCGGGGTGCTGTGGGAGCTGGAGGCGATTGCCGCCGTGATCATCGGTGGCACCGTGCTCAAGGGCGGCTTTGGCCGGGTCTGGGGCACCGTCATCGGCGTGCTGATCCTCAGCCTGATCGGCAATATCCTGAACCTGACCGATTTCGTATCGCCCTATCTCAACGGCGCGATCCAAGGGATTATCATCATTCTCGCTGTAATCCTACAGCGCGAAAGGAAGACGGCGCTTTAAGCCGTAGTTGAACGCTTCATGGGAGGAGCAAATATGACATTTACCAAAACATTTATTGCCACCGCGCTGGCCACGGCTGTTGGCACCGCCGCCTTTGCCCAAGACACCAAAGTCATCGGCGTGTCGATCCCGGCGGCGACCCACGGCTGGGCGGGGGGCATGAACTTCCACGCCAAGGAAACCGTCGAACGTCTGGAAGAGGTCTATTCCGATCTCGACTTCGTTCTCGCCACCGCGTCGGACCCCGGCAAACAGGTGAACGACATCGAAGACATGGTCGCCACGCGCAACATCGACGCGCTGGTGGTGCTGCCTTTTGAATCCGACCCGCTGACCCCGCCGGTGCAAGCCGTTGCCGACAGCGGTGCATGGGTTACCGTGGTGGACCGTGGCCTTTCCGTGGAAGGCATCCAAGACCTTTACGTTGCGGGCGACAACAGCGGCTTTGGCAAGGTGTCGGGTGAGTTCATGGCCCAGCAAATGCCCGATGGCGGCGACATCGTCGTGCTGCGCGGCATCCCCACCACCATCGACAACGAGCGTGTCGAGGGTTTCAACGCGGCGATCGAAGGCTCCGGCATCAATGTGCTCGACATGGAGCATGGCAACTGGAACCGCGACGACAGCTTTACCGTGATGCAGGATTTCCTGTCGAAATACCCCAATATCGACGCGGTTTGGGCCTCAGACGACGATATGGCGATTGGCGTGCTGGCCGCGATCGAAGCGGCGGGGCGTGACGATGTGAAATTCGTGCTCGGCGGGGCCGGTATGAAAGAGATGATCAAGCGCACCGCCGATGGCGATGAGATGATCCCGGCCAATGTGACCTACCCGCCGTCGATGATCGCCACCGCGATTGAGCTGACCGCCGTGGGCCTCACCTCCAACGCGCCGGTCTCGGGCACTTTCGTGATCGGCTCGGTGCTGGTGACGCAAGAGAACGCGATGGATTTCTACTATCCCGACAGCCCGTTCTAATGGCCAAGGCCACCGGCAGCCTGCCGGTGGCTCCCTCTCATTTGTGAAGTAACGAGTACCGCATGACCTATCTCAGCTTGGACCTTGGCACCTCGGGCGTCAAAGCGCTTTTGATCGACGAAGGCCAACGGCCCTTGGCCGAGGGTCATGCCCCATTGGAGGTTCAGCGCCCGCACCCGATGTGGAGCGAGCAAGACCCCCATTCATGGATCACCGCCTGCGAGAGCGCCATCGCCGAGGTCCGCGCCGCGGCCCCGGAGGCATTCGCGGCGCTGCGCGGCATTGCCGTCTCGGGCCAGATGCACGGCGCTACGCTGCTGGATGCCAACGATCAGCCCCTGCGCCCGGCGATCCTGTGGAACGATGGCCGCGCCCATGCCGAATGCGCGGAACTGGAAGAACGGGCCGATTTTCGCGGGCTGGGTGGCAATATCGTCATGGCGGGCTTCACCGCGCCCAAGCTGCGATGGGTGCAAAAACATGAGCCCGAGATTTTCGCGCAGGTCCGCAAGGTCCTGCTGCCCAAGGACTATGTCGGTCTTTGGCTGACGGGGGAGCATGTCTCGGAAATGTCCGACGCGGCGGGGACACTCTGGCTCGACGTGGAAAAACGCGATTGGTCGGATGAACTGCTCGCCGCAACGGAGCTTAGCCGCGATCACATGCCGCGATTGGTCGAAGGCAGCGCGCGGGCGGGCGGGCTTCGGGCCGAACTTGCCGCTCAGTGGGGTGTCGGCAACGTCACTGTCGCGGGCGGCGCGGGGGACAATGCCGCCACCGCCGTGGGGCTGGGGCTGGTGCAGCCGGGGCAGGGGTTTCTGTCGCTCGGCACCTCTGGCGTGCTATTCACCGTGACCGGCCGTTTCGCCAGCAACACCGAAAGCGCGGTGCATAGTTTCTGCCACGCGGTGCCGAAGACCTGGCACCAGATGGGGGTGATCCTATCGGCCACCGACGCTTTGACATGGCTGGGTCAGATCACGGGGCAAAGCCCGGCGGCGCTGGCGGGCATGGTTCAGGACCTGCAACAGCCTTCCGCGATCACCTTCCTGCCATACCTCTCGGGCGAGCGGACGCCGCATAACGCCCCCGATGCCGCCGGGGCGTTCCACGGGCTGCGCCGCGGGCATGGGTTGCCGGATATGGTGCAGGCGGTGATGGAGGGGGTCGGCTTCGCCTTTGCCGACTGCTGTCGCGCCCTCGACCACTGTGGTTCCTTGCCCGAACGGGTCTGCGTGGCGGGCGGCGGCAGCCAGTCGGAGACATGGTTGCAGATGATCGCTAACATCACCGGGCTGACCCTCGATGTGCCAGAAAGCGGTGCGCAGGGCGCGGCGCTCGGCGCGGCGCGGCTGGCGATGCTGGGCTATGGAGAGGCGGCGGAGGCCGAGGTGATCCGCCCCCCGAAGATACGCAAAAGCATCGCGCCCAACTCCGCGCTCACCTCGGCCTATGCGGAACGCTATGCCGACTTCCGTGCGGCTTGGGAACAGCGGCTGAGGCAGTAGGCATCAAGCGCAAGACCGGCAAAAAAGGGGCGGCCATCAGGCCGCCCCCGTCTTATCACATCCCGGCAATCACCTTGTCCAAGGTGGCGGGATAGTCGCGCACCCGCACGCCGGTGGCGTTGTAGATTGCATTGGTGATCGCTGCCGCCGCGCCACAAATGCCCAATTCGCCGATCCCTTTGGCCTGTAGCGGGTTGGCCCAATCGTCCCGCTCTTCCAACAGATCGACGGTCAGCTGCGGCACATCCGCGTTCACCGGGATGTGGTATTCCGCGAGGTTGTGGTTGGCCACATGGCCGTCACGTGGGTCAAAGGCCAGCTCCTCGGTCAGTGCGATGCCGATGCCAAAGGTCATGCCCCCCAGACATTGCGACCGCGCCGTCTTGGCGTTCAGGATTCGCCCGGCGGCAAAGGTGCCATGCATCCGCCGCACCCGCGTCTCGCCCGAGGCGGCATGCACAGCGACCTCGGCGAAATAGGCCCCGAAGGTGGCCTGCCGCACCGCCTCAGAAGTATCGCCGGGCTGGACGTGACCCACTTTGGCAATCTCATCCCCGTTCAGGATATCGCTCAGGCTGCGGGTCTGGTTGTCAAAGGTCGCCATGCCGTCCTTGAGCATGAGATCGCCTTCTTCCACCTCCAGCCTTGCGGCGAGCTGTCTGCGGATCGCCTCGCAGGCCAGATAGACCGAGGTGCCGCTCGACGACGCGCCCCATGACCCGCCTGAGCCCGAAGCCGGGGGCAGGGTGGTATCGCCCAAGACCACATCGACCGCATCGCGCGGCAGGCCCATCATATCGCCTGCGATTTGGCCCAAGATCGCATAGGTGCCGGTGCCGATATCGGTCATATCCGTTTCGACCCGCAGGCGGCCATCGGGCATCAGCGTCACGCGGGCTTGGCTCTCCATCAACACGTTCACCCGTGCGGCGGAGGCCATGCCATAGCCGATCAGCCATTCCCCCTCGCGCCGGCCCTTGACGCCGGGGCGGTCGGCCCAGCCGAATGTCTCGGCCCCGCTGTCAAGCGCCTCTCGGAAACGGCGGGATGAGAACTCCTTGCCACTCTCGGGGTCCTTCTCGGGGATGTTGCGGCGGCGAAGCTCGACAGGGTCCATGCCGATCTTATCGGCCAGTTCATCCATCGCGCCTTCGAAAACGGTGACGCCCACCGCCTCGCCCGGCGCGCGGACGGAGCCTGCGCAAAGCCGGTGCACCCGCGCCAAATCCATCGACATCTTGCGGTTCGCCCCGGCATAGAGGAAATGCGACGCCTGCAAGACCGGCTCGGCAAAGCTCTCTCCGGGCAGGTTGGACACCCGCGCGTCATGGCCCAGCCCGGTCAGGCGACCTTCGGCATCGGCGGCAAGGCGCACCCGCTGCGTGGTTTCGGACCGGCGCATCGTCGCCTCATAGACCTGCTGGCGGTGCAGCGCGACAGAGACCGGGCGGCCCACCTCTTTCGCGGCAATCGCCGCCGCGACGGCCTCGGGCGCGATGCCGAGTTTCGACCCGAAGCCGCCGCC
>NZ_JABECQ010000007.1:0-194041 GCF_029285915.1 Sulfitobacter sp. M85
TTCCGCCGAGTGGAAGCGATCTGTGCGTGAATGGCACCGCGTTAAAAGCCAACTCGCCATCATGTTCGAAGAACGCTTTCCCATGGCGTAACTAAAGACGTCAGGGCACAAAATTACGCACACTCCCTGGCGGTGCTATCCGGTGAGAAAGTCACGGGATAACTGATGCATGAAAACAATCGAAAAGATCGGGCGGTTCACCATAGCTGAGAACCGGCGCGCACTCTACCTGAGATGGTGGGATTCTCACGCTAAGAAAACTCAAACGAAATGCCTGCATGCGGCGACTCTGGAACAGGCAAGAACGCTCGCAAAGGAGCGCATGAAGGTCGTCTTGGATCGCACCGAGACTATTCGACCTGACAGCGGCGATGATCCGACGTTCGGTGAAATTTGGCTTGGCTTTGAGCAGGACAAGCGGAAGCAGCTTGCAGCCGAACGCTTTCGTCTCTTGGAAAATCGGAGGGAGCTATACTTTAAACCGCATCTTTGGAACGTCAGAATGTCCAAGATGGGTCCTGCTCTTCGGGCGCTGGTAAAGGGCATGGAAGAGGGTCGGGTTCGCCCCGAAAATGCCAAGTCGAAGCTAAAGACCCTTACACCTGACGGCAAGCCCAGGCTACATCCCAATACTATTGCTGACATTATCGGCAGCGCAGTAGAGGCCTGCGCACTCGCGAAAAGCGACAGTCTAACGACTCACAATCCGCCCAAGATCCCTTTCATCGCAGGGGTCACAGCGCCGGAAGATCGAGATCCGAAAGGCAGATACATCAGCTTCGAGGAACTGGGCCTACTGATCGACGCTTGCAAGCGTCCACACGTTCTCGATCTTCTTCTTCTCGACATCGGCTGCGGTGGTCGGATCGGCGCGGTGGCAGACATGACGGGGGCGAAGGTTCGCCTTGATCTTGGTGTTATTGATCTTCTTGGGGAAGGATTTGTCGAAACAAATCGGCGAAAGAAAACTCCAATTATACCGGTTACTGGTCCTATGGAGCGTATTTTGAGCAGGCTCGTTGCGGCAAATCGAGACGGTTTCCTTATTCATGAAACCGGCGGCCCAATCTCAGCAGGCGCTCGCAATTTTACGCAAATTATTCAGAGATTGGTGGCGCGAGCGCATTCGGCCAGAACGCCTGACCAGGTCAAGCGGAAGGTGCTGGAACCAACCGAACAAGGGAATGTAAACTGGTATTCGATTAGGCGCACATTTGCCGATTGGCTCGACGAGAGGGTGAGTGATGCGGCAATCAGCGCAGTTATGGGGCATTTTGAGATTTCCTCTCGGACCAGGCGTCAACTTTTCGAGGCCGGGAGCCCTACCACCGACCTCTACAAACGCCGCAAATTGGGGCCGGTCCTTGAAGTTGCGGCCGTTCTCGATGGGGAATGGTGGCCTTCCATTCAGCCATTCACAACTGTAGATCTGCGAAGAGAGACTTGAAGGCTGAAGCGAGCTGATGCATGATGTTGGTTAAGGTTTTAATATATAAAGATTTATATGAGTTAGATAACCGCGTGCATGACGTGCAGATCACCCGCGAAAGCCCGAACTACCGTATCGGTTAACCCATAAAGCAACGGCCCGCGGCCCGTTCTTTGCAAAAGGAAAATGCCATGACCCCCGGCGCGCGCGTATCCGCTGCGATAGAAGTTCTGGACGCAATTGCCGGGGGGCTGGCCGCCGAACAAGCGCTGACCCGATGGGCGCGTCAGAGCCGTTTCGCGGGCTCCAAAGACCGTGCCGCCGTGCGCGATCACGTGTTCGACGTGCTGCGCCAGAAACGCAGCGCGGCGCATTATGGCAAGGGGGAGACGGGCCGCGCGCTGATGATCGGTGTGCTGCACGGGCAGGGGGGCGACCTTGACGCGCTCTTCTCAGGGGCGGGCCATGCGCCCGCGCCGCTGACCGAGGCTGAACGGGCCTTCCCGCCAGCGCCCGAGGATCGCGCAACGCGGCTGAACCTGCCCGACTGGCTGCTCCCCCTGTTCGATACGGCGCTTGGGGAGAATGCGGATGCCGCGGCCCTCGCGCTTCAAGAGCGCGGGCCGATCTGCCTGCGGGTCAACACGGCGCGGATCGCCGTGCCCGCCGCGCAAGAACTGCTGGCCGAAGAGGGTGTCCAAACCCGCGCAAACCCGCTTGCCGAAGCCGCGCTGACCGTGACCGAAGGCGCGCGCCGCATCCGAAATTCCGCCGCCTTCACCGACGGTTACGTCGAATTGCAAGACGCAGCGAGCCAAGCTGTCGTCGCCGCTCTGCCGCAAGGGGGCCGGGTGCTTGATTACTGCGCCGGCGGCGGCGGCAAAGCG
Organism: Sulfitobacter sp. M85; assembly: GCF_029285915.1. Lineage (NCBI taxonomy): Bacteria > Pseudomonadati > Pseudomonadota > Alphaproteobacteria > Rhodobacterales > Roseobacteraceae > Sulfitobacter > Sulfitobacter sp. M85. Next base: position 2,317 of record NZ_JABECQ010000007.1, read on the forward strand.
CTTGCGCTGGCCATGGACTCCGCGCGTGAGATCACGGCACACGACATAGACCCCCGCAGAATGAGCGACCTTCCCCCCCGCGCCGATCGCGCGGGCGTCGCGATTTCCCTAGCCGATACAGAAGAGGCCAAAGCGGGCGCCCCCTATGATCTCGTCCTCTGCGATGCGCCCTGTTCCGGCTCGGGCGCATGGCGCCGCGCGGCGGAGGGGAAATGGACCCTGACCCCCGAGCGCTTGACCGAGCTGACCACCATTCAGGACCAGATTCTCGATACCGCAGCAGGACTTACAGCACGCGGCGGAGTCTTGGCCTATGCCACCTGCTCCCTGTTTCGCGAAGAGAACGAGGCGCGGGTCGAAGCCTTCTTGGCCCGCCATCCCGAGTGGCGAGTCGCCCGCATGGATCGCTATGAGGTAACTCCCGATGGCGACGGTTTCTTCTCAGCACAGTTGACGCGCGAGTAAATTTACCCATAATCAACCAATGCGTGCAAACCGATTTCGGTTAAAGCCTGCTTAACCTCTGTCGCACGTAATAGTCGTATGATTCGGTTGTTAGCGGATGTGCGTGCAGCAGGGCGTTGGGCATTCAGGGATTGGGGGGCAGGCGGGGCTCAGGCGGCTTTGGCTGCTTGTAGTGACGGCCATTGCCGCTGGCGCGCTTGCGCTGCGCAGCACCGATGCGACGTTGCAGCTTGCCCTTGCCGCCTCGTCGGCCACATTGGTTTTTATTTCAACTGGTTACATCGTCTTTCTTCTATGGGATAGGGGCCGGAATCGGGTCAGCGCGGATGGAGTCGCGGACTTCATCGCAAAAGACGCCGCACCCAGTTTCATCGCCACCTCCGATCGGCAAGTCATTTACCGCAATGAGGCGGCTCTGAAGCAGTTCGGCGAGGGCGGCGAAGAAACCCTCGCGCAGGCCTTACGAGCGCATTTCGCCAATCCCGTGGGCCTTCTCTACCGCCTGCAATCACGCGCCACCGCCAGCGGCAACGCGCGGGAAGAGGTGATTACCCGGTCCGGCCCCATGCGCCTATCGGTGCACCAGTTATCAGCCGACCGCCTGCTTTGGCGGATTGAAAGCGTGGCCACCCGCGAGGGCCCCCGCAGTACGCACGAAAGCATGGCCTTGCCAATGGTCATGCTGGGCCGCGGCGGGACGATCCTTTTCATGAATGAAGCAGCGCGCATGCTAGTCGGGGAACGGGTGAAGTCACTGGACCGATTGTTTAATTCCCTACCACTAACCCCCGGAACCGTGACTGAAATCGCCACCGCGGAAGGAAACCGGCAGGTACTGGTGGCCGAGGTTGAAGCCGGTGCGAACCGCCGCGCGCTCTATCTTCTGCCGCCGCCCGAAGGGGCTGCCTCTCCCAATGAATTAGGCTGGGAAACCTTTCAAGACCTCCCCGTGCCGATGATCAAACTGCGCCCCGATGGAACGGTATTGGCCTTCAACCGTATGGCGGGGAAATTGCTTGGCGTGTCGCTGCGGCGCGACAGTCATCTTTCGCATCTGATGGAGGGGCTCGGCCGCTCGATCTCGGACTGGCTGCAAGACAGTCTGGCGGGGCGGTTAGTTCAGAAGTCGGAATTCCTCAGGCTTACCCGAACGGATCAGGAGGTCTTCGTTCAGGTCTCACTCAACCGCATATCCGAAGCAGGCGAGGCGGCCCTCATCGCGGTGCTGCAGGACGCGACCGAACTCAAATCGCTCGAGGCACAATTCGTGCAGAGCCAGAAAATGCAAGCCATCGGGCAGTTGGCCGGGGGCGTCGCGCATGACTTCAACAACCTTTTGACGGCAATTTCTGGGCATTGTGACCTCCTCTTGCTGCGGCACGATCAGGGAGACCCGGATTTCAGCGATCTGGTGCAGATCAACCAGAACGCCAACCGGGCGGCCGCGCTTGTGGGGCAACTCCTCGCCTTTTCGCGCAAACAAACCCTCCGGCCAGAGACGCTCGACATGCGCGATACCCTCGCCGATCTCACGCATTTGCTGAACCGACTGGTGGGCGAAAAAGTAACGCTGACCCTCAGTCATGACCCGGTACTTGCGCCGATCCGGGCGGATAAACGCCAGTTGGAGCAGGTTTTGATGAACCTTGTCGTCAACGCCCGCGATGCCATGCCCGCCGGGGGCGAGATCCGTATCGTGACCGAGGTGACGGCCCTCGACCAACCACTTGAAAGAGATCGGGTCAGCGTGCCAGCAGGCCGCTACGTCACGGTGCAGGTGCATGACGATGGCACGGGCATTCCGAAGGATAAGCTGCAAAAGGTGTTCGAGCCGTTCTTCACCACCAAGCGAACCGGCGAGGGCACCGGCCTTGGCCTCTCCACTGCCTATGGTATCGTCAAACAAACGGGCGGTTTCATCTTTATCGACAGTGAGTTGGGCAGGGGCACATGTTTTACCCTCTACTTCCCCGTGCTGGAGGGCCAGCCCACTGCGGTCGCGAAAAAGCCCCCGGCATCGCCGGATCAAAGCCCGCTTCAGCGGTCCGACGGGGTGATCCTTCTGGTGGAGGATGAAGCGCCCGTGCGCGCCTTCGCAAGCCGCGCATTACGGCTCCGCGGCTACACGGTGCTCGAAGCCGAATCCGCCGAAGCCGCGTTAAAGATGCTCGAAGATAAGGATTTGGATATCGATGTATTCGTAACAGACGTCGTTATGCCCGGCATGGATGGGCCAAGCTGGGTGCGCCAAGCGCTCAAACAACGCCCGGATGTGCGGGTTGTTTTCGTCTCCGGCTATGCGGAGGATAACTTCGGTCAGGAACAGTCGAAAATTCCGAATTCTGTCTTCCTGCCCAAACCCTTCTCTCTCACCGACCTGACCACAACGGTCCACAATCAGCTACATTAAGCATCGCCTGGGGCAGGGTTATGTAATCGACTCGTAAAGCTCAAACTCCGCCGCGAACTTACGGCGAAAGCGTTTTTCCACATTCGGGGAAAGCGCCAGCTCCATCTTGGGAGAGACATTCTCCTGCCCCAAGGTCAGCGTCACGTCGAGCCGCTCTTCCAAAAAGCGACGGAGCCGCGTCTGATCTTCATAGCGGAAATGGTGAGTGATCCCGGTGCCGTTCGGTTGGGTCTCCATGAACTTCAGCTGGCTCCCCACATCGGCGAAGCCCGGCTTGTCGCCCTTCATATAGGCGAGAACGAATTCGTCGAAAGTGATCCCGAAGGTGTTGTTCGGCTTGCCCTTCATGAAGGGGCGCTGCCGATAGCGATACCAACTGCCCAGCCAAGAGATCGGTTCGCGCATCACTGCCATCAGCTCAAGCTCGGCATCGCAAACCTTTAGAAACATTGGCCGAATGAAACGATTATAGCGATAAACAGGCGCATGCTTCAGCATGGGCGGATCGGAAATCACCATGTCCGCCCGCGGCGCCAGTGCTTTCTCATAGGCCGTGGTTCCGGTCTTTGGGACCGACAGAAAAGCCAGCCGTTCTTTAAAAAAAACAATCAATTGCGTCTTACCTTGGGCTGCAGGCGGCCCTTTCTGGTTCGGGTAAACCATTTCTTTACCATTCTCGCCAAAACATAAAGGACAAACAAAGTCATTGAAATGTTCCACATTTACCCTCATATGGAACATTAGAGGAACATAAGCGGCGCAGCGCGCAGGCGATTGCCGCCGGGGCGCCACTGTGACACTAAGGAATGAACCTAATGGCAACGGCAGATCTTTTGACGATGGACAGCAAGAAAACCGCAGAAAAGCAAAAGGCGCTCGACAGCGCGCTGGCCCAGATCGAACGTCAGTTCGGCAAAGGGTCGATTATGAAACTGGGGGCCGAAGGGGCGATCCAGGATATCAAAGCCAGCTCCACAGGCTCGCTTGGCCTTGATATTGCGCTTGGCATCGGCGGCTTGCCGATGGGGCGTATCATTGAGATTTATGGCCCGGAATCCTCGGGTAAGACAACTCTGACCCTGCACTGCGTGGCAGAGCAGCAGAAGGCGGGGGGCGTTTGCGCCTTTGTCGACGCGGAACATGCACTTGATCCGCAATATGCGAAAAAGCTTGGCGTGGACATCGACGAGCTGTTGATCTCCCAGCCCGACACGGGTGAACAGGCGCTTGAGATCACCGATACGCTGGTACGCTCTGGCGCGGTCAATATGGTGATCGTCGACTCCGTCGCGGCCCTGACGCCGAAATCTGAGCTTGAAGGTGAGATGGGCGACAGCAATGTCGGTGTTCAGGCCCGTTTGATGAGCCAGGCGATGCGCAAACTCACCGGGTCAATCAGCCGGTCCAATTGTATGGTTATCTTTATCAACCAAATCCGGATGAAGATCGGCGTGATGTTCGGCTCTCCTGAGACCACCACTGGCGGTAACGCGCTGAAATTCTACTCCTCCGTCCGTCTCGACATCCGCCGGATCGGCGCCCTGAAGGACCGAGACGAGGTTGTTGGCAACGCGACGAAGGTCAAGATCGTCAAGAACAAGGTCGCGCCGCCTTTCAAACAGGTCGAATTCGATATCATGTATGGCGAAGGCATCTCCAAAATGGGCGAGTTGCTGGACCTTGGGGTGAAGGCCGGTGTGGTCGATAAATCCGGCTCGTGGTTCAGCTATGGGGATGAGCGGATCGGGCAGGGGCGTGAGAACGCTAAGAACTTCCTGAAACAGAACACTGCCATGGCGTCGGAGATCGAAGATAAGATCCGCGCGGCCCACGGGTTGGACTTCGAAGGCTCCGGCGGTGACGACGCGGATATTCTCGAAGCTTAACCTGCTTTGACAATTTGAATTTACGAAGGGGCGTGGCCAAAGGCTGCGCCCCTTTTTCATGAGCGGGAACGGTGGACAGCGCCGGGGCTGAGGGGTATTTGGGACCGATCAAATCTGCCCCGGAAGGCCTCGCCATGAAGACGCTGAATGAAATTCGCTCAACTTTTCTGAATTATTTCGATGCGCAGGGGCATCAGATCGTGCCCTCCAGCCCGCTGGTGCCGCGCAACGACCCGACATTGATGTTCACCGCGGCCGGTATGGTTCAGTTCAAGAACCTCTTCACCGGGGTCGAGACGCGCGATTACAGCCGTGCCACATCGGCGCAGAAATGTGTGCGGGCGGGCGGCAAGCACAATGACCTCGACAATGTCGGCTATACCGCGCGGCATCACACGTTTTTCGAGATGCTCGGAAATTTCAGCTTTGGCGATTACTTCAAGGCCGAAGCGATCCCCTTTGCTTGGGACCTGCTGACCAAGGAGTTCGGCATCGACCCGAACCGCCTTTTGGTCACAGTGTACCATACCGATGAAGAGGCGGTTAAGATCTGGAAGGCGCATACCGGACTGCCGGATGAGCGCATCATTCGCATCGCGACGGATGATAACTTCTGGTCCGCTGGACCCACCGGCCCCTGCGGGCCCTGTACCGAGATTTTCTATGATCACGGCGATCACATTTGGGGTGGCCCTCCGGGATCGCCCGAGGAAGACGGTGACCGTTTCGTCGAGATCTGGAACCTCGTTTTCATGCAATACGAGCAGTTCGAAGACGGCACGCGCCAGCCGCTGCCCAACCAGTCGATCGATACCGGGATGGGGATCGAACGGGTGGCCGCGTTGTTGCAGGGCACGAATGACAACTATGCCACCGACCTCATGCGCAACCTGATCGAGGCGAGCGCCCATGCGTCTTCGACCGATCCCGACGGGCCGGGCAAGACCCATCACCGGGTGATCGCGGATCACCTGCGGTCGACCTCCTTCCTGATTGCCGATGGGGTAATGCCTTCCAACGAGGGCCGTGGATATGTGCTGCGCCGGATCATGCGGCGCGCCATGCGCCATGCGCATCTGCTCGGCGTTAAGGATCCTTTAATGCATCAGCTGGTACCATCCTTGGTGCAGCAGATGGGCGCGGCTTACCCTGAGTTGGGGCAGGCGCAATCGCTTATCCGTGAGACTTTGCTGTTGGAGGAAACCCGTTTCCGCCAAACGCTGGATCGCGGTCTGAAGCTGCTGGATGATGAGTTGAGCGGTTTGCCCGAGGGGGCGACCCTGCCGGGGGAGGCGGCATTTAAACTTTATGATACATATGGCTTCCCACTTGATCTGACGCAGGATGCGCTGCGCGAGAAGGGCCGTGCGGTCGATACCGAGGGGTTCGACAAGGCGATGGCGGCGCAGAAGGCCAAGGCCCGTGCGGCTTGGGCCGGCTCCGGCGAGGCTGCGGATGCTACCGTTTGGTTCGATGTGGCCGACAAAAGCGGCGTGACCGAGTTTTTGGGCTATGACACCGAAAGTGCTGAGGGGCAGATCGTCGCCTTGGTGCAGGGCAGTGATCAGGTCGAAACAGCCGCAGTGGGCAGCGACGTGCAGGTCGCGCTGAACCAGACACCGTTTTATGCGGAAAGCGGCGGGCAGGTCGGCGATACCGGCGTGATCCGGACGCAGACCGGTATCGTGAACGTGACCGATACGCGGAAATCGGCGGGCGTTTTCGTGCATTTCGGCCATGTGGTCGAAGGCGAGGTGAAGCCGGGGCAGACCGCTGTTCTTGAGGTGGATCGTTTGCGGCGCAGTGCCATCCGCGCCAACCACTCGGCCACGCACTTGCTGCATGAGGCCCTGCGCAACGCGCTTGGGGACCATGTCTCGCAGCGCGGTTCGCTGAATGCGCATGATCGTCTGCGGTTTGACTTCTCCCATGCCAAGGGGTTGACGCAGGAAGAGTTGAGCCAAGTCGAGCGTGAGGTGAATGATTACATCCGCCAAAACACGCCGGTTGAGACCCGGATTATGACGCCGGACGATGCGCGCGCCATGGGGGCGCAGGCGCTCTTTGGTGAGAAATATGGCGACGAGGTGCGTGTCGTCTCGATGGGGCAGTTGGAAGGGTCCGGCAAGGGCAGCGACAAGTCAACCTATTCGCTGGAGCTTTGCGGCGGCACCCATGTGCGGCAGACAGGCGATATCGGCGCCTTCGTCCTTTTGGGAGATAGCGCGAGCAGCGCGGGCATCCGCCGGATCGAAGCGCTGACCGGGACCGAGGCTTTGGCATGGCTGCGCGAACAGGAGGCGGCGCTGAGCCGGGTCGCGGCGGAGTTGAAAACCTCGGCCAGTGACGTGCCGGAACGGGTGCGTGCATTGTTGGACGAACGTCGCAGCTTGACCAACGAAGTGGCGCAACTGCGTCGTGAATTAGCGATGTCGGGCGGCGGCGCGGCTGCGCCCGAAGCGCGCGAGGTGAGCGGCGTGAAATTCGTAGGCCAAGTGCTGAGCGGAATCACGGGCAAAGACCTGCCGGGTCTGGTGGATGAACATAAGGCCAAGCTCGGCTCAGGCGCGGTTTTGTTGATCGCCGACACCGGCGGCAAGGCCGCAGTCGCAGGCGGTGTGACGAAGGATTTGACAGATCGTCTCTCGGCGGTCGACATGGTGAAAGCGGCGGTGGCCGAACTGGGCGGTAAGGGCGGCGGTGGCCGTCCCGACATGGCGCAGGGGGGCGGCGCTTCGGCGGAGAATGCCGAGGCGGCGATTGCCGCGGCTGAGAACATCTTGAAAGGATAAGGCCCATGGGCGCACTTTGGATTGCACATGTTACCGTCACCGATGAGGAGGCGTATAAGAAATACGCCGCCGGCGCCACCGAGGCCATTGCGGCACATGGCGGTAAGTTCATCGCCCGCGGCGGGCGGTTCGTTCAGCTTGAGGGTAAAGAGCGACCGCGCAACGTGGTGGCGCGTTTCCCCGATGTCGAAACAGCCGAAAAATGTTACCATTCCGATGCTTATCAAGCGGCGTTGAGCCATGCGCGCGGAGCCTCCGAGCGTGAACTAATGATCGTCGAAACCGACGAATGATCCTGAAACGCCCCGCCTGAATGACAGGCGGGGCGTCTTGCATTGCCGGGGCGGAACCTTCTAAGGGGAGGGTGGTTGATCCCTCATGAACTTCGACCGACTATCCGCTTTCGCCCAATGGTGCCGCCGCCATGTGGAGGTGACGACATTGGCTCTGATGGGGCTTTCGATCACAGCCGTTTGGACATTGGCCGAACTGACTGAAGAGGTCGTCGAAGGCAGCACCAGCAGCCTTGACCGTGACATCCTGTTGTTCTTGCGCACGCCCGGCGACCTGTCCGATCCCATCGGCCCGTGGTGGGTGGAGGAAATTGGCCGCGATTTGACGGCGTTGGGCGGGGTCGCGGTGCTGGTACTGACGACCGTCGTCGTCTCGCTTTTTTTCCTGCTGCAACGGCGGTGGTCGACCGCGCTTTACATCCTCGCCACCGTTGGCGGGGGCATCGTGCTGAGCAGCATCGCCAAGGAGTTTTTCGACCGTCCGCGCCCTGACCTCGTGCCGCATGGCTCACTCGTGCATACGGCAAGCTTCCCCTCGGGGCATTCGATGATGGCGGCGGTGGCTTACCTTACCCTTGGCGCGATGGTGGCGCGGGCGCAGAAACGCTGGGCGCTCAAGGTCTATACGCTGGCGGTTGCCGTCCTGCTCACGCTGCTCGTTGGGATCAGCCGGGTCTATATGGGGGTGCATTGGCCGACGGATGTGGCGGCGGGCTGGCTTGGCGGCGGGGCTTGGGCCATCCTTTGCCTGATTGCGGCGTTGAGTTTGGCGAGGCGTGGGCATATCGATCGCGAGGAAAGCGATACTTAACGCCGCGAGGTCTCCGAGCCCCGGATATGAAAACGGCAGCGCATCGTAAAATGCGCTGCCGTTTTGTTTTGATTTACCGTAGCTTAGCTGGCTTTTGCCATCCGCTTGCGCTCATGCGGGTCGAGGTAACGCTTACGCAGGCGCACGGCGTTCGGGGTCACTTCGACCAGCTCGTCGTCGTCGATATAGGCAATCGCCTCTTCAAGGCTCAGCGTCATCGGCGGGGTCAGGCGCACCGCGTCATCGGTGCCCGAGGCTCGCACGTTGGTCAGCTTCTTGCCCTTCAGCGGGTTCACTTCCAGATCGTTGTCGCGGCTGTGCTCGCCGATGATCATGCCGGTGTAGACGTCCGCCTGCGCGCCGATCATCATCTTGCCGCGCTCTTCGAGGTTCCACAGCGCGTAAGCGACCGAGGTGCCGTTCTCCATCGAGATCAGCACGCCCGCGCGGCGGCCCGGGATCGGACCCTTGTGCGGCGCCCAGCCGTGGAAGACGCGGTTCAACACGCCGGTGCCGCGGGTATCGGTCAGGAATTCACCGTGATAGCCGATGAGCCCGCGCGAGGGGACATGGGCGATGATCCGGGTCTTGCCGGCGCCGGCTGGTTTCATCTCGACCAGTTCGCCCTTGCGGGTGCCGGTGATTTTCTCGATCACCGCGCCGGAGTATTCGTCATCCACGTCGATGGTGGCTTCTTCGATCGGCTCATGGCGCACGCCGTCGATCTCTTGGAACAGCACCTGCGGGCGGGAGATCGACAGCTCGAACCCCTCACGGCGCATGTTCTCGATCAGAACGCCCATCTGCAATTCGCCGCGGCCTGCGACTTCGAAAGCCTCACCGCCCGGCGTGTCGGAGATTTTGATCGCCACGTTGCTTTCCGCCTCTTTCAGCAGACGCTCGCGGATCACGCGGGATTGCACCTTCTTGCCGTCACGGCCTGCAAGTGGGCTGTCGTTGATGCCGAAGGTGACGGTGATGGTGGGCGGGTCGATCGGCTGCGCCGGGATCGCTTCGTTCACCGAAGGATCGGCCAGCGTATCGGCCACGGTGGCCTTGGCCATGCCCGCGATGGAGACGATGTCACCGGCTTCGGCCACGTCGATAGCGGTCTGTTCCAGCCCGCGGAAGGCAAGGATTTTGGTGGCGCGGAAAGTCTCGATCTGGGTGCCGTCGCGCGACATAGCCTTAACGGTTTGGCCCGCTTTCAGGGTGCCGGTTTCGACACGACCGGTCAGCAGGCGGCCCAGGAACGGGTCACCGCCGAGCGTCGTGGCCAGCATCGTGAAGGGCTTGTCGGCGTTTTCGATCTGCTTCGGCGCGGGGACGTGATCAAGGATCAGGTCGAACAGTGCAGAGAGGTCTTTGCGCGGCCCGTCAAGTTCGGCATCCGCCCAGCCGGAGCGGCCAGAGGCATACATATGCGGGAATTCGAGCTGTTCGTCGGTGGCGTCGAGGCTGGCGAAAAGGTCGAAACACTCATCCAGCGCGCGATCAGGTTCGGCATCCGGCTTGTCGACCTTGTTCAGCACGACGATCGGGCGCAGGCCCAGTTTTAACGCCTTGGAGGTCACGAATTTGGTCTGGGGCATCGGGCCTTCGGCGGCGTCCACCAGAAGCACCACACCGTCGACCATCGACAGGATGCGCTCGACCTCGCCGCCGAAGTCGGCGTGGCCCGGCGTGTCGACGATGTTGATGCGGGTGTCGTTCCAGACGACGGAGGTTGGCTTGGCGAAGATGGTGATGCCGCGCTCACGCTCCAGATCGTTGCTGTCCATGGCGCGCTCGGTGGTCGCCTGGTTTTCACGGTAGGTGCCGGATTGTTTCAGAAGCTCGTCCACCAGCGTCGTCTTGCCGTGGTCGACGTGGGCGATGATTGCGATGTTGCGCAGGTCCATTAAGTCAGCCTTTGGATAGGGGAGGGACGCGCCAACCTGAAGCTGCGCGTATAATTGCGCCGCCCATACCGCGCCCCGGCTACAATTGCTAGCCCTAATGCCGTGACGCCCCCCTTACTGCGCGAAGCTGTGCCACTGGTGCAGCCTTAGTGGGTGGCGCTGTTCGAAAAGAGGTGGATGACCAGAATGCCGCTGATGATCAGCAAAAGGCCGAGGACAGCGGGCAGGTCCAGCCGTTGGCCGAAAAGCACGAAACCGATAATCGCGATCAGCACGATGCCCAGACCGGCCCAAAAGGCATAGACGATCCCGACCGGCATGACCTTCAGCGCCAGCGACATGCAGTAGAAAGAGATCATGTAGAAGACCACCACCGCCACCGAAGGCCAGAGCCGGGTGAACTGATGCGAAGCCTGCACCGCGGTCGTGCCAAGGGTTTCCGCCACCACGGCGATGATGAGCCACAGGTAATGCATCTCGATCTTCCTCAGAGCGGGAGTTCGGTGGTTTCCTTGATCTCCTCCATCACGAAACTGGCCGAAACATCCGATAGCGGCACCCGGCGGATCAGGTCCTGATAGAGGCGATCATATCCCGCCATATCCCGAACGCGCGCCCGGATCAAATAATCCAGATCACCGGTCATTCGGTAGACGCCGAGGATTTCGGGCATGGCGGCGGTGGCGCGGGAGAACTTCTCAAGCCAGTCGGGCGCATGGGCGTTGGTGCGGACTTGGATAAAGACGCTAAGCCCAAGGCCGAGTTTCGCCGCGTCCAAGAGCGTGACCCGGTTCTTGATCACGCCGGCCTTTTCCAGCGCCCGGATGCGGCGCCAGCAGGCATTGCGCGACAGGTGGACCGCCGCGCCAAGCGCCTCAAGGGATTGGCTGGCGTCGCGTTGCAGTTCGACCAATATGCGGCGGTCTATCTCATCAAGTGTTGTCATGGTGCTAGTTTGGTGGGAAATTTGCTCACGCACAAGCGGTTGTCGGGCGTGATTTGAGACAACGTCACAAGCAGGCTCGGCTAGGGTGGGGGAAAGGCAGAGACAGGAGTTTCCCATGATCGCACGCATCTTCCTCGACCATCCCGCCAAGGTGGATGAGACGTTTCTGGAGCATATGGCCTTCGCGCTGAAGTTTTCGGGGCTGCTGTTTGCGGCAGCTGGCGCGGCGCTGGTGCATGCGCTGATCCCGTGCCTGTTCGAGAAGACGGCGAGTGGGATCATCGCGAAGCTTTACGCGCGGACGCATAATCGCGGGCAGTGAGGGCCAGCGCGGCTCCAGTTTCGCGATGAGGGCCGGCGCCTGCCCGCGGGTGGGCGATCTAAGGTGGCCTCGTGCCACTTTATGGCTCAGCAATGTTGTGCGTTCCGCGAGGTCACGCCCAGCCTAACCAAATCGCCTACCCGGTCGCACCGAAGGTGCGCCCCCTTTATAGCGGCACGCCTCCGGCGTGACGGGCGGGCAGGCGATGGCCCGGCGCCTACGGCTTGATTCCGGGCCGGGCGGCAAAAGCGAAAAAAGGCCGCATCGCTGCGGCCCTCTGTCATTCCACACATCCGACAGGCTTAGCCCGCCAGCGCCTTGTTCAGGTTCTCATCCACCTTCTCCAAGAACCCCATGGTCGTCAGCCAACCCTGATCCGGCCCCACCAGCAGGGCGAGGTCCTTGGTCATGAAACCCGATTCCACCGTATCCACCACGACCTTCTCCAGCGTCTCGGCGAAGTTGATCAGCGCGGTGTTCTCGTCCAGCTTGCCCCGGTGCTTCAACCCGCCGGTCCAAGCGTAGATCGAGGCGATGGAGTTGGTCGAGGTCTCCTCGCCCTTCTGGTGCTGGCGGTAATGGCGCGTGACGGTGCCATGGGCGGCCTCGGCCTCGACGATTTTGCCGTCCGGCGTCATCAGTTGCGAGGTCATCAGCCCCAGTGAGCCGAAACCCTGCGCCACGGTGTCCGACTGCACGTCGCCGTCGTAGTTCTTGCAGGCCCAGACATAGCCGCCCGACCATTTCATCGCCGAGGCGACCATGTCGTCGATCAGGCGGTGCTCGTACCAGATGTTCTTCTTCTTGAAGTCCTCGGCGAATTCCGCATCGAAAATCTCTTGGAACAGGTCTTTGAACCGCCCGTCATAGGCCTTCAGGATCGTGTTCTTGGTCGAGAGATAGACCGGCCAGCCACGGTTCAGACCGTAGTTGAAGGACGCGCGCGCGAAATCGCGGATCGAATCGTCGAGGTTGTACATCGCCATGGTGACGCCAGCCGACGGCGCGTCAAAGACCTCCTTCTCGATGGTCTCACCATCATCGCCGACGAATTTGATGGTCAGCTTGCCTTTGCCGGGGAAGCGGAAATCAGTGGCGCGGTATTGGTCGCCGAAGGCATGGCGGCCAACCACGATCGGTTGCGTCCAGCCCGGCACGAGGCGCGGCACGTTGCGGCAGATGATCGGTTCGCGGAAGATCACGCCGCCGAGGATGTTGCGGATGGTGCCGTTGGGGCTGCGGTACATGCGCTTGAGGCCGAACTCCTCAACCCGCGCCTCGTCAGGTGTGATCGTGGCGCATTTCACGCCGACGCCATGTTCGCGGATCGCATGGGCCGCGTCGACGGTGATCTGGTCGTCAGTCTCGTCCCGTACTTCGATGCCGAGGTCGTAATACTTCAGGTCAACGTCAAGATAGGGCGTGATTAACTTCTTTTTAATGAAATCCCAGATGATCCGGGTCATCTCATCGCCGTCGAGTTCGACGATGGGGTTTTCTACCTTGATCTTCGACATGACGAATTCCTCTGTTTAAGGGTGCGTTTGGCCGTGCTTTAGCCTATTCGGGGCCAAAGAGAAAGATCGTATACCATGGTATGCCGATGGTCGCGGTCAGGCGCCGACCCCGGCAAAAAAGCTGCCGATGCGGGCGCGGGCATAAGACCAAAGGGCAGGGGCGCCGATGGCGATCTTGCGGCCGACCTTCTCTTCGATCTGCGCTTCTGAGACGTTGTAATCGGTCCAGCTTCCGCCGCCGGAGGCGAGGTTCTGCATCGGCGGCTGGAACCGGTCGAGCGATTTGGCAAAGCGGGCAGAAGGGCTTTCGGCGGCCTCGAACTCTTCCCAAATACTGCGCAGGTCATCACGCAGATCGCCGGGCAGCAGGCCAAAGATGCGGTCGGCGGCGATTTGTTCCTGCGCTTCCATCTCTGCGGCGTCATAGTCGCCAAAGATCGGATTGTCGCCCGCGTCGATCTCGACAAGGTCGTGCAGGATCAGCATCTTGATGACGCGGTTGATGTCGACCTCTGGGCCTGCCTGATCGGCCAGCACCAGTGCATAGAGCGTTAGATGCCACGAATGTTCGGCAGAGTTTTCCGCCCGGCTGGCATCGCATAGGGTGGTGCCGCGCAGCACGGTTTTCAGCTTGTCGGCCTCGTTCAGAAAGGCGATCTGCTTGTCCAGCCGCTCTGTCATGCGCCGCCCTTACCGCGATGATCGCGCAGCTTGCGCGCCAGAAAGGCGCGGGCCTTGTCGTTCGCCATCCGGGTGCGAACGGCGGTGAGAAAGGCTTCTTCCAGTGTTTGCGACGAGGCGCCCAGCACCTCGCCGACTTCCATGAACAAGCGGTCTTCGCCCGTCTCGGCCTGTACGGCGAGACATTCCTCGGCCAATTTATTGGCCAGTTGGGTGACGACCGCGTCCGCCATCAGCGTGTGGATTCCGTCAGGCGGCGTTTGACATAGTCGCTGGTCGAGGTGATCAGCGTGTCCATATGCGGCTCTTCAAAGAAATGCCCGGCGCCTTCGATCTCTTGATGGGTGATCGTGATGCCCTTTTGCTCGTGCAGCTTGCTGACGAGGTTCGTGGTATCGGCGGGCGGCGCCACGCGGTCGGCGGTGCCGTTGATCACCAGACCCGAGGCCGGGCAGGGCGCGAGGAAGGAAAAGTCGTACATATTCGCAGGCGGAGAGACCGAGATGAAGCCCGTAATCTCAGGCCGGCGCATCAGCAGTTGCATCCCGATCCATGCGCCAAAGGAGAAACCCGCAACCCAGCAATGCTTGGAGTTGTTGTTCATCGATTGCAGGTAGTCGAGCGCCGAGGCCGCATCGGACAATTCGCCGATGCCCTGGTCGTACTCACCCTGACTGCGGCCCACGCCGCGGAAGTTGAACCGCAACACGGTGAAACCCATGTTGTAGAACGCATAGTGCAGGTTATAGACGACCTTGTGATTCATCGTCCCGCCGAACTGCGGATGCGGATGGAGCACGATGGCAATCGGGGCGTCACGTTCTTTTTGGGGGTGGTAGCGGCCTTCAAGGCGGCCTTCGGGTCCGGGAAAAATAACCTCGGGCATGGGTATCCCTGTCTAGGGGTTCAAAGATCGCCGCGAATAGTTGACGAATTCGCTAGGCCACCTTAGAACGGTTCTAATCTGGTTCCGCGCAGTGTCGCGTGGATCAGTCTTTGGACTTAGGCATTTAAGCCGCCCACGTCAATCAAATGGCGCGGCGGGTGAGGGTGAGACGATGAAGCTATCTACCAAAGGGCGCTACGCGATGGTCGCTTTGGCCGATATTGCCCTGCAACCCGACGGCACCTTGGTGTCTCTGGGCGACATTGCCGAGCGGCAGTCGGTCTCTTTGCCCTATCTGGAGCAGTTGTTCGTCAAGCTGCGCCGGGCCGAATTGGTGACCTCTGTCCGGGGTCCGGGCGGCGGGTATCGTTTGGCGCGTCCGGCGGCGGATATTCGCGTGGTCGATGTGCTGGCGGCGGTGGATGAGACGGTGGATGCGATGCACAAGGGGGCGGGCGCCTCGGGCGGTTTGTCGGGCAGCCGGGCGCAATCGCTGACCAACCGGCTCTGGCAGGGGCTGAGCGCGCATGTTTATGTTTTCCTGCACCAGACGCGCCTTTCGGATGTGGTTGAGAATGAGCTGGCCCCCTGTCCGGCGGTGCCGACCCTCTTTGCCGTGGTGGATGAGTCATGAGGGTGGTTTTGGGCAACGGGGGCGCTTTGGCGGCTGTGGTCTGTGCAGGTGGTGATGTGGAATTTCGGGGGCGCTGCCCCCGGACCCCCGCGGTATTTGGAAAAGGATGAAGGATGCGGGTCTACCTTGACCATAACGCGACCACGCCGCTGCGGGCGGAGGCGCGCGCGGCGATGATTGCGGCGATGGACCTGCCCGGCAACCCATCTTCGGTCCATGCCGAGGGGCGTGCGGCCAAGGCCGTGGTCGAGCGCGCGCGGGTGCAGGTGGCGGGGCTTGTGGGCTGTGATCCGGTCGATGTGATCTTTACCTCCGGTGCGACCGAGGCGGCGGCGCTTGCGGCTGCGATGGGGGCGCGGGTTGTGACCTCAGCGGTGGAACATGACGCGGTTCTGTCTTGGGGGCAGGCGGCGCGTTTGGGCGTCGACGCGGAGGGTGTTTGGGACGGTGACCTGACCGCTGCGGCGGGGGCCGATGTTGTGGCCCTACAGGCCGCGAACAGCGAGACGGGTGTGTTGCAGCAGACCATGCCTTTGGCGCAGCAATGTTGGGCGATGGAGCGCACGCCCTATGTGCTGGTCGATGCGGTCCAGGCGCTCGGCAAGACCCGGTTCAAAATGGCGACCTCGGGCGCGGATTTCATCCTTGTCTCGGCGCATAAGCTGGGCGGGCCCAAGGGGATCGGCGCCTTGATCGTCAAACGCGGCATTGATCTGGCCGAACATGCGCTGCTGCGCGGCGGCGGGCAGGAGATGGGCCGCCGTTCGGGAACCGAGAATATCCCCGCCATTGCAGGGTTCGGCGCGGCGGCTGAGGCGGCGGCGGCCGATCTGGCTGCGGGGCGTTGGGAAGAGGTGGCAGAACAGCGTGATTTGCTGGAAGCGACCCTTGCGGATGCCACAAGTCTGACTATTTTTGTAGGGAAAGGCGCTCAGCGCCTGCCCAACACCTCTTGTATCATCACGCCCGGCTGGAAGGGCGAGACCCAAGTGATGCAGATGGACCTTGCCGGTTTTGCCATTTCGGCGGGGTCGGCCTGTTCCAGCGGCAAGGTGCGCGCCAGTGCCGTATTGCGCGCCATGGGCTTTGATGAAACACAGGCCGCCAGCGCGATCCGGGTGTCGCTGGGCCTCGACACCACCCGGGAAGATATCCTGCGGTTCGCCACGAGCTGGACCGCCAAATTGAAAAAGCACGAAACGCGGGCCGCCTGAGCGCCGCCACGGAAAGGAACTGAAACCTTGGAAAATATGACCCTGAAAGAGAATGATGGCGTCAAGGAAGGCGTTGACCAGGAAACCGTGGATGCCGTGCGCGAAGTCGGCGGCAAGTATAAATACGGCTGGTCCACTGACATCGAGATGGAATACGCGCCCAAAGGGCTGACGCCGGAGATCGTGAAGCTGATCTCGGAGAAGAACGGCGAGCCTGAGTGGATGACCGAATGGCGGCTTGAAGCTTACAACCGTTGGCTCAGCAAGGAAGAGCCGGATTGGGCGATGGTGGATTATCCTGAAATCGACTTTCAGGAACAATATTACTATGCCCGTCCGAAGAGCATGGCCGAGAAGCCCAAGTCGCTCGACGAGGTCGATCCGAAGCTGCTGGCGACCTATGAGAAGCTCGGCATCCCGCTGAAGGAGCAGATGATCCTTGCCGGTGTCGAAGGCGCCGAGGATGCGCCTGCCGAGGGCCGCAAGGTGGCGGTGGACGCGGTGTTCGATTCAGTCTCCGTTGGCACAACCTTCCAGGAAGAGTTGAAGAAGGCCGGCGTGATCTTCTGCTCGATTTCCGAGGCGATCCGCGAATACCCTGATCTGGTGAAGAAGTACCTCGGCTCGGTCGTACCGGTGTCGGACAACTTCTACGCGACGCTGAACTCCGCCGTCTTCTCCGACGGGTCCTTCGTCTATGTCCCGCCGGGCGTGCGCTGCCCGATGGAACTGTCGACCTATTTCCGCATCAACGCCGAGAACACCGGCCAGTTCGAACGCACGCTGATCATCGCCGACAAGGGCTCTTACGTGAGCTACCTCGAAGGTTGCACCGCGCCGCAGCGCGACGAGAGTCAGTTGCACGCCGCCGTGGTCGAGATCATCGTCGAGGAAGACGCGGAAGTGAAATACTCCACCGTCCAGAACTGGTACCCCGGTGACGAGGACGGCAAGGGCGGTATCTACAACTTCGTGACTAAGCGCGCCGATTGCCGCGGCGACCGCGCGAAGGTGATGTGGACGCAGGTCGAGACCGGCTCGGCCGTGACTTGGAAATACCCGTCCTGCATCCTGCGCGGCGACGACAGCCAGGGCGAGTTCTACTCTATCGCCATCGCCAACAACATGCAGCAGGCCGACACCGGCACCAAGATGGTGCATCTCGGCAAGCGCACCAAGTCGCGGATTGTGTCCAAGGGCATCTCGGCCGGCAAGGCACAGAACACCTACCGTGGCCTCGTCTCGATGCACCCCAAGGCCAAGGAATCGCGCAACTATACCCAGTGTGACAGCCTGTTGATCGGCTCGGAATGCGGGGCGCATACAGTGCCCTATATCGAGGTGAAGAACAACTCGAGCCGCGTTGAGCACGAGGCGACCACCTCCAAGGTGGACGACGACCAGATGTTCTATTGCCGCTCGCGCGGCATGGACGAGGAAGAGGCCGTGGCGCTGGTGGTCAACGGTTTCTGCAAGGACGTGCTGCAAGCGCTGCCGATGGAGTTCGCCATGGAAGCCCAGGCGTTGGTCGCGATCTCGCTGGAAGGTTCCGTCGGCTGATGAGCCTTGACGCGGCGCATACCCCCCTCCGCCTGCATTGGTGGAAGGCGCAGCCGAATTTCGGCGATGCGCTGAGCCCGCTGATCTTGAGCCATGTCTCGGGGCGGCGGGTGGAGCATGCGTCGGTCGGTGAGGCGGATGTCTTTGGTCTCGGCTCGCTTTTGCAGATCGTGCGGCGGAACTACGACACGGCGCGTGCGGGAGCCAAGCCGGTGATCTGGGGCAGCGGGTTGCTGCGTCCCGCCGGGGGCCGTGCGTTCTTGAAGAACATCGAGATTGCCCTGCTGCGCGGGCCGGTGACGGCGGCGCTATTGGGGGTCGAGACCGAGGCTTTCGGTGATCCGGGGCTTTTGGTGAACGAGGTGCTGCCCGGCGAGGGATCACGCGGCGACAAGATCGGCATCGTGCCGCATCACACGCTGGCGGACGATCCCGACCTGCTGGACCTCGTCGCCTCCGACAGCGCCTATGTGCTGATCGACCCGCGCGATCCGGTGGAGCAGGTCTGTGCCGCCATCGCGGCCTGCGCCCATGTCTTTGCCTCGTCGCTGCACGGGCTGATCACGGCGGATGCTTACGGCGTGGCCAACACTTGGGTGGCGCCCGAGGGGCAGGGGCGGCTGAAGTTTCACGACTACGCCGCCTCCGTGGGGCGCGACATGCGCGCGCCGATTGCCTTGGCCGATATTCCGGCGGCACCCAAACCCGACGCGCCGCTGACCTACCAAGACGGCATCAATGCCTGCCGCGCCGCGCTGAAAGACAGCTTTCCCGCCGCGCTCTGCGCCCGTCAGGGGGCGGCATGAACTTTAACACGCAGGGGCAAGCCCCTGAGACAACATTGAAATAGCATGAATTGCGGCGCAAGGCGCGCCAGAAGGAGACCGAAATGCTGAGCATCAAGAACCTGCAGGTGAAACTGGAAGAAGAGGACAAGCAGATCCTCAAGGGCGTCGATCTGGAAGTCGAGGCCGGCAAGGTGCACGCCATCATGGGCCCGAACGGCTCGGGCAAGTCCACGCTGAGCTACGTGCTCTCGGGCAAGGACGGCTACGAGGTCACCGACGGCTCCGCCACACTCGAAGGCGAAGACATCCTCGAACTGGAACCCGAAGAGCGCGCCGCGGCGGGCCTCTTCCTCGCCTTCCAGTACCCGGTGGAAATCCCCGGCGTCGGCAACATGACCTTCCTGCGCACCGCCGTGAACGCACAGCGCAAGGCGCGCGGCGAAGAGGAAATCTCCGCCGCCGACTTCCTCAAGGAAATCCGCGCCAAGGCGAAGGATCTGAAGATCGACGCCGACATGCTGAAGCGCCCCGTCAACATGGGCTTCTCCGGCGGTGAGAAAAAGCGCAACGAAATCCTGCAGATGGCCATGCTTGAGCCCAAGATGTGCATCCTCGACGAGACCGACTCGGGTCTCGACGTCGACGCGATGAAACTGGTGGCCGAAGGCGTGAACGCCCTGCGCACCGAGGGCCGTGGTTTCCTCGTCATCACCCACTACCAGCGTCTTCTGGACCACATCAAACCCGACGTCGTGCACATCATGCATGATGGCCGCATCATCAAGACCGGTGGGCCTGAGCTCGCGCTCGAAGTCGAGAACAACGGTTACGCAGACATCCTTGCTGAGGTGGCATAATGGCCGAAGCACAACTGAAAGAGACACCGACCGAGGCGATGATCGCACGTCACAGCCTACCGCAGGGTGGCTGGAGCCATGCGGCGCGCGAGGATGCGCTGGCGCGGGTCCGCGCCATGGGCCTGCCGCAGCGCCGGGATGAATATTGGAAGTTCACCCGCCCCGACACGCTGACCCAGCCCGAGGCGCAGCCCGCCGCGATCTTCGATCACGGCGATGCGCCGCTGTTCGACGGCACCGAGCGTCTGCGCATCGTCTTCGTCGATGGCGTGTTCGATGCCGACGCCTCAGATGACCTCACGCTCGAAGGCATCAGCATCGAACGGTTGGCCGCGGCGGACAGCGACCTGCATTGGGCGCGCGACCTCTACGGCACGCTGGAAAAGAACGGCCAGACCCCGGTGCAGCGCCCGCTCGCGGCGCTGAACACCGCCTTTGCGACGGATGGCGTCCTGATCCACGTCACCGGCACGCCGAGCAAGCCGATCAATCTGGTTTATACCCATAAATCAGAGACTTCTGACGCGATGTTGCACCATGTGGTAAAGCTCGACAAAGGCGCCGAAGTCACGCTTTTGGAGAACGGCCCCGCAGCTGCGCGCTTCAACACCGTGATGGAGGTTGAGGTGGCCGACACTGCGCGCTTCCACCATGTGCGCGCACAGGGCCGTGACCACGAGCGCCGTGCCGCGACCCATGTCTTTACCCGTTTGGGCACCGAGTCGCTGTTCAAGAGCTTCACCGTTACCGTGAACGGCGCGCTGACGCGCAACGAATGCGTGATCGAACTCACTGGCGACGATGCCTCGGCTCATGTCGCGGGCGCCTGCGTCGGCGATGGTGATTTCCACCATGACGACACGGTCTTCATCACCCATGATGCCGAGAACTGCGAAAGCCGTCAGGTGTTCAAAAAGGTGCTGCGCAACGGCGCGACCGGCGTGTTCCAGGGCAAGATTCTCGTCAAGGAGGGCGCGCAGAAGACCGATGGCTACCAGATCAGCCAGTCGCTGCTGCTGGATGGCGACAGCCAGTTCCTCGCCAAGCCAGAGCTTGAGATTTACGCCGACGATGTGGCCTGTTCGCATGGCTCGACCTCCGGAGCGATCGACGAGGAGGCGCTGTTTTACCTGCGCGCCCGCGGGGTGTCCCATGCCGAGGCGACCGACCTGCTGACGCTCGCCTTCTTCGCCGAAGCGGTGGAGGAGATCGAGGCCGAGGAACTGCGGGAGGAAATCACCGGGCGTCTCAGCTCGTGGTTGGAGCGTCGTAGCGCCTGATGGCTGTCACCAGCGATATCGTTGCGACCTACCGCGGCCCCGGCAAAGTGATGTCGGGGCTGCTTGCGCAGGGACGCAATGAGGTGCGCGTGCTGATGTTCGCGCTGATGGCGGGGCTGCTGATCTTCGTGGCCCTGTCGCCGTATCAAGCCCGCGCCGCGCATCTCGATCCGGACGGGCCGCTCGCGGTGCGCCAGTATTGGAGTGCGTTTTTCTGGATCTTCGTGATGCCCTTGCTGCTCTATGGCTTGGCCGCGATGGTCTGGGGGATCAGCCGGATCGCGGGCCAACGGCTCAGCGGTTATGCGGTGCGGCTGACCTTGGTTTGGTCGCTCCTTGCCTCTGCACCGATCCTTTTGTTGCTGGGCCTCGCGCTTGGGTTCATCGGGCCGGGCCTACAGGCGCAGATTGTCGGGGTGATCTGGTTGGCCGTGTTCTTTTGGTTCTGGATCGCGGGCCTTGTCGCCGCGCAGCGGGGCTGAGATGAGCGGCGTCTTGATCCAGCTTGCGCAGACCACCCTGCGCCGCCCCCGCGCGGCAGCGCGCCAGATTGCGGAACTGCCTTTAGGCAATGATGTCATCTGGACGTCCCTTGCCTTGGTGGCCGCGCTGAACGCGCTCGTCATCTCTGCCACCTTCGTGATCGCGCCGCCCGCCATGGCGCTGCCGAGCTATTTCCAATCGCCGCTTGTGCTCTTCGCGCTGCTGGCCGGGTTGATGGTGCTCTATGTGCATGCGCTGACTTGGGTTGGCCGGGCACTGGGCGGGCAGGGCGCGGTGACGCCGCTTCTGGCTGCCGTCGTATGGCTTCAGGCGCTTCGCCTCTGCGCGCAACTGGGCATCTTGCTGCTGACCTTGGCGCTGCCGCCGGTGGCGCTGCTGGCCTCTTTCGTCGCTACATTTTGGGGTCTTTGGATCCTTTTGAATTTCGTGGCCGAACTCTTGCATCTGCCGGGGCTGTTCCACGCCGCTGCAGTGCTCGCGGGCGCCGCGCTTGGGGTCTTGCTGGGGTTGGGCCTTTTGCTGTCTTTGATCGGGCTGACCGCCCAGGGAGTTTAAGTCATGTTCGACGTTGAAGCCGTCCGGGCGCAGTTTCCGATCCTTGATCGCGAGGTGAACGGCAAGCCGCTGGTCTACCTCGACAATGGCGCTTCGGCCCAGAAGCCGCAGGTGGTGATCGACGCGATTACCCAAGCCTATGCGAATGAATATTCCAACGTTCACAGAGGTTTGCACTATCTTTCTAATCTAGCGACCGACAAATACGAAAGCGTGCGCGGCACCGTGGCGCGCTTCCTCAACGCCGGGTCGGAAGATGAGATTGTGCTCAACACCGGGGCGACCATGGGGATCAACACCGTGGCCTATGGTTGGGCCATGCCGCGCATGCAGGCGGGCGATGAGATCGTCCTGTCGGTGATGGAGCATCACGCCAATATCGTGCCATGGCATTTCCTGCGCGAACGGCAGGGCGTGGTGCTGAAATGGGTCGATGTGGACGCCACCGGCGCGCTTGACCCGCAGGCGGTGATCGATGCCATCGGGCCCAAGACCAAGCTTGTTGCAATATCCCACCTTTCCAACGTCTTGGGCACGAAAGTTGATGTGAAACCCATCACCGAAGCCGCCCATGAGAAGGGCGTTCCGGTCTTGGTCGATGGCTCGCAGGCGGCGGTGCATATGCCGGTCGACGTGCAGGACCTCGGCTGTGATTTCTATGCCGTCACGGGACATAAACTCTACGGCCCCTCCGGTTCGGGCGCGATCTATATCAAGTCCGAGCGCATGGCCGAAATGCGCCCCTTCATCGGCGGCGGTGACATGATCCGCGAAGTCAGCGAGGACGCGGTGAGCTACAATGACCCGCCAATGATGTTCGAAGCCGGCACCCCTGGAATCGTCGGCACCATCGGCTTGGGCGTGGCGCTGGAGTTCATGATGGATCTGGGGATGGAGAATATCGCCGCCCATGAGGACGATCTGCGCGACTACGCGGTCTCGCGGCTCGGCGGTTTGAATTGGCTCAACCTGCAAGGCACGACGCCGGACAAAGCGGCGATCTTCAGCTTCACGCTGGACGGCGCCGCCCATGCGCATGACATCTCGACCGTGCTCGACAAGAAAGGCGTGGCCGTGCGGGCGGGGCACCATTGCGCAGCACCGCTGATGACACATCTCGGCGTTTCGGCCACCTGCCGCGCGTCCTTTGGCATGTATAACACCCGGGCCGAGGTCGACACATTGGTCGATGCCCTCGAATTGGCGCATGATCTTTTCGCCTAAGGTGAATTTCGCCGCCCTTGCCCCCGGATTTCCCATTGCAGGGGCGGCGCGCTCTGGCTATACCGCCCCTCAGTGGACCCTTAGCTCAGCTGGATAGAGCGCTGCCCTCCGAAGGCAGAGGCCAGAGGTTCGAATCCTCTAGGGTCCGCCATTTTTCCCATATGAATGTCGTTTGTCGCGTTGGGGGCTGTGCCTTCGCCTGCGGGGGGCTTTGCCGTGGGCTCGCCAAGCGTTTGGATTATACTCCGTATCTAAAAACTCTATCCGTCTCCGCCCCGGTTTATACAGCCCAGCGAGCTGATATCTTCTGCCCAACAGTAATATCCCTGCAGAAGGACAGACGAAATGAAAGCCATCGGCTATAACACCACCGGCCCGGCAGAGGTTTTGGAGATGCTCGAAATTGAGCGTCCCACACCCGGACCACATGATCTTTTGGTGGAGGTGAAGGGCATCTCGGTCAATCCGGTGGATGTGAAGCTGCGCGCGCTTTCGGGGCCTGAGGATGGCCCGAAAGTCTTGGGCTTTGATGCCGCGGGCGTGGTCGTGGAACTGGGCACAGAGGTAACCGATTTCGCGGTGGGTGATGAGGTGTTCTATGCCGGGGACGTGACCCGCGCGGGGACCAATGCCGCCTTCCACACGGTCGATTCCCGGATCGTCGGGCGAAAGCCTGAAACCCTTGATTTCGTGGAGGCCGCCGGTCTGCCGCTGACCGCGATCACGGCTTGGGAGATGCTGTTCGATTCCTTCCGGCTGGCCGAGAGCGCTGGCGAGGGGGAGGCGATTTTGGTCATCGGCGGGGCCGGGGGCGTGGGGTCGATCCTTATTCAACTGGCCAAGGCCCTGACCGGTTTGACCGTGATCGCGACCGCCTCGCGGCCAGAGACCCAAGATTGGGTGCGCAAGATGGGGGCGGATCATGTGGTGGACCACCGGGGCGATCTGGTGGCGCAGCTTGCCGCGCTCGACCTCACGCCAAGCTATGTCGCTGCGCTGACGGCCACCGATACGCATTGGCCCGCCATCATCCAAGCCATCGCGCCGCGCGGGCAGATCGCGCTGATCGACGACCCTGAGACGCTGGATATGAAAGCGGCGAAACCGAAAGCCCTAAGCGTGCATTGGGAGTTCATGTTCACACGCTCGATGTTCCAGACCGCGGACATGACTGCGCAGCGCGACGTGTTGAACCGGGTGTCGCAGATGATCGACGCAGGCATTTTGCGCTCTACCGTGACGGAACATGCGGGCGTGATAAATGTGGAAAACCTTCGCGCGGCCCATGAGCGTCAGGAAAGCGGGCGGGTGATCGGAAAGCAGGTTCTGGGCGGGTGGTGATCGCGCAGAGCCGCTTCCCATCCGCAGAGACAGAGCAAGGAGAGACAGATGACCAAGACGATCCTCATCACCGGCGCGACCGACGGTATCGGTCTGTTGACCGCCAAAAAGCTCAGCGCGCAGGGGCATAGCGTTTTGCTGCACGGGCGCAGTGCCGAGAAACTCAGCGCCGCCGCAGCGGAGGTGGGCGGCAATCCCCAGACCTACCGCGCGGACCTGTCGCGGCTGGAAGAGGTCGTGACGCTAGCAGAGGCGCTGCGCATCGATCACAGCCAGATCGACGTGGTGATCAACAATGCCGGTGTCTTGAAACTGCCTGAGCCGCGCACCGACGCCGGGTTGGACGCGCGTTTCGTGGTCAACACGCTGGCGCCCTATCTGCTGGTTCAACTGTTGCTGCCGGTGCTTCCGAAGGCGGGCAGGGTGGTGAACCTCTCCTCCGCCGCGCAGGCGCCGGTGGAGGTGGCCGCGCTTAGGGGCGATGTGGCGCTTGACGATATGGCGGCCTATGCGCAGAGCAAATTGGCGATCACGATCTGGACCCAAGAGATGGCCCGCGCGCATCAAGACGGGCCGCTCTTTATCGCGGTGAACCCCGGCTCTCTCTTGGCGTCGAAGATGGTGAAGGAAGGCTTTGGCGTCGCCGGGAACGACCTGAGCATCGGGGCCGACATCCTTGCCCGCGCCGCGCTTTCGGATGAGTTTGCAGGGGCCTCCGGCGCCTATTTCGACAATGACATGGGCGGGTTCAATGAGCCGCATAGCGCGGCAAAAGACCCCGATCATGTGGCCGCCGTCATGGCCGCGATCCAAGAATTGGTGAGCGGGAACCGGGCGGAGTAGCGCCGGAAAACGTCGTTTCAGACTTACACCTGCCCGTATAGAAAAGAAAAAGCCCCGCCGAGCGATGCTGGCGGGGCTTTTCGATCTTGTCAGGCGACCTTAGCGGCGGCGGCGCCCACCTGAGCGGCCCGCGCGGCCGCGGCCCTCTTGACCCGCTTTGGGCGCGCTTTTGTTGAACTCAATCCAAGCGCTGCCGTGAGGGTCACGGTCAAAGAGGAAGTTGGCGGCGCGGATGGCCTCCATCTCCTTGCCCGGGCGGGGTTTGGTCGAGCCGAGGTTGAAGAGCGTCGCAAAGGTCTCATCATCCATGTCTTCGGGCAGGATGATCCCCGCGGCGGCAATCTCAGCCCGCTTTTCGGCGATTTTGGTGGCGTTCAGCGGCACGGCCACCGGGTTCATGATCGCACTCGTCATGCCCGCACCCATCGCCATGGGCAAGAAGGCGTTGTTGATGCCATGACGGTTGGGCAGCCCGAAGGAGATGTTGGAGGCGCCGCAGGTGGTGTTCACGCCCAACTCTTCGCGCAAACGGCGGACGAGGGTAAAGACCTGATGGCCCGCCGTCGCCATGGCGCCAATCGGCATGACCAGCGGGTCGACGACGATGTCATGGGCGGGAATGCCAAAATCGGCGGCGCGTTCGACGATCTTTTTCGCCACGGCAAAGCGGACATCCGGGTCCTCGGAGATCCCTGTGTCGTCATTGGAGATTGCCACGACAGGCACGTTGTATTTCTTGACCAGTGGCAGCACGACCTCCAGCCGCTCTTCTTCGCCGGTGACGGAGTTCAGCAGCGGGCGACCTTCGCAGGCCTCAAGCCCCGCCTCAAGCGCGCCGGGGACCGAACTGTCGATGCAGATCGGCACGTCGACGGCGTTTTGCACGACCTTGATCAGCTCCGGCATCAGCATCGGCTCGACAAAGTTGTTGTCGGCATAGCGCGGGTCTTCGGCCATTTTGTTGGAGAAGACCGCGCCTGAGTTCACATCGAGCACCGTGGCGCCTGCGGCGACCTGCGCGATGGCATCCGCCTCGACCCGCGAAAAATCGCCTTGCTCCAGCTCTTGGCTGAGGATCTTGCGGCCCGTGGGGTTGATCCGCTCTCCGATCACGCAAAACGGCTCGTCAAAGCCGATGACGGCGGTCTTGGTCTTGGATTCGATGACGGTTCTGGTCATGTAACTTCCTTCAGGCTGCGTCGGCGGGCACCCCAGAGGCGCCGCCATTCTCTTGGACCCATGTGGCGCTGGTCTTGATCCCGCCCAGCGGGAAAAGATGCACATGGGTGATGTTGAAATCCGGGTGGGCCGCTTTGTGGGCGGCCAAGTCGCTGATCACATCTGTCGGCTCGTAGGGCAACAGCAGCTTGGTGACATCCATCGCCCGCTTTTGCAGCACCTTGAGCGAGGGGCCAACACCGCAGGCGATGGCGAATTTGATCAGCGTTTGCAGTTTGGCGGGGCCCGCGATGCCGATGTGGATCGGCAGGGTGATACCAGCGGCCTTAAGACTGTCAGCCCATTCGATAATCGGCTGCGCGTCAAAGGCGAATTGCGTGGCAATGGCCATTTCGGCATCGGTGCGGATCTGGAAATCATTCTTCCATTTCAGCGCTGCATCGACGTTGAGGCGGCCCCCGTCAGCGTCGATATCGCGGTTGCCCTCGGGGTGGCCGGCAACATGCAGGCGGGTAAAGCCTGCCTTGTCGAACAGCCCCGTTTCCATCAACTGCATCGAGTCGCTGAAATCCCCTGCCGGGGTGGTGACACCGCCCGCCAGGAGCAGCGCTTGGCGCACATCGGCCTCGCCCTGATAACGGGCGATCCAATCGGCCAGCGTGGCGCGGTCTTTGATGATGCGGGCCGGGAAATGCGGCATGACCTTGAAGCCATCCGCGTTCAACCGCGCGGCGGTGGCGACCATGTCTTCGATCGGGGTGCCGTCGATATGGGCGATATAGACACGGGTGCCCTCTGGCAGCAGGGCGCGGAAATCCTCGACCTTTTCGGCGGTGCGGGGCATCACCTCGATCGAGTAATCTTTCAACAGCGCCTCGACTTCGGCCACCGGCGCCTGCGGGGCCGGTGTTTCCTTTTTGCGGAAGTTCAAAAGTGCCATGAGCGTGTCCTTGATCATAGGGCTGGCAAGCTATGCCCAGCCGTCGTTGTCAATCAGTTGCTTAATCCGGTCGCGGTCGTATTCCGCGTCGATGCGGGCGGCTTCGGCATCGGCGATGCTGTCGGGATCACCCTCGACCTCAAAAGGCTCCGCCTTGCGCCATTCCGCCAAATAGGCGTCGGAATCTCCGGCGCCGATCTTCATCGCCGCGCGGTCGATGGCCTGCTCAAAGCGTTCGGGCAGGGGGCGTTTTGACCCGCGACGGCCCTTGCCGACGATCACCTGAGCGGGAATGTCGCGCCAGTAAACGATGGTGACTGCGGGCATGGGACGATTCCTCCGGTTTAAACCTGTCTAACGAGCGTCGCGGTCAGGACAGGGCCGTTTTTCGACAAAACACGACCCATCCGCGACTTGAGAGAGGTGATAGCGCATTGGCCCTGCCATCACGAGGGGGCGGCGCCCCCATTATTCTCAAGATGATTGTGAGGTGGCCCTGATGGCGGGGCGAGGGCGCCCCGCGGACGCCGCGGAAATTGGCCCAAGGCACCGCGACCACTTGCACCGGCAGGGCGCAGGGAATACCTTAGGGGCAACTCGATATGAAAGGCGCGTAACCATGGCGCCACAGCGTCCCAAAGGTGCGGGTGCGCTCGACAAAGACATTCCGGCTCTGAGCCCCGCGCCAGTTCCGCCCAGATCTAATGAGCTATATGCGGCCCTAGATCTGGGTACAAATAGCTGCCGCATGTTGATCGCACAGCCTCGGGGCAGCGGTTTCCATGTGGTGGACAGTTTTTCGAAATCGGTGCAATTGGGTGCCGGTTTGGAAAAGACCGGGCGGCTCTCGCGCGGATCGATGGCGCGCACCATTCAGGCATTGCGCATCTGTCAGCAAAAATTACGGCGCAACAAGGTGCAGAACATGCGTCTTGTCGCGACCGAAGCCTGCCGCCGTGCGCAGAACGGGGCGGAGTTCATGCGCCGTATCCAGCGCGAGACCGGTCTCAAGCTCGACATTATTCGCCCTGAGGAAGAAGCCCAGCTTGCCGTGATCTCCTGCGCGCCGCTGGTCAGTCGCAAGACGGAAAACCTGCTGGTGGTGGACATCGGCGGCGGCTCGACGGAGTTGGTCTGGATCGATATTTCCAAGGTTCCGCGGGCCGACCGCGCACGCTCGATCATGCGGCTTCAGGGCGGGTTCTATCAGGCGAAATCCGACGTGCCAGCCGCGCGGGTGGTCGACTGGATCAGCGTGCCGCTAGGCGTCGCGACGCTCCGCGACCAATTTTCGGATGTCGAAGACGACGCCGCGCGTTTCGCTTTGATGAGCTGGTTTTTCGAAGAAAACCTCACCGATTTCACGCCCTATCAGACGATCCAGTCGCAAAAGCGGTTCCAGATCGTCGGCACCTCGGGCACCGTGACCACCGTCGCGGCGAGCCACCTGAACCTGAAACGCTATGACCGGACAAAGGTCGATGGCCTCAGCATGACCAGCGCCCAGATCGACAAGGTGATCCACTCCTATATCGCCATGGGGCCGGGTGGGCGACGCGCGGATCCGCGCATTGGCCAAGACCGCGCCGCACTGATCATGTCGGGCGCTGCGATCCTGCAAGCCCTAATGCGCTGCTGGCCGACCGACAGGCTGTCAGTTGCGGATCGCGGTCTGCGCGAAGGCCTGCTATATGCACAGATGAGCGCCGATGGCGTATTAGAAGAAGGGGTCTTTTGATGGCCAAGACACCGGACGGAAAGAACACCTCGGGGCGCGGTCAGCGTGACCTCAAGGTCAAGGTGAAATCCGCACGCGGGCGCAAGCTCAGTTCCACCCGTTGGTTGCAGCGGCAGTTGAACGATCCTTATGTCAAACGCGCGCAGGCCGAAGGCTATCGCGGGCGGGCGGCTTATAAGATCATGGAGTTGGACGATAAATATCGTTTCCTCGTCCCCGGTGCGCGGGTGGTGGACCTTGGCGCCGCGCCGGGCGGTTGGTGTCAGGTCGCCGTCAAGCGCTGCAACGTATTGGGCGAAAAGAAGGGCAAAGCGCAGGGCACCATTCTGGGCGTCGACCTGCAAGAGATGGAGCCGATTGCGGGCTGCGAGTTGCACCAGCTCGACTTCATGGAGGACGACGCTGACCTCAAGGTCAAGGAATGGCTCGGCGGCAAGGCGGATGTGGTGATGTCGGATATGGCCGCGGCCTCATCGGGGCATAAACAGACCGACCATTTGCGCATCATCGCGCTTTGCGAGGCGGCGGCCTATTTCGCTTTCGATGTGTTGGAAGAGGGCGGCACATTCGTGGCCAAGGTGCTGGCAGGCGGCGCGGAAGGTGAGTTGCAAAAGCTGCTCAAGCGCCGTTTTGCCAAGGTCGCCAATATCAAACCACCTGCAAGCCGCCCGGATTCGTCGGAAAAATTCGTGGTGGCCACAGGGTTTAAGGGCGAAGAGGGTTAAGCCGCCATCGCCGTTCATGGGGCGTAAACCAGTCAAACGTTAGGGTGTAGCTCTCCCGCGGTATATGTGCCGCCTACCTCATGAGGGCTCCCGATGCTACGACACCTGCCACTTGTATCGCTCATCTTCATCCTGTGTTCCGGGCTCAAGGTTTCCGCCTCCGAAGTGCCTTGGGCGGTGAACGATTACATCGACCGCGAATTGCTGTCTTGGGTCAATGATGCCCGCATTGTCGATGCGATTGCACAGCAGAACGCGCGGCACCGCGAAATGAATGCGCTGGCGGTCACGCCGGCGGCAGTCACCGGGCCGGGCGCCGGGGTGCCCCAGCCGAAAGCCCCGATTGCTGCCGCCTTTCTCCAAACGCAGATCGCCCGGGCCGAGGGTCAGATTGCCGGGGTGACTTTGCTGGATGCCTTTGGGCTGACCGTGGTCTCCAGCGGCAGCGCCTCAGTCTATTTCAAGGGCGGCAAGCCCAAGAACAGCAACCGTTTTTCGCCGCCCTCGGGAATTTTTGTGATTGATCAGGTGGCCGTTGACGAGAGGTCGAAGGCCCATCAAAGCCGCGTCTCGATGCCGATCACGGAGCCGTCGAACGGCGCAATTATCGGGGTGATTACAGTTGAGTTGGAAGCGGCGGCTTTCTTCTGAGGCTGCCCTCGCAGACCGGCCCCGGCAGGCGGGGCCGGTCTGTTGCTCACCCCTAAGCGGGGTCGGGACTATCAAATATCCCCGAACAATCCTTCAGCGATAAAACCCTTGGCCTCGGGCTGGGAAGCGGCAATTCTGCAGTCCATTCCGACGGAGAGAGTTGATGACCCCCCCAAGCTATTTCGCACCCACCGGCGGCCACCCGGATCAAAAAACGCTTTTGTCAGATCGCGCGGTCTTTACAGAGGCCTATGCCGTTCTCCCGCGCGGTACGATGCGCGATATCGTGACCTCATTCCTGCCGTTCTGGGAAGGCACGCGGCTTTGGGTCATCGCCCGCCCGATGACCGGCTTTGCCGAGACGTTTTCGCAATATATTATGGAAGTGCAGCCCGGTGGCGGCTCGGACCGGCCTGAGCTTGATGCGCAGGCGCAGGGGGTGCTTTTCGTGGTCGAGGGCGGCTTCACCCTGACCGTTGAGGACCAGCAGCACGCGATGCGCGAGGGCAGCTATGCCTATATCCCCGCGGGGGCCGATTGGACGCTGAAAAACGACAGCGGCGCGGTGACGCGCTTTCACTGGATCCGCAAAGCCTATGAGGCGGTGGAGGGGCTGGACCGCCCCGATCCGCTGGTGCTGAACGAGCAGGACATCGAGCCGAACGTCATGCCCGACACCAATGGGGTTTGGGCGACCACGCGGTTCGTTGATCCCAATGATCTGCGTCATGACATGCATGTGACCATCGTCACGCTACAGCCCGGCGGGGTGATCCCCTTTTGCGAGACTCATGTGATGGAACACGGGCTCTATGCGTTGGAGGGCAAGGCGGTCTACCGGCTCAACCAGGATTGGGTCGAGGTCGAAGCTGGTGATTTCATGTGGCTCCGCGCCTTTTGCCCGCAGGCTTGCTACGCGGGCGGACCGGGGCCGTTCCGGTATCTGCTTTATAAGGACGTGAACCGGCATATGAAGCTCCGGTGAGGGCCTTTGCGGAACTCGAGGGCCAGCGCCTGCCCGCGGGTCGGCGAACATACCTTGGTTCGTGCCACTTTATGGTTCAGTCATGATGTGTGCTCGCTAGGTTACGCCCAGCCTCGCCAAATCGCCTACCCGGGGGGGGCGGGCAGGCGATGGCCCGGCGCCTTCGGCTTGATTCCGGGCCAAAATCGGTGGTCTTAAGCTACATGCGCTAGCCGGTTGGTTGTCGCATTGTATCGAGCCGAGTTGGTCACAACAAAGGGGCGCCGCATCGGGTGCCCCTTCATCATCAAACCCGCTTCTCCAACGACCCCGAACCATGCCCCGAAAGCCCGCCGGAGACCTCATCGGTCGCCTCATCCGACAATTGCTCAGGCAACACCAAGTTCAGCACAATCGCGATCAGCGCGGCGGGCAGCAGCCCGCTGGTCATCAACACCCGCAGCGTGTCGGGCAGGTATTGCACCGCCTTGGGGTCCAGTTGCAGCCCCAGACCGATCGAGAGCGAGATCGCAAAAATCACCATGTTGCGCCGGTTCCAGTTCACGTCCGACAGCATCGAGATGCCCGCCGCGACCACCATGCCGAACATCACGATCACCCCGCCGCCCAGCACTTCGATGGGAATCGTGCGGATCACCGCGCCGACCTTGGGCACCAGTCCGCAAAGGATCAGGAACAGCGCGCCCACGGTCACCACATGGCGGCTCATCACGCCGGTCATGGCGATGAGGCCGACGTTCTGGCTGAAAGAGGTATTGGGAAACCCTCCAAAGACCCCGGCCACCGCGCTGCCCAAACCGTCGGCATAGGTGGCACCTGTGATCTCGGCATCCGTCGCCTCACGCCCCGCGCCGCCCTTGGTGATGCCCGAGACATCGCCGACGGTCTCAACCGCCGAGACGAAGGCCATCAGGCAGAAACCGACGATGGCGGCGAAGCTGAACTCGAACCCATAAGCAAAGGGCACAGGCAGCGCCACGGCGGCGGCGCGGTTCCAACTTGTGGCGATGCCCTCGAAGGTGACCATCCCCATCGCCAGCGCATAAAGATAGCCCACGCCAATGCCGATCACCACGGCGGAGACCGATAGCATGCCCCGGGCGAAGAACTTCAGCCCCAGCGTCGCCACGATCACCACCAGCGCCGCCGACCAGTTCAGCAGGCTGCCGTATTCGGGGCTGTTGATCGCGGGCACGCCCCCGGCGGCATATTGGATGCCCACCTTGACCAGCGCGAGGCCGATCATCGTCACCACCAGCCCGGTCACCAGTGGCGGCAGGGCAAAGCGGATGCGTCCGATGAAAGTCCCCAACAGCACATGAAACAGCCCGCCGACCAGAACGCCGCCAAAGAGTGCGGGCAGCGCCTCGACCCCTTTGCCCGCGACAAGCGGGATCATGATGGGCAGGAACGCGAAACTCGTGCCCTGCACAATCGGCAGCCGCGCGCCCACCGGACCTATGCCAATGGTCTGAAACAGCGTGGCGATGCCCGCGAAGAGCATCGACATCTGGATCAGATAGGTCATGTCGGGAAACCCCTGCGCCCCTGCGTCCGAGCCAAAGCCAAAGCCCGCAGCCCCCGCCACGATGATCGCGGGCGTCACGTTGGAGACAAACATCGCCAAGACATGCTGAATGCCCAAGGGCACGGCCTTGGACAGGGCGGGGGTATAATTCGGGTCGCGCAGTTGCGCCGGCGTGCCCAGTGAAGCGTCAGTCATGTCATTCTCCCTATTGACCGATCCCGTCTGCCGCTTCTGATGAGGGCATGACGGTTATTCCTTGGCTGCGACCACCTTCCACGGCTGATCGAACCAATGTTCTTCCAAATTGTCGCCTTCGCCGATCCGGTCGACCACGGCGAAAAGACCGGGGGCGCTCAGCGGGCAGCAAACCGCGTGCCATGTATTGCGGCGGTAGTTCACGCCCTGACCGGGGCCTGCGAGAAACGCCTGCAGGGGGCCGGGCCGGCCCGCGCCATCGGGGGCGACGACCACGAGATAGGGGTTTTGGTGCATCGGCAGAAAAGCCTGCGCGCCAAGCGGATGCCGCTCGACCATCTCAAGGGTGAAGGGCAGGGCGCGCGGCTCTGCGTTAAAGACGCTGATGCCCGCGCGGCCCCCGCCAAAGTCGAGATCGGCCAGATCGTGGTGCCGCCCGCAAAGCCCTTGGTTGATGATCTTGTCGGGCGCGCCGCGCACTTCCAGCACCTCGCCGAAGGGGGCGAAAGCCTCGGCGGTGAGGGGCTGGAGCAGGATCTGTCTGCTCATGGCAGCAGGTCTTTCAGGCGCAGCTGCGCGATCCGTTCGACTTGGCGGCAGGCCTCGGCAAACTCGGTGTCGCGGTCATTGTCGATGCGGCGCTTGAAAGCGGCGAGGATGCCCGCCTTGTCGTGGTCGCGCACGGCGATGATGAAGGGGAAGCCGTATTTCTCGACATAGCGGTCGTTCAACTGGGTAAAGGCTTCCCGCTCCTCATCCGTCAGCGCATCCAGCCCCGCTGCGGCCTGTTCCGAGGTGCTCTCAGCCGTCAGCCGCTTGGCCTGCGCGAGTTTACCCGCCAGATCGGGGTGGGCTTGCAGCACGCCGAGGCGCTGCGCATCTGAGGCGGAGCGGAAGATGCGCGCCAGAGCGTTGTGCAGGCCGACGGCGGTGTCATGACCCGCGCCCAGTTCCAGCGCATGGGCGCCCTCGGCGATCCAAGGCGAATGCTCAAAAATGCTGCCGTATTTGGCGACGAAGGTCTCGCGGTCCATCTGGCTGGGACGCGCGCGGCGCTGGTGCGGATGGGCGGCGGCCCAATGATCCGCGATCTGTTCGCGGGTAGCGAACCAGACGCCCTCATGGCTTTGGGCGTAGTCGATGAACTGGCGCAGCGCCTCGACCCGACCGGGGCGGCCGATCAGGCGGCAGTGCAACCCGACCGAGAGCATCTTCGGCGCTCCCTCGACCCCTTCGCGGTAAAGCGCGTCGAAACTGGCTTTGAGGTAGTCGAAGAACTGCGCGCCCGCATTGAACCCCTGCGGCGTGGCGAAACGCATGTCGTTGGCGTCGAGCGTATAGGGCACGATCAACTGGTCGCGGTCACCGACCTCCATCCAATAGGGCAGATCATCGGCATAGGCGTCGGCCACATAGGCGAACTGCCCGGTCTCTGCCGCAAGGCGCAGCGTGTTCTCGGACGAGCGCCCGCAGTAAAAGCCGCGCGGCGCTTGGCCTGTCACTTCGGTATGCAGGCGGATCGCCTCGGCGATGGCTGCGCGTTCCGCCTCTTCGGCCATGTCCTTGTGTTCGATCCATTTCAGACCGTGGGTCGCCATTTCCCAGCCTGCGTCGATCATCGCGGCGACCTGCACGGGCGAGCGGGCCAGTGCTGTAGCGACGCCGTAGACCGTTACGGGCAGGTCTTTCATCAAGCGATGAAGCCGCCAGAACCCGGCGCGGGCGCCGTATTCATAGATCGATTCCATATTGGCATGACGCTGCCCCGGCCATTGCGCGGCGCCGACGATCTCGGACAGGAAAGCTTCTGACGCCGCATCCCCATGCAGGATGTTGTTCTCCCCACCTTCTTCGTAGTTCAGCACCAGTTGCACGGCGATCTTCGCGCCACCGGGCCATTGTGCATCTGGGGGGGTGGGGCCGTAACCCTGCATGTCGCGGGGGTAGCGAGTCATGTCTTTCTCCTTCTGTCGTTCTCTGTCTAGACCGGAAGGTCATGGATTGCTTTCAATTAATTCCTGAAAGACTATCGTGAAAAGGGCACTTTCGCTCGGGCGCGGCGCGGGCGATCAAGGGTTAGGCACGGAGGGTATGATGACAGGCTATCTGACAACACATGTATTGGACACCGCGCGCGGCTGCCCGGCGGCGGGGCTGAAGATCGACCTCTATCGTCTGGAGGGCGAGACGCGCACCCATCTGCGCAGCCTCACCACCAATGCCGATGGCCGCACCGATGAGCAGATCCTGCCCGCGGCGGAGTTCCAGACCGGCACCTATGAGCTGCTGTTTCACTGCGGCGATTACCTCGACGCGCAGGGCGTCCCGGCAGAGGAACCGCGCTTTCTGGATGTCGTCCCGCTGCGTTTCGGCATGTCGGAGGCCGCGCATTACCACGTGCCGCTGCTGCTCTCGCCCTTCGGCTATTCCACCTACCGGGGCAGCTAGACCTTTAGCGCGTCTTCCATCCGCGCGATCATGAAGTCCATGAAGAGCCGTGTTTTCGGGTCTTGATGGCGTCGATGGGTATAGAGGCAGGCCATCTGAACGGGCAGGGGCGGCGTGTCTTCCACGACCCGCACCAAAGCGCCGCTTTGCAGATGTTCGGCGATCTCGAAAATTGGTTTCAAGGCGATGCCCGCGCCGGCCAGCGCCCAATCGGTCAGCACGTCGCCATCGTCGCTCTCAAACCGCCCGCGCACGTCGTATTTCACCGCGCCTTCAGGGCCTTGTAGCTGCCATTGAAACTCGGTCGCGCCGGGAAAGCGCAGGTTAAGGCAATTGTGCTGGCCGCGGTCGATCTCGGCCCCCGAGCGGGGATGCCCATGCGCCGCGACATAGGCCGGGCTGGCGCAGAGCACGCGCTCGCAATCGGCCACCTTGCGGATCCGTAGTGTAGAATCCTGCGGACGGCCCAGAAAAAAGGCCACGTCCAACCCTTCGGCGGTGAGATCGAGCTTGCGGTCGCTGAGGCGCAGCCGCACATCGACCAGCGGATAAGCCTCTGAAAACGCAGGCACATGCGGCGCGATCAGCCGCCGCCCAACGCCCAAGGGGGCCGCCACATGCAGCGTGCCGCGCGGATTGTCAGTGACGTCCTCGATACCCGCCTCGGCCTCGGCCACGGAGGCGAGGATTTTGCAGGCCCCATCGTAGAAAATGCGCCCCTGTTCGGTGGCCGACAGGCTGCGCGTGGTGCGCTGGAACAATCGCACGCCCAGATGCCCCTCAAGCTGCGTGATCCGCGCCGAGGCCACGGCAGGCGAGACCCGCTGGTCGCGCGCCGCCGCCGACATGCTGCCAAGCTCGTAGACGCGCACGAAGGTGCGGATGTTGTCGAAATAGGACATTTATCGGGAACTTTTGATAGAGTTTAGGGAATGCCAAATCTAGCGGTAAAATCCGCGATTGAATAGTCTGCCCGGTGAATCATCCGGAGAGACCTCATGCACGACTTAGCCATCATCTGGGATTGGATCGGCTTTGCCATCCGCTGGGTGCATGTCATTACCGCCATGGCATGGATCGGCGCGTCCTTCTACTTCATCGCGCTCGACCTCGGCCTGCGCAAGGTGCCGCATCTGCCCGCGGGCGCATTTGGCGAGGAATGGCAGGTCCATGGCGGCGGGTTTTACCACATCCAGAAGTACCTTGTGGCGCCGGAAAACATGCCCGAGCATCTGATCTGGCACAAATGGCAGAGCTATTCGACATGGCTCTCGGGGGCCGCGCTCTTGATGGTCGTCTATTGGGCGGGGGCGGAGCTTTACCTGATCGATCCCTCCAAGGCGGACCTCTCGGTCTTCCAAGGCATCCTGATCTCGGCGGGGTCGCTGACTTTGGGCTGGCTGATCTACGACTTGCTGTGCAAATCGCAACTCGGCAACCGGCCCACGGTGCTGATGCTGCTCTTGTTCGTGCTGCTGGTGGCCATGGCCTGGGGCTACAACCAAGTCTTCACGGGCCGCGCGGCACTGCTGCATCTGGGGGCATTTACAGCGACGATCATGACGGCGAACGTGTTTTTCATCATCATGCCGAACCAGCGCATCGTGGTGAAGGACCTGCAAGAGGGTCGCACGCCGGACGCGAAATACGGCAAGATCGCCAAGCTGCGCTCGACCCACAACAATTACCTGACGCTGCCGGTCATCTTTCTGATGCTCAGCAACCACTACCCGCTGGCTTTCGCGACCGAGTACAACTGGCTGATTGCCGCGCTGGTCTTCCTGATGGGGGTGACGATCCGGCATTATTTCAACACGATGCACGCGACCGGAAAGGGCCCGCATTGGACATGGGGCGTGACCGCGCTTTTGTTCGTGGCGATCATGTGGCTCTCCACCGCGCCCCTGATGCAAGACGATATCGAAGCGGCAGAGGCCCGCGCGCTGACAGAAACAGAGCAGCTTTTCGCCAGCGCCGAGGGGTTTGACGAGGTGGCCAATATCGTGCCGGGGCGTTGCGCCATGTGCCATGCGCGCGAGCCGTTCTACGACGGTATCCACCGCGCGCCCAAGGGGTTGCTGCTTGAAACACCCGCGGACATTGCCCGGGCCGCGCGGCAGATCTATCTGCAAGCGGGGGTGACCAATGCCATGCCCCCCGCCAATGTGTCCTTCATGGAGGAAGAAGAGCGCCGCAAGATCATGCGTTGGTATCGCGACGGGGCCGCAGCACAGCCCTTCAGCCTCGCGGGGAAGTAGCGGGGCGCGCTACTCGAACTCCATCTGCTCAAAAACGCGGCCTGCGTTTTTCGTCGCCAATTCCTCAAAAGTATCAAGCCCGGCATAGGGCGATTGATCTACATAGTACGCCTCGGCCAGCCCGCCGCCCGCCTCCAGATGGGCGGCGATCTGGGCGCGGAGGTAGAGCAGATAATCCCGCGTGAAGCGACGGACCTGCGCCATATTGGTCGGATGCCCGTGACCGGGGATCACATAACGCGCTTCAAGCGGCTCAAATGCGGTTTCCCAAGTCTCGATCCATTCGGCGGTCATCGTGTCGGGAAAGATCGGCAGCATGCGCTCGTGAAAAGCCATGTCGCCCGAGATCACGAGGCTCTGCTTCGGCAGCCAGATCACGATATCGCCGGGGCTATGAGCCGGGCCGAGGTGGCGGGCCTCGATGCGGAAATCGCCCATCTCGACGATATATTCCTCCTCGAAGGTCTCGGTTGGCAGTTGCACCTCCGTCCCCTCGGCCCGGTCGCGGTTGTAGCGCTGCATGGCTTCCAGAATGCTGCCGCCAAAGCGCTCCACCTCATGCGCTGCGTCTACATGCGCGACGATCGGCACGCCTTGCTCGGCCCAGTAACCGTTGCCCAGAACCGCGTGACCCTGACCGTTCTCGTTAAAGACCAGTTTGACCGGCTCATCGGTCACGGCCTTAATCTCATCATGCAGTGCCGCGGCCAGCCCATAGGCCGCGCCGCCGTTAATTACGACAACGCCTTCGCCGGTCACGATGAAACTTAGGTTATTGTTATGGCCTGCGTTTTCATAGGTGGGCGGGGCCGTCGCTCCGATGGCCGAAAAGACGCCGGGAATGACTTCATAGGGTTTGTCGTAGAGCAGGGAGCCGGGGTATTTATCGGCGATATCCTCGCTGGCCATGGCGTGCGAGCCGAGCAGGAGGGCGGCGGCGCAAATCAGGTGTTTCATTGCGCGGCCCCCAGAAAACGATAGCCTTCGCCACTCCGTTCGACGCGGCCCAATCCGCCCTGCGGTAGGTGGAAGCCCATCAACCAGGTTTGCTCCTGCGCCAGCCGGTCCAACAAGCGCTGCCGGGTCCTCGCGCCTTGCTCGGGGTCTTGGTCCGATCCGCTGGCCCAGCCCGGGCGGGCAAAGGCAAGGTGGTGGTTGCCAATGGCATCGCCGCCGATCAGCAGCGCATCACCGCCCGTGCCCAGAAGGAAGGACATATGCCCGGGCGTATGGCCGAAACTCGCCTGCGCCGTGATGCCGGGCAGCACTTCGCCCCCGTCGGCAAAATGGCGCACCCGATCCTCAATCGCTTCCAGCCGCCGCGCGGCCCCCACGGCAAAGGCGGCGCGGGCCGGGCCAATCCGGTCCACCGTCGCCGGATCGCGCCAATAGTCCCATTCAACTTGGCCCATATGGTAGCGCGCATTGGGAAAGACCAGATCGTCGAAATCGTCCAGCACGCCCCACAGGTGGTCGGGGTGGCCATGGGTAAAGACCACATCGGTCACCGCCTCCGGCGCGACGCCTGCGGCATCAAGGCTGTCGAGCAGCGACCCGGCGGAGGGCATGAAGGCAGGGCCCGCGCCCGCGTCAAAGAGGATCACACGCTCGCCATTGCGCAAAAGCGTTAGGTTGCAGGGCGGCTCCAACTGGTCTTGCGGCAGGTCGAAGGGCGCCAAAGCCTCCGCCAGTGCGTCTTGCGGCAAACCTTCGAAGAAAAAGCTGCGCGGCAGCACCAGATTGCCGTCGCTTACGCTGATGAACTCATAGCCGCCGATCTGGGCCGAGGTCATCGCGAAGGCGCGCAGCGGCGTTTGGGCGAGGGCGGCAGCCCCCATTCCGGCCAGCACCATCCGTCTGTTAATCTTCATCTGCTCCCCTCCCATCATTCATTCCGATTCGTGAATATAATCATCCCCATCGGTTTGCGGCACAAGGGGCGAATGCGGCTGTGAGAGATAGGCCCGAGAAACAAGGCAGCTATGCATGATCATCCCTTGCATCGCCCGCAGGGGTTCTATCTACGGGGGCACCAATCGAAACCCACCCCGATCCGGACGGAAAATGACTGATATCACTACAGAAGGCGCCTCGATCGCCTTTGACAAGGTCGGCAAGGCCTTTACCAAAGCGGGCGGTGCGACCGTGAACGCGCTCGAAGGGATTTCCCTCGACGTGGCGCCCGGCTCCATCACGGGGATCATCGGGCGTTCGGGGGCGGGCAAGTCGACCCTGCTGCGTATGGTCAACGGGTTGGAGCGTCCGACGACCGGCAAAGTGCTGGTCGGGGGTGAGGATGTTGGCAGCGCCAAGGGCGGCAAGCTGCGCGCGATCCGCCGTGACGTTGGCATGATTTTTCAACACTTTAACCTGCTGTCTTCACGCACTGTGGCGGGCAATATCGCGCTGCCGCTCGAAGTGGCGGGAATGCCGAGCGCGCAGATCAAGCCGCGGGTGGCCGACCTGATCGACCGTGTCGGTCTCAGCGCGCAGGCGGGGCGCTATCCGGCGGAGCTTTCGGGCGGGCAGAAACAGCGTATCGGCATCGCGCGGGCCTTGGCCACCGGGCCGAAGGTGCTGCTTTCGGATGAGGCGACATCGGCGCTCGACCCCGAAACCACCCAAACGGTTCTGGCGCTTTTGAAGGACATTAACCGCGATCTGGGGCTGACGATCCTGCTGATCACCCATGAGATGGCCGTGGTGCGCGACATCGCGAGCCATGTGGCGGTGATCGACGCGGGCCGCATCGTGGAGCATGGGGAGACCTATGACATCTTCACCGCGCCGCAACATGCGACGACGCGGTCCTTCCTGTCGGGCGTGACGGGCGTCACCCTGCCTGCCTTCGTCAAAGACCGCCTGACCCAAACCCCGCCCGCGGCAGGGGGCGAAGAGGTCATCCGCGTCACCTTTGCGGGCACCCATGCCACCGATCCGATGCTGGCGCGATTGACGCAAGAGATGGGCATTCCGGTCAATATTCTTGCCGGTGCGGTGGAAGAGATCGGCACGCGGCCCTTCGGCAACCTGCTGGTGTCGATGCCCGTGGCGCAGGCCGCCCAAGCGCGGGCCTTTTTGGACCAACACGGGCTTCTGACGGAGGTGCTGGGCTATGTCGGCTAACCTGATTAACCTATTGATCGAAGCTACGGGGCAAACGCTTTATATGGTGGCGATTTCGGCCATCCTCGGCACGCTCTTCGGCCTGCCGCTGGGGCTGTTTCTGGCCACATCGCAACGTGGGGAACTGCTGTCGTCGCCATGGGTGAACAAGGTGCTGGGGCTGGTGGTGAACGCCACGCGCTCCGTGCCGTTCATCATTCTTGTCGTGGCCATCATTCCCTTCACCCGCATGATCGCCGGCACCTCGATTGGCACCACGGCGGCGATCGTGCCGCTGACAATTGCTACGGTGCCCTTCATCGCCCGGCTGGTGGAAAACGCCATTCGCGAGGTCGATTCCGGCCTGATCGAAGCCGCCCGCGCCATGGGTGCGACACCGCTGCAGATCATCCGCAAGGTGCTGCTGCCCGAGGCGCTGCCCGGCATCACACTGGGCCTCACCCTCGCCATCGTGAGCCTCATCGGTTACTCCGCCATGGTCGGCGCCGTGGGCGGCGAAGGTCTGGGCGATCTGGGTATCCGCTATGGATATCAGAGGTTTATGCCCGATGTCATGGCGATTGTCGTGATCATCCTCATCGTTCTGGTGCAGCTTGTGCAATCCATTGGCGAGCGTATCGCCAGCGCCGTGGATAAACGGGCCACCAAAAGTGGCGGTCAATAGGCCGCGCCTTACATCCGTTCTCTCAATCTAAGGAGACTACTATGCTTCGTCTTACAACACTCACCTCCGTTCTGGCGCTGATGGCCACCGGCCTTGCCGCCGAGGAAATCAAAGTCGGCGTTTCCCCCGGCGAACATGCCGAAATCATGGAAGAAGTCGCCCGCATCGCGGAGCCTATGGGCCTTGAAATCGACGTGGTCGAATTCTCTGACTATGTGGTGCCGAACCAAGCGC
Organism: Sulfitobacter sp. M85; assembly: GCF_029285915.1. Taxonomy (NCBI): domain Bacteria; kingdom Pseudomonadati; phylum Pseudomonadota; class Alphaproteobacteria; order Rhodobacterales; family Roseobacteraceae; genus Sulfitobacter; species Sulfitobacter sp. M85. The sequence continues at coordinate 44,698 of NZ_JABECQ010000007.1, forward strand.
TCGCCGATGGCGACATTCAGGCGAACTCTTTCCAGCACGTGCCCTATCTCGAAGCGCAGATGAAAGACCGCGGCTTTGAGCTGAGCGTGGTCGGCAACACGATCACCACCCCGATGGGCGTCTATTCCGACAAGATCACCGATCTTGCTGATCTCGAAGAAGGCTCAACATTCGGCATCCCGAACGACCCCACGAACGGTGGCCGCGCGCTGTTGGTTCTGCAAGAACTCGGCTTGATCAAGGTCGATGAGGCCGCAGGTCTGGTGCCCACCGTCCTCGACATCACCGAGAACCCCAAAGACCTGTCTTTCAAGGAACTCGACGCCGCTCAACTGCCGCGTTCGCTGGCCGATCTGGATGCGGCTTTGATCAACACCAACTACGCGATTGCCTCGGGCCTCAGCCCCAAGGAAGATTCCATCGCGATGGAAAGCGCCGAGAACCCCTATGTGAACGTCATCGCCGTCCGCAAGGGCGACGAAGAAGCGGCATGGGTTGAGACATTGCTCAAGGCCTATCACTCCGGTGAGATCAAAACCTTTATCGATGAAAGCTATCAGGGCACCGTCATCACCTCCTGGTAAGCGCTTTTTCTAGAAGCGTATTGATAGACTTGACCCGCGCCCGCGCGGGTCAAGAGCGCCCCGGCCCGGGCCGGGGCATTCCGACTGGTCAAAACTCCCCTAATCATTGGGTCGAGGCTGACGGTCAGCTAAAACCATTAAATTTCTGTTTAGAAATTCCGCGTAGTTCTCGGAAATCACGCGCGCTCTGGCGTATTTTCTACGCATACTTCTTAACATTGAAATTATGTTGCGCTGCGGCGTGAGAAATTTGTTGAAAAGTTCAATTTCACTCGTATCGTGAAAAGGTGATGGATTTTTTCACATGACCCGGGGCTTGCCCTTCCTGATGTCTGACAGGGCCGATGGTCGCGATCCATGTGAACGGGAGTTCGACTGCAAGACGCGACCATAACAAACCAAGGGAGACTATCATGAAGACCGTGAAACTGATGGGCACCGCCGCCAGCCTGCTTGTGCTGGGGGTCAGTCAATCCGCCGCGCAGGATCTGACCGTTGGGTATTTCCTCGAATGGCCGATGCCGTTCCAATACGCCAAGGCGGAGGGGATGTATGATGAAGCGCTCGGCACGACGGTGAATTGGGTGAGCTTCGATTCCGGCACCGCCATGTCCGCGGCGATGGCTTCGGGGGATGTACAGTTGTCGCTCAGCCAAGGCGTGCCGCCCTTCGTGGTTGCCACTTCGGCGGGGCAAGATCTGCAAATTCTCGATGTCGCGGTCAGCTATTCCGAGAATGACAATTGCGTCGTGCGCGAGGCGCTGGAGATCGACAAATCCTCTGCCGAGGAACTGACGGGCAAGAAGGTGGCGGTGCCGCTCGGCACGGCTGCGCATTACGGTTTTCTCAAACAAATGAACCACTTCGGCGTCGATGTTGGATCGCTCGACGTGGTGGATATGGCGCCGCCAGATGGGGCCGCGGCCATCGCACAGGGATCGGTCGATATGGCCTGCGGCTGGGGTGGGTCGCTGCGCCGGATGATGGAACATGGCAATATCCTGTTGACCGGCGCGGAGAAGGAAGAGCTGGGCATTCTCGTCTTCGACGTCACCTCCGGCCCGGCCTCTTGGGTGGCCGAGAACTCTGACACGGTCGCCGCCTTTCTCAGCGTGACGGCTGAGGCAAACGCGATGTGGGCGGATGAGGCCAACCGCGAGAAAATGCTGCCCGTCATCGCTAAGGACGCCGGTATGGACGAAGACGCCACGATGGAAACCATCGCGACATTCTCTTTCCCGTCGGTTGGTGAGCAGATGAGTGAGAAATGGCTCGGCGGGGGCGCGCAGGAGTTCATGAAAGGCGTGGCCGATGTCTTTGTCGAAGCAGGCGCGATCGACGGAGCGCTCGACAGCTATGAAGACGCGGTGAACACCGGCCCGCTGCAAGCCGCGAGCAATATGTAAGCCAAGCGGCGCAAAAATAGGCCGCCCCGTTGCAGTCCGGTGCCTAATTGCGAGGGACCGGGCAGATGGGGCGCGCCGATAAACGAACAAGCAGCGGGGCGGCATGTCGGGATTGAAAATCGAAAACCTGTCGATGCGGTTTGATCTGCCCAATGGCAGTCATGTGCAGGCGCTTGAGGACGTATCGCTTGACCTTGCGGAGGGGGAGTTGATGTCGGTCCTCGGCCCCTCGGGCTGTGGCAAGACGACGTTGCTCAATATCGTGGCGGGTTTCCTTGCCCCGAGTTCGGGCGAGATCGTGATGAACGGCCATCGTGTCACGGGGCCGGATGCCGAGCGTGGCATGGTCTTTCAACAGGGCGCGCTCTTTGAGTGGATGTCAGTGCGTGAAAACGTGAGTTTTGGTCCGCGCATGAAGGGGCAGGGCGAAAAGCAATACGGGGCCGAGGTTGACCATTTGCTCGATATCGTCGGGCTGGGCGATTTCAAGGAAAAGGCGATCTATGAGCTCTCGGGTGGGATGCAGCAGCGGGTGGCGCTGGCGCGCTGTCTGGCGAATGACCCCGATGTGATCTTGATGGACGAACCCTTGGGCGCGCTGGATGCGCTGACCCGCGAAAAAATGCAAAGCCTCGTGCTGAAACTGTGGAAAGAGACCGGCAAGACCATCATCTTGATCACCCATTCGGTTGAAGAGGCGCTGCTGCTTGGCGAGCGGCTTTTGGTCATGGCGCCGCGCCCGGGGCGCATTCACCGCGAATACCGTCTGCCCTTTGCCGATCTGGGCGTGGGGCAAGACCTGCGTGAGGTCAAGAAACACCCGGAATTCGCCGAAAGGCGCGAGGAGATCCTCGGCATGATCTGGGACATGGAGGAAGAGATCATGGGCCGGACGGAGGAGGCATGATGTTGATCCTGCTTATTTATATCGTCATCTTCGCGCTTTCCTTTTTCCTTGTCCGTCTGGTTGTCGATCAGACCGCCAGCGGTTTCGCGGCGCGTAAAACGGTAACCTTTGGCGACGAAAGCGCGGTGACGTCGAACCGCACCGCCAGCGTGATCTCGATCTTGACGATCTTCTTGCTGTGGGGCGCGTTCACCGACTCGTCCCTGCTGCCCCGATTTTTACATGCGCCCGGCCCGTTCGAGGGGCTGGCCGAGCTGACCTATACTGCCGAGGCCGATGACGGCTCCCGCGATGACGGCACGATCACGGTGCTGGTGCATCCGGTGGGCGAAGACGCCGAGACGCCGCAGGTCGATCCCGGCGAAGGCTGGGCCAAGAATGACGCTTTCACCATCGGCGCTTGGCGCTCGGGGCTGTTGCGTGTTGATAAGAATGACGAGAAGGGCCGCGATCTCGGGCACCGGGTTGTTGCCGTGAACGGGCAGGAGATCGCGCCCGGTGGCGAGGTGCAGACCGAGTTTGGCCGTGTGGGCATGTCGCCCAAGGGCACGCTGAATTTCGAGCCCGCCAAGGGTTGGCAGATGGAGCCGATCTGGCTGCCGCCCCCCGAAGCCGTGGTCTCCCGCCTTGCTGAAATCTCAAGCCAAGGCTACCGCGACAGCACCCTGTGGGAGCATCTGGGCTATTCGCTGTTCCGCGTGGTGGTGGGGTTCGCTCTTGGGGCGCTGGTGGGCATTCCGCTGGGCTATGCCATGGGGCTGTCGGGCTGGTTTCGGGGCTGGTTCGATCCGATTGTCGAATTCATGCGCCCGGTGCCGCCGCTCGCGCTGATCCCGCTGGTGATCATCTGGGCGGGGATCGGGGAGGTGGGCAAGATCATCCTGCTGTTCCTCGCGGCGCTGTGGATCATGGCCATTGCTGCGCGGTCCGGCGTGTCGGGGGTGAATATCACCAAGGTCCATGCGGCTTATTCGCTGGGCGCCTCCAAGGCGCAGATCATGCGCCATGTCATCGTGCCGAACTCGCTGCCCGAGATTTTCACCGGCGCGCGGGTGGCGATGGGGGTCTGCTGGGGCACGGTGGTCGCCGCCGAACTGGTCGCGGCAGAGAAGGGGGCGGGGATGATGATCATGGTCGCCTCCAAATTCCAGCTGACCGACATCGTGCTTATGGGGATCATCCTGATCGGCATCATCGGGTTCGGCATCGACATGCTGATGCGCAAGGCTGAGCGGTTGCTGGTCCCTTGGAAAGGGCGGTCTTAACCCCGCCCGCCATCCCCTTCTGTTTGAAAGGAGCCCCCCTTGCCAGACGCCGAATTTCGCGCCACAGTGAAAAAATGGAGGAAAATTTCACATGACCCGAGCAAAAAGGCCCGGGGCGGAGGCCGTGGGGCCACGCTCTCTGGGGGCCGACCTACGGGCGATCCGCAAAGGGCGCAAACTGACTCTCACGGATCTGGCCGAGGCTTTGGGCCGGTCGGTCGGCTGGGTCAGTCAGATCGAACGCGACATCTCGACCCCCTCCATCGCCGACCTGCGCCGCATCGCCGAGATCTTGGACGTGCCGATCTCGCTGCTTTTTGGCGAAGCGACGGTAAGCCCCGAAGAACGTGGCTATGTCGTGCGGGCCGGGGCGCGGCGTGCCATGGGGAGTGCGGCCAATGGCTTGACGGAAGAACTGCTTTCGCCCGATCTCACCGACAGTTTCGAGGTGATCCACTCGACCTTCGCCGCCTATTCGGGGCTGGAAGCGCCCGTCAGGCGCGAAACGCAGGAGGTCGGCTTCGTCATCTCGGGCCGGTTGAACCTTACGATCGCGGAGCGCCGCTTTACCGTCGGCCCCGGCGACAGCTTTCGCATTCGGGGCGAATATTACACTTGGGACAACCCCTACGACACGCCAGTCGTGGTGGTCTGGGTGATTTCTCCCCCGGTTTACTGAACCGGATTTTCATCAATTCGAACAATTACAAACTGTCCAGGGGCGCCTCTGGCCAGCCCTTTGGCGGTGCATGGCGATAGGAGGTGCATGTGGCTGATTTTCCGACAACGGCACGGGTGGTGATCATCGGGGGCGGCGTGGTTGGGGTCTCGACCCTCTATCACCTCGCCCGCGCGGGGTGGACCGATTGCGTTCTGCTGGAAAAGAACGAACTCACCGCAGGCTCCACTTGGCATGCGGCGGGCAACTGTCCGAACTTCTCGAACTCATGGGCGGTGATGAACATGCAGCGCTACGGGCTTGAGATGTACCGCGGTTTGGGTGAGGCGGTGGGCTATCCGATCAATTACCATGTCACCGGCGCGCTGCGTCTGGCGCATAGCCGCGAGCGGATGCAGGAGTTTGAGCATGTCGCCTCCATGGCCCGCGCGCAGGGGCTGGGGATGGAGATGTGCACCCCTGCCGAATTGAAAGAACACAACCCGTTCATAGAGCTACATGACCTTGCGGGCGGGTTGTGGGACCCCTTGGATGGGGACATCGACCCGGCACAACTGACCCAAGCCCTTGCCAAAGGCGCGCGGGAGGCGGGGGGGCAAATTCACCGCTTTACCCCCGCCACCGGCATAGATCGCGATGGGGGCGAATGGTTCGTCCATACCGAAAAGGGCGATATCCGCTGCGAGAAGGTGGTCAACGCTGCCGGCTATTACGCGCAGCGGGTCGGCGAATGGTTCCGCCCCCATGGGGGCCGCCGCGTGCCTGCGGTGGTGATGAGCCATCAGTATTTCCTGACCGAAGAAATCCCCGAACTCGCCGCTTGGACCGCCGAGAAGGGTCATAAGATGCCGATGGTCCGCGATGTGGACAGCTCCTATTACCTGCGGCAGGACAAGAACGGTCTGAACCTTGGCCCCTATGAGCGCAACTGCAAGGCGCATTGGATCACCCCCGACGATCCGATGCCCGAGGATTTCAGTTTTCAGCTTTATCCCGACGATCTGGATCGGCTGGAATGGTATATCGAAGACGCCATGGCGCGGATGCCGCTGTTGGGCCAGAGCGGTGTGGGGCGGGTGATCAATGGGCCGATCCCCTATGCGCCCGATGGGCTGCCGATGCTGGGCCCGATGCCCGGCGTGCCAAACGCTTTCGAGGCGCATAGCTTTACCTTTGGCATCGCGCAGGGCGGCGGCGCGGGCAAGGTCATCGCCGAATGGATCACGCAAGGTGAAACGGAGTGGGACATGTGGGATGTCGACCCGCGCCGCTACACCGCCCATGCCGATCACGACTTTACCCTCGCCAAGGCGCTTGAGACCTATGGCCATGAATATGCGATGCATTTCCCGCATTACGCATGGCCCGCCGGGCGCGACAAGAAGCTGTCGCCGCTGCACGACCGGCTGCGCGACGCGGGCGGTCAGATGGGGGCCTACAACGGGTGGGAGCGGGCGAATTATTTCGCCAAACCCGGTGATGACACCGCCGAGGCCGCGACCCAGACATGGGACCGGGATGGCCCGTGGGCGGCGCGGGTTCGTGAGGAGGTCGTGGCGGTGCGCGACGATGTGGGCGTGCTCGATCTACCGGGGTTCTCGCGTTTCGCGCTTGCGGGGCCGGGGGCGGCGGAATGGCTGCGGGGCCGCATCGCGGGCGCGCTTCCCAAGGTCGGGCGGATGACGCTCGGCTATTTCCCCGACAGCCGGGGCCGGGTGCTGACCGAGATGTCGATCCTGCGCCATGCTGAGGATGACTTCACCCTGATCACCGCCGCCCCCGCGCAATGGCATGACTATGAATTGCTGCGCGATGCGCTGCCCCAAAACGGTTCGATCAGCCTGACGGATCGAACCGATGCGGTCTCGACCCTGATCCTATGCGGCCCGAAATCCCGCGCCCTGCTGGCGCCGCTGGCCCCGGAGGCCGATCTGGCTCTGCCGTGGCTCAGCCATCAAGAGGCGTCGGTAAAGGGCAAGCCAGCGCTGCTCGCCCGGGTCTGTTTCGCGGGCGAGTTGGGCTGGGAAATCCACGCGGCCCCCGAAGACATGCCGGCGATCTATGATGCGGTCATCGCGGGCGGGGCCACGCCCTTTGGGATGTTCGCGCTCAATTCCATGCGGCTGGAAAAAGGCTACCGGACGTGGAAGGGCGATCTGTCGCAGGAGTATACCTTGCTGGAGGCCGGCTTGGACCGTTTCCTGCGTCTCGACAAGCCGGAGGCATTTCCAGGAAAGGAGGCGCTGATCGCAGAACAGGCGCAAGGGCCGCAGCGCCGCTTTGTGACGCTGGTGGTCGAAGGCAACCCGCAAGACGCGCCGCCGATGGCCACGCTGCGCCTGAATGGAGATGCCGTGGGCGAGGTGACCAGCGGCGGCTATGGCTACCGGGTCGATGCCTCCATCGCCCTCGGCGTGGTGCGGGCCGAGGCTGCCGTGCCGGGCACCGAACTCACGGTCGAAATCTATGGTCAGAGCTACCGTGCCATGGTGCAGCCCGACGCCCCGCTTTGGGACCGGGAAAACGCGCGCATTCGCGCGCAGGAGGTCTGAGATGGGACACCTGCCTTCCAAGGCCCGCGCGGTGATCATCGGCGGTGGCGTGATCGGCTGTTCGGTCGCCTATCATCTGACGAAACTGGGCTGGACCGATGTGGTACTGCTGGAGCGCAAACAACTGACCTCCGGCACCACATGGCACGCGGCGGGGCTGATCGCGCAGCTGCGCGCGACGCAGAACATGACGCGGCTGGCGAAATACTCGCAAGAACTCTACGGCGCGTTGGAGGGGGAAACCGGGGTCGCCACCGGGTTCAAGCGGGTGGGCTCGATCACCGCCGCCCTGACGCCTGCGCGGCGTGAGGAGATCTTGCGGCAGGCCGCCATGGCCCGCGCCTTTGGCGTCGAGGTCGAAGAGATCACCCCCGAAGAGGTGCGCGCGAAATACCCCCATGTGGAGACCAAAGGCATGACCGGCGCGGTCTATCTGCCGAAAGACGGGCAGGGCGATCCGGCCAATATCGCGCTAGCCTTGGCCAAGGGCGCCCGGGCGCGTGGCGCGGTGGTGGCCGAGCGGGTCAAGGCGACGGGGGTCACCCGCGCGGGGCGTCGGATCATCGCGGTGGACTGGGCCGGGGAGGATGGCAACACGGGCCGGATCGAGGCCGAACATGTCATCAATTGCGCGGGCATGTGGGGGCGCGAGATGGGCCGAATGCTGGGCAGCAACGTGCCCCTGCAAGCCTGTGAGCATTTCTATATCGTTACCGAGGCCGTGCCGGGCTTGCACGAGTTGCCGGTGCTGCGCATCCCCGATGAATACGCCTATTACAAAGAGGATGCGGGGAAGATCCTGCTTGGCGCATTCGAACCCGTCGCCAAACCTTGGGCGCTGGACGGCATCCCCGATAGTTTCGAGTTCGATCAACTGCCCGAGGATTTCGACCATTTCGAGCCGATCCTCGAAATGGCGGTCAAACGGCTGCCGCTGCTGGCGGAGGCGGGGATTCATACCTTCTTCAACGGTCCCGAAAGTTTCACCCCCGACGATGCCTATCACCTCGGTCAAGCGCCCGAGATGGACAATGTCTGGGTCGCCGCCGGGTTCAACTCTATCGGCATTCAATCGGCGGGCGGCGCGGGGATGGCGCTGGCGCAGTGGATGGAGGACGGGCAGAAACCCTTTGATCTGGGTGACGTGGACATTGCGCGGATGCAGCCCTTTCAGGGCAACAAGACCTATCTGGCAACGCGCTCGACCGAGACGCTGGGACTGCTCTATGCCGATCACTTCCCCTACCGCCAGAAGGCCACCGCGCGGGGCATTCGGCGCAGCCCGCTTCATGCGCACCTCTTCGAACACGGCGCCGTCATGGGCGAATTCGCAGGCTGGGAACGGGCCAATTGGTTCGCCGATCCCGGGCAGCCGCGCGAATATCGCTATGGCTGGGGCCGGCAGAATTGGTTCGACAATCAAGCCGCCGAACATGCTGCCATCCGCGCGGGCGTGGGGCTTTATGATATGTCGTCTTTCGGAAAAATTCGCGTCGAGGGGCCAGAGGCCGAGGCTTTCATGAACCACGTCTGCGGCGCGCAGATGGCGGTGCCGGTGGGCAAGATCGTCTATACGCAATTCCTCAACCCTCGCGGCGGGATCGAGGCGGATGTCACCGTAACGCGGCTGAGCGAGACCGCCTATCTCGTCGTCACCCCGGCGGCGACGCGGCTGGCGGATGAGACATGGCTGCGCCGCCATGCTGGCGACCGGATGGTGGTGATCACCGATGTGACGGCGGGTGAGGCGGTGCTCGCGATTATGGGGCCGAAGGCGCGGGACGTGTTGCAGGCCGTTTCCCCCATTGACTTCTCAAATGACACCCATCCTTTTGGCATGGCGCGCGAAATCGAGATCGGCATGGGCCTCGCCCGGGCGCATCGGGTGTCCTATGTGGGCGAACTGGGCTGGGAGCTTTACGTCAGCGCCGAGATGGCAGGCCATGTCTTTGAGACGCTAATGGAAGCGGGCGCGGCCTTCGGCCTGAAACTTTGCGGTCTGCATGCGATGGACAGTTGTCGGATCGAAAAGGGCTTTCGCCACTTCGGCCATGACATCACCTGCGAGGATCATGTGCTGGAGGCGGGCTTGGGCTTTGCGGTGAAGACCGACAAGCCCGATTTCATCGGTCGCGACGCGGTGCTGCGCAAAAAGGAAGAGGGGTTGAAGCTGCGGATGCTGCAATTCCGCCTGACGGACCCCGAGCCATTGCTCTACCACGCTGAACCGATCCTACGGGAGGGGGCGATCGTGGGCTATCTCACCTCGGGCAACTATGGCCATCACCTAGGCGGAGCGATCGGGCTGGGCTATGTGCCCTGCGCGGGCGAAAGCCCCGCCGATCTGCTGGCCTCGACCTATGAGATCGACGTGGCGGGCCGCCGGATCAAGGCCGAAGCCAGTTTGAAACCGATGTATGACCCTAGCGGGGCGCGGACCAAAAGCTAGGCCGTCGCCTTACGAAAAACGCCCCCTTCGCAGGCTTATCGCCCCGGCTTTGACATAGATCAAAGCGGCGGCTTGGGGCTCATGCGATCCGTTTCCCAAAGATGAAGGGATTCGGAATATGTTCGATACGCTCAAGTTGATCGTGCTTGCGCTTATAGTGTTCTTTGCAGCACTCGGGGCGGATTGGGCGCGCGATCCGGCTTATATGGTTCACGCCCTGCTGGTCATGTTGGTGGCCGCAGGGTTGTTTTTTTGGCAGTTGCGCCGGATGCCTGTCGAGGACGCGGCGCCGGTCGCGCCTGCGGCGCCGCAGGGCTATATGGATGGCCCCATTCGCTATGGCGTCATCGCCACCGCCTTTTGGGGCGTGGTGGGATTTTTGGTGGGCACCTTCATCGCCTTCCAACTTGCCTTTCCGGCCCTGAACATCGACTGGGCACAGCCCTATGCCAACTTTGGCCGGTTGCGCCCGCTGCACACCAGCGCGGTGATCTTCGCCTTTGGCGGCAACGCCCTGATCGCCACGTCTTTCTACATCGTGCAGCGCACTTCTTCGGCACGGCTCTGGGGTGGGAATGCGGCTTGGTTCGTCTTTTGGGGCTATCAGCTTTTCATCGTTCTGGCGGCCACGGGCTATCTGCTGGGCGCGACCCAGTCCAAGGAATATGCTGAGCCGGAATGGTACGTCGACATCTGGCTCACCATCGTCTGGCTGGTCTACCTCGCCGTATTCTTCGGCACGATCCTGAAGCGGCGTGAGCGGCATATCTATGTCGCCAACTGGTTCTTTCTGGCCTTCATCATCACCGTGGCCATGCTGCATGTGGTCAATAACCTCGCCATCCCGGTGTCGATCTGGGGCTCCAAATCGGTGCAGGTCTTTGCCGGTGTGCAGGATGCGATGACGCAGTGGTGGTACGGCCATAACGCGGTGGGTTTCTTCCTGACCGCGGGTTTCCTCGGCATGATGTATTACTTCGTGCCGAAACAGGCAGGCCGCCCGGTCTATAGCTACAAGCTGTCGATCATCCACTTCTGGGCGCTGATCTTTCTCTATATCTGGGCGGGGCCGCACCACTTGCATTACACCGCCTTGCCCGATTGGGCGGCGACGCTGGGGATGGTGTTCTCGATCATCCTGTGGATGCCCTCATGGGGCGGCATGATCAACGGGCTGATGACGCTCGAAGGGGCGTGGGACAAGATCCGCACCGATCCGATCATCCGCATGTTCGTGGCCTCGCTCGCCTTTTACGGCATGTCCACCTTCGAAGGGCCGATGATGTCGATCCGCGCGGTGAACAGCCTTAGCCACTACACCGATTGGACCATCGGCCATGTGCATTCCGGCGCGCTTGGTTGGAACGGGCTCATCACCTTTGGCGCGCTCTACTTCCTCACCCCGCGGCTCTGGGGCCGGGCGCAGATGCACTCCATGGCGGCGATCAACCTGCACTTCTGGCTCGCGACCCTCGGGATCGTGCTCTACGCCGCGTCGATGTGGGTCTCGGGCATTATGGAGGGGCTGATGTGGCGTGAGGTCGATGCCAATGGCTTCCTCGTCAACAGCTTTGCCGACACCGTCGAAGCGAAATTCCTGATGTATGTGGTCCGTGGTCTGGGCGGGGTTCTCTACCTCGCGGGCGGTGCGGTGATGGTCTGGAACATGTGGATGACCATCCGCGCCCCGCAAGCCCGCCCCGTCACCGTCGCCCTGCCAGCGGAGTAAGATCAATGGCCAAGAACCCCCACAGCCCCAATTATGACCCCACTGACGACCCCAAGGTGGTCACCGCCAGCGAAGGCTTGAAGACGGGCGAAATTCCTAACGAACTGCCGCCCGAGACGGAGGCGATCACCTTTCACCAGCGGTTCGAGCGCAACGCGACGCTGCTGCTGATTGCCTCGCTCGGGGTGGTGAGCATCGGCGGGATCGTCGAGATCGCGCCGCTCTTTTGGTTGGAGAACACCATCGAAGAGGTCGAGGGCATGCGCCCCTATTCGCCGCTGGAACTGGCCGGGCGCGAGATCTATGTGCGCGAGGGCTGCTACGTCTGCCACAGCCAGATGATCCGCCCGATGCGCGATGAGACGGAGCGTTACGGCCACTACAGCCTCGCTGCCGAATCCATGTACGATCACCCGTTTCAATGGGGCTCCAAACGCACCGGGCCGGATCTGGCGCGCGTGGGCGGGCGCTATTCGGATGAGTGGCATGTCGATCACCTGATGGACCCGCAATCGGTGGTGCCGGAAAGCGTCATGCCGAAATACGCCTTTCTGATGGATGCCAAGCTTGAGCCTGAGGATATGACCGATCTGGTGGCCACCCACCGCACGGTCGGCGTGCCCTATAGCGATGAGATGATCGCGAATGTCCGTGGCGACTTCCGGGTGCAGGTTGACCCTTTTGGCGATTACGACGGGCTGCTGGAACGCTACCCCGGCGCGCAGGTGCGCAACTTCGACGGCCAGCCGGGGGTGAGCGAGATGGATGCCCTGATCGCCTATCTACAAATGCTCGGAACGCTGGTCGATTTCTCGACCTTCGTGCCTGACGCCAGCCGCTGAGGAGGCCGCAATGGACACCTATTCTTTCCTGCGTGAACTGGCTGATAGCTGGGCGCTTTTGATCCTGACGCTGATCTTTCTGGGCGTCATTGCTTGGGCCTTTCGCCCCGGCTCGCGCGCCCTGCACGACGATGCCGCCGCCGTCCCGTTTCGCAACGACGACCCCGACCAAGCCCGCAATGACGGAGCCCGCACATGACCGATAAACGCAAGATCGACCCCGCCACCGGGACCGAGACCACAGGCCACAGTTGGGACGGGATCGAAGAGCTGAACACGCCGCTGCCGCGTTGGTGGCTCTGGACATTCTACGCCACCGTCGTCTGGGGCGTGATCTATACCATCCTTTATCCCGCCTGGCCGATGGTTTCAGGCGCGACGGCGGGGCTGCTTGGCTATTCCACCCGTGGCGAAGTCGCTGCCGAGATTGCGCGCGTGGACCTGTCGAATGCCGACTTGACCGAAAGTCTCGTCAACGTCGATCTGGCGGTGCTGAAGGACAACGAAGAGCTGCACCGTTTCGCGACACAGGCCGGGCGCTCGGTCTTTGCGGCCAATTGCTCGCAATGCCACGGCGCGGGGGCAGGGGGTGTGGTGGCCTCGGGCTATCCGAACCTTTTGGACGATGACTGGCTCTGGGGCGGCACGATGGAGGATATCGCCTATACCGTGCGCCACGGCATCCGCAACGAGGATGACCCCGACGCGCGTTTCTCGGAAATGCCGCCGTTTGATTGGATGGAGGAAGCCGAGCTCGACGCCACCGTGCATTTCGTGCGCAGCCTTTCGGGGCTTGAGCATGACGCGGGCGCGGCGCAGGCGGGGGCAGAGGTCTATGCCGACAACTGTAGTGCCTGCCATGGGGAGCGTGGCCTTGGTGACCGTGAGATGGGCGCGCCCAACCTTGCCGATGCGATCTGGCTGCGCGGCGGCAGCCATGAGGCGATCCTGCAGCAGCTCAAAGCGCCGCGCATGGGGGTGATGCCGCCGTGGCAGGCCCGTCTGGGCGAGGCCGAGGTGCGCGCCGTGACCGCCTATGTCCACGGTCTGGGCGGCGGCGAGGCTGCGGTCGATGCCGAGGGTGCCGCCGCCGATTAAACCGGTACGACAAATAATCTGCGGATTGATGCAGATCAAAGCGGCCTGCGCCCTAGGGGTGTAGGCCGCAAGACGTAACACCGGAGCCTACTGCCCATGTCCAACGCCGCCCCCCCGCTTTTCGCCGCCCGCGAGCCGATTTTCCCCCGCCGGGTCAGCGGATTCTTTCGTCGGTTGAAATGGGTGATCCTGATCCTCACGCTGGGGGTCTATTACATCACCCCGTGGATCCGCTGGGACCGGGGGCCGAACCTGCCGGACCAAGCAGTTCTGGTCGATCTCGCAAACCGGCGCTTCCATTTCTTCTGGATCGAGATTTGGCCGCATGAATTCTACTTCGTGGCCGGGCTGCTGATCATGGCGGGGCTAGGGCTGTTCCTGTTTACCTCCGCTCTGGGGCGGGTCTGGTGTGGCTATGCCTGCCCGCAGACCGTCTGGTCCGATCTCTTCATGACCGTGGAGCGCTGGATCGAAGGCGACCGCAACGCGCGTATCCGACTGCACAACGCACCTTGGAGCCTGCGCAAGGCGCGGTTGCGGGGGGCGAAATGGGTGGTCTGGCTGTTGATCGCGGTGGCGACCGGCGGGGCTTGGGTCTTTTACTTTGCCGATGCGCCCAGTCTCGCGCGCGACCTCGTGACCCTGCAAGCCGCCCCCGTGGCCTATGCCACCATCGCCGTGCTGACGGCCACGACCTTCATCTTTGGCGGTTTCATGCGCGAACAGGTCTGCATCTACATGTGCCCTTGGCCCCGCATCCAAGGCGCGATGATGGATCCGGGCACACTGACCGTCGGCTACCGCAAATGGCGGGGCGAGCCGCGCGGCAAGGGCGGGGTGAAGCGCCAGAAAGCGGCGGCAGAGGCGATCGGCAGCGGCGATGCGGTGGCGCGTTATGGCGCGGCGCTCGACAAAAACACCGCGGGCGACCGCCAGTCGCGCGACGGCGAGGTTTTGGGCGATTGCATTGATTGCAACGCCTGTGTGGCGGTCTGCCCGATGGGGATCGACATCCGCGAAGGCCAGCAGATGGAATGTATCACCTGCGCGCTCTGCATCGATGCCTGCGACGATGTGATGGCCAAGATTGGCCGCCCGCGCGGGCTGATCGACTATCTCGCGCTGGATGATGAGCCGCCCACCGCGCCGAAGGAAAGCGCTGCCGTGGCTGGCCTTGCCGAGGCGCCCGCGGGCGATGTCGCCGGGGCCACTGCGCCGCCCTGGCAGCCCAAGCCGCTTTGGCAGCATGTCTTCCGCCCGCGCACCCTGATCTACACCGCTGCTTGGGCCGCGATCGGTGTAGCGCTTGTCGTGGCGCTCTTCATCCGGCCCGAGATCGACATGACCATCGCGCCGGTGCGCAATCCGACCTTCGTCACCCTCTCGGACGGGTCGATCCGCAACGCCTATGACATCCGTCTGCGCAACAAACATGGGGAGGCACGGGATTTCCGGCTGTCTCTCGCCGGAGACCGCGGTTTGGACCTCAGCGTCGAGGGGGCGGCGGGTTCGGTGGTCTCCGTCCCCGCCGACACCACCCGCCTGCAACGGGTCTATGTCATCGCCCCGCCGCAGAGTGACGCCGCCACCGCGCCGCGCAGCGATCTGCGGTTCTGGGTCGAAGACGTCCGCTCGGGCGAGCGGGCCTTTGGTGACACGATTTTCAATGGAAAGGACAGCCAATGACCGCAGCGCAACTGCAACGGGAGCGCCCCCTGACAGGCTGGCATGTGCTGGCGATCTTCGTAAGCGGGTTTTCGATCATCATCGCGGTGAACCTCGCGCTCGCTTTCAACGCGGTGCGCACCTTCCCCGGCAAGGAAACCGAATCGAGCTACGTCGCCTCGCAAAATTTTGACAGCGACCGCGCGGCGCAGGAAGCGCTCGGCTGGGCGGTGCAGACCGAGTTGACAGGGGAGACGCTCCGCTTGGCGGTGCAGGATGCCAATGGCGTGGTGCAGCCCGAGATCATCGCGGCGACATTGGGCCGGGCGACCACCGTGGCGGATGACATGACGCCCGACTTCGCCTGGGCTGGCCGCGCGTGGGTTGCGCCGGTCACCGCAGGCCCCGGCAACTGGAACCTGCGGATCGAGATGCGCGCCGCCGATGGCACGCTCTTTCGCCGCCGCATTCCGTTGCGGGTGGTACGATGACCGTCGCCGCCTGTCCCGGCTGTGTCGCAGGCACCCCCTCGGCCGTGGCTGCGGCGCAGCGCATCGCGGAGAACGACAAGGCCATCCACCTCGCCCTGCCGCAGATCCGCTGCGCGGCCTGTATTGCGGGGGTCGAGGGGGTTTTGGCCCGCTTGCCCTCGGTCAAAGCCGCGCGGGTGAACCTTGGGGCCAAACGGGTGCGGATCGTGCTGAGCTCCGGCTATGACGCCAGCGCCGCGCTTCAGGCGTTGAACGACGCGGGCTTCGAGGCGCATGAGCTGGACGCGACCGCCCTGCGGCCTGCGGGGGATGACACGGGCCGCCGTCTGCTGGCCCGCGCCGCCGTGGCGGGCTTTGCCATGATGAACGTGATGGCAGTCTCCGTCGCGGTCTGGTCCGGGGCGGGCGATATCACGCGCGAGATGTTTCACTGGGTCTCTGCTGCCATCGCGTTGCCCGCCTTGGCCTTTTCGGCGGTGCCGTTCTTCGCCTCGGCATGGGTCGCCCTGCGGGCGGGCCGGATGAATATGGATGTGCCGATTGCGCTGGCGATCCTGCTGGCGGCGGCGACCTCGCTTTATGAGACTTTCGCCGCCACCGGGGCGCATACTTGGTTCGATGCGGCGCTTTCGCTGACCTTTTTCCTGCTGGTGGGCCGTTATCTGGAGCATCGCGCGCGGGCCACAGCACGTTCCGCCGCGGCGGAGTTAACGGCGCTGGAACTGCCCCGCGCGACCCGTCTGACCGCGACGGGGCGTGAGACGGTGGACGTCAGCGCCTTGATGCCCGATGACCGCATCGCCCTTGCCGCCGGAGCGCGCGCGCCGGTGGATGGCATCGCCTTGGGCGCGGTGATGGTGGACCGCTCCGCCCTGACCGGAGAGGCCGACCCCGTCGCGGTGGCGGCGGGTGGGCCGATCTGCGCGGGCGAGGTAATCCTTGGCACGCCGCTGACCCTAAGGGTCACCCGCCGGGCCGAGGACAGCACCCTGCGCCGCCTCGCGGCTTTGGTCGAGGTCGCCGAGACCGGCAAACACCGCTACAGCGGGATCGCCGACCGCGCCGCGCGGCTTTACGCGCCGGTGGTGCATGGGCTGGCGGCGCTGGCTTTCGTGGTCTGGTGGGCACTGACGGGGGACCTTTATCACGCGATTGCCGTGGCCACGGCGACGCTGATCATCACATGCCCCTGCGCGCTGGCGCTGGCCATTCCGGCGGTGACGGCGGCGATGACCGGGCGTTTGTTCCGCGCGGGCGTGTTGCTGAAATCCCCCACGGCCTTGGAGCGTTTGGCCGAGATCGACACAGTTCTCTTCGACAAGACCGGCACGTTGACCGAGGGCGTCGCGCGGCTGCCCGCGCTTGATACAGAGGTGGCATCGGTCGCGCTTGCCCTCGCGCAGGCGTCTGACCACCCCGCCTCGCGCGCCTTGGCGGCGGCGTTGCAGGGGCAGATGCCCGCCGATCTGCACGACCTGCAAGAGGTGCCGGGCAAGGGCGTCTGCGGCCTGTGGCACGGGGCGCGGGTCTCATTGCGTCGCGGGCAGGAGGGACCGGAACTGCATCTGGCGGACCGCTCTATTCCCTTGCCTCTGTCCGAGACCCCCCGCGCCGGGGCGGCGGAAGTCGTCAGCGCCCTGCGCGGGCGTGGGATGGAAGTGGCGATGGTCACTGGCGATACCGCGCAGCGTGCAGAAGCGCTGGCCCACACCCTCGGGATTGACACGGTTCATGCCGCCGTTCGGCCCGAGGATAAGGCCGGTCTGGTTCGCGACATGGCTGCGCGGGGCAAGCGGGTGCTCATGGTGGGCGACGGGTTGAATGACACGGCGGCGCTTGCCGAGGCGCATGCCTCTCTCGCGCCTGCCACGGCGCTGGATGCCGCGCGGGTCGCCTCAGACGGGGTGATGCTGGGCGGTGATCTTTCTGCGGTCGCCGATACCCTGCGGCTGGCCCGCCGGGCGCGCAGCCGCATTCGCCAGAACCTCGGGCTGGCCGCCGCCTATAACGCGGTCGCGATCCCGGTGGCGGTCATGGGCTTCGCCACCCCGCTGATGGCGGCGGCGGTGATGTCTTCCTCGTCTATCCTCGTGGTTTTGAATGCGGTGCGCTGATGAATATCCTGATTGTTCTCATCCCCGTCTCCCTCTGTCTTGGCGCGGCAGGGCTTGCGGCCTGTCTCTGGACGCTGCGCAACGGGCAATACGATGACCTCGAAGGAGACGCGGCGCGGATTTTGCTGGAGAATGGCGCGCCTAGTGGTGACACCCACCAGCGTGATTCCGAAAAGGCGACCTAGAAACGCAAAACGCGGACCGTGGCCCGCGCTTTCTTAGCTCAATGAAAGCCCGCCGTCAGTCGGCTGCCTGAGAGGCCGAGATGAGCGCGTCCATATCCTTGATCAGCACGGTCTGAGAGGTCTCGAGCGCGATAATATCTTGCTTGCGCAGGCGGGTCAGGGTGCGGCTCACCGTCTCAATCGTCAGGCCGAGGAAGTCCGCGATGTCGCTGCGGGTCATCGGCAGGGCGCAGGTAGTGTAATTGCCAATCGGCCTGCCGGTGCGCTCCGCCAGCGTGATGAGGAAGGAGGCAACCTTTTCCAGCGCGGATTTGCGGGCCAGCATCATAAAGTGATCCTGCATCGCCGAAATCTCACGCAGGGCGGCGTTCAACAGCCGCTTATGCGTCTCGTGATCCCCCTCGAAATCGTCGAGCGCATGGCGGCGGTGGGCAATCACCTCTGCCGTCTGGATCGCCTCGCAATCGCTGTGATGCAGCGCGCCATTGGGAAAGCCGATGATGTCGCCGGGCAGGCCAAAGGCGATGACCTGCCGCCGCCCGTTGTCGAGCACGCGGGTCAGGCGAAAAACGCCCGAGGTGATCTCATAGATATGATTGGCGATATCGCCCTCGCGAAACAGATGGCTGCCGACCGCCTGCCGCTTGCGCGGCGATTGCGCGGCGGGGGTGCAGGGGCAAAGCTGCGCCTCGGGCACTTTGGTTGCGGGGGTGAACTCATTGGATAGCGTCACGTACATGCGATCGTCCTTTCTGCGGCGCGGTCACATTCTCAGGCGCATGTCGCAGAACGACCTTTGGTCTTGTATCCGTTTGTAACGCTTTGTCGCAGGGGATGGCGTGGCGGGTGGTGCTCGCTTGGGTTGCGGACTATACAAACGCAACTTTTGGGGTGATGGGCGTGACCGCGAAGAAGATCCTTGTTGTTGATGACGATGCCAAGATCCGGACGCTTCTTAGGCGCTGTCTTGAAAGCGACGGATACCTTGTGACCGAGGCGCATGACGCGCAGAGCGTGGGAGCGGCCTTCGCGGCGGAGGCTTTTGATCTGGTGACTTTGGATCTGAACCTCGGCGCGGAGGACGGGCTGGACATCGCGCGCGACCTTCGCCGCGATCATGACGTGCCGATCTTCATGGTGACGGGCAAGGACGATGTGATCGACCGCGTTGTCGGGCTGGAGCTGGGCGCGGATGACTATCTGACCAAACCCTTCCATGTACGAGAGGTCTTGGCCCGTGTGAAATCCGTCCTGCGGCGCAGCGGCAAGCGCGAGGCGGAGACGCCCGCACCGCAAAATGCAGAGCCGTGGCTTGCGCTTGATGGGCTCAAGATCAACCTCGACCGGATGCTGCTGGTGGGCCGTGACGGGCAGGAGGGGGATCTGACCACGGCTGATTTCAAACTTCTGGCCGCCTTCGTGAACCACGCGAAAAAGCCCTTGTCGCGCGACCGGTTGATGGATCTGATCGACGGACAGAACTGGGCACCCTTGGACCGCACCATCGACAACCAAGTGGCGCGGCTGCGCAAGAAGGTCGAACGTGATCCGGCGCGTCCGCTGTTGATCAAGACGGTGCGCGGGGTGGGCTATGTGCTGACCGAAAGCCCCACCGCCACCTCGGGTTAGTCCTGTAACAAGGCGCGAAACGCCTCGGCCAGATCCGCTTGCCTGTAGGGTTTGCGCAAGAGGGCGAAGGCGTTGCTCTCTTCCTCGCCGCGCAGGATGTTTTCGGAAAATCCCGAGGTGATCAATATTCGCAGATCGGGCATTTCCGCCGCGACCCGTTTGGCCAGCGCATGGCCCGACAACTCCCCCGGCATCACCAGATCGGTAAAGACCACGTCGATGTCGTCGCGGTCTTGCAGGATGTCCCAAGCCGCATCGCCGGTGGTTGCCGTGACGCAGTCGAACCCCAGCGACTCCAGCCGCCGTTCCGACAGGCGCAGGACCATCGGATCGTCTTCGACCAGCAGCACGCGCAGGCCGGTGCCGATACCGGCGTGCTGCTCTGGCGCGTCGCTGGAGGCCGCCCGCGTGCTGGTGCTGTCCACGAGGGCGGGGAAATAGAGGCTGATCGTCGTGCCCTTGCCCAATTCGCTGTAGATCGCGATATGCCCGCCGGATTGTTTGATGAAGCCGTAAACCATCGACAGGCCCAGCCCCGTGCCTTGGCCGACCGGTTTGGTCGAAAAGAACGGCTCCATCGCGCGGGTGCGGGTCTCAGCAGACATGCCTTCGCCCGTGTCCGCGATCGACAGGCGGATGTAGTTGCCCATGTCGATGCCGATTTCCTGTGCGACATAGGTGTCGTCAAGCTGCATGTTGCGCGTTTCCAGCGTGATTTTCCCGCCCGAAGGCATGGCGTCTTGGGCATTGAGCGCGATGTTCAAAACGGCGGTCTGAAGCTGGGTGGCATCCACCTTGGCCTGCCAAAGGTCCTCGGCAAAACCCGTCTCGACCGCGATATGCGCGCCGATGGTGCGTTTGAGCATCGCCACGGCTTTTGAGACTTCGGCGTTGAGGTCAATCTCCGCCGCGTTCAACGTGGTCTTGCGGGCAAAGACCATCAGGCGCGAGGTGAGGTCCGCGCCGATCTCTGCCGCCTCCAACGCATCCGAGATCAGCGCGCCGCTTTTGGCCGAGGTTTCCGACATCTCCAGCAGTTCGAGATTGCCGATCACGACCGTCAGAAGGTTGTTGAAATCATGCGCGATGCCGCCGGTCATCTGACCGATGGCGTCCATCCGTTGCGAGCGGGCGGTGGCCTCCTCGGCGGCTTTTCGGCGCGACAGATCGTGCATGATGCCGACAAAGGCGACCTCGCCCGAGATATCGGCGCGGCCCACGGAAAGATGCAGCGGGAAGACACTGCCATCGGCGCGCAGCCCTTCCACGTCGCGGCCCACGCCGATGATGCGTTTCTCTCCGGTCTCGAGATGGTGGCGCAGGAAGCCGTCATGTTGAACGGCCATATCCCCCGGCATCAGCATGCGCACGTTCTGCCCTACCAGATCCTCGACCGGATGGCCGAAAAGCGTGGCCGCCGCCTTGTTCACCCGCAGGATATTGCCCGCGTGATCCGCCACCACCATGGCATCGACGGCGGCGTCCAGAAGGGCCAGCAGAACGGGGCTTTCGTCGTTGATCTTCATGCGAGGGTTCCGTCTGTAGGGGCTGCGGGGCAGGGCATCCGATAGCGTGAGAGGGGGCGGGGGCGCAATGCGGGGCGGGGGCGCGTTAAGTGCCCGAGGGCTGCCTCCCGAACCACGCCGGCCCTACCACTGGATCGCTTCCAGATAGTCGAGCAGATTGGCGAAATCGGTTTCCAGCACCTCCCCATCCGCGCCGCCATTTGGGTAGACATGGCGCAGGCCAACGGCGGAGAAGTCTGGCATGGGTGAGGCGGGGTCGTCTTTCGCAAGCTGGCCCATGACGAAGCGGCTGACAAACTCACGGGGGAAGTAGCCGTCATTGCGCTGTTTCAGCCCGGCCAAATCCGGCGGCACGACATCCAGATGCAAGGACATCGGACCGCCCCCTTCGCCCTGCGCCCCGTGGCAGGCGGCGCATTCCTTGGCATAGACCCGCTGCCCCGCGCGCAGCCGGTCGGTGTCGTCAGAGGACCCCTCCGAACAGGCAGAGAGGAGGGCGCAGGATAGCCCGGCAAGGGCAGCGAGTTGAGGGCGCATAGGGGGTCCTTTCGATGGGCGTTAGTGCGACAGAAGCACAGGAAAGGCGCTTTGTTCAATCAGGCTGCGGGTCGTGCCGCCAAAAACCATCTCGCGCAGGCGGGAGTGGTCATAGGCGCCCATGACAATCAGATCGGCCCCGGTTTCTTTGGCGCGTTTCAGGATGGCGGTGCCAATGTCCTCGCCTCCGCTGGCATATTGCTGCACGGCAACGTTGCAGCCTTGGTGGGTCAGCCAAGCGGCGACATCCGTGCCCGGGTTCTCACCGTCATAGGCCGAGATTGAGACCGGGTCGAAAAGCGCCACGGTCACCTCCCGCGCATTGCGCAGGATTGGCAGAGCGGCGCGGATCGCCCGCGTGGCGGGAATGCCCGCTTTCCATGCGACGAAGACCGATTGCGGGGTCAAGGCCGCCTTGGACTGCGCGGTGTTGAGCAGAACCGGCACGGCGGACTCAAAAAGGGCGGCATGGACGATGTCCTCGAACAGGCGGCTGTCTTCGCGCAGGTCCGCGCCGATAAGCACCGCATCACAGGTCAGCCCCGCCCGCGCCACCGTGTTGCGCAGGCCGGAGGCATCGCCACAGACCGCGCGCACATCCGCGCTGGCGCCTTGATCGGTGAGATACTGCGAAAATTCCGCGCGCTGTTTTTCGACCGCCTCGCGGGCCGCGTCCACATCCGCCTGCCAGCCTGCCGGGAGGGAATAGGTGCTGAGTTCGCCCACCCCCATCGAATAGACCGGGACGGCAGGGGTTTCGCTGAGCAGAAGAACGATCAGATGCGCGCCCTGGGTCTGCGCCTCGCGGGCGAGGGCCTCAAGCTGATTTGGCCGGGCATCGACCCCCAGAACGACTGTGATGGTGGCATTTTGCATGGCGACGCTCCTCATGTGACCACGGCCATTATGGGGCGGGCCGGAGCGGCTGCATTGATCTGGATCAAGCGGGAGGAGGACTGCGGAAAGAACCGTAGGCGGCATGCGCCGGAAAAGGGTATCGCCCCCGCGCAAAGGGGGGCGATACCTGCGTCAGTTAAAAGCTGATCGACGCGGTCAGGCTGACAGTGCGGCCCGGTTCGGTCAAGGGCACCACATTGGCAAGCCCAAGCCCATCGGAACTGCGGCTTGCATAGGTCGCGTCGAACAGGTTCTGCACGTCCATGCGCACGTTCAGGTTCTCCATCCGCCGCGGTTTGTATTCCGCGTAGAGATTGACCACCTCATAGCCGTCGAGCGACACATCGGTATCGTCGTTCTCCAAGGCGATCTGCGCGGTCGCGCCGATACGCCATTCCTCGGTCACGTCATAGCCCGCTTCGAAGCCAAAGATATGGCCGACCGGACGGCCAAGGTAATAGGCGGTCGTGGCGGTTGTCGCGTCGTTGGTTTGCACATCGGCATAGGTGTAGTTCAAGGTCGCGAAGCCGCGCGCGCCGGTATAGGTGACCGACCCGTCGAAGCCGCGCGATGTCAGATCGTCCACAGCACCGCGTGCGCCGCTCGAGGGCAGAACGGCGTTGATGTCTTCGATCTCAGTGTCGAAGAGCGCGCCTTTGACCGCCCAAGGGCCGCTGTCGTAACGCAGGCCCAAGCGCACCGCATTGGCGCGCGAGGTGGTGAAGCCGTCATAATTCCACGGGGTGCGGAAGTTGACCAATGCAGCCTCGCCCAACTCATAACCGCCCCAGCTGGAGGCGGCTCCGGCGTTGAGGGTCCATTGATTGTTCAAGACGTAATCGACCGAGCCGTTGACGCTGGCGCCGCTGGCGTCGAAATCGCTCCCATCCGCGCCTTCGAAGGATGCCCAGTCGTAGCGCCCGCCGTAGGATACGGAGATGCGGTCGGAGAGATCCTGCCGTGCCTGCGCGAAGATACCGATGTTGCTAAGCTCTTCGCGGCCGCTCGAACTGCGCGGGCTGACCGTGTTGTCATAGCCTTCGGCGCTTTCGTCAAAGAAATCGACACCGACATTGACGCTGCCGTTGCGGAGCGTGAAGTCGTTGCTGAGCACACCGCTGAGGCTTTTGTTCACGCCATAAAGCGAGCCTACGTCCATCGCCTGCTCGTTGTAGCTGAGCTGCGCATAGGGCGCCCAGATGCCCGAGGGGTTCTCATCCTCATAGGTCAGCGTATAGGAGGTGCGCTGCGACAGCGCTTCGTAGAGCACCGTGTCGCGCCCGATCACATCGGCAAAGTCGGGGCGGATGAAGCCACCTTGAGACGCGCGCAGGCCATTGTCGGTTGTCTCAGAAGCAGAGAAGCTCAGACGTTTGCCGCTTTGCGAGGTATAGGCGAATTTCGCGATATAGTCGGTCAGGTCCGCCGCCGTGCCGGTGATGGTGCTGCCCGAGCCGTCATCATAGTCATCGCCCGTCGCGCGTGTGCCGCTCAGCAGGTATTCAAAACCGTCGTTCTGCCCGAAGAGGGTCAGGGTATTGCGGAACCCTTGGCCATTGCTGCCATAAGATAGCGTGTAGCGACCTCCAAAGGGATCGTCCCCGTCCAGCAGATCGCGGGCGTCTTTCGTGGTATAGGCGATGGAGCCCGCCAGCGCGTTTGGCCCCTGATCCGCCGGGGCAAGCCCCGCGCTGACCTCAACGGATTTCAGCAAGGCCGGATCCAGCAGAACGTTGCCGGTATGGTGGAAGGCCGATTTGTTCTGACGCGCGCCATCGATGGTGACGGAAAGCATGCTTTCCTCGATCCCGTTCACATAGACCTTCTGCGCGATCGGCGCGCCGCCGCTGGCGGTGATCGCGGATTCGCCGGCAAAGACATCGGCCACGGTGGCCGGGTTGCGCTGTTCGATTTCGGTTTCGGTGATCTCGTCATTGCCCAAAACAGCCTGAGCGGCTGAGGTCTGAATGCGCAGCACACCGAGATCGAAGGCGGTGTCGTCTTGCGCGTAAGCGAGAGTGGCGGTCGAGCACATCAGCCAAGAGAGCGCGACGCGCTTGGCGGTATTGGTTTTCATTTTATTGTCCCTTGTAGAAATCCTTGGCTGGCTGGGACTCATGAAACCGCTTGCTTGCTCTGCGCGGATAGTTGCGACAATCCGCCGAAATGTTCAAGGCGCGGATTTGGCTAAAGCGGGAGGGTGGCGGCTGCGGCGTTGGATTTCTACGCGGGTGCCTGGTCTTTAAGCAGACCGGTTTGGAGGACGGCGACGTCGAGGCTTGCGCGGCGACTGACCAGCGTCTTCGTATCGGGGGAAATAAGCACCACGCCCAAGGCGTTAGTGGCGGAGAGACAGGGATTCGAACCCTGGGAACCCGTGAAGGCTCAACGGTTTTCGAGACCGCCCCGTTCGACCACTCCGGCACCTCTCCGCGGGGGTCTGGGGGGTCCGTTTAGTCGCCTTTTCCAGCAGTGGCAAGAGGGGTTTTGCGCATCAATTGAAAGTTTGGGGATTTTCATTGCGCCGAGGCTGGTAGAGCCTAAGTCTAAAGGCAGAATTCTGCGAAAGGACCGCCCATGTTTCGCCAAAACCGTATGATTGCAGCCCCCTTTGTCATGGCGTTGATGCTGCTCGTCGCGCTTGCCCTGCCGCTGCGGGCGGCGGATCGCGGCGCGTTGGAGCGGTTCTTGGAAGTGACCGGCTTTGACGTGGCGTTGGAGAGCATTCGCCTGTCCGCCGATTCCGCGCCTGAGATGTTAGGGCTGCAAAGCGAGGATTTCGGCTCGGAGTGGTCGCGGCTGGTGCGCGATGTCTTTGACACCGAGTTGATGCACGACATGGCGATGGATATCCTTGCCGAGACGCTCAGCGATGACCTGTTGGATCATGCCGCCGGATTCTATGCCTCCGATCTGGGCCAGCGTTTGGTGGCGGTCGAGAACAAAGCGCATATGGCTGAGGATGACGGGCTGAAGGCCGAGAGCGGTGCCGCCATCATCGCGGGGCTTGAGCGGATCGGCTCCCCCCGGTTGGAGACCCTGCGGCGTTTGAACGTGGCCAGCGATGTCGAAGAAATCTCGGTCCGGGCCATTCAAGAGGTGCAGATTCGTTTCCTGATGGCCGCCGCGGCGGCCGGGGTGATCGAATTGCAGATGGAAGAGCCGGACCTGCGCGAGGCGATGCGGGCGCAGGCGGATGAGCTGGGCGCGCAGATCGCCGCTAACGCATTGGCCAACGCCGCCTATACCTATCAATCCTTCTCGGACGAAGACCTTGCCGCCTATGCCGAGGCGTTGGAGCATCCCAAGATGCAGCAAGTCTATACGCTGATGAACGCCGTTCAATATGAGATCATGGCCAACCGGTTTGAGGCCGTGGCCGCGCGGCTTGCGGCCATGCAGCCCAGTCAGGACATCTGATGCGGGCTTGGGTTTTCGCGCCGCTTTTGTGGCTTCTGGCGCTGCCCGCTTGGGCCGATGCGCGGATGACTGTGCTGGTCGATCTGTTGGAGCTTCGCCAAGCGGCGGTGATCCTCGGCAACGAAGGGCAGGCCCATGCGGAGGTGCTGAACCAAGACATGCTGGGCGGGCAGGGCGGCCCAGCCTGGCAGATGCAGGTCGAAAGCATCCACGATCCCGAGCGTATGGTCGAAATGGTCCGCCGCGCCTTGGAAGAGACGATGACGGCGGAGGAGGTCGAAAAGACGATCGCCTTCTATTCCACCGAACTGGGGCGCCGGATCGTCGGGTTGGAGAATGCCGCCCGCGCCGCCATCGCCGAGCCTGAAGTCGAGCAGATTGCGCGGGCAAACTATGGGGTGCTGGCGGGAGACGGTGATCCCCGGGTGACTTTGATCCGCCGGTTGATCGACGCTTCCGATATGATCGACCGCAATGTCGGCACGGCACTCAACAGCAATTTCCAATTCCTCCGCGGCATGCGCGATGGCGGCACGCTGGAGGACAGTGATGAAGACCTCTTGGCCGATGTTGGCGCCGATCTGGATGCGGTGACCGAAGACACCTCCGTCTGGTTGCACGCCTATATGCTGCTGGCCTATCACCCTTTGAGCAACGCCGAAATCGCGCAATATGCGGCCTTTGCCGAGACACCGGCGGGCCGGGCGCTCAACCTCGGGCTTTTCGACGGGTTCGGTCGGGCCTATGAGGATATCTCTTACGGGCTAGGGCGTGCGCTGGCGCTGAATATGGTGGCCGAAAGCCTATGACAGGCCCACGGGGCAGGGCCAAGAAAACCTACTTGACTTGCCCCGCCATTCCGAAGATAAGCCCGCATCCCGGCGGGTAATCCGTTTTCGGGATTGTTTTTTAATGACGCCCCATGGGCGCGCTGTTCGAGGCGGCTTGGCCGGAAAGCCATCCACAAACTCCCAAGCGGGGGCCACAGAACGCGGATGACAGAAAAGGAAGACGCATGTTTGCGGTCATCAAGACAGGCGGCAAGCAATACAAGGTTCAAGCAGGCGATATGCTGCGCGTTGAACGTATTGCGGCCAATGCTGGCGAAACGGTCCAGTTCAACGAAGTTCTGATGCTGGGCGGCGACAGCCCCGTGCTCGGCGCGCCCACGGTCAAGGACGCAGGCGTTCAGGCCGAAGTCGTCGATCAGATCAAGGGCGAAAAGGTCATCAACTTCGTCAAGCGCCGCCGGAAGCACTCTTCCAAGCGCACCAAGGGTCACCGTCAGAAGCTGACGCTGGTCAAGATCACCGACATTCTCGCCTCCGGCGCAGAGAAGTCGGGCGTATCCGAAGCTGTCGGCACCGGTTCCGTAAGCGCCGCCGCCGTGGCTGCCATCACCGGCAAGACCGATGAGGCTGCGCAGATCAAGAAGGCCAAGAAGGCGAAAGCCACCAAGGCCGCTCCGAAAGCCGAGAAAGCCGACCAGATGTCGGAAGCCGGCGCGGACGACCTGAAGGCGCTGAGCGGCGTTGGCCCTGCACTTGAGAAAAAGCTGCACGAAGCGGGCATCACCTCCTTCGCTCAAATCGCAGCATGGACCGAAGCGGATATCGCTGAAGTTGACGAGAAACTGTCTTTCAAAGGCCGTATCCAGCGTGAAGGCTGGGTCGAACAGGCCAAAGAAAAGACCAAAGGCTAAGGAGAGACCGAGATGGCACATAAAAAAGCAGGCGGTTCATCCCGTAACGGGCGCGACTCAGCTGGTCGTCGCCTTGGCGTGAAAAAATACGGCGGCGAAGCCGTCATCCCCGGCAACATCATCGTGCGTCAGCGCGGCACCAAGTTTTGGCCTGCCGAAGGCGTTGGCATGGGCAAGGATCACACGATCTTTGCAACCGTCGACGGCGCTGTGACCTTCCACAAAGGTCTGAAAAACCGCACGTTCATTTCGGTTCTGCCACGCGCGGAGGCCGCTGAATAAGCCGTACCCCAAAGGGTTTGAAAAAATCAGGGATCGGCGATACCGCCGGTCCCTTTTTCTTTTTCGGAAAGACCCCCGATGTTTTTAGTTTCCAGTTCAGGGCCCATTGGCCTGCCGGGCCGTTTCTCCGCTCTTTGCGGACCGCGGCTGAATTTTGATAAAGTCGTTACATTCGGCAGGGAGGAATATGTCGAATGTGTCAACGCCTCGGCGCGCGGGTTACGCGCGATCGGGGCAGGGGCGGCCCGTCTGGCCAAAGGCCCCCAATCCAGTCTGTTCGGAGGAGGAACATGACGATGCAGTTGGAAGCGATTGTGAACCAACCCCTTATTGAGACTGAGCGGTTTGACCTGCGTCCGGTGCGCCGGTCCGACATGGGTATGATTGAGATGTATGCCAGCGACCCGCGGGTCGCCAATGCCACATCCTCAATCCCGCATCCGCTGCCGCCCGGCAGTGTCGAGGCCTATGTCACCCGCGCCATGTCCGATGACCGTGAAGAAGACGTCTGGGTCATGGATGGCACCCGGGCGGACAGTTCCGAGGTGATGGGCGTGATCTCCCTCACCCGGCTGGACCGCAACCAATCCGAAATCGGCTATTGGGTGGCACCGGCGTTCTGGAACACGCATCTTGCCTCTGACGCGGTGCAGGCTTTGGTAAACGCCAACCCCTTGGGCAATGACGCGCTTTTTGCCTCTGTTTTCCATGACAACCCGGCCTCGGCCAAGGTGCTGACCAATGCGGGCTTTGTCTATCTCGGCGACGCGGAAACCTATTGCTTGGCCCGCGATGCTGCCGTACCCACATGGACCTATAGCCGCAAGCTGTAGCTCCGTTTCCCGTGCCTGAAAGGCAAGACCATGAAGTTTCTCGACCTCTGCAAAGTCTACATCCGATCCGGTGCCGGGGGCGGCGGCTGTGTGTCGTTCCGGCGTGAGAAATACATCGAATATGGCGGCCCGGATGGCGGCGACGGCGGCACCGGCGGCTCGGTCTGGGCCGAGGCGGTCGATGGGCTGAACACGCTGATCGACTTTCGCTATCAGCAACACTTCTTTGCCAAGAACGGCCAGCCCGGCATGGGCAAACAGCGCACCGGTAAGGACGGTGAGGATATCATCCTGCGGGTGCCCGTGGGCACGGAGATCCTTGATGAGGATCAGGAAACCGTGATCGCCGATCTGACCGAGCTTGGCCAGCGCGTGCAGCTTGCGCGCGGCGGTAATGGCGGCTGGGGCAACTTGCATTTCAAATCCGCCACCAACCAAGCCCCCCGCCGCTCGAACCCCGGGCAAGAAGGGGTGGAGCGGACGCTCTGGCTGCGGCTCAAGCTGATTGCCGACGTGGGGCTTTTGGGCCTGCCTAACGCGGGCAAGTCGACCTTCCTCGCGACCACGTCGAACGCGCGGCCCAAGATTGCCGATTACCCTTTCACCACGCTGCACCCGAACCTTGGGGTCGTCGGCGTCGATAACACTGAATTCGTCGTGGCGGACATTCCCGGCCTTATCGAAGGTGCCTCCGAAGGGCGCGGGTTGGGTGACCTTTTCCTAGGCCACGTAGAGCGTTGCGCGGTGTTGTTGCACTTGATCGACGGCACCTCGGAAACCGTGGCCGAGGATTACCACACCATCATTGGAGAGCTGGAAGCCTATGGCGGCGATCTGGCGGAAAAACCGCGCGTCACCGTGTTGAACAAAGTTGACGCACTGGATGAGGAAGAGCGCGCAAGTCGTTTGAAAGAATTGGAAAAAGCCTCAGGCGCTGACGTGATGATGATGTCCAGCGTCGCGGGTGAAGGCGTGACCGAAGTGTTGCGAACTTTGCGCCAGAACATCGACGATGACCGCCTGCGTTTTCGCAGCACCGAGGAAGAGACACCTTGGCAACCCTAAGCACCGCCCGCCGCGTCGTCATCAAGATCGGCTCCGCCCTTCTGGTGGACCGCGATAGCGGCAATCTGCGCCGGGATTGGCTGACTGGATTGGCGCAAGATGTCTTGTGGCTCAAGGGCTTAGGCTGCGATGTTGTGCTGGTATCCTCGGGCTCCATCGCGCTTGGCCGGGGTGTTCTGGGCCTTCCGCCGACCGTCTTGGCGCTGGAACAGGCGCAGGCCGCCGCGGCGGTGGGGCAAATCCGCCTTGCCCGGGCCTATGAAGAGGTGCTGGCCCCCCATGGGATCACCACGGCGCAGGTGCTGGTAACGTTGGAAGACAGCGCCAACCGCCGGCGCTACCTCAACAGCCGCGCGACCTTGGAGCAACTGCTCTCGCTCGGCGTCGTGCCCATCGTGAATGAGAATGACACGATCGCGACCGACGAAATCCGCTTTGGCGACAATGACCGTCTCGCCGCGCAGATCGCGGTGACGGTGGGCGCGGATCAGTTGATTTTGCTCTCCGATGTGGATGGTTTCTACAGTGCCAACCCCTCACAGGACCCGACCGCGAAACGCTATGATGTGATCGAGAGCATCACGCCCGAGATCGAGGCGATGGCCGGTGATGCCGGGTCGGGCCTGTCCAAAGGTGGCATGAAAACCAAGCTGATGGCCGCGCGCACGGCGACAACGGCGGGCTGTGCGATGGCGATCACCGATGGGTTCGTCATGCGCCCGCTCACCGCGCTCGAAAGTGGGGCGAATGCCACTTGGTTCAGCGCGCAGAGTGATCCGCAGGCCGCACGGAAACGGTGGATTGCGGCGATGAAACCGCGCGGGGCGGTGACCTTGGACGCCGGAGCCGTGGCGGCTTTGGCGCGGGGCACATCCCTTTTGCCGGCCGGGGTGACCGCCGTTGAGGGGCGTTTTGAACGGGGCGATAGCATCGCCATGTATGACCCCGCCGGTCATGCGGTGGGTCATGGTCTCAGCCGCTATTCGGCGGGGGAGATCGGGCAGATCAAAGGCCGCAAGAGCGCGGAGATCGAGGCGCTTTTGGGTTATCCCGGGCGGGCGGCTTTGATCCATCGGGACGATATGGCGCTTTAGGCGAAGGTGAAGATAGGGGCATAAGGCTATGAACGAAATCGAGAATATCTCCGAGCTGATGGCCGATATCGGCGCCCGCGCCCGTGCAGCGGCAGCGCAACTGGCAACCGCCACGGCCGAGAGGAAACACGCCGCCCTGATCAGCGCTGCCGATGCGGTCTGGAAAAACCGGGCCGAGATCATTGCCGCCAATGAGCAAGACCTCGCCTTTGGCCGCGACAAGGGGCTGTCGGATGCCATGATGGACCGGCTGATGCTGAACGAAGAGCGCATTCGCGGCATGGTCGACGGGCTGCGGTCGGTCGCGGAACAGGTCGATCCGGTGGGCGAGGTGATCGCTGAATGGGACCAGCCCTCGGGCCTTAACATCCAGCGCGTGCGCACGCCGCTTGGCGTGATCGGCGTGATCTATGAATCGCGCCCCAATGTGACGGCGGATGCCGGCGCGCTTTGTCTCAAAGCGGGCAATGCCGTGATCCTGCGCGGCGGGTCGGAAAGCTTTCATTCATCGCGCGCCATCCACGCCTGTCTGCAACAGGGGCTGCGCGATGCGGGCATGCCCGAAGACGCGGTGCAGTTGGTGCCGACGCGCGACCGGGCGGCGGTGCGTGAGATGCTGACGATGACGGATACCATCGACGTGATCGTGCCGCGCGGCGGCAAGGGGCTCGTCGGCTTGGTCCAGCGTGAGGCGCGGGTGCCGGTCTTTGCCCATCTGGAAGGCATCGTGCACATCTATATCGACGCCGAGGCGGACCCCGAAAAAGCCTTGAAGGTCGTGCTGAACGCCAAGACACGGCGGACGGGCATCTGCGGCGCGGCGGAATGTCTTTTGATCCATGAGGATGTCGCCAAGACCATTGGCAATGGCGTGATCCGGGCGCTGATCGACGCAGGCGTCGAAGTGCGCGCCGATACGGCCTTGCAGGATGTCCCCGGCACGGTCCCGGCCAGCGATGCGGATTGGGGGCAAGAATACCTCGATATGATCGTCGCGGCGCGGGTCGTCCCCGGTCTGGACGCTGCGATGGCGCATATTCGCGAGTATGGATCGGGGCATACCGATTGCATCCTGACCGAGAATGCGGAGACCGCTGCGGCGTTCTTCATTGGGCTGGATTCCGCGATCCTGATGCATAACGCCTCGACCCAATTCGCGGATGGGGGAGAGTTCGGCATGGGCGCAGAGATCGGCATCGCCACGGGCAAGCTTCATGCCCGCGGCCCCGTTGGCGCGGCGCAGTTGACGAGTTTCAAATACCTCGTGCGTGGCGAGGGGACTGTGCGCGGCTGACCGTCAGAAAGACAGGGTCAGTGCCGTATCGCTGTTGTCGAGCGTGATTTCTTTCCCCTGTGCTTCGGCCAGAATTGGCAAAAGCGCGAATTGAACCTGCGCGGGCTGTAGCGGCCGGTCCGGCCCGGGCTGTGTCAGCAGCGCCCAAAGTTCAGGGTCTATCGCGATTTTGTCAGCCTCGGCCAGTAGGGACCAATGGCCTGCCCCTTCGGCG
The DNA here is from genome assembly GCF_029285915.1 of Sulfitobacter sp. M85. NCBI lineage: Bacteria > Pseudomonadati > Pseudomonadota > Alphaproteobacteria > Rhodobacterales > Roseobacteraceae > Sulfitobacter > Sulfitobacter sp. M85. The sequence continues at coordinate 77,157 of NZ_JABECQ010000007.1, forward strand.
ATGGTGATCCGCCCGCCGTGGTGCAGGGCCGTTTCGATACAGAGCAGCGCGAGGAAGGCCATCCGCACGCTGTTGCGTGATTGGGAGCTTGTAACCTGCCAATCAACCTCAACCCGCGAGGCGGCATAGAGATCACGTAGGATCGAAGTCACCTCGTTCTGACCCATGGTCTGATCGCCCGCAGCCCCAAAGGCGATGCGGAAAAAGCGGATCCGGGCCGAAGCGCTTTCGACGCTTTGGCCGATCAAGGCAAGCTCAGGCCCCGGGGCGGCCCCGGTGCCCGCCATCTGAAGCAATTCAAGCCCGTTGTTGATGACCCCGATTGGCGATATCAAGTCGTGGCAAATGCGGCTGCCGATCAGGGCGGGCAGGTCGATGCTAAGCTGGCCCATGGTGGCCCCTTGGAATGATTGGAAATGGCATGGATGATCTGAACGCGCTGCTGACGCCGGGCATGTTGGTGATGCATCCGCAGCATCCCGAATGGGGCACGGGGCAGGTGCAAAGCAATATCGGCGGCAAGGTGACGGTCAACTTTCGCGACCAAGGCAAAGTGGTCATAGACAGCTTTCGTTTGGAATTAATGCCGGTCTTTGATGAGGGATGACCCTTTCCAAATCCTTAATGGTGGCAGAAAATTTTCTTAAAGCAACCATAGGGAGAGTAGCCGATTTCCGCTTTCCTCGCAACTGTTGCGCCCGCGCTACCGATTGCCTATCAGGCGGAGACTTTCATTTCGGGCATAGGATTGGCCGATGCCGCGGGGCTTAGCAGCAGATTTTCAGGTCAGATTAGCGCAGACGGAGGCCGATGTGCAGGCGGCACAGCGGCTGCGGTACGACGTTTTCGTGCGGGAGTTGGGCGGCGGTGGGCCGATGGTCGATCATGCCGCCGGGTTGGAGCGGGACCGGTTCGATCCCTACTTTGACCACCTGCTTTTGACCGACCGGCGCAGCGGTAAATTGGCGGGCGTCTACCGGGTGATGCGGGGCGATATGGCCGCGCGGGCAGGGGGCTTCTATTCGGCGGCGGAGTACGATCTAGCGCCGCTTGTCCAGTCGGGTCGTAAGCTGTTGGAATTGGGGCGCTCTTGCCTTGACCCCGCTTATCGCGGTGGCACGGCGATGCACCACCTTTGGGCCGCGCTAGCAGGCTATGTTGCCGAATATGAGATCGAGGTTCTCTTTGGCGTGGCGAGCTTTCATGGCACCGACACCGCGGCTCTGGCCGAGCCGCTTTCGCTTTTGCATCACCGGCATTTGGCGCCGCCCGAACTGCGGGTCCGCGCGCGCGAATATGCGCCCATGGACCTGATCCCCGAGCCCGAGTTGGACCGGCGCAAGGCCATGCTGGCGGTGCCGAGCTTGATCAAAGCCTACCTTCGGTTGGGGGGCACCGTGGGCGAGGGGGCCTATATCGACCGCGCCTTCAACACCACGGATGTTTGCCTGATCCTTGATACGAAACAGATGAGCGCGCGGCAGATGCGGTTCTATAACGGGAGCGCTGCATGAGCACGACTTGGGACAGCGACCAGCCGCCGCCAGAGCGGCGTTTGACCCTTGCAGGGATGCTGCGCGTCATGCTCCGCGGCGCGGTCTTGGCGCTTTTGGTTTTCGGCGGCTTGCTGGTCTTGCTGCTGCTGCGCTTGATCGAGCGGCCAATTTTTGGCCTGCATCGGCCCATCACCCCCCATATCACGCAGATGGTATGCCGCACGGCGTTCTGGGTGCTGGGCATGCGCTTTATCCGCCGCGGCACCCCGATGGAACGGCGCGGCGCGGTGGTGGCCAACCATACCTCATGGCTCGATATTTTTGCGCTGAATGCGGCCAAACGGATCTACTTCGTCTCTAAATCCGAGGTGGCGGGCTGGCCCGGCATCGGCTGGCTGGCACGGGCGACGGGTACCGTCTTTATCCGCCGCGACCGGGCCGAGGCGCGCACCCAGACAGAGGTGTTCCGGACGCGCCTCTTGGCCGGGCATAAGCTGCTGTTTTTCCCCGAGGGCACCAGCACCGACGGGCTTCAAGTGCTTCCCTTCAAGACCACGCTGTTCGAGGCCTTCTTTGACCCTGCCTTGCGGGATGAGATCGCGGTGCAGCCCGTCAGCGTCATCTACCACGCGCCGCAGGGTGAAGATCCGCGGTTTTATGGCTGGTGGGGGGATATGTCCTTTGGCGCGCATCTGCTAACGACGCTGGCCGCGGCCCGGCAGGGCGCGGTTGAGGTGGTCTATCACCCGCCGCTGCCCGTGGCCGAGTTCACCGGGCGCAAGGCGCTGGCGCAACGCTGCGAAGCGATTGTGCGCGCGGGCCATGCTCAGACAGGTGCTGATGGCGGGCCGCGCCTGCAATAAGCCCCTTGCGCTGCGCCGCGCGCTGGCCTATATGCGCCCCACTTGAACCCGCAGTCGGGGTTGGGCCTTTTGGGGAGAAATCCCAGATCGTCCGCCGGTTGGCAGCATGAGGCTGTCATACCCCCGATGAGGCTAAACCGGAAAGGTATAAAGACATGGCTCTTCCTGAGTTCTCCATGCGCCAACTGCTCGAAGCAGGCGTACACTTTGGTCACCAGACACAGCGCTGGAACCCCCGCATGGGCCCGTATATCTACGGCGCGCGCAACGGCATCCACATCATGGACCTCACACAGACCGTCCCCATGCTGGACGAAGCGTTGAAAGTGATCCGTGACACCGTCGCCAAGGGCGGCAGCGTTCTCTTCGTTGGCACCAAGCGTCAGGCCGCACAGCCGATCGCCGACGCCGCAGAGAAATGCGCACAGTACTACATGAACCACCGTTGGCTCGGCGGTACGCTGACCAACTGGCAGACCGTTTCGCAGTCGATCAACCGTCTGAAAAACATCGACGAACAGTCCGAGCGCGGTTTCGAAGGCCTGACCAAGAAAGAGCGTCTTGGCATGGAACGCGACCAAGCGAAGCTTGAAGCGTCGCTGGGCGGTATCCGCGAAATGGGCGGCCGTCCTGACCTGCTCTTCGTCATCGACGTGAAGAAAGAGTCGCTGGCCATTGCAGAAGCCAACAAGCTGGGCATCCCGGTTGTGGCCGTGGTTGATACCAACTGCTCGCCCGACGGTGTTGATTACATCATCCCCGGCAACGACGACGCGGCCCGCGCCATCGCGCTCTACTGCGATCTGGCATCGCGTGCTGCTCTCGACGGCATGTCGGCTCAGCTGGGTGCGGCAGGCGTTGATCTGGGCGCCATGGAAGAAGCTCCCGAAGAAGAAGCCGTGAGCGAAGAGAGCACCGGCGTCGAAATCGGCAACGCGTCCGAAGAGACTCTGCACGACGATGCCATGGGCAAAGATGCGCCTCTGGACATCGAATCCAAGAAAGAGACCGTCGCCAAAGCCGAAGGCTAAGCGTCACGGACCTGAAACACGGGGCAGGGTAACCTGCCCCGATTTCCACCAGAGGCGGGCCTTGGGCCTGCACCCGATTTCCAAAGGAGAACCAAGAGATGGCAATCACAGCATCCATGGTCAAGGAACTGCGCGACAGCACCGGCGCAGGCATGATGGACGCCAAGAAGGCACTGACAGAAAACGACGGCGACATGGAAGCCGCTGTCGACTGGCTGCGCACCAAAGGTCTGGCCAAAGCGGCGAAGAAATCCGGCCGTACCGCTGCCGAAGGTCTCGTGGCCGTTAAGGTCGAAGGCGGTCACGGTGTCGCGGTTGAGGTGAACTCCGAAACCGACTTCGTGGGCAAGAACGCTGAATTCCAATCCATGGTCAGCAACATCGCCGATGCCGCGCTGAAAGTGGACGATGTCGAAGCGCTGAAAGCGGCTGAGATCGACGGCAAATCCGTTGAAACCACCCTGACAGACGCCATCGCCAAAATCGGCGAGAACATGTCTCTGCGCCGCATGCAGAGCATCGAAGGCGAGACCGTCGTCTCCTACGTCCACAACGCCGCCGCACCCGGCATGGGCAAAATCGGCGTTCTGGTCGCCATGACCGGTGGCAACGAGGAACTGGGCAAGCAGATCGCGATGCACATCGCTGCTGTGAACCCCGCGTCGCTCTCCGAAGCTGATCTGGACCCAGCCGTGGTCGAGAAAGAAAAGCAGGTTCAGATGGACATCGCCCGCGAAAGCGGCAAGCCCGAAGCCGTGATCGAGAAAATGATCACTGGCCGCATGCAGAAGTACATGTCCGAAGTGACACTGGTGAACCAGTCCTTCGTCGTGAACCCTGACCTGACCGTCGGCAAGGCCGCTGAAGAAGCGGGTGCGACCATCACCGGTTTCGTGCGTCTGGAAGTTGGCGAAGGCATCGAAGTCGTCAAAGAAGACTTCGCAGCAGAAGTGGCGAAAGCCGCGAAAGGCTAAGCCTTCTCGACCTGAAGAATATGGGGCGGTGCATTCCGATGCGCCGCCCTTTTTCGTGGGCATTCATCGATAGCGACGCCGATAAAAACGACGGCTCGAAGTATCAGGGCAGGTTCTGGATGGGGCAGGGGAAGGATCCGGTCAGCCAGGCGAAAAATAAACCTGACTGAGACCGGCGAGCCAAAAAGCGCCTTGGTATTACAAGGATTTAAGGCCCGTCGTACCGCAGGTGCGAACACCCGCGATACTGGCGGACCATGGCCATCTACTACCTGAGGTGCCAGTAAGGTATTCCATACCCTAATATATTACGGATCCATCACGAACATCTGGTTGGCAAAGGCTGCTTTCAGCACCGCCTGGGCCGTCGTTTCGACCGACAAAGCCTCCCGTGCGAGGCGCAGGTGTTTTTCGACCGTAGGCGCCGTCAGGCCCATCAGCAGGGCGATATCCTGTGTAGTCTTGCCATCTCCGACCCATTGCAGCACCTCCAGTTGACGCCGCGTGAGGCTGCGGTTGGGGCTGCTATAGGGCAGGGAGAGAATTTTCAGATGCGCAATTTCATTCATCAGCTGAATGTCCGCGCCATGCGTGGCCCAAATCGCATCCACCTCATCCTGAGACAGGCCACGGCGCGCCGTTAGCGCAATCGCCCCCTTGGACCGGGCCGAGATCGAGCGGAAGCTGATCGTATAGCCCGCCGTCACATCCATGCTGGCGTTGAAGTCGATCACCCGTTTTTCGGTCTCCGACAGGCCATCGCGCTGCGTGATCTCCGCCAAGGTGCCCCAGCTACAAGCGCCTTCGTTGTTGAGTGCCCAACGCAGCATCGGCGCATTGAAGTAGAGCCCGCTGTGCAGGTAGCCGTTGAGGTATTCCGCGCTTTGATTGCTCAAAATCACGAAATCCGCCGGGTCGCCCAAAGAGGTCGGTGTGCGGTAGCGCGTAAAGCCGTAGATCAGCCGGTCGAACCCATAGTCTGCCATCTGTCGCGTATGGGCATCCCAGAGTGCTTCGATTGTCGGGCTATGCGCGATCTGATGCAGATAGTCGCGCAAAATCATCAGCTTACGATATGACGTTGAAGGGCTTGGATTGCCAGAACATAGCCATGAACGCCAAAGCCGCAGATCTGTCCAAGGGCCACAGGCGCGATATAAGACGTGTGGCGGAAACTCTCGCGCGCGTGAATATTGCTCAGATGCACTTCGACCACCGGCAGTCCGACAGAGGCGATGGCGTCCATCAGCGCGATGGAGGTATGGGTATAGGCGCCGGCATTCAGAATGATACCAGCATGTTGGCCGCGGGCCGCGTGGATCAGATCGATCAGGCTGCCTTCGTGGTTCGACTGCGCAAACTCCATCTCCAGACCCAGCCGCGCGGTTTCCTCGGCACAGAGCGCCTCAACATCCGCCAAGGTGGTCTTGCCATAGACCTCAGGCTGTCGCGTGCCCAGAAGGTTCAGGTTCGGGCCGTTCAAGATAAGTACAGACGCCATAATCACTCGCATTAAATCATCTAGATAGTGTTAACGGAGCAAAACTGGCGCTGTCCAGCGTCAGGTGGCATTGCGGTGCTACTGTGGCGAGAAAATCGCAACAACAGGGCTGGCATGGTGATATGTGAAACTGATAATCAGTATTATGTAAATAAAACGGTTCCTGAGAAGCGCTAGAAGAGTTTAACCCAAGGCATAACCCGCGCCGCGCACGGTTCGGATCGGGTCTCCGCCACCTTCGCGCGTCAATGCTTTGCGCAGTCGCGCGATATGAACGTCCACCGTGCGGGTATCGACATAGATGTCGCGGCCCCAAACGTGGTCGAGCAGTTGATCGCGGCTGAACACGCGCCCGGGTTTTTCCAGCAGCGTCGTCAGCAGCCGATACTCTGTCGGTCCCAGTTTCAGCTCGTTGCCCGCGCGGCTCACGCGGTGACGCTCCGGGTCAAGCTGGATGTCGTCAAAGCTCAGCAGCGCGCCTGCCGCTGCGGGACGTGTGCGGCGCAGCTGCGTGCGCACACGGGCCATGAGTTCGCGCAGGTTGTACGGCTTGATCACATAGTCGTCCGCGCCGGTTTCGAGCCCCCGCACGGTATCCACTTCCTCAGAGCGCGCGGAGAGCATGATGACTGGAATGTGCCGCGTCGCCTCGCGCGATTTGAGTTGGCGGCAAACTTCGATGCCGCTCATCAAAGGCATCATCCAATCGAGGATCACCAAATCCGGCGCAGCCTCTGAGACCAGAAGCATGGCTTCTTCGCCGTCTTCGGCCCGGCGCACCTCAAAGCCTTCGGCTTCGAGGTTATAGGCCAGCACCTCACGTTGCGCGGGTTCATCTTCTACCAGCAGAACTTGCGGTCGTGTGACGTCCATCGTCTCAGTCCTTCGTGGTGATCGAAGTGCGGTCGGCCTTGGGCCGGTCGTCCTCGGGCGTCTCACCGGTCACCAGATAGACAACCTGTTCGGCGATGGCGGTCACATGGTCACCCATACGTTCGACGTTTTTGGCGATGAAATGCAGATGCATACAGGCGGTGATGCTGCGCGGGTCTTCCATCATGAAGGTGAGGAATTCGCGGAAGAGCGCATTATACATCTGGTCGACATCTTCGTCGCGGGTGATCACATCCCGCGCAAGATCCGCGTCGCGCTGGATATAGGCGTCGAGCGCGTCTTTCAGCATCGCCTCAACCGCGCCAGCCATGCGGCGGATCGCGCCGGTGCTGTCGCTGACAGGCTCCATCTGGTTCAGGACGCTGGTGCGCTTGGCCATGTTTTTTGCATAGTCGCCAATACGTTCGAGGTTGGCGCTAATCTTGATGACGCTCAGCGTCAGACGCAGGTCGATCGCTGTGGGCGCGCGCAGCGCGATGACGCGGGCGGCGCTTTCGTTGATTTGCTCTTCCAGCCCGTCGATGGCCTTGTCCCCTGCCCGCACCTCATTGGCGAGCTCTTCGTCGCGGGTTTCGAGCGATTGCGCGCCGCGGCGAATGGCATCTTCGACCAGCCCGCCCATTTTGAGGATCTGCGCCTGAACGGCCTCCAGATCGCGGTCGAATGCTGATGCAATGTGTTGATCTGACATGATATTATCCAATACGGCCGGTGATGTAGCTTTCGGTGCGCGGATCTTGGGGCCGCGTGAAGATGTCGTCGGTGTCGCCAAATTCCACAAGGTTGCCGAGGTGGAAAAAGGCGGTTTTCTGGCTCACCCGCGCGGCCTGTTGCATGGAGTGCGTGACGATCACGACGGAGTAGTTCTGCCGCAATTCGTCAATCAATTCCTCGACTTGCGCGGTGGCGATGGGGTCGAGGGCCGAGCATGGTTCGTCCATCAAGAGCACTTCGGGCTCTGTTGCCACGGCGCGGGCGATGCACAGACGCTGCTGTTGGCCGCCCGAGAGGCCGGTGCCCGGTGCGTGCAGACGGTCCTTCACCTCGTTCCAGATCGCGCCCCGGCGCAGGGCCTGTTCGACGATATCGTCGAGGTCGGCCTTATTGCGGGCCAGCCCGTGGATGCGGGGGCCGTAGGCCACGTTGTCGTAGATCGACTTTGGAAAGGGGTTCGGTTTTTGAAAAACCATACCCACTTTGGCGCGCAGCTGCACCGGGTCGACCCGTTTGTCATAGATGTCTTCGCCATCGATACGGATGTCGCCGGTCACGCGGGCCACATCAATTGTGTCGTTCATCCTATTGATACAACGCAGAAAAGTCGATTTGCCGCAGCCCGAAGGGCCGATAAAGGCGGTCACGGTTTTGTCGTTGATGTCGATGTCCACGTCGCGAATGGCGTGGCTGTCACCGTAGTAGACCTGCACTTTGCGGGCCGCGATCTTGACGGGTTGGGTTGTCACGTCACTCTCCGAATATCTGTTGTCTTTCATGGTCCCGTCCTTGGTTTACCAGCGACGCTCAAAGCGGCGGCGCAGCAGCACGGCAATGGCATTCATCGTGATCAGGAACACCAGCAAGATGATGATACCGCCCCAAGCACGTTCGTAGAAGGCCGGGTCGGCGCGTTTGGCCCATTCATAGATCTGGGCCGGCATGGCGGAGTTCGGCGACATCAACCCTTCGGCGATGCTTTCCGGCGGGTTGGAGGCGATGAAGCCGACCATGCCGATCAGCAGCAAAGGTGCTGTTTCGCCAAGCGCTTGGGCCAGCCCGATGATGGTCCCCGTAAGGATGCCCGGAGCGGCGAGAGGCAGCACATGGTGGAACACCGATTGCATCTTCGAGGCCCCTACCCCAAGCGCCGCGTCGCGGATCGAGGGCGGCACCGATTTGAGCGAGGCGCGGGTCGAGATGATGATCGTCGGCAGGGTCATCAGTGTCAGCACCAGACCGCCCACCAGCGGGGCCGAGTTCGGCAGGTGCATATAGTTGATGAAGACCGCAAGGCCGAGGATACCAAAGACGATCGAAGGCACCGCAGCGAGGTTCGAGATGTTCACTTCGATGATATCGGTGATCCAGTTCTTCGGCGCGAATTCTTCGAGGTAGATCGACGCGGCGACCCCGATGGGCAGCGCCAGCACCAGCACCACCAGCATCATCGCGAAAGAGCCGATCATCGACACCCCCATGCCCGCCGCTTCGGGCCGCGCGTCAGAGGCGTCGGCGCCTGTGATGAAGTCGAGGTTGAAACGCTTTTCGATGCTGCCGTCGGCGATCAACGCATCGACCAGATCAAGCTGCTCGGCGCTGATGTTCTTGTCATTGGCGATGCTTTCGCGGGTCACGCGGCCCTTGAGGTAGCCATCGACACGGCTGTTGGTCAGGAACTCGAATTCGGCATTCGTGCCGATCAGCTCGGGGTTGGCCAAGACGTAGTTGCGCAACTGGGCGGCGGCGTCTTTCGACAGGATATCGGCCATCGCCTTGGGCTTGAGATCGCTCTCGACCTCGCCCGCTTCGATCTTGTTTTCAAAGGCAGCTTTCAGCAGGGGCGAATATCCGAAGGTCGAGACCTTCTTGATGTCTTCCAGATCGCGGTTGCCGTTCTTGTCGAGCTTGTCTTCCAGCAACGGCACGGAAAGCGTCACATAGGTCTGCTGAAACGCGCCGGTCCCGCGGGAGATGATGGTGAAGAGCAGCGTCAGCAGCATCAAGAGGCCGATGACGATGGCAATGATGCCATAGAGCTTGAAACGGCCCTCGGAAGCGTTGCGGCGTTTGGTGCGCCCGTCTTGGACCAGCAGAGAGGCTCCGCGCGGGTCTGCGATGGGGGCTGCGGGGTTGGGGATATCGCTCATTCGTACTGCTCCCGGTATTTGCGCACGATGTAGAGGGCCAGCACGTTCAGGCCCAAGGTCAGGACGAAGAGGGTCAGGCCAAGGGCGAAGGCCACCAGCGTCTCGGGGCTGGCGAAATCGCTGTCCCCGGTCAACTGGCTGACGATGCGGGTGGTGATGGTGGTCATGGCTTCCAGCGGATTGGCCGAGATGCGAGCGATGGCCCCTGCCCCCAGCACCACGATCATGGTCTCACCGATGGCGCGGCTGGCGGCGAGCAAGACGGCGCCGACGATGCCCGGCAGCGCCGCAGGCATGACCACTTGGCGGATCGTCTCGGACTGGGTCGCGCCCAAGCCGAAAGAACCGTCGCGCAGCGACTGCGGCACCGCGTTGATGATGTCGTCCGACAGGGAGGAGACGAAGGGGATCAACATGATGCCCATGACCAGCCCGGCGGTCAGGACCGAGGTCGCCCCCGACATCCAATCGACGCCCAGAAGCCCCTCTTCCCCACGCCCGAAGACTTGGACGAGGAACGGCCCCACCGTCAGCAGTGCGAAAAGGCCGTAGACGATTGTGGGGATGCCTGCGAGGATTTCGAGCAGCGGCTTGGCCGTGGCGCGTACCTTTGGGCCTGCATATTCGCTCAGGTAAATCGCGGCGAAAAGCCCGATGGGCACGGCCACCAGCAGCGCGATGAGCGAGATATATAGCGTCCCCCAAAGCAGCGGCAGGATCGACAGGTCACTGTCGCCGCGGAAGTTCGGTGCCCAGGAAGAGCCGAAGAAGAAGTCGGTCCAGGGGTGCAGGTTGAAGAAATTAATCGTCTCGAAAAGCATCGACAACACAATGCCAACGGTGGTCAGGATCGCGAGCGACGCCGCGAGGATCAGCAGCGCCTTCACGCCCCCTTCGACCCGGTTGCGGGCGCGGAAGGTGGCATCGGTTTCGCGGTAGACCATGGCCAGCCCGGCCAAGGCGATCAGCGCCACGATGATGTTGCGCCAGAAATTGCCCGTCGCCGTCATCTCGCGGTAAGCCTGCGCGGCTTGCAGCACCTCGGGGCTGATCTCGGCACCCAAGGCAACGCCCTGTTCGCCCAGCCATGCGCGCAGGTCATCGGCGGCGGAAAGATCGGTCGCATCTGCCGCGCTGAGCGCGCCGGAAGAGACGGCCGCGTCCAGCCCATCAGCCAGACGACGCACATCGCTCATGATCAGATTGACGGAGGAGCCTTCGGGCACAGCCTCGGCGGGGATCATATCAACCACCGAAGATTGCACCAGCATCGGCTGAACCAGCAGCCAGATGCCCAAAACCAAAAGCGCGGGCACCGCCACGCTCATCACTGCATTATAGCCGTAGTAGCTTGGCAGCGAATGCAGCTTGCGGCTGTCGCCTTGGGCAGAGGCCAAAGCCCGACGCCGCGCAAGGAAATACCCGCCCAGTGCCAGGGCCGCGATCAGGATGACCAGCGGCAGCACCGCGCCTGTTGTCAGTATTTGTCCCACATGTCCCCCGGTGGATCAAAAAGCGAAAAACCGGGGGCAGTCACCCGCCCCCGGCGATAAGGGTAAAGGCTTAGGAGCCGCTGCCCATCACGGTCTCATCCGCAACCACGGACTGGGTGTCGGCCAGTTCAGGGTCGGAGACCAGACCGTATTCGGCCAGCGGGCCGTCGGGGCCGGCAACTTCGTCGGCGACGAAGAATTCAGCGTATTCTTTCAGGCCGGGGATCACGCCGATGTGGGCTTTCTTGACGTAGAAGAACAGCGGGCGCGACACGGGGTAGTCACCCGAGGCGATGCTCTCGGTGGTTGGCTCGACGCCGCCCATGGTGGCAACTTGCAGCTTGTCGGTGTTGTTCTCGTAGAAGGCCAGACCGAAGACGCCGATGCCGTCTTGGTTGCTTTCGATGCGCGCCAGCGTCTCGGTGTAGTCGCCGTCGATGTCCACGGACTTGCCGTCGGTGCGCAGGCTGATGCACTCTTTCTCAGCGGCTTTCTTGTCGCCATCCGCGGCTTCGAGGAAGGCTTCGAAATCACCGGTTTCTTCGCAGCCCGCGAGGATCACTTTGTCTTCAAACACTTCGCGCGTGCCGTGTTTGGTGCCGGGGATGAAGGCTTGGATCGGCTGGGCGGGGAAGTCGGGGTTGACCTGATCCCATGTGGTATAGGGGTTCTCGGTCACTTCGCCATCGACGACAACTTTGGCGGAGAGGGCTTTGTACCAATCGACCGGCGTGAACTCGAAGGTCTCGCCATTGATGTCGGAGGCGAAAACGATGCCGTCATAGCCGATGCGCACTTCGATGATGTCGGTCACGCCGTTTTCGGCACAGGCCGCCACTTCGGCGTCTTTGATCTGGCGGGAGGCGTTTGCCACGTCGATGGTGTTCTCGCCCACGCCTTCGCAGAAGCGCTTGAGGCCAGCCGAGGAGCCGCCCGATTCCACGACCGGTGTCGGGAAGTCAAAGTTTTCGCCAAAGGCTTCGGCGACGATGGAGGCATAGGGCAGCACGGTCGAGGAACCGGCAACCTGTACTTGGTCACGCGCGGCAGCAGCGGTTGCAGATACGGCGGCAATCGCCAGGGCGGAAGTGGTGAGTTTTGCGAGTGACATGATATCTCCTGTCAGATGCGAATTGGTGACCACCCCATGGTGATCTGCGCCCCGTCTATGAAGGCGGTGCTGTGCTTTTGTGACAGCAACGTTACAGTTTCATGACAGTCGCCCTGAATCACCAAATTTCTGCAAAAATCAGTCAGAACCCGGTTTCATCGGCAGAATCACGCGGAATTCGGCCCCTTCGCCGGGGGTGCTGGTGATCTTGAGCCGCCCGCGGTGACGGTTCATGATGTGTTTGACGATAGCCAAACCCAGTCCCGTTCCGCCAAGCGCACGGCTGCGGTGGCTGTCGACCCGGTAGAACCTTTCGGTCAGCCGCGGCAGGTGAATCGCGTCGATCCCGGGACCGTGGTCGCGTACACTGACATAGACCGCAGGGCCGCGCATCGCCGGGTCATGGGCCGTGCGTTTGACCGAAATCTCAACCCGGTTGTCGCGCCCGCCATATTTGATCGCGTTCTCGATGAGATTGGTAAAGACCTGCACCAACTGATCCGCATCGCCCAGCACAAGGGCGGGCGCATCCCCCAAGGTCGGTGCCAGTGTCACATTGCTGTCGACCGCCAGCGGCGCGAGGTTGCGCAGGGTGCCGCGCAGCAGGTCGCGCACATCGATCGGCGCCTCGGGGCGCACGCGCTCTTCGGCCTCGACCCGGCTGAGGGACAAAAGCTCTCCCACCAGCCGGTTCATCCGCTCTGCCTCTTGCGCCATGATTCCCAGAAACCGCTCGCGCGCCGCCGTATCATCGCGTGCCGGGCCTTGCAGCGTCTCAATGAAGCCGATGAGCGCGGTAAGCGGAGTGCGCAACTCATGGCTTACATTGGCCACGAAATCGCGGCGCATCTGGCCTGCCTGCGCCATCTCCGTCACATCGTTGAAACTGAGCAGGACAATCCCGTGGTCGCCCACCGGGCGCAGGCTTACGTCATAGGTGGTGCCATGTTCGCCGCCGGTGCTGGTAAAGCGCGCTTGGCAGGGGCCCGCGCCCGCAAGACAGCGTTCGACCGCTTCGACCAGCCCCGGCTGGCGCAGCGCGGTGACGAAATGGCGGCCCAGCAGCCCCTTGCCCAGCAGATCCTCGGCGGGCGCGTTCAGAACGGTGATCCGCTCTTCGGCATTGATGGCCACGCTTGGCAGCGGCAGCGCCGCCACCACATCGGAAAGGGTTACGGCGGTGCTGCCCACGTCAGAGCGGTTCAAGATCGCGGCGGAAGCGCGCGGCGTTCTCGGCATAGTGTTTGGCGCTCGCGGTCAACTGTTGGATCGCCTGCGCGTCAAGCTCACGCACAACTTTGCCCGGCACGCCCATGACGAGCGACCCATCGGGGATCACCTTGTTCTCGGTGATCAGCGCCCCTGCCCCGATCAGGCAGTTCTTGCCGATCTTCGCCCCGTTCAGCACCGTGGCCCCCATGCCGATCAAGCTGTTGTCGCCGATGGTGCAGCCGTGCAGCATGACCTTATGACCGATGGTGCAATCCTCGCCCACGGTCAGCGGATAGCCCATATCGGTGTGAAAGACGCAGTTCTCTTGCACATTGCTGCCGCGGCCCACGGTGATCATCTCATTGTCGCCGCGCAGGGTGCTGCCAAACCAAACTGAGGCTTCGGGGCCGAGCGTCACCTTACCGATGACATTCGCATCAGGGGCGACCCATGCATCGGGGGAGACTTCGGGGCGGGCATCGGCGAGGGCGTAGAGGGTCATTTCAATTCCTCGAATTCGGATTGCAGACGGCGAACGTGATCCTTGATGGCGGGTTGTTGGCTCAGCCGCAGCCGGGCGGCGGTGATGATCGATTTCAGCCGCGCCTCGGTCTGCTCGAGATCGTCGTTTACGAGCACGAAGTCATAGCCGTCCCAATGGCTGATCTCATCCCAGCTTTTGCCCATGCGCTTGGCAATCGTCTCGGCATCGTCTTGGCCCCGGCTTTCCAAACGGCGCTTCAACTCGGTGATCGAGGGCGGCAGCAAGAAGATCGACAGCGTGTGCGTGTTCAGGTCGGAGTTGCGGATCTGCTGTGCGCCCTGCCAGTCGATGTCGAAAAGAATGTCCTGCCCCTCGTCAATCGCCGCCTGCACGGGGGCCTTGGGGGAGCCGTAGAAGTTGCCAAAGACATGTGCGTGTTCCAGCATTTCTCCCTCGGCCACGGCCTGCCGGAACTCCTCTTCGCCGACAAAGCGGTAATCCTTGCCATCCTCCTCGCCCGGTCGGGGGGCGCGGGTGGTGGCGGAGACCGAGAAGTTGATCGTCGGATCCCATGCGCGCAGGGCGCGGGCCATGGTCGATTTGCCCGCCCCGGAGGGGGAACTGAGGATGATCAGAAGGCCGCGTCGGCTTGGGTTTGTCACGTCTTACTCCACATTTTGCACTTGTTCGCGCATTTGGTCGATCACCGCCTTCAGGGCCAGACCGACAGTCGTCAATTCGGTGCTCTGCGCCTTGGAGCAGAGCGTGTTGGCTTCGCGGTTGAACTCCTGCATCAGGAAATCCAGCTTGCGCCCCACCGGCCCGCCCTGCCCGATCAGCGCACGCGCGGCGGCGACATGGGCGGCAAGGCGGTCGATCTCTTCGGTGACATCGGCCTTGACCGCGATCAAGGCCAGCTCCTGCGCCACCCGGTCCGCATCCGCGCCCTCACTGTTGTCGAGCACGCGCGCAAGGTTGCGGCGCAACTGGGCAGCGGTCTCTTCCTTCCGGGCCTCGGCCAAAGCGGCGGCTTCGGCGGCGCGGTTTTCGACCTCGGTCAACTGCTCTTGCATTACACCGGCCAGCGCCGCGCCTTCCTGCGCGCGCATCTCGTTGAAATCATGCAGCAGGGTCGGCACTTCCGCCAGCAAAGCGGCGCGCAGCGCGTCGATGTCCTGTGCCTGATCGGCCTGTTCCAACACACCGCGCATGGAAAGAATGTCGCTCGCCTGTGAGGGCGCCAGCGATACCCCGGCATCCATCGCACGGGCCTCGATCTCATGCAGGGCGGTCAGCAGCGTGTCGACACGCGCCTCGTTGATCTGCAAGCTGCCGTCACTCTCAGCCGAGGAGATGCGCAGGTTGCAGGTGATATTGCCCCGCGCCACCTCCGCCGAAATCTGCTTGCGCAGGGCGGCCTCAAGCCCCTCGACCCAATCGGGCACGCGCAGCCGCAGGTCGAGCCCTTTGCCATTGACCGCGCGCAGCTCCCAAGACCAGCTCCAACCCTCCAAAGCGCCGGAGGCAGAGGCGAAACCTGTCATGGACCTGATCATCGGCGCGTTCCTTGCAAGGGCGGTCATGTCCTGCCTTACGGCGAAACCCCCGCGAGGGGCAAGCCCCCGCCCCCTCGGCCCGGCGGATCCCTTGGCTCACGCGTTAACCACTTCAGCGAAAGCATGACGAATTCCTTAACCGCCTGCCGTATTAATGATTTGGTAATCATTTCGGCCGCATTGTGCCGCTGTCGTTTCAAAAACGGCTGCTGTATTGGCCAAGTCCTTATGGGTGAGTTTCAATGGGCAATACAGGCCACACCGCGCAGAATGTTGTCGCCATGTCAGATCATCGGACGCATGTTGGCTATGGCCCGCTCGCGCAGGTCGAAGCCTATTGGGAGGCCCTGCGCGGCAACAGGTTGATGCCGCGGCGGTCGGATATCGACCCGCGCGGGATCGAGCAGGCATTGGAATATGCCTTTATCCTCGAACGTGTCGCCGTGGGTGTCGGACGGTTGCGGATTGCGGGCGACCATCTGCGCGATCTCATGGGGATGGAGGTGCGCGGCATGCCGATCACCGCCTTTTTCGGCTCGCAGTCACGCCCCCGCGTCGGCGAAGCGCTGGAAGAAGTGTTTCAGATGCCCGGCCAAATCACACTGGACCTGGGCGCGGCGGCGAGCTATGGGCGGCCTGCCTTGACGGGGCGGATGCTGCTCTTGCCGCTGAAAAGCGATCTGGGCGATGTCAGTCGGGTGCTGGGCTGTCTTGTCGTGCTGGGGGAGATCGGACAAACCCCACGGCGTTTCGATCTGGCGCAGGCCACGCGGCATAGCGCCTTTGGCGGGTTGGCCAAACCTCTGCGCCATGCCGATCCCCTGCAGCAGCCGCTCTTGCCACGCGAAACCGGATTCGCAGAGCCGAAGGCAAGCTTCACCGCCGCCCCGACGGGTGAGAACCCGCCCTATCTGCGTCTGGTGAAGTCAGAGCAGGAATAGCCCGTCCGCCGCCCTCGGAACGCGAAAACGCCGCCCCGGAAAACGGGACGGCGTTTCTTTCGTCACAATCGAGTGCAGGCTGAGGCTGCTACCCCGCCGCCCGCGCCGTTTGAGCCACGCGGCGGTTCGACAGTTCCTCCGCCACGAGGAAGGCCAGTTCCAGCGACTGGCTGGCATTGAGCCGCGGGTCGCAGGCCGTGTGGTAACGGTCCGACAGATCCTCGTCGCTGACCGCCCGCACACCGCCGGTGCATTCGGTCACGTCTTGGCCGGTCATCTCGAAATGCACACCACCGGGGACGGAACCTTCGGCGTTATGCACGGCAAAGAACTCATGCACTTCGCGCAGCACGGAATCGAAGGGCCGGGTCTTGTAGCCGGTAGAGGATTTGATCGTGTTGCCGTGCATCGCGTCACAGGTCCAGACGACATTGGCGCCCTCTTCCTGAACGGTCTTGATCAAACGCGGCAGGTGATCGCCCACCTGCCCCGCACCAAAGCGCGAAATCAGGGTGAGACGGCCCTCTTCATTCTCGGGGTTCAGCTTGGCCATCAACTGCTTGAGGTCATCGCTGGTCATCGAGGGACCACACTTCAGGCCAATCGGGTTTTGCACGCCGCTGGCAAACTCCACATGCGCCCCGTCGGGTTGCCGCGTGCGGTCACCGATCCAGATCATGTGACCCGAGCCTGCGAGCCACTTCCCGGTTTGGCTGTCACGGCGGCAAAGCGCCTCTTCATACTCCAGCAACAGCGCTTCGTGGCTGGTGTAGAATTCCACCGATTGCAGCGTATGTGCGGTTTCGGCGGTCACCCCTGCGGCGGCCATGAAATCAAGTGTGTCAGAGATGCGGTTGGCGATCTCACGGTATTTCTCGGCCTTTTCGTCGTCGGTGAATCCCAGCGTCCAGCCGTGGACCTGATGCACATCAGCATAGCCCCCGGTCGAGAAGGCGCGCAAAAGGTTCAGCGTGGCGGCGGCCTGCGTATAGGCGCGCAGCATCTTTTGCGGGTCGGGGATACGCGCCGCTTCGTTGAAGGCCAGATCGTTGATGATATCGCCGCGGTAGCTGGGCAGTTCCACGCCATCCACCACTTCGGTCGGGGCCGAGCGCGGTTTGGCGAATTGGCCGGCCATGCGCCCCAGTTTGATCACCGGCACCTTGGCCCCATGGGTCAGCACGATGGCCATCTGCAACATTACCTTGAAGGTGTCGCGAATGGCGTCCGAGCTGAACTGTTCAAAGCTCTCGGCACAGTCGCCGCCCTGCAAAAGGAAGGCTTCGCCACGGCCCGCGGCGGCCAGATGTTTCTTCAACCGGCGTGCTTCGCCCGCAAAAACGAGGACCGGATAGCGTGCCAGCTGTGCCTCAACCGCTTCCAATGCGGCTTGGTCAGGGTAATCGGGCATCTGGACGCGCGGTTTGCTGCGCCAGCTCGAGGTGCTCCAGTCTGTCATCTTTCTACTCCGCTCCACAGCGCCGAGTGTCGGCGCTTCGTGATCTTTCTCTATACAAAGGCGCGGGGAAAGTGACCAGAACCGAAATGCGCCCTATTGACGTGGCGTGAGGCCCGTGGGCAATGTTTCCGGTAAGTTCTGGCGGCCATGGCACATGTCGGCAGAGACGACCTGAATAGAAAGACGCCGTGATGTCCCAACCGCGCCCGGCCACCCGCATGCCCCCCCAGACCGACAAGCCGCGGCGCTTCGTCTTTGTGTTGTTGGAGAATTTCACCCTTCTGAGCTTTGCCTCGGCGGTGGAATGCCTGCGGATCACCAACCGCATGCTCGAACGCGAGGTCTATGAATGGCAGGTCGTGGGCGAAAGCGGTGAGACCTGTGTAAGCTCATCCGGCGCGGTTTTCGCGCTGGACGGCGGGCTTGAAGAGTTGGGCCGCGACGACACCATCATGATCTGCGGCGGCATCGGCGTGCAGGCCGCGACCACCAAGAAGCTGCTGGCATGGCTGCGCCGCGAGGCGCGCAAGGGGCTGGTTGTTGGCGGGCTTTGTACCGCGGCACATACGCTGGCCAAGGCGGGGCTGCTCGACGGCAAACGCGCCACGATCCATTGGGAGAATCAGGACAGTTTCGGCGAGGAATTTGAAGAAGTCATTCTGACGAAATCGGTCTTCGTGGTCGATGGCAACCGGCTGACCACGGCGGGTGGCACGTCTTCTTTGGACATGATGCTGAAACTCATTGCCGATGATCATGGAGAGGAGACGGCCAACGCCGTGGCGGATCAGCTCATTTATTCCTCGATCCGCACCGACCAAGACACGCAGCGCCTGTCGGTGCCCACGCGAATCGGCGTGCGCCATCCCAAGCTTTCCCAAGTTATTCAGCAGATGGAGCGCAATATCGAAGAGCCGATCAGCCCCTCCATCCTCGCCCGCGACGTGGGCATGTCGACCCGGCAGCTAGAGCGTCTGTTTCGGCGCTACCTGAACCGCAGCCCAAAACGCTACTATATGGAATTGCGGCTGCAAAAGGCGCGCAACCTGTTGATGCAGACAGATATGAGCGTGATCAACGTGGCGCTGGCCTGCGGCTTTGCCTCGCCCTCGCATTTCTCGAAATGTTACCGGGCGCATTACCAGACCACGCCTTATCGTGAGCGCGGCAGCCAATCCACCCGGCAGCCCGCCTGAGGGTTAGGGCGTGATGCGGTAGACGGTGCCGTTGACCTCTGAAATGAACCAGATCCCACCCTCGGGCCCTTCGACGACATCGCGCACGCGGGCGGTCTCGTCGGTCTTGATTTGCGCCACCTCTTCCAGCGGCGTGCCGCTTAGCCGGGCGATATAGTCGAACTTGAGCGAACCGACGAAGATGTCACCTTCCCATTCAGGGAAAAGCGCGCCGGAGTAGACCATCAGCCCCGCAGGCGCGATGGAAGGGTCCCAGTAGAATTCGGGCTGCGCCATCCCTTCCTTCGCCGTGCCCTCACCGATCTTCGCGCCCGAATAGTGCTCACCGTAGGAAATCACGGGCCAGCCGTAATTCGTGCCTTTGGTGATGCGGTTCACCTCATCCCCGCCCTTGGCCCCGTGTTCCGACACCCAAAGCCGCCCATCCAGATCCAGCCCCGCCCCTTGCGGGTTGCGATGGCCGTAGGACCAGATTTCGGGCAGCACGTCGGGCGTGTCGACAAAGGGATTGTCATCGGGAACCGAGCCGTCGCGGTTCACCCTAATGATGCTGCCGTTATGCGTGCTGCGGTCCTGCGCCGCCGGACGGTCGCCGCGTTCGCCAATAGTGACCAGCAGCGTGCCATCCGGTGCCTCGACCACGCGCGAACCGAAGTGCTGGCCGCCGCTGCTGCCGGGTTTCATGGCGAAAAGCTCGGTCAGGTTTTCCAGACTGCGGGTATCCTTGGACAGTTTCGCGCTGGCCAAGGCGGTCCCCGCGCCGCCACTCTCTTGGGGTTTGGCATAGGTCAGGAACAGCAGGCGGCTTTGCGCGAAATCCCCGGCCAAGGTAATGTCCAACAGGCCGCCCTGCCCGACCACGGCCACCTGCGGCAGGCCCGTGACCTCATGCCGAGCGCCGTCCTTTTGGTAGATCAGACGACCGGCTTTCTCGGTCACCAACAGACCGCCATCGGGCAAAGGCGCGACGCCCCAAGGGGCCTCCAGATTCTCGGCGATGGGCGTGATCGTCAGGCCGCTTTGTGCGCTGGCGGTGCCTGCGGCGGAAAGGCTGCAAAGGGTGAGGGCAGTGGCGGTCGCGATATGTTTGGCGAATGTCATGAGCAGGCTCCTGTGGGCATGGGGCTTGGGTCTAGACATAGCCAGCGACCCGCCCATTTCCACCATCGCGCCCGTATCCCGCGAAAAGCCTGCGAAAAACACTTTATAAATCGCCTTTTCTTTTTCGAAACCACAACCTAACGTTCGATCAGAACGAGAGTTCAACTAAGGGAGAGTACCAAATGAAAAAAATACTGATGGCCACAACGGCCGTTGCCCTGCTCGCCACTGGCGCGCATGCTGAAGACACCAAGATCGGCATTCTGCTGGGCTTCACCGGCCCGCTGGAATCGCTGGCCAATGACATGGCCGCCGGTGCCGAACTGGCAATTTCCGAAGTTAACGAGAGCGGCATGTTCCTCGACGGTGCCACCGTTTCGTCCGAGCGTGGCGACACCGGCTGCATCGACGCGGGTTTGGCCGTGGCCTCGGCTGAGCGTCTGATCACCTCCGACCGCGTGAGCGGCATCGTCGGCGGCATGTGCTCGGGTGAAACCACCGCCTCGCTGCAGAACGTGGCCATTCCGAACGGCATCGTGATGATCTCGCCCTCCGCGACATCCCCGGCGTTGTCGACGGTCGAAGACAACGGCCTGTTCTTCCGCACCTCCCCATCGGATGCGCGTCAGGGTCAGGTCATGGCCGACATCCTGAACGACCGTGGCATCAAGGAAGTCGCCGTCACCTATACCAACAACGACTATGGTAAAGGTTTGGCCGACAGCTTTGAGACCGCTTACAAAGAATCCGGCGGCACCGTGACCATCAACACCTCGCATGAAGACGGCAAAGCGGATTACTCCGCCGAAGTCGGCGCGCTGGCCTCTGCCGGTGGTGAGGTTCTGGTCGTGGCAGGCTATGTCGACCAAGGTGGCGCGGGCATCGTGAACGGTGCGCTGGACGCCGGTGCATTCGACGTCTTCATGTTCCCCGACGGCATGGTCTCCGACACGCTGGAAGAGAAATTCGCCGAGATCGCGGATGGCTCCTTTGGTCAGAACCCGAGTGCTGCTGGCGAAGGCCCGGACAACTACAAGAAGATGGGCAAGGAAGCCGGTTTCGAGCCGACCAACGCTTTCTCGCCTGAATCCTATGACGCGGCAGCGCTGATGCTGCTGGCGATGCAGGCCGCGGGCTCCAACGATCCGGCGGAGTACAAGGAAAAGGTGATGGAAGTCGCCAACGCCCCGGGTGAGAAAATCCTGCCGGGTGAACTGGGCAAAGCGCTTCAGATCATCAAAGACGGCGGCGACGTGGACTATGTCGGTGCCTCGGCGGTCGAGTTGATCGGACCGGGCGAGAGCGCGGGCAACTACCGCGAGATCGAGATGAAGGACGGCAAGATGGTCACGGTCGGCTACCGCTGATCCGCGCTACCATCTAACCGCTAAGAGAGGCCCGGTCGCAGTGCGATCGGGCCTTTTGCTTAGGAAATCCGCTTTTCTTCCGGGGATGCAGCCAGTACAAATCCCCTATTGAGGACGTGGAAAACACGTCCCGTCTGGGAGGACAGGATGAAAAAGCAACGTATGGCCGTGCCGGTCAGGGCTTTGGGCATGTATTTCGCTGAACGTGATTTCAGCAATGCGGCGCAATTTGCCTTTGACGAGGCAGCGGAAAGCTTTCCTCAGATCAGGACCGCAGCGGTCCCTTTCAAGAATCTCAGCACATTGTAAACAGGTATGGCGGCGTGCATTCGTGCGAGCCACCGTATGACGACCAATAAAAACCAGCCACAAGGTGGCGGACACGGGGATGGACATATGATCGTCGTAGACGACGTACACAAACACTTCGGCGGGTTTCACGCCGTCGACGGGGCAAGCCTGTCGATCGAGAAAGGATCGATCACTGGTTTGATCGGCCCAAATGGCGCGGGGAAAACCACGCTGTTCAACGTAATTGCCGGCGTGCTTCAGCCCACTTCGGGCCGCGTCACCATGGACGGGGAGGACATCACCGGCCTGCCCCCGCATGAGCTTTTCCACAAGGGGCTACTGCGCACTTTCCAGATCGCGCATGAGTTCTCTTCGATGTCGTGCCGCGAGAACTTGATGATGGTGCCAGGCAATCAGTCGGGCGAGACGCTGTGGAACACATGGTTCGGCACCAAACGCATCGCCAACGAAGAACGCGCGCTGAAGGCCAAAGCCGATGAGGTGCTTGAGTTCCTGACCATCGAACATCTCGCCGAACAGAAAGCGGGCCAGATCTCGGGCGGGCAGAAAAAGCTGCTGGAGCTTGGCCGCACCATGATGGTGGATGCGAAAATCGTCTTCCTCGACGAGGTCGGCGCGGGCGTGAACCGGACGCTGCTGAACACCATCGGCGACGCGATCATCCGGCTTAACCAAGAGCGCAATTACACTTTCGTCGTGATCGAGCATGACATGGATTTCATCGGCCGCCTTTGCGACCCGGTGATCTGCATGGCTGAGGGCCACGTGCTGGCCGAAGGCACGTTGGATGAGATCAAGGCGAACGAACAGGTGATCGAGGCCTATCTCGGCACCGGGCTGAAGAACAAGGACAAGGTAGGCGCATGAGCAATGATCCCTACGGCGACCGCGGCAACAAAGATTGGTCGGTCGGCAACGCGAAGGGCCAAGGCAGCATCATGCCCAAGGCCAGCGGCAAAACCCACCCCGCCCCCGGCGGCCCCTTCCTGATTGGTGACGGCATGACGGCGGGCTACGGCAACGGCCCCGACATCCTGCATGACTGCACCATCGCCGTGGACCGCGGCGAGATCGCGGTGATCGTCGGCCCCAACGGGGCGGGCAAATCCACCGGCATGAAGGCGGTCTTCGGCATGCTCGACATGCGCAAAGGCCATGTGCGGCTGGATGGTGAAGACATCACCGAACTCAGCCCGCAGGACCGTGTGGCCAAGGGCATGGGTTTCGTGCCCCAAACCTCGAACATCTTCACCTCCATGTCGGTCGAAGAGAACCTTGAGATGGGCGCTTTCATCCGCCGCGATGACTTTCGCGATACGATGACGCAGGTCTATGACCTTTTCCCGATCCTCAAGGAAAAGCGCCATCAGGCGGCGGGTGAACTCTCGGGCGGGCAACGCCAGCAGGTGGCCGTGGGCCGCGCGCTGATGACACAGCCCAAGGTGCTGATGCTCGACGAGCCGACGGCGGGTGTCTCGCCCATCGTCATGGACGAGCTTTTCGACCGGATCATCGAGGTCGCCCGCACGGGCATCCCGATCCTGATGGTCGAACAGAACGCCCGTCAAGCGCTTGAAATCGCGGACAAAGGCTATGTGCTCGTGCAGGGGGCGAATGCCTTTACCGGCACCGGCAAAGAGCTTTTGGCCGATCCTGAAGTCCGCAAATCGTTTCTGGGGGGCTGAACATGGATCTGCTCAACGCTTTCATTGCACTTTTGAACTATGTGCTCATTCCGGGCATCGCCTATGGCTCGCAGCTGGCGCTCGGCGCGCTTGGCGTGACGCTGGTCTACGGCATCCTGCGGTTTTCCAACTTCGCCCATGGCGACACGATGGCCATGGGCACCATGGCGACGATCCTGATGACATGGCTGTTCCAGTCCATGGGTCTGAGCCTCGGCGTGCTGCCGACGGCGCTTCTGGCCCTGCCCTTCGGCATCGCCTTTACCATGCTGCTGGTGCTCGGCACCGACAAGGTGGTCTACAAGTTCTACCGTGAACAGAAGGCCAAGCCGGTGATCCTCGTGATCGTCTCGCTCGGCGTGACCTTCATCTACAACGGGATCACCCGTTTCATCATCGGCGCGGACGATCAGAACTTCCTCGACGGGCAGCGTTTCATCATGTCGGCGCGGGATTTCAAAGAAATGACCGGCCTGCGCGAAGGTCTTGCCTTCAAGACCACCCAAGGCATCACCATCGTCACCGCGATCATCGTCGTCGCATTGCTGTTCTGGTTCCTCAACAAGACGCGGGCGGGCAAATCCATGCGCGCCTATTCCGATAACGAGGATCTGGCGCTCTTGTCGGGCATCAACCCCGAGCGTGTGGTGATGATCACATGGATGATCGTGGCCGCCTTGGCGACCATCGCAGGCACGCTCTATGGCCTCGACAAGTCTTTCAAACCCTTCACCTATTTCCAACTTCTGCTGCCGATCTTTGCGGCGGCCATCGTCGGCGGGCTCGGCTCTCCGGTGGGGGCCATCGCGGGCGGTTTCGTGATCGCCTTTAGCGAGGTCACGATCACCTACGCATGGAAAAAGGTGCTGGGCTATGTGATGCCCGAAGGGTTGCAGCCGGACGGCTTGGTGCAGCTCATGAGCACGGATTACAAATTTGCGGTCAGCTTCGTCATTCTTCTAATCGTTCTGCTGATCAAGCCAACCGGCCTGTTCAAGGGGAAATCGGTATGACCCAGACTGTGAAAAACACGATCCTTTTCGCGATCATCGCCCTGATGATCATCTACACCGGCTTTGCGCAAAGCTGGAACTCGGCCCTGCTGATCATCGCCATGGGTCTGATCTCTTCGATCATGGCGCTTGGGGTGAACCTGCAATGGGGCTTTGCGGGTCTGTTCAACGTGGGCGTCATGGGCTTTGTGGCGCTTGGCGGTCTGGCGGCTGTTCTGGTCTCCATGCCCCCGACCGAGGGCGCTTGGTCCACCGGTGGTTTCGCCATTCTGGGGGCGCTGGCGCTTGGGGCGGGCACCGTGGTGGCGGCGGTCATGCTGATGAAGCGTATGGCCCCCGGCACGCTGCGCACGCTTTCGGTGATCGCGGTCTTGGTCATTGGTTTCTTCATCTTCCGTGCCCTGCTTGACCCCGCCGTTCAAGCGGTCGAGGCGATCAACCCCGCGCAGACCGGCTATCTCGGGGGTCTTGGCCTGCCGGTGCTGATCTCTTGGCCCGTGGGCGGCCTCTTTGCCGCTGGCGCGGCGTGGCTGATCGGCAAGACGGCCCTTGGCCTGCGGTCGGACTATCTGGCGATTGCGACGCTGGGGATTGCCGAGATCATCATCGCGGTACTGAAAAACGAAGACTGGATGAGCCGTGGCGTGAAGAACGTGATCGGCCTGCCCCGCCCCGTGCCTTACGAGATCGACCTGCAAAACAACCCCGCCTTCGTGGAACGTGCGGCGGGCCTTGGCTTTGATCCCGTAGACGCCTCGACGCTCTGGGTCAAACTGCTCTATATCGCGCTCTTCGCCGCTGTTCTGATCGTCCTGTTGTGGATGAGCCAGCGTGCGCTGCACTCGCCATGGGGCCGGATGCTGCGCGCGATCCGCGACAACGAAGTCGCGGCAGAGGCCATGGGCAAAGACGTGACCGCGCGGCATTTGCAGGTCTTCATCCTTGGCTCCGCGATCTGCGGCATCGCGGGGGCGATGATGACGACGATGGACAGCCAGTTGACGCCCGGCACCTACCAGCCGCTGCGCTTCACCTTCCTCATTTGGGTGATGGTGATCGTTGGCGGCTCGGGCAACAACTTCGGCGCGATCCTTGGCGGCTTCCTGATCTGGTTCCTCTGGGTGCAGGTCGAGCCGATGGGCCTGTGGCTGATGAACCTGATCACGGCGGGCATGTCCGAAGGATCGGCGCTGAAGGCCCATCTGATCGAGAGCGCGGCGCATATGCGGCTCTTGACCATGGGCATCGTGCTGCTTCTGGTCCTGCGTTTCAGCCCGCGTGGGTTGATCCCCGAGCGGTAACGCTCGCAGAGCTTCACAAGATAAAGAGGGGCGCGGTCGCACTACCGCGCCCCTTTTTCATTTCTCAGGCCGCTTCAGCGCCCCTTGAACAATCCGCCCAAGATGCCGCGCACGATCCGGCGCCCGGTGGTGCCTTTCAGCTCTTTGATCACCGCGCTCGCGATGGCATCGCCGAAACCGTCGGTCGCCTTGCGGCTTGACCGGCTGCCGCCGCTGCGTGCCCCGCCATAGCGGCGGGCCTTCTGGAACTCACGCGCGGCTGCGTCCTCGGCCTCTGCCGCGGCTTCGATCTTTTCCGCCTCTTTGGCCGCCGCTTCTGCGCGGGCCTTCAGCATTTCATAGGCCGACTCGCGATCCTGCACGGTCTCGTATTTCCCCGCCAAATCGGAGTCCGCCAGCACCGCCGCACGCTCCGCCACGGTGATCGGGCCGAGCCGCGAAGACGGCGGTCGGATCAAGGTACGCTCCACCACGCCCGGCACGCCCTTGCGTTGCAGCATGGAGGTCACGGCCTCCCCAACACCGACCTCGCGGATCGCCTCTTCGGTGTCGAAGCGCGGGTTCTCGCGGTAGGTCTCGGCGGCTTGGCGCAGTTCCTTACGATCCCGCGCGGTAAAGGCGCGTAGCGCGTGTTGGATACGGTTGCCAAGCTGGCCAAGAATATCGTCGGGTACATCGGCGGGGTTCTGGGTGACGAAATAAACCCCGACGCCTTTGGAGCGGATGAGACGCGCCACCTGTTCCACCTTGTCGACCAGCGCCTTGGGCGCATCGTCAAACAGCAGATGTGCCTCGTCAAAGAAGAACACGAGTTTCGGTTTGTCGGGGTCGCCGACCTCGGGCAGTTCCTCGAACAGTTCGGACATGAGCCACAGCAGGAAAGTCGCATAAAGTTTGGGCGAGGCCATGAGCTTGTCAGCGGCGAGGATATTGATCCGCCCGCGCCCTTCGGCATCGCAGCGCATAAGGTCCGAGAGCGCCAGCGCCGGTTCGCCAAACAACTGCGCGCCGCCTTGGTTCTCCAGCACCAGCAGCCGCCGTTGAATGGTGCCGACGGAGGCGGTCGAGACATTGCCATAGCGCAGCGCCAAGTCCTTCGCATTCTCGCCGACCCAGACCAGTAGGGATTGCAGGTCTTTCAGGTCCAAAAGCGGCATCCCTTCCTCATCGGCCACGCGGAAGGCGATGTTCAGGATGCCCTCCTGCGCCTCGGACAGGCTGAGCAACTGCGCGATGAGCAGCGGCCCCATCTCGGAAACCGTGGTGCGGACGGGGTGGCCCTGCTCACCAAAGAGATCCCAAAAGGTGACCGGGAAGGATTGATAGCTATAGTCGTCAAAGCCGATCTTGGCCGCGCGTTCGGTGAAAGCGCCGTGCAGTTTGGTGGCCTCGCTCCCCGCGACGGCAAGGCCGGACAGATCGCCCTTCACATCCGACAAGAACACCGGCACCCCGGCATTGGCAAAACCCTCGGCGAGGATTTGCAGCGTCACCGTTTTGCCCGTACCCGTCGCCCCTGCAATCAGCCCGTGACGGTTGGCATAGCCAAGATCGAGGAATTGCTTTGTCGCATGGTCGGGACCGCCGCCGCCGATAAAGATGTCACTGCTCACGCTAGGGCCTTTCTGTCAATTTTAGCCATTCGTCCGTTCCACTAGAGCATACAAACTTAACCTTTGCGCGCCATAGTGAAGGCATCCCGCTCGCATGTCCTTTCATCGGGTGGGTGTACTTCCTCCCTGTTAGACTTGGCCGCGCCTTCGGGTGCGGCCCTTTTTCTGCCGAGGGCCATGCTAAAACCCTGACAGATTGTCGCATTTTTCCTGTTGACCGGCATCACGCGCTTGCCTAACGTGGCATTAATAAGTCGGCCCAGTCCGACGGGGAGAAAGTACACGGAAAGGGGGCGCGCTGCGTCCCCTTTTGCATTTCCGCCCTGTAAGCCTCTGACATCGTGAGAAAACCATCTTCGTCGGGGTCGGCATGAAATTGCCCGAACCTTGATCGAAATGCGGCCCTTGGCACTGACAATCCCGGGGCGGCGTGGTAAGGGGCGATAACGCAACAAATGTGGATATGACATGAGCAAGTTTATGACCGCCCTGCCGCTTTGTGCAGCGCTTGCACTGACGGCCCCGATGACGGCTTTCGCCCAGACTGCCACGGAAGAGGACACCGCTCAGACCGAAGAGCAGCAGCCCCAGCCCGGCACCAGCGGCAATGCTTCGCAGATCGAAGAGCAGCTGAGCCTTGGTGAAGACGCGGACAAAGACCCCGAACTGGGCAAACCCTACACCAAGAAAGAGATCGGTTCCTGGGAGATGCGCTGCATCAAGACCGAAGAAGAGGTCGACCCCTGCCAGATGTACCAGCTTCTCGCCGATGGCGAAGGCGCGCCGGTTGCCGAAGTCTCGCTCTTCCGTCTGCCCGATGGGGGTCAGGCCAAGGCCGGTGCCACGGTTGTCGTCCCGCTTGAGACCGCCCTGCCCGCGCAGCTGACCCTGTCGGTCGACGGTGGCAAGGCCCGCCGCTATCCCTATGCCTTCTGCAACCCCGTGGGCTGCTATGTGCGCATGGGTCTGACCGATGCCGATATCGGTGCTTTCAAACGCGGCAAGGAAGCGGTGCTGACCATCGTGCCCGCTTTGGCACCGGATCAGGAAGTGAAGCTGACCCTCTCGCTCGACGGGTTCACCGCCAGCTACGACGAAGTCTCGGTGATCGAGCAGTAAGACTGGATTTTACCGATTTGAATGCCGCGCCCGACCTCGGGGGCGGCATTTTTTATGGCCGCGCGTCGCTCAGGCGCGGCGCAGCGCCAGCACGGCGTTCATCCCGCCAAAGGCGAAAGCATTGCTGAGCGCCACATCGACCTGCGCCTCGCGTGCCTCATTGGGCACGACGTCGAGCGCGCATTCCGGGTCGGGTTCCTCATAGCCAATGGTCGGCGCGATCACCCCATCCCGCAGCGCCATGATACAGGCCAGAAGCTCAACCGCCCCGGTGCCACCGATGATATGACCATGCATCGATTTGGTGGAAGAGATCATCAGCCGGTCCGCATGGGTGCCGAAAACATCCGCCACGGCGGCGCATTCGGTCTTGTCGTTGGCCGCCGTCCCGGTGCCATGGGCGTTGATATAGCCGACCTCTTCGCGGTTGATGCCCGCGTCGGCCAGCGCCCCTTCCATCGCCCGCGCGGCCCCGGCCTTGGAGGGCATCACGATGTCGCTGGCATCCGAGGTCATGGCGAAACCGGCCACTTCGCAAAGGATCTCGGCCCCCCGCGCCCGGGCATGTTCATAGTCTTCAAAGACAAAGACACCCGCGCCCTCGCCCTGCACCATTCCGTTGCGATTGGCCGAGAACGGGCGGCAGGCATCGCGGCTCATCACGCGCAGCCCTTCCCAAGCCTTCACCCCACCAAAGCAGAGCATGGATTCCGATCCGCCCGTCACCATCACCGGGCTCATGCCAGAGCGGACCATGGCAAAGGCCTGCGCCATGGCGTGGTTCGACGAGGCACAGGCGGTGGAGACGGTGAAGGACGGCCCGCGCAGGTTCCATTCCATGCTGACATGGCTGGCCGCGGCGTTGTTCATCAGCTTGGGCACAACGAAGGGATGCACCCGATTTTTGCCCTCTTCGTAAACCGCGCGGTAATTGTCGTCCCATGTCGAGACACCGCCCCCCGCCGTGCCAAGCACAACCCCTGCGCGGGCGGCCAAGTCATCGGTGAAGGTCAGGCCCGATTGTTCGATCGCCTCGCGGGCGGCGGTGAGGGTGAATTGCGTGAACCGATCATAAAGCGCGATTTGCTGGCGGTTGTAGCGGCCCTCGGCCTCGAACCCGCGCACCTGACCGCCGATGCGGATGGCCAGCCGCTCCACATCCCGGAACTCTAGCGGACCGATGCCGCATTTGCCCTCGCGCATGGCCGCCAGCGTCTCGGGCACCGACAGGCCCAGAGCGTTGATCGTGCCCGCGCCGGTGATGACAACGCGCCGCATCGCTCAGCTCTGTTCGGCCTGCAGCCGCTCCACCCCGGCGACGATGCTGCGCACGGTCGAGATGTCGAAATCGCTTTCGCTGGGGCTGTTGGCGTTGAAAGGCACGTTCACGTCAAATGTCTCTTCGATGGCAAAGATGCATTCCACGACGCCCATGCTGTCGATCCCGAGGTCTTCGAGCGTGCTGTCGAGCGTGACATCCTCCGGCTCTATCATGGCCTGTTCGGCGAGGATGGTAATGACCTGATCCTGAGTGCTCATGCGGCGTCCCCCAACATATGTCCGCGGCAGGTTTAGTCAGCCTTGTCGCCTTTGGAAACCACCTTTTGCAAGGCCGCGACATCACGCAGCAACTTGGGCAAACGGCGCAGCGCTTTGTAGATTTCGGTCTGCTTGCTCATCTGTGTGGCGGGGTAGCCCAGCATCGTGCGTCCCTCGGGCACGTTGGACAGCACGATCGTCCCGCCCCCTGCGATCACCCGGTCCCCAATCGTGATATTGTCCGCCAGACCGACCTGCCCGCCCAGCACCACATTGTCGCCCACGCGGGTCGAGCCGCCAACGCCCGCCTGCCCGCAGAGCAGGCAGTTTTTGCCAATCACCGCGTTGTGGCCGATATGCACGAGGTTGTCGATTTTCGTGCCGTCGCCGACCTGCGTGTCGCGAATGGTGCCGTTGTCGATGGTAGAGCCCATGCCCATTTCGACATCCGCACCGATGGTCACGGCGCCGAGCGAATGGATACGGGTCCAAGGCTGCGGGGCGGCATCACCCTGATCGCCCAGCGTTTGCCGCGCGCTTTCCACGGTGGACAGCTCAGCCGTCACGAAAGAGAAACCGTCGCCGCCCAAGCGCACGCCCGACTGCGCGATGAAACCCGATCCAATGGTGATCCGCGCGCCGATGCTGACATGTTCGCGCAGAAAACAGCCATCGCCCAATGTCGCATCCACGCCGACAAAACACAGCGGCCCGATGACGCTGCCCGCGCCGATCCGCGCCCCGGCAGAGATCACCGCCAAGGGGCCGACCGAGACGCCTTCGCCCAGCACGGCCTCGGGGTCGATCACGGCAGTGGGGTGGATGCCCGGCTTGAACCCCTGCCCCTTGTCGAGCATCCGCGTCACGCCGGAAAGCGCGTAGCGCGGGCGGTTGGGCAGGATCGCGGCCTTGAGGCCCAGAGCGCGCCAGTCGGCCCCTTCCCAAAGCATCGCCACTTCGGCGGCGCCATCGGAAAGGCTTCTGGCATAGCGTGGGTCCATCGCCAGCGCCATTTCGCCCGATTTGGCGCTGGCGGGTTCCGCGACGCCGCTTACCTTGAGTTCGATGTCACCCTCGGCGCTGGCGCCGACGGCTTTGGCGATTTGCTGAACACTATAGGTCATTTCGGGCGGCCCTTACTTGTTGCGCGCCCGAGAGTTACCCCTGAACGCCGCGCAAGGCCACCCCCGCCTTGGAGAGTGCGTTCCAGATCAGCGCATCCCGGCCATATACGTCATCGCGATATTCGGTATGGCCGCGGGCGTTGGTCACGGCGGTGCGGTAAATCAGATGCACCGGCACCTGCTCTTCGAGGACGACGCGCGTCTCGCGTCCGCTGCGCAGAATGGCCTGAAACTCACCTTCCGGGTCTGCTGATTGCGGGGCCAGCAGCGCATAGGCGAATTCAAAGGGCTCGGCCAGACGCACGCAGCCATGGCTGAAGGCACGCACGTCGCGGGCAAACAGGCTCTTGGCCGGGGTGTCATGCAGGTAGATGTTGTATTTGTTGGGGAACATGAACTTCACCAGACCCAAAGCATTGGTCTTGCTGGGCGGTTGGCGCATGGAGAAGGGGAAGGTCCGCGCGGTGTAGCGGCTAAAGTTGACCGCGCCGCGGTTCACCTTGCGGCCCCGGCTGTCGGTAATCTCGATATGGCCCACGGCATAGGGGTTGCGTTTGAGCTGCGGCAGGTATTCCCCAGTGACGATCGACCGCGGCACATACCAGCTGGGATTGACCACCATATGCTCCATCACGTCCGAGAATTCGGGCGTTGGACGGTCCTCGCGCGCGGCCCCCACGACCGATCGGGTTTGGAAGGTGATCTTGCCATCGTCGATGATCTTGGCCGAGAAATCGGGGATGTTCACAAGGATATGGCGTTTGCCGCGGTCGGTGTTGAACCAACGCTCACGCTCAAGTGCGACCATGACCGATTGCAGCCGCTGCTCGACGCCAATGTTAATCTGTTTCATCGTGGCCGGACCGGCGACGCCATCGGTGTTCAGCCCGTGGGCCTCTTGGAACTGGCGCACGGCTTCGGTCAGGCTGGCGTCATAGCCCATGGCGTTGGACCGCTTCAGAAAGCCCATGGCGATCAGACGGTTGCGCAGGGCAATCACGTCATTTCCGGTATCACCCGGCTCAAGCTTGCCCGCGGGCACCGAGGGGCCCCAGCCGCCCTGCGACAGCAGTTTTTCCATCGCGATCTTCTCTTTCAGCAGCGCATTATACTCAAGGCTGCGCGGCGGCAGGGCGCGGAAATAAGCGGCAGGCGTGGATTTGGGCAGGTCTTGCAGATAGGTCTTGCGGTCACGGTATGGAATTTCGCGCACGATCTGGCTGATGATCCGTTTGGGGATCAGCACACCGGTCTGCACGTCGCGGGCATAGCGCAGGAACACGCGGCTCAACTCCACCTCGGCGAATCCCCGGTCGCGCGGGGTCTTGGCTGTGCGCAGCATTTCCAAGACGGCATCGGGGTTGTAGCGGGTGACCGGCAGGCCATGATCATCCGCCGTGGTGATCGCCCGCATCAGTTCCGACCGGCGCGCACGGTGCTCTTCGGCGGCCCCGGTCCAGATGGCGGTATAATCGTTCTCACGGTAGAAGGCGGCGATGTCATCGTCTTGGGCAGCAGCTTCGGCGACGGCTTGTTTGAAGGCGGTGACCTGCGCCGTGGCAGGCGCGGCAAGGACCAGTGCCGAAATCAACAGGGCAAACCCTGCGATAAATTTGGACAGTTGCCGTGAAAAAGTCGCGCTGAAACCCATGTCGTACCCCGTGAATATACCATTGCCGCCGCGCGACCCTATTGCCTGCCCGGTTTGCCAATAATACTACGCGCAAGTCCATTCAAATTTCCGTTCGCAGGAAAAACGCGTGATGGCCTGTGCGGATTGCGCATCGGTTGCCCCTGCAAACCTTGGGTTTTTTAAACGCATTGCGCAAAAACTTGCCTAAATTTGAACCACTCGGGAACCATTCCGATTCAGCCCTTGGTCAGGTTTTCCCGCTATGCAATAACAATGTTGCATCTGGGGATGAGATGAATGGCCCATGTAACATCTTGGGTAACTTAGGCAGACGACGGGACAGAGACACATGACAGGCAAAAGCTCCTCGGGGATGACCCGGCGCGCCCTTCTCGGCGCATTCGCAGCAACCACCGTTGCAGCAGCTCCCACCTTCTCGAACGCGGCAGGCTTTCTACGGGGCGCAGGCGACATTCGCCGCATCCGCATGTATTCGGGCCGCACCGGTGAGCGGTTGGACATGATCTATTGGATCGAAGGCCACTATATCAAAGACGCCTTTGCCGAAATCAATCATTTCATGCGCGACTGGCGGACCGACGATGTCATCAACATGGACCTGCGCACCATCGATATCATGGCCGCGTCGCATAATCTGCTGGATGTGAACGAGCCCTATATGCTCCTCTCCGGCTACCGCAGCCCGAAAACCAACGCGATGCTGCGCTCCCGTTCCAGCGGTGTGGCCAAGAATTCGCTGCACCTCAAGGGTCAGGCCGCTGACCTGCGCCTCGCCTCGCGCTCGGTGCATCAGGTGGCGCGCGCGGCGATGGCTTGTCGCGGTGGCGGTGTCGGGCGCTACTCCGGCTCGAACTTCACCCATATGGACTGCGGCACAGTGCGCAGCTGGGGCGGCTGATCGCAGCCTCTCGGGCGGGATGAGTGAATTGTTAAGGGCGCCTTCGGGTGCCTTTTTTGTTGCCCGATTTTGTCGCCGGTGGGCTTTCGCTGGCGGTGGTACGGCTCTACGGTCGCGCCAAACACATGCCGGGGAAAGAGATGCAGATAAAGGCGGCGCGCATTGCGGTGATCGGTTTCGGGCCGCGCGGCCTTGGCGCGTTGGAGGCTCTGTCGCAACGGCTTACGGGGACCGAAGGGCGGATACAGATCGACCTTTATGAACCCGGCCCCCATCCCGGCGCGGGTCCGAACTTCGCCCCCTCGGAGCCCACCTATTGTCTGCTTAACATCCCAAACCGAGATATCGCGATCCGCCCGCCGAAGGGGTCGCGGGTCGGACATTTCGCGGAGTGGCAAGACCGCGCCGTAGATCCCGACAGTTTCCCCTCCCGCGCTGAAATGGGCCGCTACCTTATGGCGCGGCGGGACGATCTTTTTGCCCGGGGTTTTACGAAAACTGGCGTGACTTGCAGGGTGATCCCCGCCGCTGTGGCCCGCATCTCGCCCGAGGGGGCAGGCTGGCGTGTGCAATCGGAAAGCGGGTCGGAGGCGCTATATGACGAAGTGCTCCTCACCCTCGGGCAGCCCCCTGTCGAGCCGGACGCGCAGTGGGCCGATTGGGAAGAGCACGCGGCGCGGCGCGAGGCGGAAGTCGCGCAGGCCTATCCGGCTGCAGATCTGCGCCCGAGGGCGGCGGCATGGCGGGGCAAGCACGTCGCGATTCGGGGCTTGGGGCTGTCGACCTATGACGTGTTGCGCGGTCTGACCATGGCACAGGGCGGGCGTTTCGACGCGGCGGGCTATCATGCCTCGGGCCGGGAGCCCTGCCGCATTCTGCCCTTCTCGCTCAACGGGCCCCCCCCTTCCCCAAGCCACAGGATGCCGCTTTCGACGCGCTGTTCGATCCCACATCGGAAGAGACCACGGGCTTCTCAAAAGCCGCCACCGCTGCGATCAATGCGGCACCCGAGGAGGCGCCTTCGTTGATCTCTGACGCCCTCCTGCCCGTGGTTGCGCGTATCCTTGCACCTCAGAATGTGGGGGCGGCGGAAATCGCGAACTGGCTCAAGGTGGAATGGTCAGACCCCGGCACGCAGGACCAGTTGCCCCCAATGGAGGCGCTGCGCCATGGGATAGACTTGGCCACCGGAGAGGTCGCGCCGAGTATTGGCTACACGCTCGGGCAGGTTTGGCGCAAATGGCAGGACGCATGGCGCGCGGCCTTCAACCCGGGCAAGGCGTCGCCCCAGACATCCAAGCGGCTGATAGACTTCGATGAGGGGCTGAAACGATATTCCTACGGCCCACCCCTCGCCTCCGCTCGGGAGCTTTTGGCCCTGATCGACGCAGGGCTGGTCGACCTGTCCTTCGCCACCGATCCAGAGATCACGAATAGCGCGCAAGGCTGGACATTGCAGGCGGAGGGGCACGCGGCGGAGGTGTCGGTCATCGTCGACGCGGTGCTGCCTGCGCCGAACCTCTCGGTCATCGCAGCACCGCCCCTGCCCGATCTCATCTCCCAAGGTTTGGTCTCCTCGCTGTCATCCGATCTGGCCGCAGCGACCGCGCCTGACGGGACGCTGCGCGCCCCTGACGGACGCCCCGTGCCCGGCCTTTGCCTGCTGGGGCGGCTGGCGCTCGGCAGCGTGACGGCGGTGGATTCCCTGCACGATTGCTTTGGCCAATCCGCCGACCGTTGGGCGCAGGGCGTGATCGACAGGCTGTCGGTTTGACACGCTGCCGCTTGGCTACAACAGTTTGTGATCCGGCCCGCGCGATGGAACGGCAAGGCGCTGAAACGGTTTCCCTTTCAACACGAGATTGAAGAATAGGGGAACGACGCAATGAAGAGACGACATTTCATCACCGGTGTAGCCGCCAGCGGTGCCGCATTCGGCGGTGTCCTTGCCACGCCCGCACTGGCGCACCCGCCCAAGGAAATGCCGAGCTATGACGTGCCGCCAGAGATGATGCCGCGCAAAGTGCCGATCGCGGCAGGCGCGCCGCCCTATGAAATCCACGTCGATCCCGACAATTTCGCACTCTACTGGACACTGCCCGACAATATGGCGTGGCGCTATACCGTGGGCGTGGGCCGCCCTGGTCTCTACGAATCCGGTGAGTTCTACGTCGGTGCCAAGAAGGAATGGCCGAGCTGGACCCCGACCCCAAGTATGATTGACCGCGAACCGGAGAAATACAAGAAATACGCCGATGGTATGGAAGGCGGTTTGGACAATCCGCTGGGGTCGCGTGCCCTCTATCTCTTCACGGAAGAGCGCGGCGATACCTTCTTGCGCATCCATGGCACCAATGACCCCAGCACATTGGGCAAACGCGTCTCGAACGGCTGTGCCCGTCTGGTGAACGATCAGATGGCCGAGCTCTATAACCGCGTGCCGATGAACACCCGCGTGGTGCTTTACGAACCCATCGGCTGAGTTTTCTTTCGGCCACATCAAGTAGCCCGGAGCGGAGAATATCCGCTTCGGGCTTTTTTGTGCCTCTCGGTCGACCAGTAGGATTGAAACATTTCACACGGGCCAAAGAGGTTTGCCTGCGGTGGCGGCACACACGTTTCTGCGACGACTGTGTAACAGGTCTTGAACGCTTTTCGCGGGACCGACTAGCGTCATGGGCCTCGGCCCACGGCGCAGGGATAACCTATTAATAACGGTATCTTATGCGGATATGTCAATTTGTTACGATCTGATCGCGCCGGGTCTCGCTCTAACACTGGG
Organism: Sulfitobacter sp. M85; assembly: GCF_029285915.1. Classification (NCBI taxonomy): domain Bacteria; kingdom Pseudomonadati; phylum Pseudomonadota; class Alphaproteobacteria; order Rhodobacterales; family Roseobacteraceae; genus Sulfitobacter; species Sulfitobacter sp. M85. The sequence continues at coordinate 113,740 of NZ_JABECQ010000007.1, forward strand.
CCGTGATCCGAGTTGCTTTGTAACCGCCCCTCACTGCGCCTTAATATCATTGTATCGAACGGGCCTCCCGACCTCCCCGCCTCTCCCCAGAGCGAGAAAGCCGACGCCCTTTCCCAAACCTGAAAGGACTAGAACAATGAAACTCTTTATCGCAACCGCCGCCGCCACTCTGATCGCCACCGCGAGCTTCGCAGGCCAGTCGACACGCTACGAAGACCTGCGCTTGGACACGTCTGTCACGGCTGATGTCGTCCATGCCGCGGATGCCGGTGAAACCCGCCCTAATGAGCGCGCCGCTGACCTGCGGTTGGAAACATTCTCGGACGAGAGTGCGCCGGTCGCCACCTTCTCGACCAGCGGCCCCGTGAGCAGCTTGGGCGAAGGTTTCGCCTATGGTGGTTATGGCGCGGGCAACGACTCCCGCTAAATTGTCTTAGGTAGACCCGAGAGGCCCGGCCCGAAAGGTGCCGGGCTTTTTTCTTGCAGGCGGAGCCGCATGGCCCGATGGGCAACAACTTCTTTCTGCAAAAAAGGGAAAATGGCGGAGCGACAGGGATTCGAACCCTGGAGACGGTCTCCCGCCTACACACTTTCCAGGCGTGCGCCTTCGACCACTCGGCCACCGCTCCGTTGAGGCGGGGTTTAGCTTGGGGGGGCAGTGAGTTGCAAGAGCGAATTCCCCCCAGAGAGGATAAATTTATCTAACCGCCCAGATGAACATAGACACGGCGGTTCAAACGGCCCTTTTTCTCAATCTTTCCAAGGCGAAGCGCGCCGATCTCGCCCGTGCGCGCGACATGGGTGCCGCCACAGGGCTGTAGATCGATGGGGTCCTGCGCCTCTCCGATGCGGATCAGGCGAATGTCCCCCCGTCCGCGCGGCGGGGCGACGGACATGGTTTTGATAAGTTCAGGCGCGGCGTCCAATTCGGCTTCGGTGATCCAGTCCTCGCTCACCCGCGCATCGAGGGAGACGAAGTGGTTCAGCGCCTCCTCCAGTTCCTCGCGGTTCTGCGGCGCATCGGGCATGTTGAAATCAAGGCGCCCGTGGGTGGCCGAAATCTGTCCCCCCGTCACCGGATGGGGGATCACGACCGACAGAAGGTGCAGCGCCGTATGAACGCGCATGTGCTTGTGGCGGCGGTCCCAGTCGAGCTCCTGTTTCACGAAAGCGCCCACCGGCGGCAAGGGACGCGGCTCTGCCGGGACCAGCGCGATGCCGCCGCTGTCGCGGTCGCGCACCGTAGTTGCAATGGTAAGCTCTTGCTTGTCCCAGGTCAGCCACCCGCTGTCGCCCGGCTGGCCGCCGCCCGTGGGGTAGAACAGGGAATTGTCCAAGATCACCCCACCTTCGGGCGTATGGGCCGCCACGCGGGCCGGGGCGTCGCGCAGGTAGGTCTCGGTCCGGTACAGCTCGCCCGTCATGCCTGCGGCTCCGGCTTTGCGTCATCTTCTATTTTCGGTGCTTCGGCCTTCAACGTCTCAGGGTTGCGCAGCCATAGGTCGCGTTGGGCAAAGGGAATTTCGATTCCTTCTTCTTTGAAACGCGCGGCGATGGCGTGGTTGATGTCGTTCTTGACCTTCATCATCCAGTTCACATCCCGCAGGTAGCAGCGCACCTCGAATTCCAGCGCATCGGCCCCGAAGTTCAAGAACAAGACCGCGGGCGGCGGGTTGGTCAGCACGATGGGCTGCGCCTCGGCGATCTCTTGCAGGATGCCTTCGATCCGTTTGGTGTCGGTGCCGTAAGCCACGCCCACGGGCACGATGAGGCGGCCCACGGTATTGCCGCGGGTGTAGTTGGTGACCGTGCCGCTGATTAGGTCAGCGTTGGGCACGATGACATCGGTGCGGTCGAAGGTCTCGATCCTTGTGGAGCGCACCGAGATGTCGCGCACATAGCCCATCTGGCCACCCACCTCGATCCAATCCCCCTCGGAGATCGGACGTTCGATCAACAGGATGATGCCCGAGACGAAGTTCGACACCACGTTTTGTAGGCCAAAACCAATACCGACCGACAGCGCACCGGCGACATAGGCCAGCGCAGAAAGGTCGATCCCTGCCCCGGTGATGGCGAGCAGCGCGGCGAGGAAAATCCCGACATAGCCGATCCCCGAGACGATGGCGTTCTGCCCGCCGATGTCCATCCGCGTCTTGGGCAGGACGTTGCTGCGCAGCGCCCCTTGGATCAGACGGGTGGCGGCATAGCCGATCACGAAGATCACCGCGAAGGAGAGGAAATCCGTGGGACGGATCCGCGTCTCGCCAAAGGCGAAGCCGCGGCTGAACAGCGCCCAAAGCTCAGTCAGGTCGGTGACCCGCGCGCCCCATGCCAGCGCCATCACGGGCAGCGACAGCAACAACAGGATCAGGCCAAAGAAGACGGGCATCAGCGCTTCGCGTGCCTGCACCCCTTGCCCGGTCATGGCACCGTAAACATCGGCCAAGAAGCGTTGCAGCGTCATCACCAGCCCCAGAAGCACCAGCGTGGTGACATAGGGCGGCAGCAGCGAAACGGCGGCGTTGTAATAGCCGCTGATCAGCAGGAGGGGCGCGACCACGGCCACGATCATCGCGCCCAAGCCCAGCCCGCGCACGACGCGGTTCAGGGTCGAGGTCCGCGGCTCTTCGGCGGCGGAGACATCTTCCGTCACCGGATCGCTATAACCGCGCAGGATTTTCCCGATGCGGAACAGGGCAAAGGCGCTCAGCAGCATCACCGGTAGGCGCAGCACAGCCTCGGTGGTTTCGGCCGGTTGTTGGCCATCGAAAATGGCGGTGATGATGGCGCCAAGGATGACGGTGACGGTGATGATGCTGACGTAGAAACGAACCGCTTTGCGCTCAGCCGCGGGCAGCAGGATCAGCGCCTCGTCCTCATCGCGAGAGAACACCCGTTCGGCGACCCAGCGAACGCCCAGCATCGCGCCGCCGATCACTGGGATCAACTTTACAAGGGTCGAGCCGCGGGGGCCGAGCCAATCGGTCGCCAAGACGGCCATGGCCAGCAAGACCAGACCGACCGTGGGCAGGATGATCCGCAGAAGAGACACGACAAAGCGCCAAATGCCAAAGCCGCGCGCGCCGAATTGCTGAAGCCGACCCACAATCGCGGTCGACCAATGGTGGCCACGGAAGATCAGCACCAAGCCCAGAACGGTGAGGGCCAGAACCGCAGGGAGAGAGGCGCGCAGGCTGCGCCGCGCCGTGTCGGCATCGTCAGGCGCTTCGGCGGCGATCTCACCCGCCGCTGTCGCCAGATCGTCTATCGCGCTGCGCCAATGGACGGGGTTGAGCGGCGTGGGCACCACCTCCATCAACTGCTCAGTCTGGCGTTCGCGCAGCGCAACGTCGATCTGCCCGATCAGCGCATCGGCGCGCAGATATGCCGCTTCGGCCCGCTGAACCGGGGTCAGCAGTGTGTTGAGCTGTCGGTTCAACTCTTCACGGTTGGCGGCGACTTCGGGGGATTCCGGCTCGGCCCCATCGCCCTCCGGCGGGGTTCCGAGCGCGGCCAATTGTTCGCGCAGCGCGCTGATCCGCGCCGCGTTCAGGTTGCGCGCTGCGTCGAATTCGGCGCGGTAATCCACCAGCCGGGCGCGCTGCACCTCCAGCATGGTTTCGGTGGTATCGGGAGCGTCAATCGCCTCTTCAGCCGAAGAGGCGACGGTTTCCCATTGGTCGAAATCCGGCAGAACCGGTTCCTGTGCGACAGCCGCGCCGGTCAGCCAGACCAGCAACGCGGTAAGGCCAAGGGCGAAGCGGAGCATTTGGGTCATGTATCCTCGAAAACACCTGGGATGGATTGCGGCGCGGCATCAAGCCAAGCGGGCGTCGGCAGCCCCTTCTCGCGCAGGAACTCCGGGTTGAAGAGTTTGGATTGATAGCGCGTGCCAAAGTCGCACAACACGGTCACGATGGTATGGCCCGGCCCCATCTCTTTCGCCAGACGCATGGCCCCGGCGACGTTGACGCCCGAGGAGGCACCAAGGCAGAGCCCCTCATTCTCCAGCAGGTCAAAGACGACCGGCAACGCCTCTTCGTCGGAGATGTTGTAGGAATAGTCGGGCTTGAACCCTTCGAGGTTTGCGGTAATCCGCCCCTGCCCGATGCCTTCGGCGATGGAACTGCCTTCGGACTTCAACTCGCCTTCGGTATAGTAGCTGTGCAGCGCGGCCCCATCGGGATCGGCAAGCGCGATTTTGACGCCCTTGGGTTGCAGCGCCATGGCCACGCCGACGAGCGTGCCGCCCGAGCCGACCGCGCAGCAAAAGCCATCGACCTTGCCGCCGGTCTGTTCCCAAATCTCGGGACCAGTGGTTTCGATATGTGCTTGCCGGTTGGCGGTATTGTCGAACTGGTTGGCCCAGATCACCCCCTCGGGCGTGGTCTTGGCCAGTTCCTTGGCCAAACGCTCGGAATAGCGGACAAAGTTGTTGGGGTTTTTGTAAGGAGCCGCAGGCACCTGCACCAGTTCGGCACCGGCCAGCCGCAGCATGTCTTTCTTTTCCTGCGACTGGGTCTCAGGGATGACGATGACGGTCTTGAACCCCATCGACGCGCCCACCAGCGCAAGCCCGATGCCGGTGTTGCCCGCGGTGCCTTCGACAATGGTGCCGCCGGGCTTCAACTCACCCCGTGCGATGGCGTCGCGGATGATGAACAGCGCCGCGCGGTCCTTGACCGATTGGCCGGGGTTCATGAACTCCGCCTTGCCCAAGATTTCGCAGCCGGTCTCTTCGCTCGCGCCGCGCAGCCGGATCAGCGGTGTGTTTCCAATGGCCTCGGCCAGATCTTTAGCAACCTGCATGTTTGCCCCCAGTTCATGTTCCGTCCGGTTTAGCTGTCGCGCCTTCGGACCTCAAGCGTTCGCGGTGGCGGGCAAGCCAATAGGCGCTTGCCACCAATGGCGCATTGGCCAGCGCCTGCGCATCGGCCAAGGCCATCAGATCATCGAATGACATCAGATGCGACCGGATATCCTCGCCCTCCGCAGCCAAACCGCCGGTGCCGATGATATGATCCGGCAAATCTGCCAATCCCACGAAAATGTGAAAGAATTCCGTCGCATTCCCTGGGGAGGCATATACGTTTCCGACCGGCTCCAAGGCGCCCACGGTGATGCCCGCCTCTTCCTGCGCTTCACGCCGGGCGGCGGCCTGCGGTGTCTCGCCGGGGTCGATATGGCCTGCGATGGGTTCCAACTGCCAGCGGGTATGATCGCCGCGCGCCAGCGGGCCCATGCGGATTTGCTCAACCAGCAGCACGCGGTCGCGCAGCGGGTCATAGGGCAGCACCAAAGCTGCATCCGCGCTGACAAAAACCGCCCGGTCGATCTGCGCCGACATGCTGCCGTCAAATGTCTCATGTCGCAGAGAGATTTCATCAAGGGCGAAGAAGTTCGCGTAAACGCGGCGGCGGTCGGTCACTTCGACCTTGCCATCGAGCGCCAGCGGATCATGCATGCCCTGTGTCGCCAGCACCTGCTGATGGGCCCGACGGCGGATCATCGGGAACATCGCATCGACCTCGGCCCGCGGGCGCTTGCCCATATAGCTCATCACTTCGCGCGCGGCGTGGCAGGAAGGCGCGGCCCAATCACGCTCCCACTCAGGCAAGGACCATGGCCCCTGCGCGGTCCAGCGCCCGGGCTGGGGCAGATAGACCTCAGCCCCCTGCCCGTCTGCCAGTGTCACCGGCACCAAATCATAGTCGAACGCGCCTTCATAGAAATCGAGCCGCGCGAAATCATCCGCGCTCAGGCCCCGCACCAGCAAGCCCTCGGCCTGCGCGCCATCGCGCGTCTCAATCGTGGGAAACGGGCCTTCGGCGGCGGCAGAGACTTGGTAGCCGGACAGATTGGCGGGGCTGAGATCAATCGCCTCGGCGGAGCGGCCAAGCACGATTTCCAACAGCGGCAGATGCCGCAGAGTGCCGTAGATAAAGAGATGTCGCATGGTGATCAGGGCCAACGGTTATAAGCAAATTCGGTCAAAAGCCCTGCGATCATGCCGCCGACGACAAGTGCCACGCCGATGGGCACGGTGGCGATCATTAGGCCGAATTCCGCGCCGATCTGGAACACGGCGACGATGGCCTCGAAGGGATCGTCATAGCGGTTGCGCAACGCCAGCCGAACCATTTCATTCGCCGCCTGCAAAAAGATCGCCCAGAGCATCAGCACGAAGACACCGGCAAAACCGTTGTTGATCGCAGCCACGATGCCCCGGCCCGCGCGCCGGCCCATCACGCGCCAGCCCACGATGAGGCCCAGCACCACGTTAAGCGGCAGGAAATACCCGAAATCCGTGCTTTCCGGCATCAAGGGCACGACCATGCCCGACAGGACAAAGGCCAGCACGGCGAGTGAGATCGCTGCCATAAGTCGTGCACCAGTCGGCATTTTTCGGCTCCTTGCGGCATTGGACCGCAGGGGCGGTCACACAGGTCGCCGTACCGTAATCTGCGTCACGTCGCAATTGCCACTGTCAAATGTCGCGGCACAGGAAGTGAGGTAAAAATTCCACATCCGGCGAAAGCGTTCGTCAAAGCCTAGCGCGGTGATCTGATCCCATTTCTCGTTAAAGGTCTCATGCCAACGGCGCAGGGTGATGTCATAGCTTTTGCCAAATTCGATCGACCGGTCGACGACCAGCCCTGCCCGCTCTACCTGCTCCCGCAGGATCGTGGGGCTGGGCAACATGCCGCCGGGGAAGATGTATTTTTGGATGAAATCCACTCCGCGTTTATAGACCTCCCAACGGCGGTCAGCGACGGTGATGATCTGCAAGGTCGCGGCGCGGCCCGGTTTCAGACGTTGGTGCAGCGTGTCGAAATAGACCGGCCAGTATTTCTCGCCCACCGCCTCGAACATCTCGATGCTGGCGATGCCATCATAGCTCTCGGTCTCGTCGCGGTAGTCTTGCAGTTTGAAGGTCACGCGGTCCGAGAGGCCCGCCTTGGCGATCCGCTCCTGCGCGTAGTTGAACTGCTCTTGGCTGATGGTCAGCGCGGTCACTTTCAGCCCGCGTTCGGCGGCGGCATATTCCGCAAAACCGCCCCAGCCGCAGCCGATTTCCAAGACATGATCGCCGGGCTGCACGCCCATCTGATCGACCATGGATTTGTATTTCGCCCGCTGCGCTGCCTCCAGCGATTGCTGGGCGTCGCCCTCGAAAATGGCCGAAGAATAGGTCATCGTATCGTCCAGCCATAGGCTATAGAACGCATTGCCCAGATCGTAGTGATAGCTGATGTTGCGCTTGGCCTGTTTGCGGTTGTTGCGCTGAAGCCAGAAGCGGAACTTCTCGAACTGACGCAGCAGCCCTTGGCCGGGGAAACCGTCATAGACCGTCTCATTCCCCGCATGAACCAAATCCATGAAGGCTTGCAGGTCCGGCGTCGACCACCACTCATCCAGATAGGCGTCGCAAAAGCCTAGGTCCCCCTCGCGGATCAACCGGGCAAAGAGATCATCGTTATGGATATGCAGTTCTGCCACCGGGCCGGGCTTGGCCCCTTCGGCGCGGAACACGCGGCCATCGGGCAGGACAAAGTCCACCCGCCCGTGCTGCATCTCCTGCGCCATGGCGAAGACCTGCGGGAAATAGCGCGGCAGACCTTTCTGCCCCTCGGTGGTCGTAAGCTTCATACCTCGGTTCCGTTCTTGTTCTGGCCTACTGTAACCGCAGACTGCTGTTTCGCAAAAAGTTAAAAGTCGCGGTTGCGATAGGCGTCGAGCGCCCGTTCCCGCCCCTCTGACAGATCGACGATCGGATCGGGGTAATCATCCTCTGGGCTTAGGCCCCAGCGGCGTGGGACCGCGTCGAAATAGGCCAGCGCCTCGTCATTCGGTTTCGCGCGGCCCTCGGCGATCCAACGGCGGGTGTAGTCGCGCCCCTTGTCGAACCGATCAAGCTGGGTCTCAGGGTTGAAAATGCGAAAGAACGGCGTCGCATCGGGGCCAGAGCCTGCGGCCCATTGCCAGCCCATCGCATTATTGGCCGGGTCCCAGTCGATCAGGTGTTCTTCGAACCACTTTTGCCCGATCCGCCAGTGGCACATCAAATGTTTCGTCAGATAGCTCGCCACGATCATGCGGCCCCGGTTGTGCATGCGCCCCGTGACCTGCAACTCGCGCATGGCCGCATCGACGAATGGCACCCCGGTGCGCCCCTGTTTCCACGCCAGCACCTCGGCGCGGCGCTCGTCCTCATTCCACGGGAAAGCCTGCCATTCCTCGCGCCAGTTTTGGTCAAGTATGCGCGGCGTGTGATACATCAGGTGATAGGCAAACTCGCGCCAGGCGAGTTCCTTGAGGAAGGTCTCAGCCCCGCGCTTGCCCTCCTGCATCGCCCGCTGGCCCGCGTGCCAGCACTGGGCCGGGCTGATCTCACCCAATGACAGGTTTTCTGACAAGGCCGAGGTGCCATCCTCGCCCGGCATGTCGCGGCTTTCGTCGTAGCCTTCGACGATATGGGCCATGAATGAGCCAAGCCGGGCCTGTGCCGCAGCCTCCCCCAGACGGATATAGGGGCGCACTACGTCGCGCCCGCGCTGCATCTCGGCGTCCATTTGCCAATCGTCGAGCGCGGCGCTCTCGGGCCAGTTTGGCGGGGCTGGGATGTCGCTCGGGGTGGCCAAGGGGGCCGCCACATCGCGGCCCCGGACCCCCTTCCAATAGGGGGTGAAGACTTTGTAAAAGCCGCCGGTCTTGGTCTCAACCGTCCAAGGCTCGAACATCAGATGCCCGGCAAAGCTACAGGCTTCGACCCCATCGTCCTTCAGCGCCTCTTTGACCCTGGCGTCGCGGTCGATCGCGGCGGGATCGTAAAGGCGGCTCCAATAGACTGCCCCCGCGCCGGTGGCTTCAATCACCTCGCGCAGCACCTCAAGCGCATCGCCACGGCGCAGGATCAGGCGGCTGCCCTTCTCGGCCAAAGTCTCCCCAAGGCAGCCCAAGGCCAGCCCGAGGCGGAATTTCGGCGCCGCGCCCAAAGCCTCTGATTGTGCGTCGCAGATGAACAGCGGGATGACCGGGCGGCCCGACTGGCAGGCCGCCGTCAGGGCAGGATGGTCGCTCAGCCGCAGATCGCGGCGGAACCACATGATAATCGGGGAATTGTCGCTCACGTTCGGGGTCTTGCTCCTACACTTGTCCCGAAACATAGCGCCCCTGCGCCGGGGTCAAGGATCAGAGCAGATCATCCAGCGCGTTCAGCAGTTTGTCCATTTCATCCTGCGTCGTGTAATGGGTGAAACTGAGGCGGAGCACGCCTTTGGCCTCATCTACCCCCATCGCGCCGAGCGCCCGGCCTGCGTAGAAGGTGCCACCCCCTGCCATGATGCCGCGCGCGGCCAATGCCTGCGCCATCTCGACCCCCGGTCGATCAAGCGCCAATGCGACCGTGGGCGCGCGAGTTGCCGCATCGGTGGGGCCGATGACCCGCACAGAGTTGCGCGCCGCCATGGCATCCAGCAGCGGTTGCAACAGAGCCGTCTCATGGGCGCGCATCGCGTCATGCACAGCAACACCGCGCGCCGTGGCCCCGGCAGTGCCGCCGATATGGTGGGCGTGGAAAGCGTCGATATAGTCCGCCATGCCCGCGCTGGCTGCGATCTGCGCGTGATCCGGCCCGGCGGGGGTGAAGCGCTTGTAAAGCACGTCTCCGTTGAAGTGATGCGCTTGGTTCGGCAGCAGCTCGGCCAGCGCCCGGCGGATGACCATGACACCCTGATGCGGCCCGAAGGTCTTGTAAGCGGAAAATAAGTAGATATCCGGCCCCAGCACCCCGACATCGGCAAAGCCATGTGGCGCATAAGAGACGCCATCGACGCAGACGAAAGCCCCGGCGGCATGGGCCAGCGCCGTGATCTCGGTCACCGGGTTGATCTCGCCCACCACATTTGAGCAATGCGGGAAGCAGACCAGCCGGACATTCTCGTCCAGTAGGTCTTCGAGCTTTGCCGGATCGAGATGCCCGGTCTCAGGGTCGATTTGCCATTCGCGGATCTCGATCCCCCGCTCGGCCAGCCTGCGCCACGGGCCGGTATTGGCCTCATGGTCCTGATTGGTCACGACGATCGCCTCACCGGGCTGCATCATCTGGCCAAAAGCCTGCGCCAGCACATAGGTGTTTTGCGTGGTCGAGGGGCCAAAGCTCAGCTCCTCCGGCGTCACGCCTAGGATCGCGGCCATGCGGGTGCGGGCCTCGTCCATCTCCTCCCCACCAAGCCGGCTGGCCTCATAGGCGCCGTAGGGCTGCACCTTTCGCTGAGTGTAGAAGCGATGCAGCCGGTCGATCACTTGGCGGCAGGTGTAAGACCCACCGGCGTTCTCAAAGAAAGCCTGCCCCTGAAGGCTCGGCTCGGCGAAAGCGGGAAATTGGGTGCGGACCCATTCGGAATCAATATGCATGGCGGGAAGGTCCACCGCGGCGCGGCCAAGGTCAAGCGCCCAAAGAAAACGGCGGCCCCGAGAGGCCGCCGTCATCCGTGTCTTAAAGGCTGTGCAGGTTAGCGGATTTTACGCTCGTCCTGCAGACCGCGGAAGATGCAGAAGCACATGAAGAGCAGCAGCAGCGTGAACAGCAAACCGGTGGAGATCACCATGGATTGCAGCGCTGCCAAGCCGCCACCGATCAACAGCGCGATGGCCACGGCACCCTCAAAGATGCACCAGAACACTCGCTGCGGCACCGGCGCATCGACCTTGCCGCCTGCGGTGATCGTGTCGATCACAAGCGACCCGGAGTCGGACGAGGTGACGAAGAACACCACCACCAGCACGATGCCGATGAAGGAGGTGATCGAAGCCAGCGGCAGTGCATCGAGCATTTTGAACAGCTGCAACGGCAGACCCGCATCTTGGGCCGCGGTGTAGCCGTCATTCAGCACCTGATGGATCGCGGTGCCGCCAAAGATCGACATCCACAGCACACAGACAAGCGATGGGATCAACAGCACGCAAACGATGAATTCGCGCACGGTACGGCCCCGGCTGACGCGGGCGATGAACATGCCGACGAAGGGTGACCAGCTGATCCACCAAGCCCAGTAGAACGCCGTCCAGCCTTGGGAGAAGTTCACGTCTTCACGGCCAAACGGGTTTGCGAGTGCGGGCAGATATTCGATGTAAGCAACCAGCGAGTCCCAGAAGAAGGACAGCAGGAACACGGTCGGCCCGACGATCAAGGTGAACAGTGCCAGCAGTGCTGCCAGACCCATGTTAACCTCACTGAGGACTTTCACACCGCCATCAAGACCGCGCAGCACCGAAACCAGCGCCACGGCGGTGATCAGCGAAATCAGAACGATCTCAGATGTGGTGCCAACGGGAATCCCGAACAGCTCGTTCAGACCGGCGTTAGCTTGCGTGGCACCCAGACCCAGCGACGTGGCCAGACCAAAGAGCGTGGCAAAGACCGCGATGGTGTCGATGATATGCCCGGGCCAGCCCCAAACACGTTCGCCCAGAACCGGGTAAAAGGCCGAGCGGATCGTCAGCGGCAGACCTTTGTTATAGGTGAACAACGCCAGCGCCAGGGCGACGATGGCATAGATCGCCCAAGGGTGCAGACCCCAGTGATAGATCGTCGCCGCCATGCCAAGGCGCAGCGAACCGGCCTCGTCACCCGACGCACCCGCGAGCGGGGCCCAGTCGGTGCGCAGCCCGTTCTCGGTCGTGATCTCCCCCATGGAAGTCGAGAAGTGGGTCAGCGGCTCGGAGACGCCATAAAACATCAGACCGATGCCCATGCCCGCCGCGAAAAGCATCGCGAACCAGCCAAGATAGGTATAATCCGCAACCGCTTCGTTGCCGCCAAGGCGAACATTGCCAAAGGGCGTCACGATCAGCAAAAGTGCGAAGATCACCACCAAATCGGCAGAGCCGATCAGGAACCAATCAAAGTTCTTAGTGGTAAAGTTGAACATGGCCGAAAAGATCGCGCCTGCCTGTTCCGGCAGCGCGATGGTGTAAAAGACGAAGATCACCACGGCGATCCCCGAAATCAGAAAGACCGGGTTGTGAATGTCGAGCCCGAACGGCCCGATCTGCCGTTCGATATTATCCTGACCGATCTCATAATCGGTATCGATCACATCCGCCTTGCCCTCAGGCTCGGGGATGCCGTGCGAATTGGTATCGCTCATAATCTGTTCCCTCTTTGATGACAGATTACCGCGCAAAACACGGCCTTCTGTTTTTCTCATCCGTGCACAACAGGATAGAGGCCTGCGACCATTGGGCAAGCCATTGCGGCCAAGCCCCCTTGGAAACTTGGCTAAAACGACCGTTTCGGTATCTGCTGCGACGTAAGTTTGGGGGGACTACCCTGTCCCGAGCGCGGCTGCAATCGCATCGGCCTGTTCGCGAATCCGGTCCATGTCGCCTTGGACACCGGGCGGGCGCAGCTTATCGCCCTCATGCCGCGGCAGGATGTGGTAGTGGAGGTGAAAGACCTCTTGCCCGCCCGCAGCCTCGTTAAACTGCTGCACCGTGATGCCATCGGCGCCAAAGGCGCGCAGGCAGGCATTGGCGACTTTCTGAACCGTCGCCAGACAATCCGCCAATTGTGCGGGGCTGGCGTCGAGCATGTTGCGGCAGGGCGACTTGGGGATCACCAGACAATGCCCTTCGGCGCGGGGCATGATGTCCATAAAGCAATAGGTCTTGTCGTCCTCATAGACCTTAAAGCTGGGGATCTCTTTGCGCAGAATCTTGGCAAAGATATTGTCGTCGTCGTAGCTGGCCATCATGCTCTCCTTCTGGCGGTCGGGGCGGCGCGGACCATTAACCACACCGCCCCGCGCCGAGGCAATATCAAGCGTTTACGTCGACGACCACCCGGCCCTTGACCTGCCCTTTCAGGATGTCCGCCCCCAATTGCGGCAGGTCGCTGAGACCCGCGGGTTGAACCATAGCCTCCAGCTTGTCCATCGGCAGGTCTTTGGCCACCCGCTCCCAGGCGCGCAGACGGTTGTCATAGGGCTGCATGACGCTGTCGATGCCCAAGAGGTTCACGCCGCGCAGCAGGAAGGGGATCACCGTGGCAGGCAGGGCCGCACCGCCCGCAAGGCCCACGGCCGCCACGCTCGCCCCATATTCCATCTGACCCAGCACGCGGGCCAGCATCGCGCCGCCCACGGCATCGACACATCCGCCCCATGTCTCGCCCTCAAGGGGGCGTTTGACCGTCTCGTTGATCTCATCCCGCGCGACGATCCGGGCCGCGCCGAGGCTCTTGAGGTAATCTTCGGTCTCGGGCCGCCCGGTGACCGCCGCCACTTCATAGCCGAGGTTGGCAAGGATCGCGGTCGCGACCGAGCCGACGCCCCCCGCAGCACCCGTGACCAGAACCGGGCCTTTCTTGATGCCGTGATCCTCCAGCGCCATGACGGCCAGCATCGCGGTGAAACCTGCCGTGCCCACGGCCATCGCTTGACGCGTGTCCAACCCTTCGGGCAGCGGCACCAGCCAATCGGCCTTGACCCGCGCCTTTTGCGCATAGCCGCCCCAATGCGCCTCGCCGACGCGCCAACCGGTCAACACCACCTTGTCGCCGGGCTTGTAACGGTCGTCATTCGAGGTCTCGACCGTGCCGGCGAAATCGATGCCCGGCACATGCGGATAGTTGCGGACCAAGCCACCACCCGGCCCGATGCATAGGCCGTCTTTGTAGTTCACGGTGGAATATTCGACCGCGACCGTCACCTCGGCCTCGGGCAGTTGGTCTTCGGTGATCTGGGTGACCTCGGCCTGGGTCTTGCCTTCGTCATCCTTGTTTACAATCAGCGCATTAAAGCTCATCTTTCATCTCCTTTTCAGGTTTCAATCTAACGGACCTCAGGCCCAGTAACTTTCCCTCACGGTCACGTCACGCTCGCCGTCGGGGGTGTGCGCCCGCAAGCGCGTGCCCGGGTCCCAATGGGTCATCCGCACCATTCCGATGGCGACATTCACGCCAAAGTCAGGGGACCAAACCGCCGAGGTCACCTGCCCCACGCGTTTGTCGCCCGCCATCAAGGGCCAGACACGATCACAAAGCGGCACCGGATCGCCAGCGATCTCTAGGGGACGTATCTGTTGCACCGGGCCCTCTTTCGCCACCCGCAGCAGCGCATCTCTGCCGATACAGCCCATCGCCGCCTGCGTGTCGCAGAGCTTGCCAAGACCGCATTCGTGGGGCGTGTTGTCGTCGGTCATGTCATTGCCATAGCTCAACAATCCGCCCTCGATCCGCTCAATCAGGTTCGGACAGCCCGCCCGCACATCCAGATCGCGTCCCGCCTTGAAAAGCGCCTCCCAAAATGGCATCGCGATGTCGCCCCTTCGGTATAAATCTCAAAGCCGCCCTGTTTGGAGTAGCCGGAGCGCGCGACATTCATGGCGCGGCCTTGAAACTGGAACTCTCCGAAGCGGAAGAACTTCACCTCCCGCACCGCCGCGCCAAAGACGCGTTCCATTAGATCTTCGGCCTTCGGCCCCTGCACCGCCAGCAGGTTCACATCCGGCTCATCGACCAAGACATCAAGATGATAACCGTTGCATATCCCCTTGGCCCACAACAACAAATCGCTATCGGCGATGGAAATCCACCAACGATCCTCGGCCAGTTTTACCGCCACCGGATCGTTAAGCATCCCACCCGTCTCATCCACGATCGGCACATAGACACAGCGGCCCGGCGCCACATCGCGCAGATCGCGGGGTGTCAGCATTTGCATCAGTCGGGAAGCATCGGGCCCGCGCAGTTCAACCTGTCTTTCGCATGCCACGTCCCAGACTTGCACGGCTTTCTTCAAGTGGTGATAATCCGCCTCGGTGCTTTCAAATACGGTCGGCAGCAGCATCCGGTTGTAGACCGTATAGGCTTTCACACCCGCCGCCTCGACCCCGGCAGAGAATGGCGTGCGCCTGATCCGGCGCGAGAGAGAGAGTTCGGCCATCAGCCCTCCTCCGGCATGAAAATGAAATCGGTCACCGGCGCGTCACATCCTGCGCTGGTGAGCATGGCGTGCACTTGGCCGCGGTGATGGGTTTGGTGGTTGAATAAGTGCACCACACATCCCGCCATTGGCTTGGAAACATCGCGTTGCAAGATGCCGGAATGCCACGTTAAATCGCGGTCTAGCATCGACTGGTCCAGCCCCGCCGCCCACTGAGAAATGGCAAGGTCGCATTGAACTCGCGCCAAAACCCATGCGTCACCGGAGGGGCAAAGCTCGGTGTCTTTGCCTTCCGGCTTTGCCGCGGCAGGGTCGAACCGCGACAGCCAGAGTTGATCGCACCACAGAAGATGGTTCAGCGTGCCGAGGATGGAGCCGAAGAACGCCCCGCGATCCTGTGTTAACGTTGCCTCATCCAAAGCCTGAACGACGCTCGACAACTGACTGTTCTGCCATGCATTATAGCGCGCCATTTCCTTGGCATAGGTGGGAGTGATCACCGCGCCCCCTGCCAATCGATCGCGCAGACCTCAGCCGATTTACCACCGAAATCCCAGACCCGGCCATAGTCGCGGACCTTGGATTTTACGCCACGCGCAGCCACGATATTCGGGCCCATCCAGTATTTCGAATTAGTGATCGTCACAGGCTCTCCCGGTTCGGCCCCGGCCAGCATCTCGATCTCGCCGTTGATTTTTCGACCAATATTGATGACCCGGCGGTTGCCGTCGCGAATGATTTCGACCGGGGCGCGTTCGGCGCCGACGATCTCGCTTACCAACATGGTGAACAGCCCCGTGGTGCCGCCCGCAGCGCCCGAGAAGATTTGCAGCAACCCGTCATAGGCCGCCTCGCTCGCGCGGTCGTCGACATAGGCGGCGACCTTCCAATTTCCCTCGCCCATGCGGCCCGGAATGTCGACCAACAGCCCGACGTTCAGGCCGGCCAAATCCTCCCCCTCGAAATGGCCTTCGTCGATCACGATGCCCATCCATGCATGGCAGTGGCCTTCGGTCGGCAGATGCGCGCCAAGGCTGACCACGCAGGGGCAGAAGACATCGCAAGAGCAGTTTAGGAAAAGCTCGCCCTTGATCGCCCAATCGGCGGGTGTCATCTCTCTGTTTGGCATATCATCCTCCTGTGATCATGGGCCAACCCGCCACGACACCTGCGCCGAGGATCAGGGCGAAACCCATTGGTTTTGTTACGTAATGCCCGATCTGGGGCAGTTTTTCGATGACCATGAAAAGCGTGGCCAGCCCCATCCAAGCAAGGTTCATGACCCCGCCGGCAAAGCCCAGAAGCATAAAGCCCCAGCAGCAGCCCGCGCAAAAGGCGCCGAGGCCCAGCCCCATGCGAAAGCCGCCCGCGGCGCCGGGGCGCCAGTGGCCCATGAAATACATCATCGGAGAGTGGCAGACGCCGTGGCAAATCTCCTTGGCGCGGGTAAATTGGAAGAGGCCCACAGCCAAGAGCAGCGCCGCCGCCGTCCAACGCGATTTGGCGATGCCGAGCATATCGATGACGCCGCCGTGCAGCAGCAACAGTTGCAAACCCGCGATCCCCGCCGCGAAGACGAGCCAGACCGCGAGGTAGCCCGCAAGCACCGCCAGCCAGCCCGCGCGCGTGCCATTGGCCGAAGTCATAAGGTCTTCATAGGCGCGTAGCGTCGGCACCATGGTCGGGACCATCATCGCCGCCATCATCGCGCCCCACATCACGAACAGCGGAAAGAAACGCGCCATGGGCATATACATATCCATGCCCGGATCCATCTGCCGCATGCGTTCGCCCATGGCACCGGGGCGGCCGAGCAGATCGAGGTCCATCTGCATCGCCATGCTGTACATCATCCACCAGGCGGCGAGAATTAGGGCGAAAAACCCCAGCCATAGTGTTGATCGTACCATCCCGGTCATCGCCGCCCTCCCCTGCGTGCTCTTGTAGATTTAATGTCAGACAATTAAAGTCCTCGCAAACACTAATTGTAAGACATATGAAAATTGACCCAAGCAACCCCGCCGATCTATCGGCTCAGATCGCCACAGCCATTCGCGACGCCATCATCGGCGGGCATCTGATCGTCGACCAGCGCCTGCCCTCCGAGGCGGAGCTTGCCGAGCAGTTCGAGGTTTCCCGCCCCACGGTGCGCGAGGCGCTCAAGCGGCTGGCCGCGCAATCGCTGATCCGCACGCAGCGCGGGGCCACGGGGGGTGCTTTCGTCAACCGGCTGAGCTTTCCGGATGCCTATGCGCAGCAGATCACCACCTCGACCCTGCTGCTGTCGATGAATGTGGTGAGTTTTGAGACCGCTTGCGAGGCACGCTTCGCCTTGGAACGCGCCTGCGCCCCACTATCGGCAGAGCGGCGGACGGCGGACCACCTTGCCACCATGCGCGCGGAGATTCATCGGCAGGCGCAGCCGGGACTGACAGATGAGGCCTTTTGCGCCTCCGACGTGGCATTTCACCGGGCGCTGGTCGATGGTGCGGGCAATCCGGTGCTAAGTTATCAACTTGCGGGCGCGGTCGAGGCGATGCAGCCCCTGATGAATATGATCACCTTCACCGCGCGGGATCGCGCGCGGATCGTAGCTCTGCATCAAGAGATCGCGGATGCGGCAGAGGCCCATGACGGCAAGGCGGTGACGGCAGGGCTGACCGCGCTTGAGGCCGAGACGCAACAGCTTGCCCAAAGCGTTTTCGCCGCGCGTGCGGCGCGGAATGCCGAAGCTGCGGGGCGACGCTAGGTTGGGCCATATAAACAACGCGATACGCGCTTATCTTGACGTGAAAAATTCGCCGCATCGCACCCCTTGCAATTCACCCATGGCAGCCCTACTTTAATCCTGTCCTTCGGGACTATGGACATAAACGCGCTCGTAATAAGCGGTTCGGACCCGGGGGCGGTACCCGGCGGCTCCACCAAACATCCTTCATTTGGGGATCATGGGGCCGAAATAGGATCGACGAACGTCTAAAGGGGTTGCTTTGTCTCGGTGAGATACCACCGTTATCGGTTCAAACTGTACAATTGCAAATGACAATCGTGCTCCAGTTGCGATGGCCGCGTAAGCGGTTTCAGCGACTGAAATCTTAAGTCCTTAGGCCTTGCAGCTTAAGGCGGGGTTCGCAGGTACCTGGCAACAGAAACCTGCACTTTTCCCTTCCGTTTCATACCCGTTAGACGGCGCTTTTGCCTTAACTTGACCGCGCTTTCCTCTGGCCCTATCCGTGACGCAGCGAAGCCGTGGTGGCTTTGATGACGCAGGATGGCCCCGATGACCCCGCCCAGTTGGCCCGATATGTTTCGCGTGTTTGGCCGGATTGGGTTGATGTCCTTCGGCGGCCCCGCAGCCCAAATCGCCGTGATGCACCGCGAGCTGGTCGAGCATCGCCCGTGGTTGAGCGAGCAGACCTACCTGCGGGCCCTTTCGCTCTGTATGCTGTTGCCCGGACCGGAGGCGATGCAGCTGGCGACCTATGCAGGCTGGCGCCTGCGCGGCGTTGCGGGCGGGCTGTTGGGGGGGCTGCTTTTCGTCGTGCCGGGGGCGGTCTTCATCGCGGCACTTGCGCTGCTTTATGCGTGGTATGGGCAGATGCCCTTGGTCCAAACGGCCTTTCTGGGCATCAAGGCCGCTGTCATTATCGTGGTATTCCAAGCGCTTATGAAGGTTTCTTCAAAGGCGCTTCACGGGCGGCTCGGCTGGGCGCTGGCCTTTGGGTCTTTCATCGCGCTCTTCGTGCTGGGCCTGCCGTTTCCGCTCATCATTCTGGTTGCCGGGGCCATTGGGATGCTGAGCCGAGGCCCGACGCCTGAGACCGAAGCCGCCGACCTGCCGCCGGCGCATAGCCTGCGCACTCTGCTCATTTGGGGTGGTCTCTGGGCCGCGCCGCTTCTGTTCCTTGCCTTCATCGGCGACGACTTTCTGCTGCAACTGGGGCTGTTCTTTTCCAAACTGGCCGTGGTGACCTTCGGCGGGGCCTATGCGGTGCTGGCCTATATGACCCAGACCGTGGTGCAGGATTTCGGCTGGATCGAGACCGATCAGATGATCGACGCGCTCGGCTTGGCCGAGACGACGCCCGGCCCACTGATCCTTGTGACGCAATTCGTCGGGATGTTGGCGGGCTTTGCGCAAAGCGGCCCCGCGGGGGCGATGGCTGCCGGGCTGCTGGCGCTTTGGGTCACTTTCACGCCCTGTTTTCTGTGGATTTTCCTTGCTGGCCCGTATCTTGAGGCACTCTCTGAACAGCCGCGCATCGCAGGCGCGCTGCGGGCGATCACGTCGGCTGTGGTGGGGGTCATCGCCAATCTCTCGGTTTGGTTCGCGCTGCATGTGCTGTTTGATCGGGTGGGCGCTGACGGCCCGCTTGCCCTGCCCCTGCCCGTTTGGGACAGTTTCAACCCCATGGCCGTCGCGCTCACACTCTTGGCTGCCGTGCTGATGCTGGCGCTCAAGCGTAATTTTGTCATCACGATGGTCCTGCTCGCGGCGCTGGCGCTGATCCTTCACGCGATTTAGCGCGGCACCCCCTTTCACTCGCCCCTGAATGGGGTATGCTTACCCCTGCCCAACGCCCGGACCGGAGAGAAGAATGAGCCGCAGCATTGATTACGGCAACCTGATGCACGAAGCCATGCGGGGCCTGATCCGCAGGGTCTTGCAAGACGTATCGGACAAGGGACTGCCGGGGAATCACCATTTCTTCATCACCTTCGACACCTCGCATCCGGATGCGGAATTGGCCGATTGGCTGTCGGACCGCTATCCCGATGAGATGACCGTGGTGATGCAGCACTGGTACGACGGCCTTGATGTGGGTGAAGACGGTTTCGCCATCACGCTGAACTTCGGCGATGCGCCAGAGCCGCTTTATATTCCTTACGACGCGATCCGCACCTTCGTGGACCCTTCGGTTGAGTTTGGCCTGCGGTTCGAACAGCAAGAGACCGAAGAGGAAGACGTGGCTGAGGATGAGGCCACGCTCGACCAGACGGATGAGGCAGAGTTGGAAGTCGCGGAAGAGCCGGTCAAAGATGCCGAGATCGTCTCGCTCGATTCCTTTCGGAAGTAGCGGCGGAATGGCCGTTAGCGCCATCCCCGCATTGCGCAGCGCGTAAGGCGCAGGTACACCGCTGGACAACGATAAGTCACAGCAGGAGCCGCAAAATGGCCGATACCCGCACCGAAACCGACAGCTTTGGTCCGCTCGAAGTCCCCGCCGATAAATACTGGGGCGCGCAGACGCAGCGTTCGATCATGAACTTCCCGATTGGCTGGGAAAAGCAGCCCATCGCCATCGTGCGCGCGCTCGGCGTGATCAAAAAAGCCTGCGCGCAGGCGAATGTGGCGCAGGGCTCGCTGGACGAGGAACGCGGTCGCGCGATCATTCAGGCCGCTGGCGAAGTGTTCGAGGGTAAGTTCGACGACAACTTCCCGCTGGTGGTCTGGCAGACCGGTTCCGGCACCCAGTCGAACATGAACGCCAATGAGGTTATCGCCAACCGCGCAATTGAACTCATGGGCGGCACCATTGGCTCGAAAGATCCGGTGCACCCCAACGATCACTGCAACATGGGCCAGTCCTCGAACGACACGTTCCCCACCGCCATGCATATCGCCACCGCGATGACGGCGCGTGACGTGCTCCTGCCGGGGCTGGAGAAGCTGCACGGCGCGTTGCAGAAGAAGGTCGAGGAATTCGACGGCATCATCAAAATCGGCCGCACCCATACGCAGGACGCGACACCGCTGACGCTGTCTCAGGAATTCTCGGGCTACACCCATCAGGTCGCCATGGGCATTGCCCGCGTGCGCGATGCGCTTGGCCGTATCTATGAGCTGGCACAGGGTGGCACCGCCGTGGGCACCGGGCTGAACACCAAGAAGGGCTGGGCCGAGACCGTGGCGCATAACATGGCCGAGATCACCGGCCTGCCCTTCGTCACCGCGCCCAACAAATTCGAAGCACTTGCCGCCCATGACGCGATGGTCGAGATTTCCGGCGCGCTGAAGACCGTGTCGGCGTCGCTGTTCAAAATTGCCAATGACATCCGCCTTTTGGGCTCCGGCCCGCGCTGCGGTCTGGGCGAATTGATCCTGCCCGAGAATGAGCCCGGCTCTTCGATCATGCCGGGCAAGGTGAACCCGACGCAATGCGAGGCGCTGACGCAGGTCTGCGCCCATGTCATGGGCAATGATGCCGCCGTGGGCTTCGCCGGGTCGCAGGGGCATTTCGAGCTTAACGTCTACAAGCCGATGATGGCCTATAACGTGTTGCAATCCATGCAGCTTTTGGGCGATGCGGCCTCGGCCTTTACCGACAATCTGGTGGATGGCCTGAAGGCTGACGCGGACCGGATCGAGAAGCTGATGCGCGAGTCGCTGATGCTGGTCACCGCGCTGGCCCCCGAGATCGGTTATGACAACGCCACCAAGGTCGCCAAGACCGCGCATAAGAACGGCACCACGTTGAAGGAAGAGGCGATTGCCTTGGGCTTCGTCGATGCCGAGACCTTCGAGCGTGTGGTGCGCCCTGAGAATATGATCGGCCCGAAATGAGCCAGCCCATCAACCTGAACAAGGCGAGAAAGGCACGCGATCTTGCGGCCCGCCGCGCTCAGGCGGATGAGAATGCGCTGCGCTTTGGCCGCAGCAAAGCTGAGAAGGAGGCGGCGCGCAAAAGCGCCGCCCAAGCCAAGGCCACGCTCGACGCGCATAAGCGCGAGACATGAGCGCAAGGCCCCGCAAACATTCGGTGACCCTAAGGGGCCACCGGACATCGATCTCCCTCGAAGACGAATTCTGGGATGAGTTCCGCGCCATCGCCGCCGCACGGGGCATGCCGATCAACGCGTTGGTGGCCGAGATTGACGCCGCCCGTGGGCTGGACATCGGGCTGGCCGGGGCGATCCGCTTGTTTGTGCTGCGGTCGTTAAAGGAACGTTTACCAAAAGCGGATTAGCGTCTGGCCATGACTTTGGCCTCTCCCCTTTCGCCACAGGCGTGGCTCCACAGCCTCTTTGCCTCGCGCGCCGCGATCAGCGGTCAGGTGATCCGGCGCAAAGCGCGGGATATCGAGAAATTCGTCGGACGCCGGGCATTCGAAGCGGAATTGAAGCGCCGTGGGTATCAAGCGGTGGAAAACGCCGGACAGGTCATCATATTTTGCAATCGTGAACCCATCCGGCGGATCGTGTAGCCGTTTTCTTTAAAAGAAAACGGCCCCGGAATTTTCAAAAAATTCCGTTTAACAGATCGACGCTTGGTAGATTTTCTCGATGTTCTGCCCGAGCGCCGTGTTGAACTCCGCGTCCGTCATCTTGACATTCAGCCCTTCCGTCAAAGCGCGGGAGAAGCTGGCGATCATGGTCCGGTTCTTGCCCAGCCGTTCGCAGGCTTCCGCCGTGGAATAGCCACCCGACAGCGCCACGACGCGCAGAACATTGGCATGTTCGGCCAGATCATCATAGAGACCGGCCTTCTCGGGGATCGTCAGCTTCAGCATCACCATCTCACCTTCGGGCAGCGCCTTCAGGTGTTTCGCGATCTCACCGTGCAAAATTTCTTCGGCCTCGGCCTTGCTCTCGGAATTGATGTTCACCTCGGGCTCGATGATCGGCACGAGACCGGCAGCGCAGACCTGTTTGGCCAGTTCGAACTGTTGCGCCACCACGGCGGCAATGCCGTTTTCGTTGGCCTCATGAATGACAGAGCGTTCCTTGGTGCCGAAGATACCATGCTTCACGGCGCGGGCCAACAGGTCGTCAATCTCCATGATCGGCTTCATCATCTGCACGCCGTTGCTGGTTTCCTCCAAACCCTTATCAATCTTCAGGAAAGGCACCACGCCGCGGTCTTCCCAGAGCAGTTGTGCAACCGGTTTGCCATTGATCGTGTCATCCATCGTGCGCTCGAAAAGGATCGCGCCGATAACTTTTTCAGAGGTGAAATCATCGGCCAGAATGATCCGCGCCCGCATGTCGTGAACGGCTTTGAACATCTCTTCGTCGCCGTTGTAGTCCGACGGTTCCACGCCATAGAGGCTCAGCGCCTTGGGGGTGGAGCCACCCGATTGATCAAGCGCCGCGATGAAGCCCTTGCCGCTGTCCATTTGCTCAAGTTGCGCCTTGTCGTAGCCCATGTCACCCAGGTCCTATTTTGATTCCGTTCGCTGCGTTTCTAATTGAAACGCAAAGCCGATGATAGCAGCTAGCGTCTTGATAGCGCTAACCAAATGCCCTTATCTGAACGGACGGTCAAATGTGCGACAGGCACTGGCACGCGGTCCGGTTGGGCCGTCACGCGGAAGTCGCGCAGGATGCGCGACAGGATCAGCGGCCCTTCGACCATGGCAAAGCCCGCCCCGGTGCAGACCCGCGGCCCGGCGGAGAATGGGATGAAAGCGTCGCGCTGGCACTGTTTGCCATTCTTGGTCTGCCAGCGGGACGGGTCAAAGCCGTCGGGGTTGTCCCAGAGCCGTTCGTGGCGGTGCAGATGCCACGGGCTGAGCACCAGTTGCGCGCCCTGTTTCACCTGTCGGTCACGGAAGTGTTCGGGGCAGCTGTTCTCGCGCACCATCATCGGCACCGGCGGGTAAAGGCGCAGCGTCTCGCGAAAAACATCGCGGCTGAGCTTGAGTTTCGACATCACCGCGAAATCGCAGGTCTCAAGCGCCTGCGCCTCTTCCGCCAACCGCTCTTGCCACGCGGGATGGGTGGCCATCAAATACAGCGCCCATGCAAGGGCCGAGGCGCTGGTCTCATGCCCCGCAAGAAAGAAGATCGCGACCTGGTCGACCATTTCTTCGGTGTCGAAGCGCTCTCCGGTTTCGGGATCGGCTTGGGTCATAATCTTGGTGGCAAGATCATCGGGCGCGGTGCCCGCCTCGATCTGCGCGATGCGCGCGCGGGTCAGATCGGTGATCAGCGCCCTGATCCGCGCCGCGCTGGCCCGCGTGTCGCGGCGAAACAGGCGCGGCACCCAGCGCGGCAGCGGCAAAAGCGCCCCGAGGTTCAGGATTGGCTGGCTACGCTGGTAATTGCGAAACTCGTCAAAAACCGCGCGGGCGACCTCATGTTCAATCGGCAGCGAAAACAGCGTGCGAAAGATCACATCGGCGGCGGCGTGGCTTGTCTCAGCCTCGATCTCGACCACCCGGCCCGCCTTGGGCTCCAGCCGTGCCGCAGCCGCCTCTGCCGCGTCCCACATGGCGGGAAAGGTCTCACGCAGGCGCCCGCCCTCGAAGGCCGGGTCGATGATGCGGCGCTGGCGTTTCCATGTCTCGCCATTGGTCAGAAAGACAGAGTTGCCCAAGAGGGGCCGCAGCCCCTCGCCGATACGGTCGGACTTGGGGAAATCCTCGGGCCGGTCCTTCAACACGGTTTTCACCAGTTCGGGCTGGTTCATCAGGTAGCTGCGAAAAAACGGCGTTTTGAACTCAGCCATCCACGCCCGATAGAGCCGCGCGGGCTGGGCCGAGAGGATGTCGGCGCGAAACAGTTTGGCATAGCGCCAGAGCGACACGCGGTCGGGGCGCGCGGGGGGTTTGGGCGGATGGCTCATGCAGCGACAGAGGTGTATTTGCTGACCGCGTGGTCGATCCGCGATTTCGATGCGGGCCGCCCGTCATAGCGCGCGGCGAGTGTCTGCGGCCCGGCGGTGATCTGGAAATAATCATAGTCACGTGGACGGTCGAAGGCACAAAGATACTGGAAATGCAGCCGGAAGAAGCGCCAGCGCAGCGCCTTCCAACGCGCGGGGCTAAGCGTTTGCGTGAAGGCGGCGGAGAAGACCAGCGGCCAGCGTTTCCCTTCGGGCGCGACACCAGACACCGACACCGGATCGCAAAGCGCAAAGGCGCAGCCATCGCCCGGGGCGGTGACATCGACCCAGGCCAATTCATCTCGCGCCGAGAGATAGCGCAGATCGCCGCGCAACCGCTCGGCCCGGGGCAGGAAAGACACCATTGGCACCACCTGCCCCAGCGTGAGGAAACCCAGAGCAGGCCCGCCCTCGGTCACCCTGCCCGACCGGATCAGATCGGCCAGTACCGAAACCCCCAGATGCGCGCCCGAGGAATGGCCGACGACCAAGACCTCGTCGATATCATCGGTCAGCGCGGTGGCGATGGCATCGGCAAAGGTCGCCATCCGGGCCTCAAGCTGCGGCGGATTCGCGCCCTTGGTGGCGGCGGAATAGGCGTAATCATGCATGAGGTAATAGGCGAAAAACTTGCCGTCCTTCTTTTTGAACCAGCGCAGCAGGGCAATGCCCAACCCCATGCCCAGTGCCGCGAAGGCGAGCCGCGCGGCCCAATGATCGCTGAGCATGCCGAGAAGGCCATAGGTCAACAGGCCAAGCGCCACCGCCAACAGCGCCTGCGCGATTAACATGCCAACGGGGTAGAGTGCGGCGATCACCGGCCCCTTGCGCAGCCGCATGAGCCGCCAGAGCGCGCCCGACCCGATGTAGACCCAAGCCGTGCGCAGCAATTGCCAATAGGTCGCGGGGATCGAACTGCTCATGCTTTCGCGCACGATGTCGGACCAGACCAGAACCTCGACCTGCGCGCTCACCCGCTGCCCGTCGATCTCAGCATCCACCTGCCAGCCGTAATTGCCGCGGCCCGCCTTCGGATTCAGCCCGATCTCATAGCCCGAGATCGCCGCCTGCGCGGCGCTTTCCTTGCGGTACAGCTCGCGGTAGCGGCGCGGGTGAATCGGATCGTAGCCGGGGATGTAGAACACCCGGCGCGTTTTCACCGTCTTTCCCTGCGCTTTGCTTACCATGCCCGCCCTCTTCTTCGGCATAGTCTAGCCGTAATTCGGGGCGAGAATAAGGCTTAACCCACAGTTGCGAGGATCGGGAAGGTTTCTAGCAGCCAGAAGGAGAAGGCGGTGAATGCACCGGTCAGCAAGGCCAGCCCGACGAGCACAAGAAGCCCCCCCATGATCCGCTCAATCAGCTTCATATGCGGTTTGATGCGGTTCATCAGCGTCATTGCGCGGGTGATAAACATCGCGGCCAGCAGGAACGGGATCCCCAGCCCTGCCGCATAGACGCCCAGCAAAAGCGTACCGCGAGAGACGGAAGCCTCGCTCGCCGCGAGCGACAGGATCGCGCCAAGCTGCGGGCCGATACAGGGCGTCCAACCAAAGGCGAAGGCCAGCCCTAGAACATAGGCGCCAAAGCTGGAACCGCCCTTATCGCCCGCGTCCAACCGCGCCTCTTGGTCCAGAAAGGGAATGCGGAAGAGGCCGATGAAATGCAGGCCAAAGACAATGATCACCACGCCGGAGATCTTGGCGAAAAGCGCCTGATTCTGGAGAAAGAACATCCCAAAGGCCGAGGCGGTGAAGCCCAAGAGCACGAAGACGGTGCTTAGCCCCAGGACGAAGAACAGCGCCGCCACCACCGCCCGCCGTCGCGCGCTGGATTGGCTCGACATGTCATTGATCGACACGCCCCCCATATAGGCCAGATAGGGCGGCACGATGGGCAGCACGCAGGGCGACAGGAAACTGAAAATCCCGGCGACAAGGGCGATGGTCATGGCCGGCAGGATCCCGGCGTCGAGGAGGCTTATTTCAAACATGACCGACTCCTAGACCGACATGGCCCCGGCGTCACCTGTCATATTGTCACAAGATCGTGGACCTCGGGACCGGCTTGGCTTAACTGATCTTATGAAGATCGAAAAACTGGATGCCACGGGGCTTCTCTGCCCCCTGCCCGTGCTGAAAGCACGCAAACGACTGGCCGCGCTGGCGCCGGGCGATCAGCTGCACATGCTGGCGGATGACCCCGCCGCCGTGATCGACGTACCACATTTCTGTACCGAGGCAGGCCATCAGCTGACCGAAACCCGGACCGAAGGCGCGGCAGAGCTTTACATCATCACTAAGGGCGGCTGAACGGGCGCGGTCGCGCCGTCTTTCTTACCCTATCGCTAAACTGAAAACGGCGGGCCCGAGAGCCCGCCGTTTCCTTTATCTAGAGCGCTTTAGCTGCCCAGCGACCACCAGCCGCGCCGTTTGGGTTTGGGCTTCTCGGCGGGCTGCTCTTCGACCTTTTCGGCCACTGGCTCAGGAGCGGTTTCGGCAGCGGGTGCCTCGGCCTCGACCGGCTGCGGCGCGGGGTCGGGCTGCGGCTCAGGCTGAGGCGCTTCCGCGACGGGCGTCGCCGTCTCCGGTGACGGGGCCGCGATGGGCGCTTCACTCGGCAGGGCTTCGGCCATTGCATCGGGCGTGGCTTC
This sequence comes from Sulfitobacter sp. M85, assembly GCF_029285915.1. Lineage (NCBI taxonomy): Bacteria > Pseudomonadati > Pseudomonadota > Alphaproteobacteria > Rhodobacterales > Roseobacteraceae > Sulfitobacter > Sulfitobacter sp. M85. The sequence continues at coordinate 140,951 of NZ_JABECQ010000007.1, forward strand.
GGCGACCGGCTCGACCGGCTTGGCCTTGGCCCGGCTGCGGCGCTTGGGCTTCGGCGCGGGTGCGGCCTCTTCCTCACTTGCCACGGCGTCTGCGCTCACGGTCTCTTCCGCCGCGTCGGCTGCGGGTTTCTTGGTCCGACGGCTACGCTTGGCCTTGGGCTTGGGGGGCTCCTCCCCTTCGGCCTCGGCGCTGACCTTCGGCGCTTCGCCTTCTGCGGCGGCAAGGGCTTCGGGCGCGGGTTCCGCTTCGGGAGCGATTTCGGCCTTAGGCTTGCGCGAGCGGCTGCGGGATTTCGGCTTGGGCTTCTCCTCGGCGGCGGGCGCGGCTTCCGCTTCGGCCTGCGGGGCTTCTGCCTCTACCGGCGCGGTTTTCTCGCCCTCGTCCGATTTCGCCTCGTCCTGCTGCTGAGCACCGTTTTGATCCTCTGCACCGTTCTGCTGATCGCCATTGCCATTGCGGCCACGGCCACCCCGGCTGCGGCGACGGCGGCGGCGGCGCTTGGATTTGCCCTCACCCTCTTCACCGTTGCCATTGCCGTTCCCGTTCTCGGAGGGGCTGGCGTCCTGTGCGGCGGGGGCCTCTTCGGCCTCGGCGGCGCTCTCATCCTCGTCGATTTGATCCATGAGGGAAGTATCGACCGAGACGACGTGATCCGAGACGGGCGGCACGGTGCGCGTGGCCGTCTTGAACTTCTCGATGTGGAAGTCGGGGCTGACCAGCGACGGATCGCCTTCGATCCGCACGGACATGCCGTAGCGCATTTCAATATGGGCGATATGCTCGCGCTTTTGGTTCATCAGGAAGTTGGCGATGCCCACGGGCGCGCGCACCAGTACTTCGCGGGAGCGGCGGCGGGTGCCTTCTTCTTCGATCTGGCGGATGATCGACAGGGCGAGGTTATCGTCCGAGCGCACGAGGCCGGTGCCGTGGCAGGCGTGGCAAGGCTGGGTCGTCGCCTCGATCATGCCGGGGCGCAGGCGCTGGCGCGACATTTCCATCAGGCCGAAGCCCGAGATGCGGCCCACCTGAATGCGCGCGCGGTCGGTCTTGAGCCGGTCCTTCATGCGCTTTTCGACGGCGGCGTTGTTCTTGCGCTCGTCCATGTCGATGAAGTCGATCACGATGAGCCCGGCAAGGTCACGCAGACGCAGCTGGCGTGCGACCTCGTCGGCGGCTTCAAGGTTGGTCTTGAGCGCGGTCTGTTCGATCGAGCCTTCTTTGGTGGCCCGGCCCGAGTTCACGTCGATCGCCACCAGTGCTTCGGTCACGCCGATCACGATATAGCCGCCCGAGGGCAGTTGCACCGTGGGGTTGAACATGCCCGAGAGGTAGCTTTCCACCTGATAGCGGGCGAAGAGCGGCAGGCTCTCGTTGTAGAGCTTCACGTTCTTGGCGTGGGACGGCATGATCATTTTCATGAAGTCCTTGGCGATGCGGTAGCCGCGCTCGCCCTCGACGTGAATCTCGTCGATCTCGCGATTGTAGAGGTCGCGGATCGAGCGTTTGATCAGATCGCCTTCCTCGTAGATTTTGGCAGGCGCGATGGACTTCAGCGTCAACTCGCGGATCTGTTCCCAGAGACGCTGGAGGTATTCGTAATCGCGCTTGATCTCGGCCTTGGTGCGTTTCGCCCCGGCGGTGCGCACGATGAGGCCGGCACCTTTCGGCACCTCAATCTCGGTCGCGATTTCCTTGAGCTTCTTGCGGTCGGCAGCATTGGTGATCTTGCGGCTGATGCCGCCACCGCGGGCGGTGTTGGGCATTAGCACGCAGTAACGACCGGCGAGGCTGAGATAGGTGGTCAGCGCCGCACCCTTGTTGCCGCGCTCTTCCTTGACGACCTGCACCAGCAGGATCTGGCGGACCTTGATGACTTCTTGAATCTTGTAGCGGCGCGGGCGCGGTTTGCGCACGGGGCGGATGTCTTCGCTGTCGTCCTCATCGGCGACGGATTCGATGGAATCGTCCTTCGCCGTGGCATCGCTGCCTTTGTCCTCGCCATCGGCGTCTTCATCGTCGGCCTGCGCGTCACCCTTGGCGTCGGCATCCTCGGCCTTTGCCGCGTAATCCGCCTTGGCCGGGGCCGCGTCCTCGGCCTTGGCGATATCACCCTCCGCCGCATCATTCTCGGGCTCTTCAACCGGCGTCTCCGCGACCCGCTCCATGGGCGAACTGCCCTCTTCGCTGTCGAGATCGACGGTTTCCATGCCCGCGATCTGATCGCTGTTTTCCTCGGCGACCTCGGCGGTGGCTACGGCATCATCGCTGTTGGTCTCGGCCGCTTGGCTTTTCGACCGGCTACGCGACCGCGAGCGGGTCCGCTTGGGTTTTTCTTCTTCGTCATCCTTGGCGGCCTGCGCTTCGGCATAGGCGCGCTCTTCTTCCAGCAGCGCCTGACGGTCGGCCACGGGAATCTGGTAATAATCGGGGTGGATTTCCGAGAAAGCGAGGAAACCGTGACGGTTGCCGCCATAGTCGACAAAGGCCGCCTGAAGCGACGGTTCGACCCGTGTAACCTTGGCTAGATAGATATTGCCAGCAAGCTGGCGTTTGTTTTCCGATTCAAAATCGAATTCTTCGACCTTGTTTCCGTCCACGACCACGACCCGAGTTTCCTCGGCGTGGGTGGCATCGATAAGCATTTTCTTAGACATAGATCCATTATGCACAGCACCCGCGCACAAAATGCCCCTGGCGGGGCTTCGGGCTGGGAGGTGTGACTTGTCAGGGCGATGGAGGACGCGGCAACAGCAGGGCCACGAATGGCCCCCAACTGTCTGCTCTGAGCATCTGCGCGCGTCATCGCGGTTCTTCTCCGATGCGAGGGCTCTGCGGCCTCTCCCATCCATTAATTAGCTGTGCTTCGGTCGGGCTAACCCTCGCGAATATCAGCGGTTCTTCGGCCGTTTCCGGCCCAATCGGTCTGCTGGCCCCCCGGTGTCGGGCGGGCACGGCAGCGAAACTGTCAAAAGTCACCCCACGCCGGTCGGGCGTTACGGGACTTATCCGGCTAGTTAAGGGCTTTACGGGGTGAAACACAATGGTCAATCGAATGAGCAACAGTCAAATGCGCTTTATCCCCGGTCGGTTGACAAGGCGCATGGGCTTGGAAACATTCAGACTGTCACGGCGGCTGTCGCCGGGCGACACCATAGAATTGCCTTGCCGCCGATGCGGCCCAGAGTTTCAAAGGACCGCTTTCATGCCTAAATTTCTGCGCCCCGCGCTTTGTCTGACCCTTCTGGGCCTCGCCGCCTGTGATGAGATCGCCGTGGCCGACGACCCCGCAGCGCTGGCGGAATTGCGCGGGCAGAAAAGCTGTATCTCCGCGGTGGCCCAGCAAACCGGAGCGGCGGGGATTGCGATCAATACCACCCGTCCGGTGGTTGAGCTTTACCGCCATATCGTCGATGTGCCCGGCGCGGCGAGCTGGTCTTGCATCACCGATCCGAATGGCAAAGCGGTCGAGATCGCAGAGCAGCGCAACGGTTAAGCCGCGCTGCTTGTGGGGCGCGGTCAGAGGTAATCTGACCGCTGCAACCCGTATTTCGCCATCTTCTCATTCAACGTCCGTCGCGGCAGGCAAAGCTCGTCCATGACGCTGGCGATCGAGCCCTTGTGGCGGCGCATGGTGTTATCGATCAACATACGCTCAAAGGCTTCGACATATTCTTTCAGCGGCTTGCCCTCGGTGGTCATCACCGGCTGCATCTCATCATGGTCGCTCATCAACAGCGAGGCAATGGTGCCCGAGCCGCGGCGCGATTGCAGCACGGCGCGTTCGGCGACGTTGATGAGTTGCCGCACGTTGCCGGGCCAAGGCGCCTGCAACAGCTGTGCCGCCTCTTGCGCGCTGACCTGAGGCGCCTCGCAGCCGTATTCATCCGCGAATTGATCGCTCAACCGAGTAAAGAGCGTCAGAATATCCTCGCCCCGTTGGCGCAGCGGGGGCACGGTGATGCGCAGGGCCGCCAGACGATAAAACAGGTCCGAGCGCAGCGCGTCTTCCGAGGTGCGCCCTGCCTCTTGCAGGTTCGAGATGGCGACGATCCGCGTCTCCGCCGGGGTGCCCTGCTCGTTGATCGCGCTTAGCAGCCGGGCTTGGAGTTGCTCAGAAAGCGCTTCGATATCCTCTAAGACCAAAGTGCCGCCGCGGGCTTCTTCGATAGCGGGCAGTTGCGCGTCTTCGGGCTGCATCGGGCCGAAAAGCCGTTTGGCCAGCGCTTCTTCCTCGAAAGCACCGCAGGAGACGAGCACGAATTTCTTGCCCGCACGCGAGCCTACGGCGTGCAGCGCATGGGCGACCAAAGTCTTGCCCGTCCCGGTCTCCCCGTCGATCAGCACATGCCCATCGGCCTGCCCCAGATCGAGAATATCCTCGCGCAGGCGCTCCATCACCGGGGATTGGCCGATCAGCTTTTTCATCAACTGGCCGCCGTCCGACAGTTCACGCCGCAGGGCGCGGTTGTCCATCACCAGCCGCCGCGCGTTGGCGGCCTTCTTAGCCAACTCGCTCATCCGGTCGGGGTTGAAGGGCTTTTCGAGGAAATCGAACGCGCCCACCCGCATCGCCTCAACCGCCATCGGCACATCGCCATGGCCGGTGATCATAATGACCGGCAGGGCCGAGTCGCTGCCCATGAGTTTTTTCAAAAACTGCATCCCGTCCATGCCCGGCATCTTGATGTCGGAAATGACGATGCCCGGATAATCGGGCCCCAATGTCTTGAGCGCGTCCTCGGCGCTGCCGAAAGTTTCCGTGTCATAGCCTGAGAGGGCCAGCCACTGGCTGATCGACTGCCGCATGTCCTGTTCGTCATCTACAATCGCGATTTTCATTGCCTGAGCCATGCGTTCACTCCGCCGCTTCTATCTTCGTTTCATCTGCCAATATGGGCAGTTGCATTTCAAAAACAGCGCCACCGTTCTGTCCGTTGCGCGCCGTCAGCCTTCCACCGAGGTCGTTCACGATCCCCGATGAAATGGCAAGACCCAGCCCAACGCCATCGCCGGGCTGTTTGGTCGTGTAGAAAGGTTCGAACAGCGCGTCCAAGTCTTCGATCCCCGGGCCATTGTCGCGCACGGTCAATGTCGCCGTCTCCCCCGCTGATAATATAATGTCCACCTGAGGGTTTCGTTCCGATTTTGTTGCGTCCAATGCGTTTCTTAACAGGTTTACCATAACTTGTTCGATCCGCATACGGTCTCCCATCACCGTGACGGGATTATCGGGCAGAATACGGCTGATCTGGACCTGTCGTTGGCGCAGTTGCGGCTCCATCATCGACAGGGACGATGCCAGCGCTGCGCCCATGTCGACAGGAGAAAACGCCTCCTGCCCCTTGCGGGCATAGGATTTAAGCTGCCGCGTGATCGCGCCCATCCGCTCGATCAGGTCGTCGATACGGCCAAAGGACGACAGCGCCTCATCCTGCCGGTTGCGATTGAGCAACAACCGCGCGCCCGCCAGATAGGTCTTCATCGCGGCGAGCGGTTGGTTCAATTCATGGCTGACGGCGGCAGACATCTCGCCCAAGGCGGCGAGTTTCGATGACTGTTCAAGCGTTTGCTCGGCCACGGCGAGGGTCTGTTGCACGCGCTTTCGTTCGGCAATCTCACGTTGCAGGGCAAGGTTCAGCGCCCTGAGTTTTGCCGATTCCCGTTGGAAGATCGCCAGCCTTCCGGCCGTGCGGCGGCTGAGGAAGTAGAACGCCAAGGCCAGCAAAATCGCAAAACCCATGACCTCAAGCGCCAGCACGCCGTTCACCTTCTCGCGGACCGAGGCATAGGTGGTGTAGCTGCTCATCCGCCAGCCCCGGAACGGGATGCGGTTTTCCAGACGCATCACCGCTTCGCCCTGCAAATAGGCATCGGGCGGCAGCGCGGTCCAATCGGTGGTGGCTTGGATGGCGCGCTCAATGGCGCTTTGCGGCGTGTGGTTGGCCAAGGCTTCGGGTTCGGTCAGCCCGCGCCAGCGCGGCTCGGTGGCGAGGATGATCTGCCCGGTGCTGTCCATGACGATCACCGCGTCGGAAATCCCGGCCCATGCGCGCTCGAACTTCTGCAAGTCGACCTCGACCGCGATTACGCCAAGGGTCGTGCCGCCCGACTGCATGCGCCGCGAATAGAGGAAACGATAGCCGCCCTGCTCCCGCTCAATCGTCGAAAAGATTGTGGCGTTGGAGCGAATGGCGTCGACGAAATAAGGCTCGGATTTATGCGCAGAGCCCAAACGGTTGCGGTCGGTCGCCGCCACCGTGCGCCCGTCGATGTCATAAAGCATCAAGGAGGCCGCGCCGATCTCCTCCACGAAGGAGATAAGCCGTTGCGTCGATAGGGAATAATCCGCCGTTTGTAGCGCCCCGATCAAGGTTGGGTCGCGGGCCAAAAGCTGCGGCACGATGGCATTCTGGCGCAGTTCCGCCAGCAGGTTCCCGCTATAAAGCGCGATGCGCAGTTCGGCGCGGTTGCGGGTACTTTCGGTAAAACGGTCGGTCAGCAGCTTATTGGTGATCGAAATCGTCACCACAGCGAGGATCATCAGCGCCGCGATGGCGAACCGCACCCGCCAGGATACGGCCATGCTATTGCCTTCGGAACCGGATGTATCACTCATCGCGGCAACCTACGCGCTCCGCGCGCCGCACTCAAGTCAGGCGGTTTGCAAAGCACCGGTCAATGCGCGGAAGAGCGCCGCCCCATCCGTATTGCCATGCGCCGCTTCCGCCGCCCGCTCAGGGTGCGGCATCATGCCCAGCACCCGGCGGTTATCCGACAGGATGCCCGCGATGTCATCGCGCGCGCCGTTCGGGTTCTCGGCATAGCTGAAGGCCACGCGATCTTCGCCGCGCAGTTTCGCAATCGTCTCGTCATCCGCGAAATAGTTGCCGTCGTGGTGGGCGATCGGAATGTCGATGACCTGACCGGCAGTGTAGCCGCTGGTGTAATCGCTCGCCGTAGTCTCGACCTTGAGACCCACGGTCTTGCAGATGTATTTCAATCCCGCGTTCCGCAGCAGCGCGCCCGGCAGCAGGCCGGTTTCGGTCAGCACCTGAAAACCGTTGCAGATGCCCATCACATAGCCGCCACGCTCCGCATGGGCGGCCACTGTGCGGCAGATCGGCGAATTCGCGGCGATGGCCCCGCAGCGCAGGTAGTCGCCATAGGAGAACCCGCCGGGGATCCCCACGATATCAACGCCTTGCGGCAGTTCGCTGTCCTTGTGCCAGACCATGGAGACCTTGGCACCCGCGGCTTTGAAAGCCACGGCAAGGTCGCGGTCGCAATTGGACCCGGGAAAGACAACCACCGCTGCGTGCATCAGGCCAGCTCCACCGAATAGGATTCGATCACCGTATTGGCCAAGAGCTTTTCGCACATGGCGTTTACATCGGCCTCGGAGGTGCCTTCGGCGAGGTCAAGTTCGATCACCTTGCCCTGACGCACACCGTTCACCCCGTCAAAGCCCAAGGCTCCGAGCGCGTGGCGAACCGCTTCGCCCTGAGGGTCGAGCACCCCGTTCTTCAGCATCACATGCACCCGTGCTTTCATGGCGCGACACCCCTTTGTAACATCTGCAAATTGAACGGCGAAGCCGCGTTAGTTTATCAGCGTCGGCTTTGTCACCGGCGCGTTGTTCTTGGGCATGACGCCAAGGCGTTTGGCCACTTCGGTATACGCATCGGTGAGCGAACCCAGGTCGCGGCGGAACACGTCTTTATCGAGCTTCTGACCCGTTTCGATGTCCCACAGGCGGCAGCTGTCGGGGCTGATCTCATCGGCAACGATCAGACGCTGGAAATCACCGTCGTAAACGCGGCCAATCTCGATCTTGAAGTCCACCAGCTTAATGCCCACGGCCATCATCACGCCCGACATGAAGTCATTAACCCGCAGCGCAAGGCTCAGGATATCGTCCATGTCTTGCTGGCTGGCCCAGCCGAATGCGGCGATATGCTCTTCGGTGACCAGCGGATCGCCGAGCGAGTCGTCCTTGTAGCAATATTCAACGATCGGGCGTGGCAGCTGTGTGCCCTCTTCGATCCCCAACCGCTTGGACATGGAACCGGCGGCATAGTTGCGTACGATCACTTCCAGCGGAATGATCTCAACCTGCCGCACGAGCTGTTCGCGCATGTTCAGGCGTTTGATGAAATGCGTCGGCACGCCGATGCTGTTCAGCCCAGTCATAAAGAACTCGGACAGGCGGTTGTTCAACACGCCCTTGCCTTCGATCGTGGCTTTCTTCTCGGCGTTAAAGGCCGTGGCATCGTCTTTGAAATATTGAACGATCGTACCGGGCTCGGGACCTTCATAGAGGATCTTTGCCTTGCCTTCGTAGATCTTGTTGCGCCGGGCCATGGGCATCCTTTCCAACAGGGGGCCGGGAACATCCCCGCCGCTTGCGCTTCTCTTAGTGCAAGCACCCCGCTGCTGCAAGCATGGCCCGCCACCTTTGCCCCGCCACTTGCGAGAACGGGCCTGCGTTCGCATATCGATAGGGTAATCGCAGCAACCGGAGACCCGCCATGAGCAACTTTGACGACCGTGCAAATGCCTTTGAAAGCAAGTTCGCCCACGATGCGGATATGCAATTCCGCGCCGAGGCGCGGCGCAACAAGCTTCTGGGTCTCTGGGCTGCTGAACTTTTAGGCAAATCCGGCAGCGATGCCGAGGACTATGCCAAAGAGGTCGTGAAATCCGATTTCGAAGAGGCGGGCGACGAAGACGTTTATCGCAAAGTCTCGGGCGATCTGGGCGACCGCGCGGATGAGGCGACGATCCGCGGCAAGATGCAAAGCCTGATGGCCGAGGCCAAGGCGCAACTGCTGAGCGAGACAAGCTGACCCCCTGCGCTCCGGTCTTGGCACCGGGGCGCAGCCTTCCCGCCTGCCCTCATAATGAAGATGAATATTATGAGATTGCCCCCAGGTAGCCACCATGACATCAGGCGAAATTCTCAGACCTAACAGGAGCCCCCATGAGCAACGCATTCACCGATCTTCTCGCTGAAAAGGGCACATTGCTCGCCGATGGGGCCACGGGCACCAATCTGTTCAACATGGGGCTGATGTCGGGCGATGCGCCCGAATTGTGGAACACCGACGAGCCCGCAAAGATCACTAAGCTTTACCGTTTTGCGGTGGATTCGGGCAGTGATCTGTTCCTTACCAACTCCTTTGGTGCCAACGCCGCCCGCCTCAAGCTGCACGACGCGCAGGACCGCGTGCATGAGTTGAGCCGCGTCTCCGCCGAACTGGCGCGCGAAGTGGCCGATACCGCCGAACGCAAAGTGATCGTCGCAGGCTCCGTCGGCCCGACGGGCGAGATTATGGAGCCTGTGGGCACCCTGTCCCACTCCCTCGCCGTCGAGATGTTCCACGAGACCGCCGATGGGCTCAAGGCAGGTGGTGCCGATATCGGCTGGCTCGAGACGATCAGCGCCCCGGAAGAATACCGAGCCGCCGCCGAAGGCTTCCAGCTTGCCGGTCTGCCGTGGTGTGGCACGATGAGCTTTGACACTGCGGGCCGCACGATGATGGGGCTGACTTCTGAAGGGATGGTCGACTTGGTGCATGGGCTCGAAAACATGCCGCTGGCCTATGGTGCCAACTGCGGCACTGGCGCCTCTGACCTGCTACGCACCGTGCTTGGCTTTGCCGCGAAGAACGGCACGCTGCCGATCATCTCGAAAGGCAATGCAGGCATCCCGAAATACGTCGAAGGCCACATCCACTATGACGGCACGCCCGAGTTGATGGCGCGCTATGCGGTGATGGCCCGCAACGCAGGCGCAAGCATCATCGGCGGCTGTTGCGGCACCCTGCCTGAGCATCTGGTCGCCATGCGCGAGGCGCTTGACAGCACCGAAAAAGGCCCGGCCCCGACGTTGGAGCAGATCCGCGAAGAGATCGGCGATTTCTCTTCCGAAAGTGATGGCACCGATGGCCAAGGCCCCACCCGCGCGCCGCGCCGCGGGCGTCGCCGGGGCTGAGGCTCAGAACAAGCTCAATTGATCGCCCTTTTCGGAGGGCGGTCGATACAGATCACAGCGCAGCGGCACGCCAGACCGGGCCAGCCCCAAACGTTTCACCGCCAGATCAAAGCGTTGCGCCACCATCTGCGCATATGGCCCCTCACCCCGCATCCGCTTGTGCCAGCCCGCGTCATATTCCTTGCCCCCGTGCATATCGCGTAACCGCGCCATGATCCGCTCGGCCCGGTCCGGGTAATGGGTGGCGAGCCAGTCCTGCACCAGCGGCGACACCTCTCGCGGCAGGCGCAGCATGATCCAACTGGCGTGCCGCGCGCCCGCGTGGCGCCCGGCGGTGAGGATCGCCTCCAACTCCGGGTCGGTCAGCGCCGGGATCATCGGCGATGCCATGATCCGCACCGGAATCCCTGCTTCCGACAGCTTTCGGATCACCTGCAACCGCCGCCGCGGCGCGGGCGCGCGCGGCTCCATCAAGCGGCTCAGCTTTGCGTCCAGCGTGGTCACCGAAATGCCGACCGCCGCCAATCCGCGCCCTGCCATGTCGCTCAGAATGTCGATGTCGCGTTCGATCAGGCTGCCCTTTGTGACGATCGCCACCGGGTGATTGAACGCCGACAACACCTCAAGACACTCTCGCATGATGCCATGGGTCTTTTCGATCGGTTGATACGGATCGGTGTTGGTGCCGATGGCGATGGGCGCGACCTGATAGCGCTTCGACCGCAACTCCCGCGCCAGAACGTCCGGCGCTTCGGGGCGGGCGATCAACTGCGTCTCAAAATCCAGCCCCGGCGAAAGGCCGAGGTAGGCATGGCTGGGCCGCGCGAAACAGTAAACACAGCCATGTTCGCAGCCGCGATAAGGGTTGATCGAGCGGTCAAAAGGCAGATCCGGCGAGCGGTTGTAGGTGATCACCCGGCGCGGCACCTCGATACTGGTCTGGGTGCGCAGCACCGGAAGCACCTCGTCGCGCGCCCAACCGTCATCTTCGGCGACGCGGGTATGACGCTCAAACCGGCCCGCATCATTGCTGCCGGCCGCGCGGCCAAGCACGCGGAATCGCTGGTCTTCCCTATCCATGAAAGAAGGTTAGAACATTGCGCGAACATCGGCAAGTAACCTCGTGCAAACCCTTGTCCTTACACCGCAAAAAGCAGTAGTTTGGCCCCAAGGCGTCGCGCAAGGCGCGGCCGATGTCGCAAACCGCGACCCCGGCGCTAACATTCCGTGGGACAAGGGCTCAAGTGTCATGCACCTGCACGCCCAGCAGAAGGAAACACCATGTCGGAAGAAGACGATATCATCCTGGCCGAGTTGGACGACGAAGAACTGGTCCAACAGATGTTCGATGACCTCTATGACGGTCTTAAGGAAGAGATCGAAGAAGGGGTGCAAATCCTGCTTGAACGCGGTTGGGAGCCCTATGAGATCCTGACCAAGGCGCTTGTCGGCGGGATGACCATCGTCGGCGCCGATTTCCGCGACGGGATCCTCTTCGTGCCCGAAGTGCTGCTGGCCGCCAATGCGATGAAGGGCGGCATGGCCATCCTCAAGCCGCTGCTTGCAGAAACCGGAGCGCCGCGCGTGGGCAAGATGGTGATCGGCACTGTCAAAGGCGACATTCATGACATCGGCAAGAACCTCGTCGGCATGATGATGGAAGGCGCGGGTTTCGAGGTTGTCGATCTGGGCATCAACAACGCGGTCGAAGCCTATCTCGAAGCGCTCGAAGCGGAAAAGGCCGATATCCTTGGCATGTCTGCCCTGCTGACCACGACCATGCCCTATATGAAAGTGGTGATCGACACGCTGATCGAACAGGGCAAGCGCGACGACTATATTGTGCTGGTCGGTGGCGCGCCCCTGAACGAGGAATTCGGCAAGGCCATCGGTGCCGATGCCTATTGCCGGGATGCCGCCGTGGCGGTGGAGACAGCGAAAGACTGGATGGGCCGTCGACATAATTCGGCCAACGCCTGAGCGTTTCGCCCCTGCCCGCTTGGCTTGGGGCGCGGTGACATGCGATGGTATCGGCATGAATGACACCCCGCTGCCAGATGACCGGACCCTGACCCAAGACGGGCTCGCGCCCACCCGCGCGGGCCGTATCTTGCTGATTGCCTGCGGGGCGCTGGCGCGTGAGATTTTGGATCTGAAAGCCGCCAACGGTTGGACCCATCTGGACCTGACCTGCCTGCCCGCGAAATATCACCTCTACCCGGAAAAGATTACGCAGGCGGTGCGTGATACGGTCGCCAAACACCGTGCGGATTACGACGATTTCTTTGTTGTCTACGCCGATTGCGGCACGGGCGGCGGGCTGGAACGCGCCTGCGCAGAACTCGGCGTGCAAATGGTCGCCGGGCCGCATTGCTATAGCTTTTTCCAAGGCAACGAAAGTTTCGCCAAAACCGCCGAAGATGAGATCACCACCTTCTACCTCACCGATTTTCTGGTCCGGCAGTTCGACGCTTTCATCATCAAACCCATGGGCCTCGACCGGCATCCCGAGCTGCGCGACATGTATTTTGGTAACTATGAAAAACTGGTCTATCAGGCGCAGACTGACGACTCGGCGCTTACCGAAAAGGCGCGGGACTGCGCCGCTCGGCTTGGCCTTGCGTTCGAGCGGCGGTTCACGGGTTACGGTGATTTGGAGAGCGCTCTGCGCGCCCTTTAACCCTTACGCTTCCTGCGCGGCCGTCTCGCGCACACGCTCGATCATCGCGCGCAATCCGTTGGAACGCTGCGCCGAGAGGTGGTCGTTCAACCCCAGCCGCGCCAGTTCCGCCTTGGCATCGACGCCGCCCACTTCACTAGGTGTCAAGCCGTTGTAAAGCTTGCGTAAAACCGCGATCAACCCTGAGACGATCATCGCATCGCTGGCGCCGTCGAAATGCAGTTTCCCGCCCTCGAACTGTGCATGCAGCCAGACCTGAGAGGCGCAGCCATCGACCTTGGTCGCAGGGACGCGCAGCGGCTCAGGCAGCGGCTCCATCGCTTTGCCAAGGTCGATCACATGGCGATAACGGTCTTCCCAATCGTCCAAAAACTCGAAATCCTCGACCAGTTCTTCAAAGGCGGGCGTGGCCATCTGTGCACTCTCTTCGGGTGAATTCCATTGCCTGACAGGTAGGATGCCCATGGGCAAAGGTCCACCCCCTTCCCAAGGCTGGCGGGATGGGGTAGCACAAGGCAAGTAAACTTAACGGCGGTTCCCATGCGCAAGACAATCCTCGCTCTTTTGGCTTCGACCCTTTTGGTATCCGCCTGCGGCACGGTCCGTGACAGTCGCATCAATCCATTGAATTGGTTTGGCCCCGCCCGTTCGGTTGAGACCGCCCCGGCGGAGAGCACGAACCCCCTGATCCCGCAGCGCAGTGGGCTGTTCGCGCGGCGCGCGGTTGAGGTCGACACCTATGAGGGGCGCCCCTTTGAGCAGATCACCGATCTGACCATCGAGCCGGTGCCGGGCGGTGCGATTCTGCGCGCCACCGGGCTGGCGGCACGCCAAGGCATCTACAAAGTGCGCCTGACCCCCGCGACGCCGGATGAGATGCCCGTCGACGGTGTTCTGACCTATCGTTTGGAAGGGGTCCGGCCCGACAAGGCCACCCCGCAAGGCAGCCGCCCCACCCGCGAAGTGATTGCCGGGCGTCGCCTGACCGATCAGATGCTGGCCGGGGTGCGCGAGATTCGCGTCGAAGGGCAGCTGAACGCGCTGGTCTCTCGCCGCTAAGACGCCGCCTGCCCTCTATTGAGAAAGAGCCGCCCCTGATCGGGCGGCTCTTTTCGTTTCAGACTTTGACGGCCTTCACGTCATTTCCGTCAGCGGCCAAGGCGATCTTGCCCTCGCAGAGCAGTAGCGCATCGGCACCGAAGACCTCATGCCGCCAGCCGCGCAGCGCCTGCACGTCACGCTCCCCCGCCGAGAGCATGTCGAGATCGCTGGCCGAGGCGATGAGCTTGGCCGCAACGCCCGCGCTTTCGGTCTTGGCCTTGAGCAGCACCCGCAGAAGATCGGCTAGCGCCGGGTTCACCTGCAACTTGTCGCGCTTGCGGTCGGGCTGGGGCATGTCGGCAGGCTTGCAGGCCACACCTGCGGCCACAGCCTTCAGGATACCTTCGGCGATTTCGCCCTTGCGGGCCTCGCGCAGCAGCAGCCGGGCGCGGTTCAACTCTTCGCCATTCGAGGGCTTGAGGCTCGCCAATTCGACCAGCGCGTCATCCTTGAACACCCGGTTGCGCGGGATGTTGCGGCTGCGGGCGTAATCCTCACGGAAGGCCGCCAGCTCACGGACGATCGCCAGAAACTTGGGCGAATTGGTCCGGGTCTTGACCCGTTTCCACGCATCCTGCGGTTGGGTGACATAGGTGTCGGGGCTGAGCAGCGTTTCAAGCTCTTCGGCCACCCACCGCGCGCGCCCGGTCTGTTCAAGCTTGCGGGCCAGAAATTCGTAGATTTGGCGCAGATGGGTCACGTCGGCCAGCGCATAGGTCTTCTGCGCCTCGGTCAGCGGGCGGCGCGACCAATCGGTAAAGCGCGAGGTCTTGTCGAGCGACTGATGCGCGATTTTGCGCACCAAGGTCTCATAGCCCACCTGTTCCCCAAAGCCGCAGACCATCGCGGCGACTTGCGTGTCGAACAGCGGCTTGGGAAAGACCTTGGCATCGACATAGAAGATCTCAAGATCCTGCCGCGCGGCGTGGAAGACCTTGACCACCGACGTGTCGCGGAACAGATCGTACAGCGGCTCAAGCGAGATGCCATCGGCCAAGGGGTCGACCAATACGGCGTTGCTATCATCGGTGCCGGGCATGGCAAGCTGAACAAGGCAGAGTTTGGAATAATAGGTCCGCTCACGCAGGAATTCAGTGTCGACGGTCACGTAATCATGGCGCGCAGCCTCTTCACAGAATTGCGCGAGGTCGGCGGTCGTGGTGATGGTTTTCATATATGCTCTTTGACATGTTGCACGCCCGGTCATCGGGCTTTGCCAAAGAGGTACATCACGCGGGCGGGTTTGACCAGCGTCAGCCGGTGAGCAGGACCGGCTCCCGCTCACCAGCGGCGAAACGGCGCAGCACGGCGGGGTAAAGGCGGTGTTCCTGTACCAAGACCCGCTCGGCCAAACTCTCGGCCGTGTCGCTGGGTAGAACGGGGATGCGCGCCTGACCAAGGATCGGACCGTCATCGAGTGCGGCGGTCACCTCATGCACGGTGCAGCCATGTTCGGTATCGCCAGCCTCCAGCGCGCGGGCGTGGGTGTGCAGGCCGCGGTATTTCGGCAATAGCGAGGGGTGGATGTTGATCATCCGCCCCGCCCAAGCATCGGTGAACCCTTCGGTCAATTTGCGCATGAAACCGGCAAGGCAGATGATGTCGGGCGCATGAGCCTCAAGCGCAGCGCTGAGCGCCGCCTCAAAAGCCGGGCGGTCCTTGCCGAAGGGGCGGTGATCGACCACTTCGGTCGCGATCCCCTGCCCCTGCGCCCAAGCGATCCCGCCCGCATCCGCGTTGTTTGACAGCACCAGACAGGGGCGGCCTGCATGGTCACCGGTCATATCCTCGACCAGCGCCCGCATGTTAGAGCCGCCGCCCGAGACGAAAATCGCAACCCGCTTGGTCAAAGCAGCGCGCCGGAATAGGTGACGCCATTGCCAGTGGTGATGCGCCCGATCTCAATGGCGGCATGGCCATCCTCGGCAAAGGCGGCTTTGGCGGCCTCGACCTTATCGGCGGAAACCACGGCGACCATGCCGATCCCGGCGTTGAAGGTCTTGAGCATCTCGGCCTCGGCCATGTCCCCTTCGGCGGCCAGCCATTTGAACACCGGCGGGAGTTCCCATGCATTGAGGTCGATCTCAGCAGCCAGCCCCACGGGCAGGACGCGCGGCAGGTTCTCGGTCAGGCCACCGCCGGTGATATGCGCCAGCGCCGACACGGCATCGGCGCGCAGGGCGGCCACAGCGCCTTTGACGTAGAGCTTCGTTGGCGTCAGCAGCGCGCTGCCCAGATCACCCTCGCCCCATGGGCAATCATCACCCCAGCCCAGACCGCTCCGCTCGACGATCTTGCGCACGAGGCTGTAGCCGTTGGAATGCACCCCGTCGCTCGGCAGGCCCAAGAGCACGTCGCCCTCTTTCACATCGCGCGGCAGCTCGGTCCCCCGCTCCATCGCGCCGACCGAAAAACCGGCAAGGTCGAAATCGCCCGCGTGGTACATGCCCGGCATTTCAGCAGTCTCGCCCCCGATCAAGGCACAACCGGAATCGGCGCAGCCCTTGGCGATGCCTTCGATGATCCGCGCGGCACTGTCGAGTTCCAGTTTGCCGGTGGCGAAATAGTCGAGGAAGAAGAGCGGCTCGGCCCCCTGACAGACCAGATCGTTGACACACATGGCGACCAGATCGATGCCGATACTGTCGACATTGCCGGTGTCGATCGCGATGCGCAGCTTGGTGCCCACGCCATCGGTCGCCGCGACCAGCACCGGATCGGTGAAGCCTGCGCCCTTGAGATCGAACAGCGCGCCAAAGCCGCCGAGGCCGGACATGACACCGGGCCGCGCGGTGGATTTCGCCGCCGGTTTGATCCGCTCTACAAGCGCATTGCCTGCGTCAATATCCACGCCTGCTTCGGCGTAGGTGATTCCGTTGTCGGATTTTGTCATGGTCATGGCCCCCGGCGCGCATTTTCCCTTGCGCGCGGAGTTAGAGTATTGCGCCGCCCACTGCAATCATTTGGTGCAGCTAATGTCTTGACGCTCGGCCTGCGGCGTCATACCCAAACGCCCATGGCGGGCCTGTAGCTCAATTGGTTAGAGCAGAGCGCTCATAACGCTTTGGTTGCGGGTTCAAGTCCTGCCGGGCCTACCATACTTCCGCCCCCGCCTTTCGTGGCCTTCACCGTTTGGCGCTGACGTGCCAGTTCACCTGCATCTCGACCACCGTTTCACCCGCTTCGTTCTGAATGTCGACCGCCACGTCAAAGGCGACCTTGCCGTCTTCTTGCAGCGCGCTCAACAGGTCGGCCCCGGGGCGCGAGGTTTTGGCATGGGCGGTCAGCGTGCCTTCGGCGATCTTTTTAAAGGTGATCTGCCCCATGGCCGCCACGGGGCGCATGTCCATGATCACCGGTGCAATCGCCCCCGCCATGGCGGCCCCCGATGCGGCTTCGCCCAGCGTGAACATCGCGCCCGCGTGCTGCGTGCCGATGTGGTTCGAGGTCTCATGCCGCTGCACCAATTCGGCGCCGGCGGTGCCGTCTCCGATCTCGAGCAGTTTCACCCCGACATGGGCGGCAAAGGGCACGGCCGTGTCGAGATGGGCTTTGATCATGTCATAGGGGGTCATCGCTGCGCTCCGTATTAGGGTCCCCTCACTGTGGCAAAGCCGGGCGCGTCGCACAATCATGCCGCCGGGTCACCGCGCGATGACGATATCCGCGCGCAGCCCGCCAAGGCGGTCCGATTCCCCAAGCCGCAGCACCCCGCCGTGGGCGCGGGCGATGTCGGAGGCGATGGCAAGGCCAAGCCCCACGCCGCCGCCCTTGTCTTGGTTGCGCGCAGGATCGAGCCGCGAAAAAGGCCGCGTCGCCTCGTCTCGCCGCGCTTCGGGAATGCCGGGGCCATCGTCTTCGACCCGGATGCGCAGGGTGCGGTCGCTCAGCATGACCGAGACTTCGGCCTGCGTGCCATAGCGCACGGCGTTGGAAATAAGGTTGTCCACCGCCCGGCGCATCGCGATCCTGCGCAGCTTCACGATCCCCTCGCCCGCGCCCTCGGGCGGCAGCAGCGTGACCTTGCGCCCAGCCCGCTGCGCGTCTTCCACGATGGCGCTGACGAACCCATGCGGGGCCACCTCTTCGGGTTCACCCTCAGCGGCGCCCTTGGCGAAGTTCAGGAATTCGTCCAGCATCCGTTGCATATCATCCACATCGGCCAAGAGCGGGGCTGCGTCCTCCTCGTCGATCATCGACAGGCCGAGGCGCATCCGGGTCAGCGGCGTGCGCAGGTCGTGGCTCACGCCCGAGAGCATCAGCGTGCGCTGCTCTATCTGCCGCTCGATCCGGGCGCGCATGTCGACAAAAGCGTTGCCCGCCGCGCGGACTTCGATGGCGCCGGTGGGAGTATAAGGCTCATGCCGCCCACGGCCAAAGGCCTCCGCCGCGCGGGCCAGACGTTTGATGGGGCGCAGCTGATTGCGCAGATAGATCGTGGCGATATAGCTCAAAAGCACGCCGAAAAACACGGTGTAGACGAAAAGCTGATGCGGGTTCGAGGCCGAGATGCGCCGCCGCTCGAACTGGATGCGCAGCGGCCCGTGCACGCTCTCGATATAGAGCACGACGAAATCGTCATCGCTGAGGTCCACCGCTTCGATCCCGTCCATCTTGCTGCGCAGCCGGGGGATGAGGACGCGGCCCGAATAGTCGTACCACAGCATGCTGTCTTCTTCGGGCAGCGGACGGTTGGCGGGGGTCACCACGAAATCAAGCGGGCCCGCCCGCGCCTCAACCGCCGTGGGCACGGATTGCGCATCGGGGGCCGTGCCGACCGCCAGCATGACCAGTTCCAGTTCCCGCAGAACCGTATCGGTCATCTGGCCGGTGACACCTTCGAAATGCCTCTGCGCAAAGATCACCACGACGACCAACTGCAAAAACACCACTGGTAACAGCAGGATCAGCGCGGCGCGTCCGTAGATGCCGCGCGGCACATATCGTTTGAGCCAGGCAAAATTCATGGCTAGACCTTAGCCAGCCCCCTGCCCCAGCGAAAGGTGAAACCATGCTGCCGCCCGACAACTTCGACCCCAAGATTGGCATTGCCGAAACCTTGGAGCCCGAGCTGCGCCGGATCGTGGCGCCCAACCCCTCACCGATGACCTATCGCGGCACCAATACCTATCTCTTGGGCGAGACCGATGTGGCGGTGATCGACCCCGGCCCCGACAGCTCGGCGCATCTTGAGGCGATCCTCGCCGCAATCCAGCCCGGGCAGCGGATCAGCCATATCATCGTGACCCATACGCATCTGGATCACTCCCCCCTTGCCCGCCCGCTGGCCGCGCGTACGGGGGCCGAGGTCTGGGCCTTTGGTGAGGCCACGGCGGGCCGTTCGGCGGTGATGCAGGGGCTGGCCGAGGCGGGGCTGATGGGCGGCGGTGAAGGTGTGGACCACGGGTTCCGCCCCGATCACGCACTGGCCGATGGGGATGTGCTGAAGGGGGACGGCTGGGCGCTGGAGGTGCTGCACACGCCGGGCCATATCGGCAATCATGTCAGCCTCGCTTGGGGGGATGCCTGTCTGACCGCGGATCACGTCATGGGCTGGGCGACCTCCCTCGTTTCGCCCCCCGATGGGGATTTGACCGATTTCATGGCTTCCTGCGATAAGCTGGGCGCGCGGCAATGGCGGGTGTTCTATCCCGGTCACGGCGCCCCGGTGAGCGATCCCAACGCGCGGCTCGACTGGTTGGTCGCGCATCGTCGCGCGCGGGAGGCGTCGATCCTCGACGCACTGGCTGCCGGACCCGCGACGGCGGAGGACCTCGCTCGCGCCATCTATGCCGAAACACCTTCCGCGCTCTTAGGCGCGGCCACCCGAAACGTGCTGGCGCATCTGGTCGATCTGACAGGCCGGGGGCGCGTGACCCCAGAGGGCACCTTGCAGGCAGAGGCGCGTTTCACTCTCAACTCATAGGAGAATGCGGGCCTTTCCGTCGCAAAATCGCAACAAATGCCCCATTCTGGGCGCAATCTGGCCCCTTTATGGACCCGAACCGCGCCCAAGCTGGTTGCGGGGGTGAGAGACATCAAACCCCAGCGAGCAGCAAAGGAGCTACCCGATGGCCCGACTAGACAGAACGCCGCAACCGCAAAAACCAAAGCCTGCGCCGAAGCCGAACGGCACCTCGGCCCAACCACCGCAGCGCCCCACGCCGCTGATCACCGACTACGCCAGTCTTTGAACGGCGCTCCCCGCGCATCAGATGGGGCCGGTGGATTGGGGGAACTTTGGGGCCGGACCATGCGTTTGCCGCCTAGAGCAACACGCAAGGACAGACATGAAACCCCATACCCCCTCTCACGAAGCTGACCTCGCCCGTCTGCGCCGATTGGCCGTCAGCATGGACAGCGCCTATAAGCTGCCGTTCGTCGGCGTGCGAATGGGGTGGGATTCGATACTGGGCCTCGTGCCGGTGGTGGGCGATACGCTCGCCCTTCTTCCCTCGGCGTATATCCTGAAAGAATCGCACCGCTTGGGCGCGCCCAACAGCGTGCTGGCGAAAATGCTGGTGAACACCGGGATCGACTATGTCATCGGCTCGGTCCCGCTGGTCGGTGACCTTTTCGATATCGGTTGGAAGTCAAAGCTGCGCAATGTCGATCTGCTGGAGCGTCACCTGAAGGATCAAGCCGCCAAAGCGCCGCCGATGGGCGATGTCGAAGGGCGCATGTCCTCGCACCACCCGACGCTCAACAACTGATCGCCAAAGAAAAAGGGCCGCCCCAAGGCGACCCTTTCAGTCTTTCCGAAGAACGGGTGGCTTAGCCGACCAGTTCCAGACCGGAGAAGAAGTAAGCGATCTCGACCGCAGCGGTTTCCGGCGCGTCGGAACCGTGCACGGAGTTTTCACCAACGCTTTCGGCGAATTCGGCGCGGATGGTGCCGGGGGCCGCGTCGGCGGGGTTGGTCGCACCCATCACTTCGCGGTTCTTCGCGATGGCGTCTTCGCCTTCCAGAACCTGAGCCACGATCGGCGCGGAGGCCATGAACTCGCACAGTTCGTCATAGAAGGGACGCTCGGCGTGCACCTTGTAGAACTCGCCCGCCTGCGCCTTTGTCAGGTGGATGCGCTTTTGCGCCACGACGCGCAGGCCCGCGTCTTCGAATTTCTTGACGATGGCGCCGGTCAGGTTGCGGCGGGTTGCGTCGGGCTTGATGATCGAGAAGGTGCGTTCGAGGGCCATTGGCTGTACTCCATAGCGGGTGTTGATTTGCGCGCTCCCTAGCATGGGGTCTGGCCCATGAAAAGCCGTGATTGACCTTCGGCCCCGCTTGCTCCAAACGGCTTTCATGTTACGCATTTCAGAAATCAACTACTCCGTCGAAGGCCGCCCCCTGTTCGAGGAAGCCTCCGCCGTGATCCCCGAGGGGCATAAGGTCGGCATCGTCGGGCGCAACGGCGCGGGCAAGACGACGCTGTTCAAAATCATCCGTGGTGAGCTGTCACTCGACAGCGGCGATATCTCTTTGCCGTCCCGCGCCAAGATCGGCGGCGTCGCGCAAGAGGTGCCCTCGTCCGAGACCTCGCTCATCGACACGGTGCTGGAGGCCGACGTTGAACGTGCCCGGTTGATGAAAGAGAGCGAAACCGCCGAGGATCCCGCCCGCATCGCGGACATCCAGACCCGTCTGGCCGATATCGACGCATGGTCCGCCGAAGGGCGCGCGGCCTCGATTCTCAAGGGGCTTGGTTTCGACGACGAAGAACAGCAGATGCCCTGCTCCGCCTTCTCAGGCGGCTGGCGGATGCGCGTGGCGCTGGCCGCCGTGCTCTTTGCCCAGCCCGACCTGCTGCTTTTGGACGAGCCGACCAACTACCTCGACCTTGAAGGGGCGCTCTGGCTGGAAAGCTATCTGGCGAAATACCCCCATACGGTGCTGATCATCAGCCACGACCGCGGCCTGTTGAACCGCGCCGTGGGCGGCATCCTGCATCTCGAAGATCGCAAGCTGACCTATTACCAAGGCCCTTACGACCAATTCGCCCGCCAGCGCGCCGAGCAACGCGCGTTGCAGGCGGCGATGGCCAAGAAACAGCAGGCCCGGCGCGATCACATGCAGGCCTTCGTCGACCGTTTCAAGGCCAAGGCCAGCAAAGCCAAACAGGCGCAATCGCGTCTGAAGATGATCGAGAAGATGGACATGATCACCGCGCCCGAGGAGGCGGCGCGCAAGGTCTTCACCTTCCCCGAGCCTGAAGAATTGTCGCCCCCGATCATCAATATCGAGAACGGCGCAGTCGGTTATAGCGACGACAACCCGGTGCTCACGCGGCTGAACCTGCGCATCGACCAAGACGACCGGATCGCCCTTCTGGGCAAGAACGGTCAGGGCAAGTCGACGCTGGCGAAACTTCTGTCGGACCGCCTGCCCCTGATGGCCGGGCGGCAGGTCAATTCCTCCAAGCTGCGCGTGGGTTTCTTCGCCCAGCATCAGGTGGATGAGCTGATCGTCGAGGAAACCCCGCTGCAACACATGATCGCCGCCCGCCCCGGCGTGTTACAATCCAAGCTGCGCGCGCAGCTTGCCGGTTTCGGCCTTGGCCCTGAGCAGGCCGAGACCGAGGTCGGGCGGCTTTCGGGCGGGCAGAAGGCGCGGCTGTCGCTGCTCTTGGCGACGCTGCACGCACCGCATCTGCTGATCCTCGACGAGCCGACCAACCACCTCGACATCGAAAGCCGCGAAGCGCTGGTGGAGGCGCTGACGCGCTATTCGGGCGCGGTGATCCTTGTTAGCCACGACATGCACCTGCTGTCGCTGGTGGCCGACCGGCTGTGGCTGGTGTCGAACGGCACGGTCAAACCCTATGAGGAAGATCTCGAAGCCTATCGCAAGATGCTGCTGACGCCGGAAAAGCCGGTCAGCAAGAACCCCGCCAAGCCGAAAGAAACGCCCAAACCCAAACGCGCCAGCCGCGATGAGGTTTTGGCCCTGCGCAGCGAGGTCCGCAAGGCCGAAGCGCGGATGGAAAAGATCAACGAGATGCGCGACAAGCTCGCCAAGAAACTCGCCGATCCCGCGCTTTACGAGGACGCCAAAACCGGTGAGCTTGAGGTCTGGAACAAGAAATACGCCGAGGTGATGGAGGCGCTGGACCGCGCGGAATCGCTTTGGATGGGCGCACAGGAAAAGCTCGAGAAGGCCACGGCCTGACCCGGAAGCGTTCACTTTATCACATCGCAGGGGTCGCCTAAGGGGCGGCCCTCGTGCATTCTGGCCAGAAGCCCCGCGCCAAGGAAGTCCCATGACCCTCGACACCGCCTATATGATCACCGCCCTCGTCACGATGTTCGTGGTGATCGACCCCATCGCCATCGCGCCGGTCTTCCTCGCGCTTACCCGCGGGATGAGCAACGCAGAGCGGCGCAAGATCGCTTGGCGCGCGGTCGGCGTGGCCGGGTTGATCTTGCTGATCTTCGCAGCCTTCGGCGAGGCAGTGCTGGGTTTCATCGGCATCTCCATGCCCGCTTTCCGCGTGGCGGGCGGCATCTTGTTGTTCATCACCGCGCTCGACATGCTCTTCGACCGCCGTACCAAACGGCGTGAGGACCGCGCGGATGAAGACGACCACGACGATCCGTCGGTCTTCCCCATGGCCATTCCGTTGATTGCGGGCCCCGGCTCCATCGCCTCGGTCATCCTGCTGACGGGAGAAAAACCGGGCGGCGAAGGGCTGTTGACCATTATCGTGATCACCGCGCTGACACTGGTGGTCATGGCGCTAACCATGCAGGTCAGCGGCGCGCTTGAGCGGGCGATGGGCAAGACGGGCATTAACATCGTGACCCGTCTGCTTGGCATGTTGCTGGCGGCGCTTTCGGTTCAATTCGTGCTCGACGGCTTGGCGGCCTTTGGCTTTGGCCCCGGCCCCACGTTCGGCTGACATTTCCGCGCGGCCTTCCTATATGAGATCTAAGGGGGCGCGTTCATGGCCGAAATCGACACAGCACATCTGATCTATCTCATCGTTCTTCTGGCGATGGTGGCGGGCTGGTTTTTCATGCACAGCCGCCCGAATATGAACAAGACCCTGCAACAGGCGGCGGTCTGGGGGCTGATCTTTACCGGCGCCGCGGCGGGCGTCGGCCTGTGGCAAGACATCACCCGCGACAGCGCCCGCCAACATCTCACCATCAGCGAAGAGGGTGACATCGTCCTGCCCCGCGGGCGCGATGGGCATTACTACCTGACGGCCCAGATCAACGGCGCGCCGGTGCGCTTTGTCGTCGATACGGGCGCATCCGATATCGTGCTGACCAAATCCGACGCGGCGCGCATCGGCATCGACCCCGAGGGGCTGGATTACCTTGGCCGCGCGGGCACCGCCAATGGCGAAACGCGCACCGCCTTCGTGCGTCTCGACGAGGTGGTGGTGGGCCATGCGGTCGATCACAACGTCCCCGCGGTAGTGAATGACGGGATCATGTCGCAATCCTTGCTCGGCATGGGCTACCTGCAACGTTGGGGCCGGATCGAGATCAGCGGCGGTGAACTGCGCCTGAGCCGCTGACGGAATAGGGCAAGACCTTGCCGGAAATGCGGGGCAAAACATCAAACACGCCGCAAAATGACGCCGCATTCGCCGTGAATTGAACAGGTTCCCGCCCTTTTGAGCGGATATCTGCAGGGCACAACTGTACCCAATTTTGGAGAAAGTGCTGCTATGCTGATGAACATTTTTGGTGGGTCATCCTCCTACCAACAAAGCAACAAACCCGCTAAGGCGGAGAAGGCTGAAAAGCCGCAAGAGGCCGAAAAGGCCAAGGACAAGCCATCCCAGGCGCAGGCGAAACCCGCCAATGACGGGCAGAACGCGCAGAACAGCGCGGCGGCGCAGGAGGCATCCAAACCTCAAGCCGTGCAAGCGCCTGCCAAGGTCGAAACGGTGCAAGCTGTGGCACAGGCAAAGCCGGTCGAGACGGCTCAAAAGGCCACGAGCGCGGATGACGAAGCCTTTGCCCGCGCCGCAGCACAGCGCAGCGTCGACAGCCAGCGCACCCGCGCCCTGCTGGACACGATCGCGCCGGTGAACAACAGCGCGGTCGAAGCGGCCAAATCCTATGTCAGCAAGGTCGAACCCGCAGCACCGGAGGCCGAGGCGAGCAAATCCACCGCTGCCGCGAAACCCGCGCTCGACAAAGCGGCCTAAGCCGCGTTCAGGGGCGGCGGGCTTTCGGCCCCTGCCCCTGCACTGCCGCCCTTCAGGTCTCGGCCTTCTTTTCCCAGCGGCCGCTTTCCTCTGACCAATATTGGGCCGAGGCGCCGTCGGATTTCAGCCGCTTCCACAGGCCGCGCGCCTGATCCAGCGCCACGGGATCATGCCCGTCGAACAACACGCAGACCCGCTGGTGCGCGGCCACTTCCGCCGCCGTGACATCGGCCCCATGCACCGTCATCAGACAATCCGCCCGATTGGGGGCGCCATCCTCCAGCGTCAGCAGCACGGGCTGATCCGCGTCCTGCGGCCCGCCCGCCATGCCATGGGGCAGAAAGCTGTCATCCGCATAGGTCCAAAGCGCCCGGTCCAGCGCCTGTAGCCCCGCCCGGTCCGTCCCGCGCAGGGCCACGCGCCAGCCATTGGCGAGCGACTTTTCCAGCAGCATCGTCAGCGTCTCGACCAGAGGTCGCTGGGTCAGGTGATAGAAGTAAGCCGCCCCCATCAGTCGCTCAGCCCTTCTCGAAACGGTCAGCGACGAGACGGTTCAACGCCGCCACGCCCCAGCCCGTCGCGCCCGCGGGCGCCAGCGTACTTTCGGATTTCAGTGAGGCAACACCGGCAATATCGAGGTGAATCCAAGGTGTCTCATCCTTGACGAACCGCTTGAGGAATTGCGCCGCAGTGATCGACCCCGCCGGACGCCCGCCGATATTTTTCATGTCGGCGACGCGGCTTTTCAGCAGGTCGTCATAGCCCTGCCCCAGCGGCATCCGCCACGCGCCTTCGCCTTCGCTCTCAGCGGCTTTCAGGAAATCGTTGCACAGCCCATCGTCATTCGAAAAGACCCCGGCGTTCTGATGGCCCAGCCCGATGATGATCGCCCCGGTCAGCGTGGCCAGATCGATCATCGCCGCGGGTTTGAAACGGTCTTGGGCGTACCACATGACATCGCAGAGCACCAAACGCCCCTCGGCGTCGGTGTTGATGACCTCTACCGTGTCTCCCTTCATCGTGGTGATCACATCGCCCGGGCGGGTGGCATTGCCCGAGGGCATGTTCTCAACGATACCCACAAGCCCCACGACATTCGCCTTGGCCTTGCGCAGCGCCAGAGTACGCATCACGCCGGAGACGACGCCCGCGCCGCCCATGTCCATGGTCATGTCTTCCATGCCAGCCCCGGGTTTGAGGCTGATGCCGCCGGTGTCAAAGACCACACCCTTGCCGACCAGCGCCAGAGGGGCTGAGTCATCGGCGCCGCCTTCCCACCGCATCACGACCACTTTCGACGGGCTGTCCGAGCCTTGCCCCACAGACAAAAGCGTGCGCATTCCAAGCTTTGCAAGCTCTTCCTCATCCAGAACTTCAACTTTCAGGCCCAAGCTTTCCATCTCGGCCAGACGTTCGGCAAAATTGGTGGTGGTCAGGATGTTGGCGGGCGCGTTGGTCAGATCGCGGGTCATGAAGGCCCCTTCGGCCACGGCCATGAGCGGTACGGCGGCCTCACGCGCGTCATCGGGTTTGGAACACATGACCTCGACCGTGCCTTTGCGCGCCTTGGGCGCGGATTTGTGATCTTCAAAGCCGTAGTCCCGCATTGCCAGACCAAAGGCCACATCGGTCACCCGGCGTGTTGCGGCGGCCAGCATCAGCAGATCGCTGTCACCCCGGCGTTTGGCCAGCGCGGCCCCGGCCTTGCGCGCGGTCATCACCTCGGCCCGGCGCGGCATATGAACCACGTCCACCGCCTCTGCCGCCATGCCTGCGGGGTAGCCCATGCTGAGAACCTCGCCGGGTTTCAGCGCCGCGAAACGCTCACTCTCTACCAGCCGCTGCAAAGCGCCTTTGGTCAGACGGTTCACCCGCCGCGCCCCGGCATCCAAACGGCCCTCAGGCTCCAGAAACAGCGCGATCCGCCCGGAATGCCCCGCGATACGGTCGATGTCGGTCTCGGCGAAGGTGATGGGGGTCAGATCGGTCATGGCATGCCTCATGGTTGATTTTGCCCCAGACCTAGCGCGCCGCGCGGCCCATGGCCAGATAGCAGTTTTCCCGCCCCGCGAATTGCTTTAAGATCCGCGTAAAGGCCGTCAGAGCATCTCGGGGGATCAGAGTGGCAAGAATTGACCGCTACATGCTGTCGCAACTTCTGGTTATGTTCGGCTTTTTCGCTTTGGTGCTGGTGGCGCTTTTCTGGATCAACCGCGCGGTTGTCCTGTTCGACCGTTTGATCGGCGATGGCCAATCCGCCTTGGTGTTTTTGGAGTTCACGGCCCTCGGCTTGCCGAAACTCATCGTCACCGTCCTGCCCATCGCAACCTTTGCCGCTTCGGTCTATGTGACCAACCGCATGTCGGGCGAATCCGAGTTGACGGTGCTCCAAGCCGCAGGCTCCGGCCCGTGGCGGCTGGCGCGGCCCGTCTTTGTCTTTGGCCTCTGCGTGGCGGCGATGATGACGGTGCTGAGCCACTTTCTGGTCCCCATGGCGCAGGGCCAGTTGAAACAGCGCGAGGCCGAAATCTCGCGCAACCTCACCGCAAGGTTGCTGACAGAGGGGACTTTTCTGCACCCCTCCGACGACGTGACCTTTTACACCCGCGCCATCGACGGTGACGGCGTGCTGCGCGATGTTTTCCTGTCGGACCGGCGCAAGGCCGACGAGGGCGTGATCTACACCGCTGCCGAAGCCTACCTCGCCCGCAACGGAGACGACACGACGCTGATCATGCTCAATGGCATGGCGCAGAGGCTGGACACCGAGAGCAACCGTTTGGCCACCGCCAAATTCCGCGACTTTTCGTTCGATATCTCCCCGCTGGTCAGCAGCGGAGACGAAATCGACCTGTCGGTCAGCGCCATGGTCACGCCTGATCTGCTTTGGGATTGGGACGGGGTCGCGGCGGCGACCGACACCTCGCCGGGCGTGGTGGCCGAAGAGTTGCATGGCCGCTTCGCGCAGCCGCTGTTCTGCCTTGTCGCCGCGATGATTGGTTTCGCGACTTTGATCCTCGGCGGTTTCTCCCGCTTTGGCGTCTGGCGCGAGGCGGTGATCGCTTTCGGCCTGCTCATCGCCATTGATGGGCTGCGGGGCACGATGGTGGTGCAGATACGCGAGGCGGCGGCGCTCTGGCCGCTGGCCTATTTGCCCTCGCTCATCGGGGCCGTGCTGACGCTGGCAATGCTTTGGCAAGCCGCACATCCGCGCTGGATAAGGCGGCGTCTGCGTGGCAAGAGGGCCGCCACATGATCCTGCATTTCTATTTCGCCCGCCGCTTTTTCATGAGCTTTCTCGTCATCACCGGGGTGCTGGCCGCGCTGGTGATGCTGGTCGACGGTGTCGATCAGGCCCGGCGTTTCGCCGATGACGACGTGGGCTGGGATCAGGTGCTGGGCATGACGTTGCTGCACATGCCCCAGACCATCAACATGATTCTGCCGCTGATCATGATCCTCGCCACGGTGGCGCTTTTCATCGGCCTTGCGCGGTCCTCCGAATTGGTTGTGACCCGGGCCGCGGGCCGCTCGGCCCTGCGCGCGCTGGTGGCCCCGGTGGTGGTGGCCTTGATCATCGGCACGCTGGCCGTGGCCATGCTCAACCCCATCGTGGCGGCGACCAGTGAGCGGGCCGAGCAATTGACCCAAGAATACCGGTCCAATGGTCGCGCGGCGCTCTCGGTCAGTGACGAGGGGCTGTGGCTGCGGCAAGGCACGGAGGAAGGCCAATCGGTCATTCGCGCATGGCGCACCAACGCCGACGCCTCTGTCCTCTATAACGTCACGATTATCAGCTATGATGCCGAGAAGGGCCCGGTGCGGCGCATCGAAGCCGAAAGCGCACAACTTAGCAGCGGCGACTGGGAGCTGACCGGGGCAAAGATTTGGCCGCTGGCGGCCGGGGTGAACGCCGAAGGCGAGGCGGAGGTGCATGAGACCCTGACGATCCCCTCCTCCCTCACCGTCGAGCGTATCCGCGAAAGCATTGGCCGTGTCGCTGCCGTCTCAATCTATGAACTGCCCGAGTTCATCCGGCAATTGGAACAGGCCGGGTTCAGCACGCGCCAGCATGAGGTCTGGCTTCAGGCCGAGCTTGCGCGGCCCTTCTTTCTGGTGGCCATGGTTCTGGTTGCGAGCGCATTCACCATGCGCCATACCCGCTTTGGGGGGACCGGCGTCGCTGTGCTGGCCTCGATTTTGCTGGGGTTCGGTTTGTATTTCATTCGCAGTTTCGCACAGATCCTTGGCGAGAATGGCCAGATCCCCGTGATCCTTGCCGCTTGGGCGCCGCCCGTGGCGGCGATCTTTCTGGCGCTAGGCCTGCTACTGCATGCGGAGGACGGCTGACATGCGCGCGGCCCTTGTTGGACTTGCCCTTTCATTCGCGCCTCTGAGCCTTGCAGCCCAGACCGCGCCTGCCAGCGACCGCCCCGCCGTTCTGCTGGCCGATCAGGTGTTCATTACCCGCGATAAAGTATTGGTCGCGCAAGGAAATGTCGAAGCCTTCCAAGGGGAGACGCGGCTGCGCGCCACGGCGATCCGCTATGATCAGGCCACCGGCGCGCTCAGCATCGAAGGGCCGATCGTGCTGTCTGAGGGGGAGAATACCACGATCCTCGCCGATGCGGCCTCACTCGATGCGGGCTTGCAGTCCGGCCTTTTGCGCGGCGCGCGGATGATCCTTGAGCAGCAGCTGCAGCTTGCCGCCGTGCAGATCAACCGGGTCGAAGGGCGTTATAGCCAACTTTACAAAGCCGCCGTAACCTCTTGCAAAGTCTGCGAAGATGGCGAAACACCGCTTTGGCAAATCCGCGCGAAACGGGTGGTGCATGATCAATTGGCGCAGCAGCTTTATTTTGACGAGGCGCAGTTCCGGATCAAGAACGTGCCCATTGCCTATCTGCCCCGCCTGCGCCTGCCCGACCCCACATTGGACCGCGCGACTGGCTTTCTGGCGCCCACGGTCCGCTCGACCTCGCAACTGGGCGTGGGGCTGAAACTGCCCTATTTCATCAAGATCGGCGATCACCGCGATCTGACCTTGACCCCCTATCTCTCCGCCGAAACCCGCACGCTTGAGTTCCGCTACCGTCAGGCTTTCGTTTCGGGACGGATCGAGTTCGAAGGGGCGATCACCGATGATGAGTTGGACCCCGGCAAAACCCGTGGCTACCTCTTTGGCACCGGCAGTTTCGATCTACGGCGCGACTACAAACTGTATTTCGATATCGAGACCACGAGCGACAGTTCCTATCTCAGCGACTATGGCTATTCGGGCAAGGACCGTCTGACCAGCGAATTGACCGTCAGCCGCGCGCGGCGCGATGCATATATGCGGGCAACCCTGCTGAACTACCAATCGCTCCGCGATGGCGAGGACAATGATCTGCTGCCCAATCTGGTCTTGGATGGTGAATTCCAGCGGCGTTATTTCCCGACTTCCGTGGGCGGCGAACTCCGCCTGACGCTTGAGGCCCATAGCCACCGCCGGTCATCGGACCTCAGCACCGATGGTAATGGGGATGGCGAGGCCGACGGGCGCGATGTGTCGCGGCTTAACGGGGAGGCCGCGTGGCTGCGGCGCTTCACCTTTGGCAACGGTCTGGTGACCGATGTTGAGGCGGGGGCGAGCTTTGGTCTGTTCAACATCGCGCAAGATGCGGTCTATGACGGGCGCTACTCCGACCTTGTGCCCCATGCCGCCGTCACCATGCGCTACCCCATGCAGCGCCGCGAGGCCGCAGGCGTCGTGCAACAGCTTGAACCGCTTGTGCAATTGGGCTGGACCGGCGGTGATCGGCTCGACATTCCGAATGAGGAAAGCACGCTCGTGGAATATGACGAGGGCAACCTTTTGGCGCTCAGCCGTTTCCCCCGGCCCGACCGGCGCGAACGGGGTGCTGTGGCGGCCATCGGGGTGAATTGGGCGCTGCTCGATCCCAACGGCATGGATGCCAGCCTGTCTTTCGGTCAGGTGATCCGCGCCGATGCGGATGACGCCTTTAGCTTTAGCTCTGGCCTGCAGGGCACCTATTCCGATTTCCTGCTGGCCGGACAATTGCGCAGCGACAATGGTCTGGCGCTCATCGGGCGCGGGCTGGTCGACGATGACTTCGAGGTCGCCAAGGCCGAGTTGCGCGGGGTCTGGGATTTCAAACGCGGGCAGATCTCGGGCAGCTATGTCTGGCTGCATGAAGACGCCGCCGAGGATCGCAACGAAGACGTGTCTGAGATCACCTTCGACGGCAGCTATTCGATCAACAGCCAGTGGCAGGCCTCCGCCGAATGGCGGTTCGACCTTGCTGACGAACGCGCGGCGACGGCGGGTCTTGGCCTGAGCTACAACAATGAATGCGTGCAGGTCGACCTTTCGGTGAACCGCAGCTATTCATCCTCAACAAGTGTTGAGCCCTCAACGGATATCGGTTTTAACATCGGCCTCAGGGGCTTTGCCGCAAACACCGGAACAGAAAGATACGTACGCTCATGTGGGAAGTAACGAAACAGACCGTCCGCGCCGGGATCCGTGGGACTGCGGCACTCGCCCTTGCTCTGGTCATCGGCCAATCCGCAGCGGCGCAGAACCTCTTTGCGCCTGTGGCCCGTGTCAATGACGAGGTGATCACCGGCTACGAAGTGCAGCAGCGCCAGCGCTTCATGCAGTTGATCGGCGCGCCCGGGACCGATACCGACAGCGTGATCGACAGTCTGATCGACGACCGCCTGCGTGGGCAAATTTTGGATCAAGCCGGGCTTGAAGTCACCCCCGAGGGCATTCGATCCGGCATGGCGGAATTTGCCAGCCGCGCGGATCTGACAACCGAGGAGTTTCTGAAAGTCCTTGGCCAAGCGCAGATTTCCGAAGAGACCTTTCGCGATTTCATCGTGATCAGCGCTGCATGGCGTGACCTTATTCGCGCGCGCTATAATGGCCGCGTTAACATCACCGACGAAGAGGTGGATCGCGCGCTTGGCAGCAGCCGGGGCAACAACGGTCTGCGCGTGCTGTTGTCTGAGATCATCATTCCCGCCCCGCCGCAGAATGCCGATCAGGTGAACGCGCTGGCCGAACGCATTTCGGAAAGCCGCTCGGAAGCCGAATTCTCGTCCTATGCCAGCAAGCATTCCGCCACAGCCTCGCGCGGGCGCGGCGGCCGGATGCCTTGGACGCCGCTCGAAAAACTGCCCGCCAGCCTGCGGCCCATCCTCTTGGCCCTCGCCCCGGGTGAGGTGACAGCGCCGCTGCCGATCCCCAATGCCGTGGCCCTTTTCCAACTGCGCGGCATCGAAGAGACCGGCAAGCCGAGCGTCGAGTATTCCGAAATCGATTATGCCGCCTATTACATCCCCGGTGGCCGTTCCGAGGCTGCGCTGTCGCGCGCGGCTGAGCTGCGCGGTCAGGTGGATCAATGTGACGACCTCTATGGCGTCGCCAAGGGCCAGCCCGCGAATGTGCTGGACCGTGGCACCAAGGCACCCGCCGAGATCCCGCAGGACGTGGCCATTGAGCTGGCGAAACTCGACCCCGGCGAAGTCTCCACCGCGCTGACCCGTGCCAATGGGGAGACTTTGGTCTTCCTGATGCTCTGCAACCGCACCACGGCGGCCAATGCCGATGTGAACCGCGAGGCGGTGGTCAGTTCGATCCGGCAGCGCAAGCTTGAGGGCTATGCCACACAGCTGCTGGAACAGGCCCGCGCCGAAGCCCGTATCACCCGCCAATGAGCCGCCCGTCCCGGCCGGTGGCCATCACCTGCGGTGAACCCGCCGGGATCGGCCCCGAGATCGCCGCCCGCGCTTGGGCGGCGCTTTCGAAGGACATCCCAATGGTCTGGATCGGCGACCCGCGTCATCTGCCGCAGGATGTCCCGCACCGCGTGATCGACAGCCCGGTTGAGGTGAGCGCGCCCAGTGCCGACGCGCTGCCCGTGCTCCCCCATCCCTTCGACAGCGTCGCCCTGCCGGGCGTGCCGCAGCCCGGCCATGCGCAGGGGGTGATCGACGTGATCGCCCGGGCGGTCGATCTGGTGCAGACGGGCGCCGCCTGCGGCGTCTGCACCGCGCCGATCCACAAGAAGGCGCTGCAAGACGGGGCCGGTTTCGCCTATCCGGGCCATACCGAATACCTCGCAGCGCTGGCAGGCGTCGACGACGTGGTGATGATGCTCGCCTCTGATCAATTGCGCGTCGTGCCTGCCACGATCCATATCGCGCTCGATCAGGTGCCGCAGGCGCTGACCCCTTCGGGCCTGCGCCGCACGATTGAGATCACCTCGCAGGAATTGCAAAACCGCTTTGGCATCGCCCGCCCCCGGATTGCCGTCGCCGGGCTGAACCCGCACGCGGGCGAAGGCGGCAGCATGGGCCGGCAAGAGATTGACTGGATCGCGCCTCTGATCCTTGAGATGCAAGGCGAAGGCTATGCGCTGAACGGCCCGCTGCCTGCCGATACGATGTTCCACGCCCGCGCCCGCGAGGGCTATGACGCGGCGGTGGCGATGTATCACGACCAAGCGCTGATCCCGATCAAGACCTTGGATTTCGACCGGGGCGTGAATGTGACGCTGGGGCTGCCCTTCGTGCGCACCTCGCCCGATCACGGCACGGCCTTTGACATCGCGGGCCAAGGGCGCGCCAACCCGACCAGCATGATCGAAGCGATCAAATTGGCATGGCAGATGGGCCAGAAAACATGAGTGCAATCGACAATCTTCCGCCGCTGCGCGAGGTGATCAATACCCACGAGTTGGCCGCGCGCAAGTCCCTCGGCCAGAACTTCCTGCTGGATCTGAACCTCACGGCCAAGATCGCACGACAGGCCGGGGATATGGCCGATTGCGACGTGTTGGAGATCGGCCCCGGGCCCGGCGGCCTCACCCGTGGGCTGCTGGCTGAAGGCGCGCGTCATGTGCTGGCGATCGAGAAGGACCGCCGCTGCCTGCCCGCGCTGGCCGAGGTGGCGGAACATTACCCCGGTCGCCTGACGGTGATCGAAGGCGACGCGCTTGAAGTCGACCCGCTGAGCCATCTAACCCCGCCCATCCGGGTGGCCGCCAACCTGCCCTATAACGTCGGGACCGAACTGCTGGTCCGCTGGCTCACCCCGCCCGAGTGGCCGCCGTTTTGGCAAAGCCTCACGCTGATGTTCCAGCGCGAGGTGGCGGAGCGGATCGTGGCGCAGCCGGGGGCGAAAGCCTATGGGCGGCTGGCCGTGCTGGCGCAGTGGCGCAGCGACGCGCGGATCGTGATGCAGTTGCCGCCGGGCGCCTTCACCCCGCCGCCCAAGGTCTCGTCGAGCGTGGTGCATCTGACCGCCCTGCCCGAGCCGCGCTTCCCTGCCGATCCGAAGGTGCTGAGCCATGTGGTCGCGATGGCCTTCAACCAGCGGCGCAAGATGCTGCGCTCGGCCCTCAAAGGCGCTGCGCCGGATATCGAGGACCGTCTGACCGCCGCGGGGCTAAAACCCACTGACCGCGCCGAACAGGTGCCGCTTGAGGGGTTCTGCGCCCTCGCCCGCGAGATTGCCAAGGGGTAACCATGTTCTACCGACTATTGCTCGTCATTGCCCTGTTGCTGGGGCTTTCCGCCTGCGCCCTGCCGCGCAACGGCCCACCACCTCTGGGCACCGAGCCCGAGATCACGGAACTCGCCCGCGCTATCGAAAACCTCTCCCCGCAGGTAAATCCCGAAGAGGCCGCCCGTGCCGCGCGGATCGCTTACCGGCATACCCATGAACTGGCGATCGCCTATCAGATCACCGACCCGCCGCTGATCCATAACGTGAAGGTCAACAACGGCAGCAAGCCGCGCGGCCTGTGTTGGCATTGGGCAGAGGATTTGGAGAAACGCCTGAAGGCCGAGGGTTTCGCCACGCTTGACCTGCACCGCGCCATCGCCAATGGCGACTCGCGGATCCTGCTGGACCATTCCACCGCCATCATCTCGGCCGCCGGGGCACCGATGCAGGCGGGGCTTGTCCTTGACCCTTGGCGGCGCGGTGGCGAACTGTTCTGGTCGCCGGTTACCAGCGATCCGCGTTATGACTGGGCGCCGCGCGAAGAGGTGCTGCGGCGCAACGGGCGGATCAGATATGTGCAGGCGGGGATGGAAGGGTAAATCTGCCCCGCGCTGTCGACCATCACCACTTATAAAAAAGCCCCGCAAATCGCGGGGCTTTTCTTATTCTGCGACCTTTGCGGTGTCGCTCTTGCTGTCGCCACCCTCCTGCGGCTGTGCCTCCGCCACTTTCGGCTTGGGCTTGCGGCGCGGGGCGCGTTTTGGCTTTGGCTTGCTCTCGGGCGTGTCGACCAGCGTGCTCTCTTCGCTGTTCGTCTCGGCCTCGGCCTGCTGCTGCGCGGGCTCTTGCTGCTCGGGCTGTTTGTCGGCTTTCGGCTGCTCGCCCTGCGACTGGCCGCCCTGCTGTGCCTCGCGCTCCTGACGCTCGGCCCGCTCGCGATCCCGCTCGGCCTGACGCTCACGGTTCTGGCGCTCTTGCTCCTCGCGGCGCTGGTCCACTTCGCGCTGTGCTTCGCTCAGCAGGCGCAGGTAGTGTTCGGCGTGCTGTTGAAAGTTCTCGGCGGCCACACGGTCATTGCTCAACTGTGCATCGCGGGCCAGCTGGTTGTATTTCTCGATAACCTGCTGCGGCGTGCCGCGCACCTTGCCCTCGGGGCCGGAGCTGTCGAAAACACGGTTGACGACATTGCCGCCGCCACCTTGCGACGAGCGTTTGCGGTTATTCTTCGACCGGGAGCGTGATCTGGGAGAATTCATGGAATGATGTCAGCCTTGTGTGCTGTGTGTCGTTCACCGGGGGTGCAAAGCACGTCTTGAACCCGGCCTAAGCGATATGTTGGGCATAGTGCCGCGCGGGACCGCCTGTGGCATCCACCGCTGCAACACCCTTGACTAACCATGCCAGAAAGGCTTGGGCAAGAAGAAACTGCCACTTAGCCCGCCAAATGGCGGTTTTTTCGCGATTTCACGCCGGTTTATCGGCTGAAACGACCCTTGGCCGCCCATCGAGATCATGCGCCAGCGTGACCCGGCCCCAGCCCGCCGCGGCAAAGATTTCCTGGACCGCTTCGCCCTGTTGCCAGCCGATTTCGACCATGACGCGGCCTTGAGCCGTGAGGTAGCCCTGCGCCTCGGCGGCGATGATGCGGTAGATGCTCAGCCCGTCTTGGCCGTCAGTCAGCGCCATTTCCGGCTCATGCTGGCGCAATTCCGGTGAGACATCGGCCATTTCCTCGGCGGCCAAATAAGGCGGGTTCGACAGGATCAGATCAAACCGCCCCTCAACGGCGCTGAACCAATCGGACTGCCGGATATCGGTGCGGTCGGCCACCCCGTGCTGCACCGCATTGGCGCTGGCCTGAAGGCAGGCGGCTTCCGAGAGGTCCACGGCCAGCCCCGTCGCCGCCGCCCGTTCGGCCAGCAGGGTGACGAGGATACAGCCCGAGCCGGTGCCGAGGTCCAGAATGCGGGTGAAATCCTCGCCGAGGGCAAGGTCGATCAGTGTCTCCGTCTCGGGCCGCGGGTCAAGCACATCGCGGCTGATCGCGAAATCGCGGCCATAAAAGGCCCGCCGGCCAATGAGTTGCGAGACAGGCACGCGCACGGCGCGCAGGGAGATGAGCTGGTCAAAGCGTTCGGCAACCTCGGGGGCGATTTCCTCGGGCGCGATGAGGGTCACGCGGGCGGCATCGACAGCGGCGGCATGGGCGAGCAACAGCCGCGCATCCCGCGCCGGATCGGG
Organism: Sulfitobacter sp. M85; assembly: GCF_029285915.1. Classification (NCBI taxonomy): domain Bacteria; kingdom Pseudomonadati; phylum Pseudomonadota; class Alphaproteobacteria; order Rhodobacterales; family Roseobacteraceae; genus Sulfitobacter; species Sulfitobacter sp. M85. The sequence goes on from NZ_JABECQ010000007.1 coordinate 177,650, forward strand.
CACACCGGCGGCACGCAGCCGTCCGGCGGCGGCGGCCATGGCTTGGGCGGCGGTTTGGGGGCTCACCCCTCCATCTCCGCCAGCTGACGCGCTTGGGCATCGGCAGTGAGCGCGTCGACGATCTCATCCAGATCGCCCTGCATCACGGCTTCGAGCCGGTAGAGGGTCAGGTTTATCCGGTGGTCCGTCATACGCCCTTGAGGGAAATTATAGGTCCGGATCCGCTCGGACCGGTCACCGGAGCCCACCTGAGCCGCCCGGTCGGCAGAGCGCTCGCTGTCCATCCGGCTGCGCTCCATATCATAGAGCCGCGCCTTGAGCACCTGCATCGCCTTGTCGCGGTTGCGGTGCTGGGACTTCTCCGACGAGGTAACGACGATCCCGGTCGGAATATGGGTGATCCGCACGGCGGAATCGGTGGTGTTGACGTGCTGGCCACCGGCGCCCGAAGAGCGCATCGTGTCGATCCGCAGGTCATTTGCGTTAATCTCGATATCCACATCTTCGGCTTCGGGCAGGACCGCCACGGTCGCCGCCGAAGTATGGATACGCCCGCCGCTTTCGGTGGTGGGCACGCGCTGTACGCGGTGCACACCGCTTTCGAACTTGAGCCGGGCAAAGACATTCTGACCGGTGATATGGGCCACGACCTCTTTCACGCCGCCGAGTTCGGTCATCTGGCTTTCGATCAGGTCAACCCCCCAGCCCTGTGCCTCGGCATAGCGTTGGTACATGCGCAGAAGGTCACCGGCGAAAAGCGCCGCCTCATCGCCGCCCGTGCCAGGGCGGATCTCCAACATGGCGGGTTTCGCATCCGCCGCATCGCGCGGCAGAAGTGCGAGTTGCAACCCCTCCTCGACCTCCGGCAGACGGGCGCGCAGACGGGGCAACTCCTCCCGCGCAAGCTCGGCCATTTCGGGGTCTTTCAGCATCAACTCGGCTTCTTCGAGGTCGCGCTGGAGCTGCTGATAAAGGTCGATCTGATCGACCACGGGCTTGAGATCGCTGTATTCTTTTGCGAGCGCTGCAAAATCGGCCCCATCAGAGCCCGCAGACATGCTGGCCTCCAGAAACTGGAAGCGTTGCGAGATTTGCGCGAGGCGGTGCATCGGGATCATGGGGTTCCTGTCGCTTATGCAAATGCTTTGGTCAAGAGGCGGCTTGTGCTATCGTGGGGTATGACACGTCTTATGCCGCTCATCTGCCTTATGGGCCTGACGGCCCTGCACCCTGCCCTTGCGGATGTCAAAGCGCCGGGCGGCACGACGATTGATTGCTATTGCACCAACAGCAGCGGCGCCCGTGTGGAACTGGGTGAGACCATTTGCCTGCAAGTGGATGGGCGCATGTTCATGGCGCAATGCCAGATGTCGCTCAACGTGCCGATGTGGCGCGAGGTGCAGCAGGGTTGCCTGTCATCGCGCCTCGATCTGATCAAGCCATCCGTTGACCCGCTTGGCGTTGACCCCCAGATCTGACCGGCCAAAACGCGAGCGGCCATAGACCTCGACATAGCGCGGGTTGTCACCGTAGACGCCGATGGTGGTGAAATCGGGATAGCCCATCAATTTGGTGCGGGTGACATAGGTGACCTGCCCCTCGGCGAGCGATCCGGCGACGACTTCGGTGCGCGGGGTTTGCAGGATCACCCGGTCAAGCTGGGCCAAGGTCTCGGCCCCGTCGCCCTCGACGGGCACGCGCCAGATATAGCTGTTGGTGCCTTGGGTCTTGCCCATCTTCTGCCCGTCTGCCTGCACATGCCAACGCGCGGTGTCGATGGGCGCAAGGCGGACATAGGCCACCAAGGCGACGAGGGCGATCACGATGATCCAGAACAGCATTTTAAGCACCTTTCAAAGCTCGGCGGTCAGGGGCGACGGAGGTCGCAGTAAGCAAGCCGGCCCGCCTTTCAGCGGACTGGCGCGTGATGTCGTGGCTCTCGCTCACGCGGTTCTCATGCGGTGACCCAGCAGCGACAGGATCTCGGTCGCGACATGGGCACCTGCAACCGCCGTGGCGCCTGTGGTGTCGAAGGGGGGCGAGACTTCGACGACATCACCGCCCATGATGTTGATCCCCGCCAGTTCGCGCAGCATGATCGACGCCTGCGCCGAGGTCAGCCCGCCCCACACCGGGGTGCCGGTGCCGGGGGCAAAGGCCGGATCAAGCGCGTCGATGTCAAAGGTCAGATAGCAGGGGCGATCGCCGAGGATCTCCTTGATCTTGGCAACGGTGGCCTGCGGCCCCTGCTCATGCACCTCACGCGCGTCGATGATATTGACGCCCATCGTGTCCTCATTGGTGGTGCGGATGCCGACTTGCACGCTGGTCGACGGGTCGACGATGCCGGACTTCACGGCCTTGTAGAACATCGTCCCGTGATCGATCCGGTCCATGTCGTCATCTTGCCAAGTATCCGTATGCGCATCGAACTGTAACAGGCTGATGGGCCCGTATTTTTCCGCATAGGCCTTGAGGATCGGGAATGAGATATAGTGATCCCCGCCCAGCACGACAGAAGCCGCACCGGCATCCAGAATGGTCTTGATATGGGCCGTCAGGGCGGCGGGAAACTGGCTGACATGACCATAGTCGAAGGCCAGATCGCCGTAATCCGCGATGGCGAATTCGCTGAGCACGTCGAAATCCCAGCCATAGGGCGCGTCGGGGGCCTGCAGCGCGCTGGCTTCGCGGATGGCGCGGGGGCCAAGGCGCGTGCCGGGGCGGTTGGTCACCGCTTGGTCGAAGGGCACGCCGGTCACCGCGATGTCGACGCCGGTCAGATCCTTGGTGTATTTCCGTCGCAGGAAGGAGGTCGCCCCGCCAAAGGTCAACTCATAGCTCGGCCCTTTGAGGTCCTCGCGGGTAAAGGCCATATCCATCTGTTTGGCCGCGTCTTCCAATGCCATTATTTGCCTCCTGCTGGCTGTGCCCGCTCAACGATACGGGCGAAAAAGGATGCGCCAAGCGGCGCGATCTCGTCGTTGAAGTCGTATTCCGGGTGGTGCAGCCCCGCGCCTTCCCCGGCCCCGAGGAAGAGATAGGCACCGGGGCGTTTTTCAAGCATGAAGCTGAAATCCTCCGCACCCATCTCGCGGCCATAATCGCCGTGCACTTGGTCCGCACCCACCACTTCGGTCGCTGCAGCGATGGCGGCCTCGGCTTTGGCCGGATCATTGACCGTGGCGGGATAGCCGACCTCATAGTCCAACTCGGCGGTGACGTCATAACTCGCCGCCTGCCCGTCCACGATCTGCTGCATCCGGCGCATCACCATGGCCTGCACCTCACGGTCAAAGGTGCGCACGGTGCCGTTGATATAGGCGGTTTCGGGGATGATGTTATCGGCGGTGCCCGTGTGGATCTGCGTGACCGAGACCACCAGATCCTGCGCCGCGACATGGTTGCGGCTGACGATGGTCTGGATCGCCGTAGCAATACCGCAGGCGGCCACGACGGGGTCGCGGCTTTCATGCGGCATGGCACCGTGGCCGCCCTTGCCTTTGATATGAATGTGGAACTCATCCACCGCCGCCATGATCGGCCCCGGCGTCGTGTAGAATGCGCCTTCGTCAAAGCCGGGCGCGTTGTGGATCCCGTAAACCTGCGCGATCTCGAACCGCTCCATGATGCCCTCTTCGACCATCACACCCGCGCCGCCGCCCGCCTCTTCGGCGGGTTGAAAGATCAGGGCCACCCGGCCCGCGAAATTGCGGGTCTCCGCCAGATATCGCGCCGCGCCCAGAAGCATGGTGGTGTGCCCGTCATGGCCGCAGGCGTGCATCTTGCCTTTCCGCGTGCTGGCATAGTCCTTGCCCGTTGTCTCTTGGATCGGCAGCGCATCCATATCGGCGCGCAGGCCAATGGTCGGGCCCTCGCCCTGCCCCTCGATAATCGCCACGATACCGGTCGTCGCGATGCCCTCGTGCAGCTCATCCACACCAAACGCGCGCAGCCGCTCGGCCACGAAAGCCGCCGTCTCATGGCAGTCGAACGCCAATTCGGGAATCCCGTGCAAATGGCGCCGCCATGCTGTCATATCCTCCGCAAAGGCATTGATGCGGTTCACCACGGGCATGGGCTGGACTCCTTGGGTTTGGTTTGGTCAGGGTGCATCTGACACCAGACATACGGGGCCTGCAATGCCGGACAACACAAAAGCCGATCTCATTCACGATTCAGATGCCGGGATCGAACGGTTGCTCGAAATCATGCGCCGCCTGCGCGACCCTGAGACGGGCTGCCCCTGGGATATCGAGCAAGATTTCGACAGCATCGCCCCCTATACCATCGAAGAAGCTTACGAAGTCGCCGATGCCATCGCCCGGCGCGATTGGGGCGAACTTGAAGGCGAATTGGGCGATCTGCTGCTGCAATCGGTCTATCACACGGCGATGGGTGAAGAAGCGGGGCATTTCACCTTTCAATCCGTGGTGCGCAACATCAGCGATAAGATGGTGGCGCGGCATCCGCATGTCTTTGGCGACGAATCCCGCGACAAGAGCGCCGAACAGCAGACCGCCGATTGGGAAAAGATCAAAGCCGCCGAACGCGCGGGCAAAGCACAGGGGGGCACCTTGGACGGGGTGGCGATCGGCCTGCCAGCGCTGTTGCGGGCGATGAAGCTTCAGAAACGCGCGGCGCGTGTGGGGTTCGACTGGCCCGAGACGACGCAGGTGCTCGACAAGATCACCGAAGAGGCTGCCGAATTGGTCGAGGCGAAGGACCAGCTGAGCCAAGCGGAGGTCGAGGAGGAATATGGCGATCTGCTCTTCGTCATGGCCAATCTGGGCCGCCATCTGGGGCTGGACCCGGAGGCTGCTTTGCGCGCCGCCAATGCCAAATTCACCCGCCGGTTCGAAGGGGTCGAGGCCCGGCTTGCCGCCATGGGCAAAACCCCGCAAGACAGTGATCTGGCCGAGATGGACGCGCTGTGGGATGCGGTGAAACTGGCGGAACGCGGCTAATCCCCCGGGCAGCGGCTGGACAAAGACCGGCCCCTCCGGCAAGGCTCTGCCCCAAGCAATTTGACGAAAGTAAGCCCATGACCCCGCGCAAAATCATCATCGACACCGACCCCGGCCAAGACGACGCCGTCGCGATCCTCCTCGCGCTAGCAAGCCCCGAAGAGATCGACGTTCTCGGCATCACCTGTGTGGCGGGCAATGTGCCGCTGGATCTGACCTCGAAGAACGCGCGGATCGTTTGCGAGTTGGCGGGGCGCAGTGATGTGAAGGTTTTCGCCGGTTGCGACCGCCCGCTGGGGCGTGAACTGGTGACGGCGGAACATGTGCATGGCAAGACCGGCCTCGACGGCCCTGACCTGCCCGACCCGCAGATGCCACTGGCCGAAGGGCATGGGGTGGATTTTATCATCGAACAGGTCCGCGCCCATTCCGCAGGCAGCGTGACCCTCTGCCCCTTGGGGCCGCTGACCAATATCGCGACCGCCCTGCAAAAAGCGCCCGACATCGCCGAAAAGGTGCAAGAGATCGTGCTGATGGGCGGTGGCTATTTCGAAGGGGGCAACATCACGCCCACGGCGGAATTCAACATTTACGTCGACCCCCATGCCGCTGATATCGTTTTCAAATCTGGCATTCCGATCGTCGTGATGCCGCTCGATGTGACCCATAAGGCGCTGGTCACCAAACCGCGCAACGATGCCTTCCGCGCGCTTGGCACCAAGGTCGGCGTCGCCGTGGCCGAGATGACCGATTTTTTCGAGCGGTTCGACAAAGAGAAATACGGCTCCGATGGCGCGCCCCTGCATGACCCTTGCGTCACCGCCTATTTGATCAACCCCGATCTTTTCCAAGGCCGTCATATCAATGTCGAGATCGAGACCCAGTCGGAACTGACCATGGGCATGACCGTCGCCGACTGGTGGCGCGTGACCGACCGGGCGCCCAACGCGCTCTTCGTAGGCGATCTTGATGCCGACGGGTTCTTTGCCCTGCTCACCGAAAGGCTGGCCCGCCTATGAGCGCACATCTCACCCTCGGCGCGCCTGAGCATCTCGACAAGCTTGTCGCTCTTGTTGCGGCATTTCACGCCGAAGCGGGGATCGAGATGAGCGATGAACAGCGCCGCCGCGGGCTGGCCCCGCTGCTGGATGGTATCCCCCATGGCGCCGCCTATCTGATCGGCCCGCCCCGCGCGCCCATCGGCTATGTGGTGATCTGTTTCGGCTGGTCGGTTGAATTCGGCGGGTTGGACGCCATCATTGATGAAATCTACGTACGCCCCGGCGTGCGGGGCCGCGGCATCGCCTCGGAGGCGCTGATCGCGCTGCCCCGGGCGCTGGCGGCGGGCGGGCTGCGGGCCGTCCATCTTGAGGTGGATCGCAACAATGCCGCGGCGATGAAACTCTATACCCGTGCGGGCTTTCGCCCGCGCGAGGATTACATGCTTATGTCCCGGACCCTGTGATGCGTATTCCTTTCGATAACAGCTATGCCGCCCTGCCAGAGGGGTTCTTTACCCGGCTGGCTCCCACGCCTGTCAAAGCGCCCCAGCTTTTGGCATGGAACGCCGAATTGGCGGCGGAACTGGGTATCGAAGGGGCTGAGCCCGCGCAAATCACGCAGGTCTTCGCCGGAAACGAACTGCCCGCTGGGGCCGATCCCCTGGCGCAGCTTTACGCCGGGCATCAGTTTGGCAACTTCAACCCGCAGCTTGGCGATGGCCGGGCGATCCTGCTGGGGGAAGCCGTCGATCAGAGCGGCCAGCGCCGCGACATCCAGCTGAAAGGCTCTGGCCCCACGCCCTATTCGCGGATGGGCGATGGCCGCGCATGGGTCGGGCCGGTGCTGCGCGAATATCTGGTGAGCGAGGCGATGCATGCCCTGGGCGTGCCCACCACCCGCGCCTTGGTCGCCGTCGCCACCGGAGAGCCGATCCTGCGCGAAAGCGGCCCCCTGCCCGGCGCCATCGTGACCCGCGTCGCCGCCAGCCACCTGCGCGTCGGCACCTTTCAGATCTTCGCCCATCGCGGGGAGACTGACGCGCTCAAAACCCTCACCGACTATGCCATCGCGCGCCATTACCCCGAGGCCGATGGCCCGCTTGACCTTTTGCGCGGGGTCTGTGCTGCGCAGGCGGAATTGGTGGCGCAATGGATGGCCTTAGGCTTTATCCACGGCGTGATGAACACCGACAATTGCAGCATCTCGGGCGAAACGATCGACTATGGCCCCTGCGCCTTCATGGATGCCTTCCATCAGGGTCGTGTCTTTAGCTCCATCGACCGGCAGGGGCGCTATGCCTATGGGAACCAGCCGCAGATCGTGGTCTGGAACATGGCGCAGCTGGCGACCTCGCTCTTGCAGCAGATGGAGGACAAGGAGAGCGCCGTCGAAGAGGCCACCGAGATCGTCCACGACATGCCCGACTTGATCGAAGCCGCATGGCTGCGCCGTTTCGCGGCGAAGATCGGCATCTCGACGCCACGGGCCGAAGATGTTGACTTGATCAACGAATTGCTGGGGCTGATGCAACAGGATGGTGCGGACTTCACCAATGCCTTCCGCGCGCTTCCCACAGATCAAGCCCGCGACCAGTTCACCGACCGCGACGCTTTTGACACATGGGCCGAAGGCTGGCGCGCGCGGATCGAAGGGGAGCCCGATCCGCAAGCGGTGATGAATGCGGCGAACCCCGCCGTGATCCCCCGCAACCACCGGATTGAAGAGATGATCGAGGCCGCCGTCGCGGGTGACATGGCCCCTTTCGAGCGGTTAATGAAAGCCCTAGCCACCCCCTTTGTCGAGACGGACCCAGAGCTTCAGCGCCCGCCGACCGAGGACGAGATCGTCCCTGCCACATTCTGCGGCACCTGAGCCTAGTGGCCGCGGGGTTTACGGTTAATCAGGTAAATCCCCGCCGCCACCAGCAGCAATGCGGCCCAAATGCTCAGCCCCACCTTTTCCGAGAGGATCAGCCAGCCCAGAAGCACGGCAAAGACCGGCGACAGGAAGCTAAACGAGGCGACGGAGGCTGCGGGATAGATCGTCAGCAGCCAGAACCACGCCAAAAAGCCGAAGCTCGCCACCGCGATGATCTGATAGGCAAGCCCCGCCAGATGCACCGGGGCCACCTCGCGCAGCAAGGGGCCAAAAAGCGGCGCAAGCAGCAGAAGGATCGGGGCAGAGATCACCAGTTGCATCATCAGTTGCTGCGCGGGCGGCACTTTGGCCAGCGGCGTGACGCGAACGCAAAGCGCGATGCCTGCCCAGCAGAGTGCTGCGAAAAGCGCCAGAAGATCGCCCAGCCAATGCGCCCCTTCGGTTCCGCCATCGCTTAGCGCCAGCACCACACCGCCCATGGCCAGCCCCATGCCGATGAGCCGCGCTCCGCTCAGCCGTTCCCCCGGCAGCCACAGATGCGCGGCGATGCCAAGCCAGACCGGCATGGAATAAAGCAGGATCGACGCGCGGCTGACCGTGGTCAGATCGAGCGCGAGGAACAGGCAGACAAACTCAAGCGTAAAGAAAAGCCCCGCCGCCACACCGCCCCATAGGGCGGCGCGCGGGATCGACAGGCTGACGCCCCGCAGCCGCATCCAGATCAGCAGCAAAAACACCGCCCCGAGAGAGCGCAGCCCGGCCAGAAAGACCGGGTTGAAGCCGCCAGTGCTGACCTTGATGACGACTTGGTTAAAGCCGAGGTTCAGCGCGAAGAGCACCAGCGCCACGGCGCCGAATGTGTCGATATGTGATTTGCGTTCCATCCCGACAGAAGCGCTGCCCGGATCGGATAAGTCAATGGCGCGCCGCGGTTTTCCGGGCGCGCCATTCTTTTAGGTCGTAAGTGTTGGCTCAGGCCGCCTGCTGGCCGCCCGGCTTGCCGCCGCCGCCACGCCTGCGACGCCGCCCGCCGCTTGGCTTGCCCGCGCCTTCACCACCGCCGCCGCCGCCACCGGGACGACCGCCACCACCACCGGGGCGGCCACCGCGTCTGCGGCCCCGGCCTTTGGGTTTCGCTGGCTCATCGATCACTTCCCAAGGACGGCCCGAGGCCACGGGGATCGAAATACCCATCGTCTTTTGGATCGCCTTCAGTTCGCCCATCTCATCGGGCGCGCAGAAGGCCACGGCGGCCCCATCCTTGCCCGCCCGCGCGGTCCGGCCAATGCGGTGGACGTAGTTGTCCGGCACATTCGGCAGGTCGAAGTTATAGACATGTTTCACATCCGGAATGTCCAAACCCCGCGCTGCCACATCGGTGGCCACCAGCACGGTGATGTCGCCATTCTTGAACCCTGCAATCGCGCGGTCCCGCTGACCTTGGCTTTTGTTGCCATGGATCGAAGCCGCGTCAAACCCGGCCTTGACCAGCGTCTTCATCAGCTTTTCCGAGCCGTGTTTCGTGCGGCCAAAAACCAGCGCGCGTTCGCCCTTGTGCTTGGCCAGCAGTTCTTTCAGCAGTTCGGTCTTCTCGGCCTTGGCGATGAAATGCACCTCTTGCGTCACCTTATCCGCCGCCTTGCCCGGAGGCGAGACTTCGATACGGATCGGGCTGTTGAGATAGCTGTTGGCGATCTCGTTCATCAGCTTGGGCATGGTCGCCGAGAAGAGCATCGTCTGCCGCTCTTTCGGGATCATGTTCGAGATTTTGCGCAGATCATGGATGAACCCCATGTCGAGCATCTGGTCGGCCTCATCCAGCACGAGAAAGGTCGTTGCGTCGAGCTTGACCGCGCGGCGGTCGAGCAAGTCCAGCAGACGGCCCGGTGTGGCAATCAGCAGATCGACGCCCCGTTCCAGACGTTTGATCTGCGTGTTGATCGACTGACCACCCACAACCATCGCCACTTTGATCGGCGTGCCTTCGGCATAGCCGCGCAGGTTCACGGCGATCTGCTGCGCCAGCTCACGCGTAGGCGCAAGCACCAGCCCGCGCACGGAACGCGCTGCGGGGCGGCCCTCGATCTCCATCATCTGGGCCAGCAGCGGCACGCCAAAGGCGGCGGTCTTGCCGGTGCCGGTCTGGGCAAGGCCCATCACGTCGCGCCCGTTCAGCGCATGGGGGATCGCCTGTTTCTGGATCGGGGTCGGCTCGTTCAGCCCCATCCCTTTCAGTCGGGCCACCAGTTTGGCAGGCAGGCCCATCATGTCAAAATCGCTCATTCGTTCACTTTCCGGCCCGCGAAGACGCGCGCCATGTTCTTTCGCCGCGCCACTCAACAGGCGCCACGGGGTCGCGCGAGCCAGATCGCGGGCGCAGGCCACATGCCTCACACCCGTCTGTCGCGCTTGGCCCCACGCGTGATTTTGGGAACATCGGCGGGCCTTGTTGTCAGCGTCCCAGAGGTCCCTCATGGGGCTTGGCGCTGATACTGCTCACGCGGCAGAAGGCTTCGCTTGATCCCCACATGGGCGGTGCGGGCGCAAAAGTCAACCGGCGCGGTCAATTCCGGTGGCGTCCGGCAGTGCTAAAATGCTAGGACCGTAGTCCGACGGACGAAGGGCGAGACGATGCGCAACCCGATCATCAAACGCTGCGAGGCGATGGGCCTGCGCATGACAGGGCAACGCCGGGTCATCGCACAGGTGATTCACGACAGCGAAGACCACCCCGATGCCGAAGAGATCCTGACCCGCGCCAGCGTGATCGACAGCGGCATCTCCATCGCCACGGTCTACCGCACGGTGAAGCTGTTTGAGGAAGCCGGCATTCTGGACAAGCTGGAGTTCGGCGATGGCCGGGCGCGCTATGAAGACGCGCAGCGGGCGCATCACGACCACCTGATTGACGTGAACTCAGGCGAGGTCATCGAGTTCGTCGATGCGGAAATCGAAGAGCTTCAGGAACGCATCGCGCGGAAACTGGGTTACAAATTACAAGGCCACCGAATGGAACTCTACGGTGTGCCGATCAAGAAGGATGACCCATGACAGAACGTGACCGTCCTTTGCTGGCCGTGTTGATCGACGCCGACAACGTGCCCGCAAAACATGCCGCAGCCATCATGCGGGAGGTCACGACGATTGGAGAGCCCGCCCTGCGCCGGGTCTATGGCGATTGGTCCAACGATCACCTCAAGGGCTGGAAAGCACCGATCCGCGAGTTGGGTTTGGTGGCGCATCAGGAGACGGCGAACACCAAGGGCAAGAACGCCAGCGACATCGGGCTGGTCATTCAGGCGATGGACATCCTGCACAGCCGCCGTTTTGATATCATCGTGATCGTTTCCTCCGACAGCGACTTCACCGCGCTGGTGAACCGCCTGCGCGAAGACGGGGTGACCGTTATCGGCATTGGCGAGAAGAAGACCCACGATTCGCTGCGCAACGTCTACAACCGCTTCATCCTGATCGAGAACCTCGACGAGGTAGAGCCGGACACCCCCTCGCGGGCCAAGGCCAAGGTGGGCGATGCCCTGCCCCTGTTCAAAGCCGCGATGGACAAGATCGACACCGAAGACGATTGGTATAACCTCGGCCAGATCGGCCAGACCATTCAGGCAGCGCATCCCGATTTCGACAGCCGTACCTATGGTCATGGCAAGCTGAGCGCCTTGGCCGCCGACCTCAAAGCCTTGGAAACGCGCAAGGACGGCAACCGTTTGATGGTTCGCCTGAAAAGCTAACGCCGGATCACTCGGCGGCGCGCTGCTCTTGCCGCGCCACACGGGCGAGCATGGCGGGCAACAGCAGGCTCAGCACCACCAGACGCATGATGTGGCAGGCGGCGACAAAGCCCGGCACCACAGCCAGCACCGCGCCGAGGGCGATCATCGTCTCCAGCCCGCCGGGTGCGAAGGCCACCAGCACATGCCCCAGCGGCATGCCAAGCGCCCAAGCCACCGGCACCGCGCCAAGTCCCGCCAGCCCCACCGCCACGCCGGTAATCGCCAGCCCCGCGCCAAGCCCGCTTGCCAGACGCGCAGGCGTGATGCCGGAAAACCGCGTGCCGATGAGGCTGCCGAGCACCAGATAGGCGACAAGGGTGAGCCAGCCCGGCAGAACGCCCGTCTCCAGCTCCGTCAGATGCGCGATGGCCGAGACCACCATCGCACCCATCAAAAGCGGCGCGGGCACCGAAAGACGGGCGAAGATCATCCCCCCAACGACAGAGACGCCGATCATCACGAGGATCGACAGCAGGCTCATCCCCGCGCCGGCGGGGGCGATATTGCCGGTCATATCGACGCCCATCAGCAAAGCGGCGAAAGGCACGACGATGGTCAGCGCCAAAAGCCGGACCGACTGCGTGATCGAAATGCGCGGCATGTCCGACCCGCTGTCGCTGGCAATCGCCATCACGAAACTCAGATGTCCGGGGGCCGAGGCCAGAAGCGCGGAGCGGGCGTCAAAGCCAAAATACCGCGCCAGCATCCAACGGCAAAGCGCCATGATCCCCCAAATCACCCCGGTCATCAAGACAAAGGCCAGTGGCCAGCGCAGCATGGCGTTCACCGCATCTTGGTTGAACCCTGCCCCCACGGCGATGCCCAGCACGACGAAACAGGCATCCCGCAGCCGCGGATCGACCGCCGTGCGCACCCCCATCAGCCCTAAGAGGCTCACCGCGATCACCGGGCCAAGCAGCATATAGACCGGCGCATTCAGCCACCAGAACAGCAGCGCCCCAACGGCGCCGGCCGCAAGGGTCAGCACTGTGTCGCGCGGGGCGAGCGAGGAGATCGGCCATCTCATGCGGTAGGGCTAGCACTCCGGTAGAGCCTGCGCCAGTGCCACACGCATGACGCGCATCGCGCGCCCTTGCCCTTTCGTCGCAAAAGGTTCATGGGCGACTGGCAATACCACGGGATGAAGGGGCGTGATCATGGACAATCTGCGCGGCGCGATGCTGATGGTGCTGGCCATGGCCGGTTTCGCGGTCGAGGACATGTTCGTCAAACTGACGAGCGATGCGCTCCCCGTCGGCCAGATCATCGCGCTTTTGGGCGCGGGCGGCGGGGCGATCTTTGCCGTGATCCTGCGCATTCAGGGAAAGCGCCTGTTCTCTGCCGATATGCTGACGCAGCCAATCCTGCTGCGTGCCGTGGGTGAAGTGCTGGGCACGCTTTGTTTCGTCACCGCCATCGTGCTGACGCCGCTCTCTTCCGCCTCGGCTATTTTGCAGGCGACCCCCTTGGCGGTCACACTCGGTGCGGCGCTGTTCCTTAACGAGCCGGTCGGCTGGCGGCGCTGGAGCGCGATCATCGTGGGCTTCCTTGGCGTGCTCTTGATCGTGCGCCCGGGGCTGGAGGGGTTCAACGCGCTGTCGCTTTTCGCCGTGGCCGGTGTCATCGGCCTCGCCTTGCGCGACTTGGCGACGCGCACAGTTCCCAAAAGCATCAGCTCCATGCAGCTTAGCTTTCTGGCCTTTATCGTCTTGGTCCCCGCAGGGCTGATCCTGATGCTGGCCGCAGGCACGCCAGCCGCCATGCCCGGCGGGGCCGAGGTGCTCTATCTCGCCGGAGCGATGGTGATCGGGGTGCTGGCCTATTACGCCATCGTCGCCGCCATGCGCGTGGGCGAGGTGAGTTTTGTCACCCCCTTCCGCTATACCCGGATGCTCTTTGCGCTGGTGGCGGGGATCGTGGTTTTTGACGAATCCCCCGACACGCTGACGCTGGTTGGGGCCGCGGTCATCATCGCCTCGGGGGTCTATACCCTGCTGCGCGAACGCAAAATCACCCCCCGGCCCCGCCGTGGTCTTTCCAAGCCGGGCCTGCCGGGGTAAACCGCCACAAACCCGAACATGAGGACACTGCCCATGAGCACGATCATCGACATCCACGCCCGCGAAATCCTCGACAGCCGGGGCAACCCGACGGTCGAAGTCGACGTTATCCTCGAAGACGGCACCATGGGCCGCGCCGCTGTCCCCTCCGGTGCCTCGACCGGCGCCTATGAGGCGAACGAGCGGCGCGATGGCGACAAGTCGCGCTATCTGGGCAAAGGCGTGCTCGAAGCCTGCGCCGCGGTCAATGGCGAGATTGCCGAGGCGCTCGTGGGGGTCGAGGCGACGGAACAGGTCGAGATCGACGAGATGATGATCGAACTCGACGGGACCGAGAACAAATCCCGCCTCGGCGCCAACGCGATCTTGGGCGTGTCGATGGCCGCGGCCAAGGCGGCGGCGGACTATTGCGCGCAGCCGCTCTACCGCTACATCGGCGGCACCACCGCACGCGTGCTGCCGGTGCCGATGATGAACATCATCAACGGCGGCGAACATGCCGACAACCCGATCGACATTCAGGAATTCATGATCATGCCGGTCGCCGCGGAGAACATCCGCGAAGCCGTGCGCATGGGGGCCGAGGTGTTCCACACGCTGAAGAAAGAGCTTTCCGCCGCGGGCCTGTCGACCGGGATCGGCGACGAGGGCGGCTTTGCCCCCAACATCAGCTCCTCGCGCGATGCGCTAGATTTTATTCTGAAGTCCATTGAAAAAGCGGGCTACAAACCGGGCGAAGACATGTATCTTGCCCTCGATTGCGCGGCGACGGAATACTACAAAGACGGCAAATATGTCCTCTCCGGCGAAGGCAAAACCCTGTCCAGCGCAGAGAACGCCGACTACCTCGCGGCGCTCGTGAACGACTACCCGATCATCTCCATCGAAGACGGCATGGCCGAAGACGATTGGGACGGTTGGAAGGCGCTGACCGACCTTTTGGGCGGCAAGGTCCAACTGGTGGGCGATGACCTTTTCGTCACCAACCCCGCGCGTCTGAGCGATGGCATCCAGCGCGGCGCGGCGAACTCAATGCTGGTCAAGGTCAACCAGATCGGCACCCTGACCGAGACCCTCAAAGCCGTGGATATCGCGCATCGCGCGGGATACACCAACGTCATGTCGCACCGCTCGGGCGAGACCGAAGATGCCACCATTGCCGACCTTGCAGTCGCCACCAACTGCGGCCAGATCAAAACCGGCTCGCTGGCGCGGTCCGACAGGCTGGCGAAGTACAACCAGTTGATCCGTATCGAAGAAATGCTGGGCGAGACCGCTCAATACGCGGGCCGCTCGATCCTGCGCGGCTGATGTCGGCCCTCACCGTTCGCCCTGTCACCACCGCTGCGGACCTCGCGGCGGTGGTGGACCTCTGCTGGGCCTATCGCGACTTTCTCTACCACTTCGGCCCGACCGAACAGCGGATCGTTGAGACTTTCTACCCCCAAGACAAATACAGCGCCCTGATGGCGCGCCTGCCCGAGGAACACGCCCGCCCGCGCGGCATCATCCTATTGGCCGAGCGGGATGGCATCCCCCTGGGCTGCGGCATGTCCCATGCGCTGACCGAGACGGAGAGCGAGATCAAACGCGTCTTCGTCACCGATGCGGCCCGTGGCACGGGAGCGGGTCGGGCGATCTGTCAGCGCCTTGTCGATCAAGCGCGGGAGGACGGGTTCGCAAAGGTCTATCTCGACACCTCCGTGGGCTTCGCCCCTGCCCGCGCGCTTTATCGCTCGCTTGGGTTTGTTGAGCGCGGGCCTTATCAACCGATGCCGGATTTCACGCGGGATGCGATCTGTTTCTTTGAGATGCCGCTGAGGGACGTGGCTGCGCCAGCCGACTAACGCAAACGGGGCGGCCAGATTGCCGCCCCGTTTTTCATTGCCGCGCGGTTTACCCGGCGAAGAGTTGTAGGAACTTCTGCTTCGAATACCCCAGCTTCAGCGCCCCACGGTCCGACAGGCGCGGCGCGATGCGCATGCGGATGATATCCCGGTCGGTATCAAGGGCCGCGTTGAGGCGCAGCACCGCGTCGACCTTGCCGTTTGGCCCCGGGGCGACCTCTTCGATCATGCCCACCAAGACACTGTCTTTGCTCCAGACCGGCGCGCCGATGAGGGTCGCGATGTTGATCGGCCTTGGGGTGGTGGCACTGTTGTCGGCGCCGGTGGTCGCCCGGCCTGCGGTCGCCGTGGGGGTGTTATCGGGGTCATCCGTCCCGCTGTGCCCGCTGCCACCGCCGACCGAGACGCCAGCCCCGGCCCCCAGACCGTCACCGCCGCCCACCGAAGCGCCGACGCCTGCGTTCACACCGTCGCCCCCGCCGACTGAAGCGCCAACTCCGGCCCCGATGCCATCACTGCCACCGACCGAAGCGCCAACCCCGGCCCCGATGCCGTCACTGCCGCCAACCGAAGCACCGACACCGACATCCGCGCCGCCATGGTCGCCATGGCCCCCGACGCTGACCCCAACCCCGAGGCCGATTTCGGCCTGCGCTGCGGGTGCGAGCATGAGCGTCACTGCCGTAGCGGCGAGGCTGTTTTTGAAAGCACCTGTGTGAAAGATAAAGCCGTTCTGTTTTAACCTGAGACATATCCTGCAGCCTGAAAGAAGTTCCAGCACTCGTCCGGGGTGAACATCCGGCAAATATCGCCAAGCGCGTGAAAAAGATCGGTAAAGGTCCGGGCACCG
>NZ_JABECQ010000008.1:0-161590 GCF_029285915.1 Sulfitobacter sp. M85
CTCCATCTGGCGCAGTACGGCCATGATCTGGGCCTCGGTAAAACGTGTCTTCTTCATCGGAATCTCCTCGTTCATCCTGCCGAGAAAATTCTACTTCCGCATCCCCTTAAGATCGGGGGGGATTACCGTTGCAGCGTCTCTCATTGTTATGCGCCTCACCGTATCTGGCGCCGCAGCAACCAGACGAAAAACACGCCGCCGATAAGTCCCGTAACGATGCCGATGGGCATATCGTCGGGGGCCATGATGGTTCTGGCCACGATGTCCGCCCATAAAAGGAACACGGCGCCGCATAGGGCTGAGATAGGGAGCAGGCGGCGGTAGTCGCCGCCGACCATTAGGCGCACGATGTGGGGGATCATCAGGCCGACGAAGCCGATCACCCCTGAGAAAGCGACCATGACCCCCGTGATCAGGGCGCCGATGACGAAGATTGTGAGCCGGAAACGCGCCACGGGGATGCCGAGGGTGGTGGCGGTTTCATCGCCGACGGTCATGGCGTTCAGGTGGCCGGACCTGAGCCAGAGGTAGGCGCCGCAGCCCAGCAGGATCACGGCGGGGTAGATGAGTTTGTCCCATCCTGCCAAGCCGAGGCCGCCGAGCATCCAGAACACGACCGTATGTGTGGCCCGTGGATCGCCGAGAAAAATCAGCACATTGGCAGCGGACATGACGATGAAGGACACGGCGACGCCAGCCAAGACCAGCCGGTCGGCGCTGGTGGCGGCCGCGAATTGCGTGACGGCAAGAACGATCAATATCGCCCCGAGCGAGCCGAGGAAGGCGAGCAGGGGGACGGTCAGCCCTCCGAGGAACAGCCCCGTGTGCAGCAGGGCCAGAATGGCGCCAAATGCGCCGCCTGCCGAGATGCCCAGCAGATGCGGGTCTGCTAGCGGATTGCGGGTGACGGCCTGAAGGCTCGCGCCGACGATCGCCAATCCCGCCCCGACCAAACAGGCAAGGATGGCTCTCGGCAGGCGGATGCTCCAGACGATTGCCTCCCGCCCGGCGGACCAGTCCACGGCCACGGCGCCGGGGGCGGCCTTGTTGGCCAAGATGCCCCAGACGGTTTCGACGGGGACCACGACGGCCCCCACGCTCACCGCAATCGACAGCGATGCCAGCAGGATCGCCATGCCGAACAGGCAAGTGATCCACACCCCCCGCGTGGGTTTCCGAGGCGCTATCGATCGCGGTTTAAACGTCATGAATGCTCACTGCCCCCGAAACGCGGTGGCGAGGGTTTTGACCGCTTCGATGTTGCGCGGGCCGGGCGTGGCCTCGACATATTCCAGCACGACGAAACGGTCGTTGCGCACGGCATCGATGTCGGCGAAGGCGGGGTTCTCCATCATGAAGGCGCGCTTTTGATCGGCGGTGACTTCGCCGTAATTGACGATCACGATGACTTCTGGATCGCGCGCGACCACGGCCTCCCAACCGACGGTGGCCCAGCTTTTCTCAAGGTCGTTCATGATGTTCGTGCCGCCTGCGGCCTCGATCAAGGCGTTCGGCATGGCATAGGCCCCGGCGGTGAAGGGCACATCTTCGCCGCTGTCATAGACAAAGACCCGGGGGGCGGTCTCAATCGGGGGCAGCGCCGCTAGGAATGCGTCGAGTTCGGCTTGGTAGCCTTCGATCAAGCTTTCCGCGCGATCCGAGACGTCGAAGATCGTGCCGAGATTGCGCAGATCGTTATACATATCCTCCATCGAGGATGGGGCTTTTTGACCGATATGGATGCAGCTTTCGGTGAGTTCATAGACTTGAATGCCGAAGGGGGCGAGCGTTTCCGGCGTCACCTCGCCGCCGACCTTCATGCCGTAGTTCCAACCGGCAAAGAAGAAATCGGCATCCGCCCCGATCAGCACCTCCCGCGAGGGGTATTTCGACGACAGTTCCGGCAGCGCCGCGACACCTGCGGTCATCTCTTGGTCCAGTTTGTTCCAGCCCGAGATGCCGGTATAGCCCACCATGCGGTCTGCGAGGCCGAGCACCAGCATCATCTCAAGCAGGTTCACGTCATTGGCGACCGCGGCTTGGGGCGGGTGATCGAAGGTGACTTCGCGGTCGCAGCTTTGAACGGTGGTCTGGGCAATAGCCGATCCGGCGATCATCAGGGCGGCGAGGGTGGTGAGAGTAAGTTTCATAAGAGTTTTCCGTTTCAATCTGGAAGGGCAAAAGAGAAATGCGCCGCGCCGCTGGGGGTGAGCCGCTCGCGCTGCGCGTCGACGCGAAATGTTTTTGAGACGAGATCATCGGTCAGAACCGTATTTGGCGGGCCGAAGCCCTGCGGATAGCCTTCTTTCAGCACCAGCACCTCGTCACAGATGCCATCGGCCATATTGAGATCATGAAGCGAGACGACGATGGTCATGTTCAATCCGCGGATCAGTGACACGATTTCAAGTTGGTGGCGTATATCGAGGTGGTTGGTCGGCTCGTCCAGAACCAAGACCTGCGGCTCCTGTGCCAAAGCGCGGGCGACCATGACGCGCTGCCTTTCCCCGCCCGAAAGGGTGCCGACATCGCGGTGGGCGAGGGGGCGCAGGCTGAGCCGGTCCAAGACGCGGTCGATGATCTCCTCGTCTTTCCGGCTTGATGTCGAAAACGCCGCGCGATGAGGCGTGCGGCCAAGGCGGACGATCTCCAAGACCGTCAGCCCAAAGGACGACGTCTGTTCTTGCAAGACGGCGGCGATGCGCCGCGCGGCGGCACGGGCGGAGAGGGACCAGATATTATGCCCGCCCACATGGATTGACCCCGTTTGGGGCGGTTGAAAACGGTAGAGCAGGCGCAAGAGGGTGGATTTGCCCGCGCCATTCGGCCCCAACACACCCAGAACGCCACCCGCTGCGACGTTAAAGGACGTCGGGTGTAGAACCGGCTGGCCCGATTTTCCCGGCGCCCAGCTTACATCCTTTACCGCAAGATCGGCGGCCCTCATGAGACGCGCAGGTGGCTGGGTTTCAGCTCGATCATCGCCGCGGGCACCCGCGCAAGGGTGGATTTGCGCAGTTTGCCGGGGCGGTCCAGCGAAGAGCACCAGCCGTCATTCAGTGTGGCATAGTGCTGGGCGAAGGCCACAAGGTCGTCGATGTCTTCGTCAGGGTCGATATCACCAAAGAGGTAGGTCGCCTTTGCGCTGGCATGATAGGCCACCGTGCAGGGGCGTTCGCAGCCCGCCATACAGGCCACGCCCGCGACCTCGAAATCCTCAGGGATCGCCGCGCCGGCTGCCGCGATTGCGGCGCTCAGCCTCTGGATTAGGTCAAAGCCCGGGCGGCAATCCGTGCCTTTGTGTTTGCATGACGTGCAAACCGTAATCCTGTGGTTTTGATGCGTATCCATGTCGACCTCCGCGAACGCGCGGGGGATCGAGCAGCCATGTTCTACAGCAGGGGAGTTTCCCTGTCGCCATCATGTTCTCCTAACCAGACACCCCGTCTGGGTTGAGTTGCAATTACGACCCTCTCGGTGCCGGTGATGGCAGGTCTCCTGACTCGCGGATCGACGCTCGCCCGAACCTTCCCAAGCCTAAAGCTCAGTGGTTTTGCCGGGGTCGCTCACCGCTCACAGTTGCGGGGGCAGTTACGGTTTCGGCGCGCGCTGCTTGCCTTACCGTATTCCCTTTTCATCCCAGACGCCGCTGCGGCGGCTGGAAACCATCGCCATGATCTGTGGCCCAAGAGCCATGCCGGGTCAAGCTGCTATCCCGCCTGTCGCTCAGGCCCATCGCGCCGGGCGCGCAGCATATCGAGGCTGCGGTTCAGTTCGGGGTTGGTCATGTCGCGGGCGATGACGACGATGCGGGACTGCTGGTCGTCCTTTGGCCAGTCGCGCAGGGGGACGGGCGGATCGAAAAGATGCTGCACCCCGTGAAAGACAAAGGGGGTGGGGACGTCTTCCAGATGCACGATGCCTTTGACCCGCAAAAGATCGGACCCGCGCAGCCTGACCAGCGTGTCGAGCCAAAGGTCGAAAGCCTCGGCCGGGATCGGTGCGTCTAGCACGATAGAGGCCGACCCGATCCGCGCATCATGTTGGTGGGTTTGCATCATAGGCGCGGATGCCGAGGGCGCGGCGAAGCCCGAGAGGTTGTCAAGCGGATCGGACTTCTCGACGGGCGTGAGCCATTCCATAACGTTGCTCGCATCAACCGCCCGCCGCATACCGCTGAGCCCCCAGAGCGATGCAGCCGGGATAAGCCCGCTTTCGGCCTTGATGATGCGCGCCGTTTGATTAAGGTCGCGCAGCCTGCCTTCAAAGGCGGCAAGCGCTTGCTGGGTCACCAAGTCGGATTTGCTGAGCACCAGCAGATCGGCCATCGCCACCTGCGAGACGGCTTCGAACTGCTGATCCAGCGTGTCCGGCCCATTCGCGGCATCGACGACCGTCACAACCCCGTCCACGTGGAATTTGCGGGCCAGATAGGGATCGGCCAAGAAGGTCTGGAGAATGGGGCCGGGATCGGCCAGCCCCGTCGTCTCGATCACAACGCGGTCGAATTGCACACGCCACGTTTGCTTACGGCGCTTGAGGTCTTGCAGCGTTCGCGACAGATCCCCCCTGATCGAGCAGCACAGACAGCCCGATTGCATGAGAATGACCTCTTCGTCGGCGGTTTCGATCAGATCGTGGTCAAGCCCGGCCTCACCGAATTCATTCACGACGACTGCGATTTTGGGGGCCTCTTCGCTTGCGACGATGTGATTGAGCAGCGTGGTTTTCCCCGCGCCGAGGAAGCCGGTCAGCAGGGTGACGGGGATGCGTTTGTCGGTGGCGGGCATGGTTTGTGGGCTCTGCTATGGACAATCTACGTAACGTTATAACGTTACAATATATAGTGCAACCCGTAGGCCGATGCCCCAAGCTTGCCAAATCCATGCGCTCAGCGCCCAAATTTTGGCAGGTCCACCTCAAATTGCCCAATCGAAGGGCGTTGTTGCTGCGCCGCAGAAAGCGACCTCGGGTTAGGGCTTGTTGCAACGCGCCCTGAAATTGAGGCTGCAGGGGCCTCGCTATGGGGCTGCGCCAAGGGAGTTGTCCGGCAAGGGGGGCATCCGCGCGCGATAACAATAAACGCTGTGTGGAAGAGGCATCATCGCGTCTTTGCTCCTCCGCACACCAAACGGGGATACCGTCATGAAATTTTCCACCAAACGCACAGTCACGGCGACCGCTGCCCTTCTGCTCGCAGGATCAGCCGCCGCTGCGGCCTGCGACGATCCGATCAAGGTTGGCGTGCTGCACTCCCTCTCGGGGACGATGGCCATTTCCGAGACGACATTGAAAGACACGATGGAGCTTTTGATTGCGCAGCAGAACGCCGCGGGCGGCTTGCTGGGATGTGAGATCGAAGCGGTCGTCGTTGACCCGGCTTCGGACTGGCCGCTGTTCGCCGAAAAGGCGCGTGAGCTTCTCACCGTCTCCGAGGTGGATGTCATCTTTGGCTCTTGGACCTCGGTCTCGCGCAAATCCGCGCTGCCCGTTCTGGAAGAGCTGAACGGCCTGATGTTCTACCCGGTCCAGTATGAGGGCGAGGAAAGCTCGCGCAATGTGTTCTACACCGGTGCGGCCCCGAACCAGCAGGCGATTCCGGCCACCGATTATTTCCTTGAGGAACTGGGCGTCGAGAAATTCGCGTTGCTGGGCACTGACTATGTCTATCCCAGAACCACCAACAACATTCTTGAGCAATATCTGCTGGATAAGGGCATTCCCGAAGAGAACATCTTCGTCAACTATACGCCTTTCGGCCATTCCGACTGGTCCACGATCGTGTCGGATGTGGTCGAACTGGGTGCGGATGGCTCGCAGGTGGGCGTGATCTCAACCATCAATGGCGATGCGAATATCGGCTTTTACAAAGAACTGGCCGCGGCGGGCATCTCTGCCGATGACATTCCGGTCGTCGCCTTCTCGGTCGGGGAAGAAGAGCTTTCGGGCCTCGATACCGCTGACCTCGTGGGCCATCTCGCGGCGTGGAACTACTTCCAATCGGCTGAATCCGAGCAGAATGACGAATGGGTCGCCGCCTGGAAAGAGGCGATGGGCGAAGACCGGGTGACCAATGACCCGATGGAGGCGCATTACATCGGTTTCAACATGTGGGTGAACGCGGTCACTGAAGCAGGCACCACGGATGTGGATGCGGTGCGTGCGGCGATGTATGGGCAGGAGTTCCCGAACCTCACCGGCGGAACGGCTGTCATGCTGCCCAATCACCACCTCGCCAAGCCTGTGTTGATCGGTGAAATCACCGAAGACGGCCAATTCGACATCATCAGCCAGACCGAAGAAGTGCCGGGCGATGCATGGACGGATTTCCTGCCTGAATCGGCGGTTCTGGTCTCCGATTGGAAAGACCTCGAATGCGGCATGTACAACAAAGAGACCGAGACCTGCGTTCAGTTGACTTCGAACTACTGACCCCAAGAGCCGGGCGCGCCCTCAGCCGTGCCCGGCATCCGCTTTGACCACTCCCTCTTCGAAAGCCCCATACCTCATGGTTCGAATGCTGCTCAGCCTGATGTGCTTGCTGGCCTCTGTCGGTTTTGCATCCGCTCAGGACCTCCAGTCCCTTTTGCAGACCCACGAAGCAGAGGTGGTCAAACCCTCGCGTAAATCGGTCGGTGTCCTATTGGACGATCTGGTGGCCTCGGGCCTGCCGCAGGTGCCAGCCTTTCTGGAGCAATGGGCCGAGCGGAACGTCTGGCAAGACGATACCTCGGGCCTGTTCTACTTTGGGGCCGAGGCGGATGATACACTCGCGCTGCGCGACATAGATACGGGCGAGGAGGCCACCGCGCCCTCGGATGGGTTCAGCCAATTGCGCCCCAATGGCGGCGTGCGGCGGGTCATCGGCACGGCCTTGGTGCAGTTTCAACTGTCCGATCCCGACCCTGCGCGCCGCCGCGCCGCGCTTGAAAGCATCGCGCGCCGCAGCGATGCCAGCCAGCTTGGCCCGCTCCTGGCCTCCCTCGACGGGGAGGATGACCTCGCCCTGCGCGCCCGGAAGGAGCAATTGGCCAATTTCCTGACCGCGCGCTTTGGGCAGGCGGTTGATGAGCGCATCCGCGCGATTGAAAGCCTTTCCTCTGACACCT
This sequence comes from Sulfitobacter sp. M85, assembly GCF_029285915.1. NCBI lineage: Bacteria > Pseudomonadati > Pseudomonadota > Alphaproteobacteria > Rhodobacterales > Roseobacteraceae > Sulfitobacter > Sulfitobacter sp. M85. The sequence continues at coordinate 7,110 of NZ_JABECQ010000008.1, forward strand.
CCCTCGAAGCGCGGGCGGTGCTGAGCCAGATCCTCTCGGCCAAGACCGGCGTGGCCGAACAGCAGCCCGAGGGGAACATCGCCCGCATTCTTGATCCCACGGCAGCACCCTCGGCAAGTTATGAGACGCTGGTGGAGGCGGGCCTCGCCCCCGCAATCGTGCCACAAGGCGAGATACGCGCGGCGCTGGAGGCCAATATCGTCGATGGCCGGGTGGGCGGCGTCCCTCTGGCGCAATTGGATGACCCGGCGCGGCGTGTGGATGCCTATCGCGCGCTTGCCGAGGCAGGCCGCGTGCCGCCTCTGGTAACGCAGGATGATATCGACACCGCTTTGCAGAACGCGGTCTTTTATGAGCGCTACGAAGAGGAGGACGCCGCGATCACCGGCGCGGCCCGCGCCACGCTCGACGCGGTCGAAACGCGGGTTGGCTGGGCGCAGACGTTGGATTTGACACTCGACGGTCTTTCGCTGGCCTCGATCTATTTCCTCGCCGCGATTGGGCTCGCGATCACCTTTGGGCAGATGGGGGTCATCAACATGGCCCATGGCGAGTTTATCATGATGGGGGCCTATACGGGCTATGTGGTGCAGCTCATCGTTCCCGATTACACGGTGTCGCTTCTGATCGCGCTGCCGCTGGCCTTTGCTGTCACCTTTGGCGCGGGCGTCGCGATGGAGCGGCTGGTGATCCGCCATCTCTACCATCGCCCGCTTGAAACCCTCTTGGCGACCTTCGGCATCTCGATCGCCCTGCAGCAGATCGCCAAGAACATCTTTGGCACGCAGGCCCGCCCGCTGACATCGCCCGAATGGCTGCGCGGGGCGCTGGTAATCTCGGATGTGGTTCAGATCAGTTTCATCCGCATCGCCATATTTGTGCTGGCGCTGATCTTTCTGTTCTTGCTGCTGTATATCCTCAAGCGCACGCGTCTTGGCTTGGAGGTGCGCGCGGTGACGCAGAACCCCGGCATGGCGGCCTCGATGGGGATCAACCCGGATCGCATCAACATGATGACCTTCGGGCTGGGCTCCGGCATCGCCGGGGTCGCGGGCGTCGGCATCGGGCTTTATGCGCAGGTCACCTCTGAGATGGGCACGAATTACATCGTGCAAAGCTTCATGACCGTCGTGGTGGGCGGTGTCGGATCGGTCTTCGGCACGCTGGCGGGCGCGGGGCTGATCGGCTTCCTGCAAAAGGGGATCGAGTGGTTGAACCCCTCCAACACGCTGGCGGCCCAGACCTACATGATCCTTTTCATCATCCTGTTCATTCAATTCCGGCCCAAGGGCATTGTCGCCCCCAAAGGCCCGGCAGCGGCGGATTGAGCCATGACCCAGACGCAGAGCCAACGTAGTTCCTTCATCGAGCGAAATCCTTCGGTTCTCTACTTCCTCGCCGCGCTGGGCCTGTTCACGGCCCTTGTCACGGTGATGTCCGAAGCGGTGGGCACCGGGCTTGTCTCGACCTCTTTCGTCAAGACCTTGGGCAAAACCCTTTGCCTGTGCCTTGTGGCCATCGCAATGGATGTGGTCTGGGGGTATTGTGGCATCCTCAGCCTTGGGCATTTCGCCTTTTTCGGGATCGGGGGCTACGCTATCGGGATGTGGCTCATGTATGCGCGCACCGAGATTATCGTGGCCGACAGCCTCGCCGGTCAGACCATCCCGCCCACGCCGCAGGAGATATCGGACGCCATCGGAAACCAGATTTTCGGGGTTGTCGGCTCATCCGACTTTCCGCTGATCTGGGCCTTTGCGGACAGTCTGTGGATTCAATTGGCCTTCGTCGTGCTGATCCCCGGCGCGCTGGCACTGGTCTTTGGCTGGCTTGCCTTCCGCAGCCGCGTCAATGGGGTCTACCTGTCGATCCTAACCCAAGCCATGACACTCGCGCTGGCGCTTTACCTCTTCCAGAACGACAGCGGGCTGCGGGGCAACAACGGCCTGTCGGGCCTACAAAACATCCCCGGTTTCGCCGATAGTGGGCAAGACGTGGTCTCAATCGTCTTCTTTCTCGCCTCTGCCTTGGCGCTCGCATTGGGCTATCTGTTCTTCGCTTGGATCACCGACAGCAAGCTGGGCAATATCATCCAAGCCATCCGCGACGATGAATCGCGCGTCCGTTTCCTCGGCTATCATGTTGAGAGCTATAAGCTGTTCGTCTTTACCATCACCGCCATTGTCGCAGGCATCGCGGGCGCGCTCTATTACCCGCAGGCGGGCATCATCAACCCGGCTGAGATCGCGCCCATTGCCTCAATCTATCTCGCGGTCTGGGTCGCCATTGGCGGGCGAGGGCGGCTTTACGGGGCGGTCATCGGGGCGGCGGTGGTCTCGCTCCTGTCCAGTTGGTTCACGGGGGGCGGCGCGCCCAGCATCGATCTGGGGGTCTATACGATCCATTGGGTCGACTGGTGGCTGGTGCTGCTTGGTCTCAGCTTTGTACTTATCACGCTGTTTGCGCCCAAGGGCATCGGCGGCCTCTTTGATAAACTGGTGCGCAAGTCATGACTTCTCTTTTGGAAATGTCCGGAATCTCGAAATCCTTTGACGGGTTTCAGGCGATCAAGAACCTCAGCCTTCAGATTGGCGAGCCCGAATTGCGGGCCGTTATCGGCCCCAACGGGGCGGGCAAAACTACCTTTATGGACATCATCACCGGCAAGACGAAGCCGGATGAGGGCTATATTCGTTTCGGCGAAGACAGCCGCTCGCTCATCGGCCTGTCGGAAAGCCAGATCGCCATGCTGGGGATCGGACGCAAGTTTCAAAAGCCCACGGTTTTCGAGGCGCAAAGCGTGCGCGAAAACCTTGCCATGGCGCTCAAGAACCCGCGGGGCACCTTCTCGGTCCTGTTTTATCGCAAAAGTGCCGAGGGGGCGGCGCGACTTGAACAGATCGCCGATGAGATTAACCTGACCGCACATCTCTCCCGCCCTGCCGGAGAGTTGAGCCACGGGCAAAAACAATGGCTGGAGATTGGGATGCTGCTTGCGCAATCACCGTGCCTGCTGCTGGTGGATGAGCCCGCCGCGGGCATGACCGCGCATGAGCGCGAGCACACCACCGACATCCTGAAAAAGGCGGCCGAGACCCGCGCCGTTATCGTGGTGGAGCATGATATGGAGTTCGTGCGGCGGCTGAACTGCAAGGTGACCGTATTGCACGAAGGATCGGTGCTGGCCGAAGGGTCACTGGATCATGTGACCAACAATCAGACTGTAATTGACGTTTATTTGGGGCGCACCGATGCTGGAGATTGAGAACCTGAGCCTGAAATACGGGCAATCCCAGATCCTTCATGACATCACCTTGAACGCCCCCGTGGGGCAGGTGACCTGTGTGACCGGCACGAATGGGGTCGGCAAGACAAGCCTGCTCAAAGCCATCGCCGGGCGGCATCCTTTCTCAGACGGGGCGATCAGGCTTAATGGCGTGGAATTGCAACCGGGGCGTGCGGCACTCTCGGCCAAGGCGGGCGTCGGATATGTGCCGCAGGGGCGTGAGATTTTTCCGCTGATGACCGTGCAAGAGAACCTTGAGACGGGCTTTGCTTGCTTGCCCAAGTCCGAGCGCAGGATCCCGGATGATATCTTTGATCTGTTCCCCGTGCTCGCTGAGATGAAGACCCGGCGCGGGGGGGACCTGTCTGGCGGGCAACAACAGCAGCTTTCCATTGCCCGCGCACTTATCGCGCGGCCCAGCGTGCTGCTGTTGGACGAACCCACCGAGGGGATTCAGCCCAATATCATCCAGATGATTGGCCGCACCATCCGGCTTCTGCGCGATCGGGGGGAGTTGGCCATCGTGCTGGTCGAGCAGAACTTTGATTTTGCCTATAACAACGCGGATCATTTCCACGTCATGCAGCGCGGCCAGATCACCCAATCGATCCCAAAGGCAGAAGCGAAAAGAGAGCAGCTTTTGGATGCGCTTGCGCTCTAGCTGACCCTTCAAAGCGGGATCGCGCAGGACCCAGGCTGAGGGTCCAGGCGCGGAAACCTCCTATTATTGTGGGGGCGCGTGGCAGCAAAGTCTTGACTTCCCGACCGTCAAACGGTGTACCTGCGCGAAACCTGAAATAGCCCTAGGAAGGGACCATCATGCACGCCTATCGCAGCCATACCTGTGCCGATCTGAGCCTTGAGAACAAGGGTGACAATGTGCGCCTGTCCGGCTGGGTGCACCGGGTGCGGGACCACGGCGGTGTGCTGTTTCTGGACCTGCGCGACCATTACGGCATCACGCAGGTGATCTGCGACCCCGACAGCCCGGCCTTCGCCGAGATGGAAAAGGTCCGCGCGGAGTGGTGTGTGCGCATCGACGGCACCGTCAAGGCGCGCGACGAGAGCCTTGTGAACCCCAAGTTGCCCACGGGCGAGATCGAAGTCTACGCGCGCGACATCGAAATCTTGGGCTCTGCCGCGGAACTGCCGCTTCAGGTCTTCGGCGATCAGGAATACCCCGAGGAGACACGTCTGCGCTATCGCTACCTCGACCTGCGCCGTGAGAAGATGCAAAAGAACATGGCGCTGCGCTCTGACGTGGTGGCCTCGATCCGCAAGCGCATGTGGGATCAGAACTTCCGCGAGTTCCAGACGCCGATCATCACCGCCTCCTCCCCCGAGGGCGCGCGCGACTTCCTCGTGCCGTCGCGTCTGCATCCGGGCAAGTTCTACGCCCTGCCACAGGCGCCGCAGCAGTTCAAACAGCTGCTCATGGTTTCGGGCTTTGACAAATACTTCCAGATCGCACCCTGCTTCCGCGACGAAGACCCGCGCGCCGACCGCTCGCCCACCGATTTCTACCAGCTCGACATGGAGATGTCCTTTGTCACGCAGCAGGACGTCTTCGACACGATCCAGCCGGTGATCGCAGGCATCTTCGAAGAGTTCGGCGGCGGCAAGAAGGTCGACGAGACTTGGGAGCAGATTTCCTACAAGGACGCCGCGCTGTGGTATGGCTCCGACAAGCCTGACCTGCGCAACCCAATCAAGATGCAGGTGGTGAGCGAGCATTTCCGAGATTCCGGCTTCGCGATCTTTGCCAAACTGCTTGAGCAAGAGGGTACGGAAATCCGCGCCATTCCCGCGCCCACAGGCGGCAGCCGCAAGTTCTGCGACCGCATGAACGCCTTCGCGCAGAAGGAAGGGCTGCCCGGGATGGGCTATATCTTCTGGCGCGATCAGGGCAACGGAATGGAGGCGGCAGGCCCGCTGGCCAAGAACATCGGGCCTGAGCGCACTGAGGCGATCCGCCAGCAGTTGGGTCTGGGCGTCGGCGACGCGGCCTTCTTCCTCGGCGGCAAGCCGAAGAGCTTTGAGGCCGTCGCAGGCCGCGCGCGTAACGTCATCGGCGAGGAGTTGAACCTCACCGACAAAGAGCGTTTCGCCTTTGCATGGATCGTGGATTTCCCGATTTATGAGCGCGACGAAGAGACCGGCAAGATCGACTTCGAACACAACCCCTTCTCCATGCCCCAAGGCGGGATGGAAGCGCTGGAGGGCGATCCGCTCAAGGTGCTGGGCTATCAATATGACCTCGCCTGCAACGGCTACGAGCTGGTTTCGGGCGCGATCCGGAACCACAAGCCCGAGATCATGTTCAAAGCGTTTGAGATCGCGGGCTACGGCGAAGACGAGGTGCGCAAGCGCTTTGGCGGCATGGTCAACGCCTTCCAATACGGCGCGCCGCCCCACGGTGGCTGTGCCGCGGGCATCGACCGGATCGTCATGCTGCTGGCCGAAGAGCAGAACATCCGCGAAGTCATCCTCTTCCCGATGAACCAGCGCGCCGAAGACCTGATGATGAACGCCCCCTCCGAGCCCAGCAGCGATCAGCTGATGGAACTGGGGCTGCGGGTCATCCCGCAGGAGTGATCCTGTCTGAATGAAACCTCGCCCCCGGCTCAGTCGGGGGTGATATTGCCCGGTAGGATGCCCAGCACCAGAACCGGGCAGCCGCCGCTGCGCCCGGCGGCGATGCGGCTGATCAGCTTGTGGGTGCCGGTGGTGCTGGCCCCGAATTTCGCGCTGACGGTCTTGTCGGTCTCATTGCCGAATTTGTCCAAGCAATTGCCGAGCGATTTGAAAAAGTCGTTCGACAGTTCGCGCGTCACGATGACTCCCACGTCGATCACCCCCGCTTCAAAGAAGCTGCGAAAGGCGTATAGGTCGCGGTCGTAGGTCTGGTCCTTGCTGTTCCACTCATAGTCGAACGCCACCCGGCCGCGCCAGAAATCGACCATATGATTGTGGATGAAGTCTTCGCGGATGATGCGGTCAACCTCCGGCGCGCTGTCGCCCTTGCCCGCGGTGAGCTGCACCAGCAGGTCGGCCTTGATGCGCACCTCTTCGTGGAAATTCTCGGCTGCCGCATATTGCGCGAAACGGGTGGTGGCCGACATGCGGTTGCCCCCCGGCGCGCGGATTTCATCGCGGCTGATGGTGAATTGGCGCAGCACCCGGATGATCGCGGCCAATTCCTCGGGCGCGCGTTGTTGCAGCACGGCGGCGGCGCTGCGGTAGCTGGTGACGGAATAGCGGTCGCGCAGATCGACGGGCAGCAGGTCTTCGACAAGCCTTTCGTCGTCGAAAACCGCGTCGTCGATGCGCCGCGCCAGATTACTCAGCCGCGACACTGGAATTGTAGCTGTAGGTCTTCCAATCGGGCTTGTAATCCGCCTCGGCCTGATTGCCCCAAACGGTCCAACCCTCGCGCACGCCACGCCCGAAGAGTTCGAGGTAGGGGCCCCAAGAGCAGCTTTCGATCAGGTCATATTGCTCATCCGGCTTGCGCGAATGCTCGCGCTTGCGGGTTTGCAGCATGTTCACCTGCCGCCGCCCGGCGTCGAGCGTGCGCACGTTCTTACCACGCACGCCGAACAGCAAAATCTCGGTCACATTGCGGAAGTAAAACCCCACGCCACGCCCATCACTGCCGCCATCCTTTCGGATTTTGTGCCAAATGATGTTGGATTTATACTCAAACCCCCAAGCCTTGAGCACCTGCAACCCTTCGGGCAGGAGCGCATTTGGCACCCACATGTAGCAATGCGCGCGGTCTTCGAGGTGATCGGCCACGGGCAGGGCGCAGATATCCTCAACCGTCATCGTGGGATAACGGGCCAAGCGCTTATGCTCGGGCGCGACCTTTCCGGTGCGGTTGGTAAAGCGCCACGGCGGGTCCGCCATGACGCATCCAAACCGGTCTTTGCCCAGAAAGTCGCGTAGGTCTTGTGATGGATTATCGCTCATATCCAATATATTGCGTTCCCTCGGGCTTTCTTGCAACCGCAACCTGCCCGGCGGGGCTGGATATCCACAAGAACGTTAAGGGAACACATTTAGCAGGGAAAAGCGGCTTGGGTCAATCCTCAAGGCTGTCTTCGCGCTTTTCCTCGATGAGTTTGGCTTCCTTTTCCTTACGCTTCAGGAACTTGTCGCCGAAGGCGTCGTTCTGTTCCTCACCGATGACCTTCTTGGCGCGGGTGAAAAGCTCGTCTTCTTCCTCGTCCATGTGATGTTCGTAATCATGCTTGAGCTGCTTGAAACGAGTCAGCCAAGCCGACGAGGACATATCGGTTTCGCGCAATTCCTCCATGATGTCGTCAAGCTGTTGGTGCTCATGCACCGAATGGCGGGCGTGATCTTGGCCCCATGTTTCGGACATCAGCGTGGAATAAAAGGTCTCTTCCTCGGCGGCGGCGTGGGATTTCACGTCATGGTAAAAGCGGTCCCAAGCTTTGCGGCGCTCGGCGCTATCGCCTTCGGTGTCAGCGATGGTGTTCAACAGGGCGCGGTGTTCATCATGATCTTCTTTGATCGCGTCATAGATAGAGGGCATGGGAAATCCTTTGGTGTTACCTGTGGCTAACGCCGCAGCCACCGGCAGGTTCCCGCCTTAGAAGACCGTGCCCTGCGCCGCTTGGCTGGCAACCTCTTGAAACAGCCCGCCGGTTTGCGCGTGAAATGCTGCCAATGCGACGACGACCAGCCCAAGCGCATTCGCGCCCACAACGATCCAGTCGACCGGCTTTGCGGGTGTCGCGCTGTCTTTGGCGTGCTGCTGGCTCATCTCACCCTCCCGGGCCTTTGCGGTTGCGACGATGCTGAAGGCTGATTGTGGCATCAATGTGTAGCTTGGGGGCCAAGACTGGGGTCTGATGCGATTATTTCAAGTTTATTCAGCTTGGCGGCTCGAAAACGCCGGTGCATAACTTTTCCATGAACAGTAAATCTGATCCGCGCCCCGTTGGGCCCCTTGTCGAGAATTGGTCCGAGCCGCCGCGCCCGGGGGGTGAGGTGCTCACCGGCCGTCATGTAGTGTTGGAACCGCTTTCGGCCGAGAAACACGCGGCGCTGCTTTACCCCGCCTATGTGGGGGAGGATCACGTTTGGGATTATCTGCCCTACGGGCCATTCTCTTCGGCGGCGCAGTACCACCGCTGGGTGCGCGACAATGCGGAAAAGGCCGATCCCTATTTCATGGCCGTAAAGGACCGCGCGCGGGATCAATGGCTCGGCGTGGCGAGTTTCCTGCGGATCAAGCCCGAGGCGGGCAGTATCGAAGTGGGCCATATCAACTTTAGCCCCGCGCTTCAGCGGACCCCGGCGGCGACCGAGGCGATATTCCTGATGATGCAATGGGCCTTTGAGGCGGGCTATCGCAGGTTCGAGTGGAAGTGCGATGCGCTGAACCGTCCGTCGCGCCGCGCGGCGCAGCGTCTGGGGCTGAGTTATGAGGGCGTCTTTCGGCAGGCGACCATCGTCAAAGGGCGCAATCGCGACACGGCTTGGTTCGCCGCGATCGACACGGAATGGCCCGCGCTGAAAGAGGCGTTCGAGGTCTGGCTTGCCCCCGGCAATTTCGACGGGCAGGGGCAGCAGAAAGAGCGGCTTGGCGATCTGACCCGCCTTGTCCGGGTGGCGGGGGATCCGACGCTTTAACCCGTCAGGCTAGATCGCCAGCTTTTCAGCAAGGCGGTGCTGGATCATCCCGGTGATGGCTGCGGTCTCTGGCCCCGCAGGTTGGCCCAGGGCGCGTTTATGGGCCAAGGCGCGGGCAGCTTCTTCCAAACGTTGGTCATTGGCCGAACGGGCCACCCCGCACAGGAATTGCGCGACGTAATCCAGCGTTTGATTGTCGGGCGCGTCCCCCAGCACGTCAGCGATATGGGCAATGTCATCTTGGAAACCGATCCGGTCGGGGGTGACATCCTCATCCGGCAGGATGCGCGGCCCCCGGGGGCGGCGGTCGTCGGACAGCGCGGCGAGGATGGCTTGCTGAAAGGAGGACAGCGAGGTGATCGGCTTGGACAGGAACCCATCCACCCCCGCCGCGCGGGCGTCAGGCTCCATATGGCTGTCGCCGGAGATGGCGATGATCGCCTCGACCCGCGGTGTGCTTTGCATCAGTTCGGCAATCAGGTCCAACCCGCTGCCATCGGGCAGGCCAAGGTCGACGAGCGCCACGCTGGGGCGGTAAACCTGCAAATGCCGCCGGGCCGAACGCAGGCAATCCGCCCGTCTGATCCGCGCGCCGGAGCGCAGGCAGAGCAGGCGCATCGCCTCACAGGCGAAACGGCTGTCTTCCACCACCAGAACGGTAAGGCCCAGCAATGGCCGCTCCGCCGTGGGGGTGAGGGTCGGTCTTTCAAAGGGGTCGGTATCGTCCATCATCGCCTCCAACAACAACTGCAGCGCCATCGTTACGCCGCGTTGGCTAATGACGCGTTAACGTGACGCATTGTTGTTTACCGGGGCGGCGGGCATAAAGCTGGCAAATCACGAGGAGCATTTAGGATGATCGGACGTCTTAACCATGTGGCCATCGCGGTGCCGGATCTCGAAGCGGCGGCGGATCAGTATCGCCACGCGCTTGGTGCCGAGGTCGGCGCGCCACAGGCCGAACCGGACCACGGGGTGACCGTGATCTTCATAGAACTGCCGAATACCAAGATCGAATTGCTGCACCCCTTGGGCGAAGACAGCCCGATCAACGGCTTTCTGGAAAAGAACCCCGCAGGCGGCATCCACCACATCTGCTATGAGGTCGAAGACATCCTCGCCGCGCGGGACCATCTGAAATCCACCGGCGCGCGTGTCTTGGGCTCGGGCGAGCCGAAGATTGGCGCCCATGGCAAGCCGGTGCTGTTCCTGCACCCCAAGGATTTCAACGGCGCGCTCGTCGAGCTTGAGGAGGTCTGATCATGGGGATCGTTTCGGGGCTCGTCCTCTTTGCCGTCATCTGGTCGATGACCTTCATGATCGCCCTGCCGATCCGCGTGCAAACCCAAGGCGACGCGGGCGAGGTGGTGCCGGGCACCCACGCGGGCGCGCCCGAGCAGCATCATCTGGGCCGCAAGGCGCTGTGGACCACGCTGGTCGCCGCGATCATCTGGGCGATCAGCGCGACGATCATTCTGTCGGGCTGGATCAGCGTGGCGGATATCGAAGGCTGGCTGCATCCGAATGCGGCACCAACGCATGGTACAGGTGGGTAAAGGTCGCCGCCCCTAGGATCGGGATCAGCAGGTTCAGCAGCGGCACCGAAAGCGGCACCGCCATCAGCACCCCGGCCATCCAGATCGTGCCCGCATGGCGGCGACGCAGGCGCTTGGTCTCGTCCCGCCCGTGGCGGCGCAGCGCGGCGAGGGTGAAATACTCCCGCCCCAGCAGAAACCCGTTCAGCCCCCAGAAGATGAACAGCGCCGCCGGGGCGAAGAGCAGGTAGAGCACCAGCGCCAGCAGGTTCGCCCCTACCAACACGCCCATGAAATTGACCGTGTCGCGGATGGCGTCGCCCATGCCGACTTGGTTCGCGGGGGGCAAGTGCGGGTAGTGCACCTCTTCCACCGCATCTGCCACCTCATCGAGAAACATCGAGGTGATCGCCGAGGCCACGGGCACCATCAGGAAGACCGAAAGCACCATGAGCAGGATCAGCGCGCTCCAGCTCAGCAGATCGTCGAGCCAGTTGACCTCGCCCAGCACGGGCAGCCAAGCGTCTTCGGGGGTGACCCAATCCACCAGATAGGCAAAGCCCGCTGTGGCCGCGATCAGCAGCGCCAGCGACAGGCCCACGCCCAAGAGCACCACCTTGCGAAAGCGCGCATCGCCCAATTGGCCAAGCGCGCGGGTGAATGACCTGAGGATCGCGTTTACAGCCATGTGGTGATCCCACCGATGTCCGGGCGCGGACGCTCCGGCGGGGCGGTGGTTTCGGTGCCGATGTGAATGATGCCCGCGATGCGCTCATGCGGGGCGAGGGCCAAGCCCTCTTCCATAAAGCCCCGGTCATGGGCGGGCCAACCGCTCAGCCAATTGGCGCCCCAGCCTGCGGCGAGGGCGGCATTCAGAAGCGCGAGGCAAACCGCCCCGGCGGAATAGGTCTGCTCCAGCGGCGGAATTTTGAGAGAGGGCTTTTGCACCTCGATCACCGCCACGGCAAGGTTGCCCTGATCGAACTGGCCACGCCCCTTGGCGATATCCTCGGCCCCAAGGCCAAGCGCCGCGCCGCGTGTCTCTACCACACCTGCCAAACGCGCCATCGCGGCACGGTCGATGACCACGAAACGCCAGGGCTCCAACTTGCCATGATCCGGCGTGCGCGCAGCGGCGGTCAGAAGCGGGCGCAGGGCCTCGGCATCGGGCACCGGCAGGCCCAGCGTCTTGGCCGGGCGCGAGCGGCGGTTTTGCAAAAAGGCGAGGGCGGAAGGATCAGCTACGGGCATCGGGGTCTCTCACAGGTCCAGTTGCTGCGCCATATCGTCAATCGACTGGCGGAGGAAGGCATCAAAGGCGGGCGAGGGTTGGCGCGCATTCAGCGACCGCGCCATCGGGTCCGGCGCGTCAATCGCGCTGCCGCTCAGCGCGGCGATGGTGGCATGGCCGCAGAAGGGGACATAGGCCTCGGAATAGCCGCCCTCATGCACCAGCACCAGCTTGCCATCGCAAAGCCGCTCGGCGGTGCTGCGGATGCGTTTGGTCATCTCGGCAAAGGTTTCGGCGGTGGCCTGCATTCGCGCCAGCGGGTCGATGATCGCCGCGTCATAGCCGCAGGCGACGATGATCATGTCGGGGGCGAAAGCCTCGATCGCCGGGATCACAACGCGGTCCATCGCATGAAGATAGGCGGTATGGCCCGAGCCTGCGTGCATCGGCAGGTTGATGTTATAGCCTTCGCCCGCCCCGCGTCCGCGCTCCGTCAGGCCGCCGGTGTCGATGGGGTAATTCCCCTCTTGGTGGAGCGAGATGGTCAGCACGTCATCGCGGTCATAATAGATCGCCTCGGTCCCATTGCCGTGATGCACGTCCCAATCCAGCACAACGACGCGCTTTGCCAGCCCCTTGGCCTGCGCGGCCTCAATGGCGATGGCGATATTGGCGAGAAGGCAGAAACCGTTGGGCAGGTCCGGCAGGCAGTGGTGCCCCGGCGGGCGGCTGAGGGCATAGGCGTTCTGAAGCTCGCCCCGCGCCACGGCATCGACGGCGGCGATGGACAGCCCGGCAGAGAGCGCCGCCAGTTCATAGCCGCCACGGGCGAAGGGCACCGCATGGCCCAACTCACCACCTCCCGCATCCGAGAGGCGTTTGAAGTCATCAAGATAGGTTTCGGGATGCACCCGCGCCAAGGCCTCACGGCTTGCGGGGGCAGCGTTGCGGGTGTCGAGTTCGGCGAAGAGCCCGGTCACCTCCATCAGGTTCTTCATCCGGCGCTTGGTCTCGGGGTTTTCCGGCAGGCCCCCGGCGGCGAGGGGCTGCACCAGCCCGCCCACCGGCATGGTAAAGACGTAGTTGCCCCCTGCGTGCCAAAAGCAGCGTTCGTCCCAGAAAAAACCTGTGGTCATCTTGTGCTCCCCTTCATCCTTGCGGGGAAGGTGGCGCAGGGCGGCGGGATTGTCCATGGCGCGGGGGGCTCACGCGGGCGGTGGCGCGTGAGGTGGGTGCGGGATTTGGTATTTGAGAAAGGATGAAGGGGGGGAGGGGGGCGCTTTGGGTGGAAATCGTAGGGCTTGGGGTGGCCCTAGCGCCTTTGGGGGGCGCTAGGGGTTTTGGTGGTTAGCCGACCATGCCGACGATCTCATAGGTGCGTTTGAGGATCGGGGCGGTGATCTCGCGCGCTTGTTCCGCACCGCGGGCGAGGATGCGGTCGATCTCGGCCGGGTCGGCCATCAGGCGCTGCATTTCGGCGGTGATCGGGCCCATTCTGGAGACGGCCAGTTCCGCCAGCGCAGGCTTGAAGGTGCCGAATTGCTGGCCGCCGACTTCCGCCAGCACCTGATCGACGGATTGGTCGCTGAGGGCGGCGTAGATGTTCACGAGGTTGCGCGCCTCGGGGCGGTCCTTCAGGCCCTCAGCCTCGGACGGGAGGGCGTCGGGGTCGGTCTTGGCCTTGCGGAACTTCTTGGCGATCGTGTCGGCATCGTCGGTCAGGTTAATGCGGCTCGCGGGCGAGGGGTCGGACTTCGACATTTTCTTGGACCCGTCGCGCAGGGACATGACGCGGGTGGCCGCGCCTTCGATCACCGGTTCGGTGAGCGGGAAGAAGTCGACGCCGTAGTCGTGGTTGAACTTCGCGGCGATGTCGCGGGTCAGCTCAAGGTGCTGTTTCTGGTCCTCGCCCACCGGCACATGGGTGGCGTGGTAGATCAGGATGTCGGCGGCCATCAGCGCGGGGTAGGCGAAAAGGCCCAGCGAAGCGGCTTCGGCGTTTTTGCCGGCCTTGTCCTTCCACTGGGTCATGCGCCCCATCCAGCCCATGCGCGCGACGCAGTTGAAGACCCAAGCCAGCTGCGCGTGCTCAGGCACTTGGCTTTGGTTGATTAGGATGGATTTTTCAGGGTCGATGCCCGAGGCGATGAAACCGGCGCAGAGCTCGCGGGTGCTTTTCTTCAGGTCCGCCGGGTCTTGCCAGACCGTGATCGCATGCAGGTCCACCATGCAGTAGATCGATTGCACGCCCTTTTCCTGCGCATCGGCGAACCGTTTCAGCGCGCCGAGGTAGTTGCCCAGATGCAGGTCGCCCGAGGGCTGAATGCCGGAAAACACGCGCGGGGTGAATTGGGTCTCGGACATCTGGAGGCACCTCTGGGCTGGAAAGTCTTGCGCGGCAGGCTTACTTCTGGCCGCGAACCCCGTCAAGGAGCGCCCATGCAAGACCCAGACCTCCAGCCCCCCGTGAACCCGCTGCCGCCCGCGGTTGTCATTCTGTTTCTGGCCATCGCCGGGGTCGAGGTGGTGCTCTCTTTGGCCGAGGCCGGGCTGGTGGGTGGCCCCGCTGCCGTAGGCTGGCGACTAGCGCTGGTGCGCGACTTTGGCTTTTCGGGGCTGATCTTTGACGCGATGATCGGGGCAGGCCAGTACCCGATCGAACATATCTGGCGGGTGGTGACTTACCCCTTCATCCATCTGGGCTTTACCCATGCGATCTTTGCCGTGGTGCTGCTATTGGCTCTGGGCAAGATGGTGGCCGAGGCGATGGGGCAACTGGCCTTTCTGGTGATCTTCGTGCTGTCGGGCATTGGCGGGGCGTTGGTTTACGGCGCGCTATTGAACGATCCGGTTTGGCTCGCCGGGGCCTATCCCAATGTTTACGGGCTGATCGGCGGCTATAGTTTCGTGATGTGGCGGCGGTTGCTGGGCTCGGGCGGGCCGCAGTATCAGGCCTTTACGCTGATCGGGCTGCTGATGGGGTTGCAGCTGTTCTGGGGTATGTTTTTCGAGACTGGCTTTCTCTGGGTGGCGGAACTGGCCGGGTTCATCTGTGGTTTCGGGCTGAGCTTTCTGGTCGCGCCCGGGGAATGGGCGCGACTGCGGGCGCGGTTGCAGCAGCGTTAACCGCGCCGCATTGCCGATTTGAACTCCGACAGGCGGAATGCGCCGATCAGCTGGCCGACACCGAAGTAGCTGAGTGCCGCGATGATAAGCAGCAGCACCAGCGCCAGCCCGCGCCACCACGGCAGGCCAAGCATCGGTTGCAGCGCAGCATTGCCCAGCCAGAGCGCGCCGCCCATGGCGACAGAGGCGATGAGGATGCGCCAGATGCGTTTGTGAAACCGCGCGTCGAATTTAACGGCGTCGCCAAAGCGCCGTGCGCCGATGGCGAGGCAGGCAAACATCGCCCAGCCCGCCAGCGTCGTGGCGACCGCCGGGGCGATCCAGCCGATGAAGGGGGCAAGGCCGATGGCGAGCGCTGCGTTCACCACCATGGCGATCACAGCGAAATGGAAGGGGCGGCGGGTGTCTTCGCGCGCGAAATAGACCGGTTGCAGGATTTTTTGCAGCACGAAGGAGGGCAGGCCGAGGCCGTAAACCATTACCGCCGTGGCAATCGCGGCGGTGTCATCGACGCCCGAGGCGCCGCGCTCGAACAGCACGGTGACCAGCGCGAAGGGGATCACGATCAGCGCGACCGACGAGGGGATCGTCAGCGCCAGCGAAATCTCGGCGGCGCGGCTGAGCGCGGTTTGCGCGCCTGCGTCGTCTCCGGCCCGCAGGCGGCGCGACAGGTCGGGCAGCAGCACGATGCCCACGGCGATGCCCACCACGCCTAAGGGCAGTTGATAAAGGCGGTCGGCGGCGAAGAGCCATGAGACGGCCTTGTCATATTGGCTGGCCACCAATTGCCCGACCACGAGGTTGATCTGCATCACGCCCGAGGCCAGCGCAGCGGGCAGGGCAATGACGATCATCGCGCGCATGTCGGGGGTCCAGCGCGGGCGGGAGGGGCGCAGCGGGAAACCCGCTTGGGCCGCGGCGCGCCATGTCAGCGCCAGCTGTGCCACACCGGCGACGGGGATCGACCAGATCAGCCAAAGCGCCACTTCGCCCCCGGTAAGCGCGGCAAAGGTCATGGCGGCGATGACGAAGATGTTCAAGAGCACCGGTGCTGCGGCGGCCACGGCAAAGCGCCCGGTGGCGTTGAGGATGCCTGAGAACAGCGCCGAGAGCGACATGCAGAGGATATAGGGAAAGGCGATGCGGCCAAAGGCGACCGTCATGTCAAAGCGCGGGTCTCCGACGAAACCTTCGGCAGTCAGCCAGACCAGACCGGGCATGAAAATCATGCCCAAAGCGGTCAGCGCCAGCACCGCCAACGATAGGCCGTTAAACGCATCGCGGGCGAATGTCCCGGCGCCTTCCTCCCCCTCCAGCTTTTTGGCGAACATCGGCACGAAGGCCGCGTTGAACGCGCCCTCGGCAAAGAAGCGGCGGAACATATTGGGCAGGCGAAAGGCGGCGACGAAAGCGTCCATGACAGGGCCGGGCCCGATGAGCGACAGCAGCAGCACTTCGCGCAGGAAGCCAAGCACACGGCTCAGCAGGGTCCAGACCCCGACAGTGAAAAAGCCGGACATAAGACGGATAGGTTTCATCGGAGGAGCCTTAAATTGCGCTGCGGTGATCCCTAGCGCGGGCGCTCATCCGGTGCAATCGCGGTGAGCGGTGCTGAATGGCCCCGCCCGCCGCTTTGGCAAGCCGGCGCTTATCCCCCCGTGGGGTAGATGAACCCGTTGATCGGATAGGTGCTGCCAAAGGCGCCGGGCTGGCTTTCCAAGCGGACGGCGGACCAGTCGTTGTCGTCGGACACGTCAATCACGGCCATTTTCAGCGACACTTCGTTGCGCTTCCAATTGGCGTGATCCACCCGGATTTCGCGGGGTGAGACGATATCGGAAACCACAGCGATATGGCCCATCGGCATGGAGCGGGTGGCGCTGAAGGCCATCACAGCACCGACGACGGGATCATCGCCGCGCGGGTAAAGCCCCTTGGCCTTGCCCCACCATGTCTCCGCATTGCCGCGAATCTGGATGCCGCTGACATTGCGGGCGAAGGGCACGCACCAAACGCGCTGGCCCTTGGCGCGCATGTCTTTGGCGGTCTGCACGGCCATGAAATGCCGCTGGGGATCGATGCCGCCGAAATCATAGGTCTGCGGGAGGTCAGGCGCATTGGCGCAGGCTGCCGTGAGAAGAAGTGTGGCGCAAAGGGCCATCAGGCCCCGGTTCGGCGGTGCGGCGCGTGTCACGCTCATATGTCCCTCATTCATGGAATCCCGTCTCAGCGGCGGGTTGCAGGGATTTTGAGGATCTGATGCGCAAAGCAAAGCGACCAAAGAGCGGCTGGCGGAAACCCGCCGATGAGGCGGAGGCGGGGGCTAGCCCTCCGCCCGCTCCACCCCTGCGGCAATCGCTTCGCGCAGGCGTTTCTCCAAGGTGCGCTGCTTGGCCTCGGTATAGTATTTCAGGCCGAACATATCCTTGACGTAGAAAGTATCGACCACCTGTTCGCCATAGGTCGCGATCACCGCATTGGCGATATAGACGTTGGAGGCCGCCAAGGTGCGCGTCAGATCATAGAGCAGACCGGGCCGGTCGCGGGTGTCGACCTCGATGATCGTGTAGATTTCCGAACCTTCGTTGTCGAAGGTGATATGTGTGGGCACTTTGAAAGCGCGCTCGCGCTTCTTGACCTTGTCGCGGGATTTCAGCGCGTCGCGGGCAACGATCTCACCGCGCAGGGTCTTGAGGATCATCTCGCGCAGCCGCGGCAGGCGGCTGGCCTCATAGGGCTGATCTTCGCTGTCCTGAATCCAGAAAGCGTCAGTTACGAAACCGTCCTTCGTCGTGTAGCTGCGCGCATCCACCACATTGGCGCCGACCAGCGCCAGCGCGCCTGCAAGCCGGGCAAAGATGCCGGGGTGATCGGCCATGACGAAACAGGCCCGCGTCGCACCGCGGTCTTCGTCGGGGTGCAGATCAATGCGGATATCGTCATTGCCGATGTCGCGCAGCAGTTCCGCAAAGGCGACATGCGCGGTGACATGCAGACCCTGCCAATAGGGCGGATAATGGCGGGCGGTCTCGCGTTGCAGGTGTTTGCGCGGCCAATCGGAGAGCGCGGCGCGCAGGGCTTTCTTGGCCTCCGCGCCTCGGTTTTCGCGGTTGAGGTCTTCGAGCCCGGTTTCCAGCGCCCGCTCGGTCTGGCGATAGAGCGCGCGGATCAGCACCGCTTTCCAATTGTTCCACGTGTTCGGCCCGACGCCGCGAATGTCGCAGACCGTCAGCACGCAGAGCAGGTCGAGCCGTTTGACCGTCTGCACTGCCTTGGCAAAGTCACGCACCGTGCGCGGATCGGCGATGTCGCGTTTCTGGGCCATGTCGGACATCAGCAAGTGATAGCGCACCAGCCATTCCACCGTGTCGACCTCATCGCGTTTCAGCCCCAGCCGCGGGCCAATGCGCCGTGCCAGTTTCGCGCCGATGATGGAATGGTCCTCGGGCCGCCCCTTTCCGATGTCATGCAGCAGCAGGGCCACATAGAGCACCTTGCGGTTCACCCCACGTTTCAGGATCGAAGAGGCAACGGGCAGTTCCTCTTCCAGCTCGCCCTTCTCAATCCGGGCGAGGTTGGCGATACATTGGATGGTGTGTTCGTCGACGGTGTAGGAATGATACATGTTGAACTGCATCATCGCGACGATCGGCTCGAACTCAGGGATGAAGGCGCCCAAGACGCCCAATTCGTTCATCCGCCGCAGGGAGCGTTCGGGATTGCCGTGTTTCAGCAGCAGATCAAGGAAGATGCGGCGCGCCTCGGGCGTGCGACGCATGTCATCGTCGATCAGCGCGAGGTTTGCCTTGATCAGACGCATCGCATCGGGGTGGATCAACATCCCCGTGCGCAGCGCCTCTTCAAAGATGCGCAACAGGTTCAGCTTGTCTTGCAGAAACTCTTCGTCGTCCTTCACCGCGATGCGGTTGTGGACCACCTGAAACCCTTCGCGGATTTTCGGGCGGCGGCGGAAGATGCGTTCCAGCAGCGGCTCGGCCTTCATATGCGACGCCTCTAGCCCGCTGACGAAGATACGGGTCAGATCCCCCACCGCGGTGGCATGGCGGAAATAGGCCTGCATGAAGATCTCGACGCCCCGCCGGCCCCCGATATCCTGATAGCCCATGGCTTGAGCGACCTGCACCTGCATGTCGAAGGTCAACTGTTCCGTCGCACGTCCCGCGATCAGGTGAAGGTGCCCGCGCACGGCCCAGAGAAAGGCCTCGGCCTCGCGGAAAGTGTCGTATTCATCGGCGCGGAAGACGCCGAGATCGACCAGATCCGCGACCCGGTCGACGTCATGGATGAACTTGGCGATCCAGAACAGCGAATGCAGATCGCGCAGCCCGCCTTTGCCTTCTTTGACGTTGGGCTCGACCATATAGCGCTCACCCTGTTTCAGGTGGCGGTTGTCGCGCTCTTCAAGTTTCGCTTCGATGAAATCCTTTCCCGCGCCTGAGAAAAGTTCGTTCTTGAGCCGTTCGGAAAGCTCTTGCGCAAGGATCACATCGCCGTCGATGAAACGGTTTTCCAGCAGGGCGGTCTGAATGGTGAAATCATCCGCTCCCAGCCGCAGGCAGTCTTCGAAGGTGCGCGTGGCGTGGCCGACCTTCAGCTTCAAATCCCACAGGATGTAGAGCATCGATTCGATCACGCTCTCCGACCATGCGGTGGCCTTGTAGGGAATGAGGAACAGCAGATCGACATCGGAAAAGGGCGCCATCTCTCCCCGGCCATAGCCGCCGACGCCAATCATGGCGAGCCGTTCACCCTCGGTCGGGTTCGGGTTGGGGTGCAGCACCTGCGTGGCAATCTGCAAGACGCAGCGCAGCAGTTGGTCGGTGAGATAGGTGTAGGAAGAGGTCATCGCCCGCGCGTCGAAGGGCGATTCAGCAAAGCCCGCCGCGATGGCCTTGCGGCCCGCCTGCTGGGCTTCTTGGATCAGGGGAACGATCTCGGCCCTGAGGGCCGCGCCCTCCAGCGTGCTGTCGCGCTGGGCGAGGGCCTGCCAGATGGCCGTGTCGTCAAAGATTTGCTCGGGCGCGCAAATCAGGCGCGGGTGTCGACGCGCGCCTGATGTTGTTGTCGGTTTCGCGAGGTCCAATTCAGAAACCAGCTCCGCCAAAGCCGCGCGGTGCCGGGTCTAGCACGACGACGCGGTTGTCGCGGATCGTGGCCACGGCCAAGGCGCGTTCGTTGGTGCCATCGCGGCGCAGGCGGAAGATGCCGCTGGCGCCTTGGAAGCCCGCCCCTTGGGTCAGCGCGGCCCCGGAAAGCGCGTTGGATTTGCCGCCCTTCACCAAGGAGCCGATCGCCGCGATCCCGTCAAATGCCAGCCCGGCCAGAGGGTGCGGATCACTGCCATAGGCCGCGGTGTAACGGTTGGAGAAGGCACCGCTCGCCGCCCTGTCGGGCAGGGCGAACCAGCCGCCCTGAACGCCGGGCAGTTCCAGCGTTTGGGCGGGGATGTCCCAACGGGTCAGGCCGACATATTGCGTGGTGGCCGATTGGATACCAGCCTCGGGCAGAAGCTGCGCGAAGAGCGGCAGAGCACTGGCCGAGGAGGTGGTGAGGAAGAGCGCATTGGCGCCGCTGCCTTCGATGGTCGCTTTGACGCGCGGCACGGCGGCCACGACCGACTCTTGGCTCAGCGCGTAATCGACGGTGCCTGCCAGCGTCGCGCCATTGGCGCTGATCGCCTGAACGATCGCGTCACGGCCCAACTGTCCGGCAAGGTCCTGACCATGCAGCACGACCATTTTGTCTTTGCCGTTGCGCTTGGCAAAGCTCACCAACCGGTTGGCGGTATTGGCAAAAGTCGGCCCAAGCACGAAAACATTGCCGCCCGCGATGGTTGGGTTGTTCGAGAAGGAGATCACGTTGACCCCGGAGGAGGCCACGGCCACCCCAGCCGCATTGGCCGCTTCGCCGTAAACGGGGCCAAGGATGATCTTGGCCCCTTCATTCACCGCCTGCGCAGCGACGGATGCGGCTGTGCTGGCATTGCCTGCGGTGCCATAAACGCGCAGGTCGATCTGGACGCCATCCAGATCGCGCATCGCAAGACGCGCGGCGTTTTCGAGGTTCTTGGCCAGCAACTCATCACCGGCCGTGCCGCCCCGCGGAACCAAGAGCGCCACGGGGACGGGGGCCGCAGGGTCAATGCGCGGGCCGCCGGAATTGGCGCCGCCCGTGGCGACAGGCTGACAGGCCGCCAGCAGGACCGCGAAGAGCGGCAGCAAGAGCAGGTGCATCTTCTTGCGGATGGCGCGGAAACAGGCAATCATTTGTATTCACTCCCCGGTGGTGGCAAGACGACGATGGTCGCCGGAACATGGCCGCGATCATAGTGACTGCGAAAGGCGGGTCCAGCGTTGAAATTTGACAAGACAGAGCTAGCCCCGGGACTTTATTTCGTGGGCGTCCCCATCGGCACCGCACGCGATATCACGCTGCGCGCGCTCGACACGCTGGCCTCGGCGGATCTGCTGGCGGCAGAGGACACGCGCAGCCTGCGGCGGCTGATGGAAATTCATGGGGTGCCGCTTGATGGGCGCAAGGTGCTGGCGCTGCACGATCACAGCGGTACATCGGTGGAAGAGCGGCTGATCGCGGCCATCTGCGAGGGCAAATCAGTCGCCTATGCGTCAGAGGCGGGCATGCCGCTGATCGCCGATCCGGGGTTTGAATTAAGCCGCGCCGCAGCCGAAGCGGGCGTGATGCAGACCTGCGCGCCGGGACCATCGGCCGTGCTGACCGCGCTGGCCTTGGGCGCCCTGCCGACGGATGCATTTTTCTTTGCGGGCTTCCTGCCCAATAGTAAATCGGCACGCATCGCGGCGCTGGAAAAGCTGCGCGACGTGCCGGGGACACTAGTTTTCTACGAATCGCCCAAACGGCTCGGCGCCATGCTGCGCGATGCGGCAACCGCACTGGGCGCGGGGCGCAAAGCGGCAATGTGCCGGGAGTTGACCAAGAAATTCGAAGAGATTCAGCGCGATACCCTAGAAAACCTCGCCGAGCTTTATCAAGCGAAGGCTCCGAAAGGCGAAGTGGTGGTGCTGATTGATCGCAGCCGTTCAGACTCTGTTAATCACCTTGACCTAGAAACAGATTTGCAACGGGCGCTTACAGATATGTCGATGCGTGACGCTGTCGATTTGGTGGCGCAGGCCCATGGCCTGCCGCGGCGGCAGGTCTATCAAGCGGCATTGGCGCTCGGCAAAGGTTAGAACATGGGTCGGAGCAATGAAAATGGTGCAGGGTGATACGGGGATACGAACTGCGACCAAGCGCCAACGGGGGCGCATGGCCTATCACGCCGGGATCGCTGCCGAGAACCGCATCGCGCAAGACTATGAAAGGCGCGGTTTTGCCATCGCGCGCCGCCGTTGGCGGGGCCGCGCTGGTGAAATTGATTTGATCCTGCGCGATGGGGCTGCCTTGATCTTTGTCGAGGTGAAACAAAGCCGTAGTTTCGCACGGGCCGCCGAAAGCCTTTCTGCCCGACAGATGCAGCGCATCTACCGCTCCGCCGAGGAATTTCTTGCTGGCGAACCTGCAGGAAGCCTGACCGAGGTGCGCTTTGACGTGGCGCTTGTCGATGGGCAGGGGGCCACCGAAATCATCGAAAACGCCTTTGGCCACGGCTAACCCATTGCGCATAGGCCCCTGCTGCGCCATCTAAGAAGCGATCCCAGAAGCCTGCACCGTCGGTCCGGGTCGGATCACGACAAAGGTAAGCAGCGGGGGACGCCGATGAAAATCGCCTTTCAAATGGACCCGATCGGGGACGTGAACATCAATGCCGACAGCAGCTTTCGGCTGGCCGAAGAGGCGCAGGCGCGGGGGCATGAGCTGTTCTTCTACACGCCCGATCATCTGGCGTACCAAGAGGGGCGGATCACCGCGCGGGGTTATGACTTTACCGTGCAGCGCGTGCAGGGCGATCACGCCCGGTTCGGAGAAGAGCGCGAGGTCGATTTGGCGGATTTCGACGTGGTCTGGCTGCGCCAAGACCCGCCTTTCGACATGCATTACATCACCTCGACCCACCTGCTGGACCGGCTGAAAGAAACCACCTTAGTGGTCAACGATCCCTTTTGGGTCCGCAATTACCCCGAAAAACTTCTGGTGCTCGACTTTCCCGATCTGACGCCGCCCACCACGATTGCGCGTGATCTTTCGACCATCAAAGCCTTTAAGGCGAAGCATGGCGATGTGATTCTGAAACCGCTTTACGGCAATGGCGGGGCCGGTGTGTTCCGGCTGGATGCCAACGACCGCAACCTCACCTCCCTGCATGAATTGTTCACCGGTTTCTCGCGTGAGCCGCTGATCGTTCAGAAATTCCTGCCTGCCGTGTCCAAGGGTGACAAGCGCGTCATCCTCGTGGACGGGGAGCCGGTGGGCGCGATCAACCGCGTCCCGGCGGAGGGCGAGACGCGGTCGAACATGCATGTCGGCGGGCGGCCTGAGAAGGTCGGGTTGACCGAGCGCGATCTGGAGATCTGCGCCGCCATCGGGCCATTGCTTAAAGAAAAGGGCCAAATCTTTGTCGGGATCGATGTGATCGGTGATTATCTGACCGAGATCAACGTGACCTCTCCCACCGGCATTCAAGAGATGGAACGGTTCGATGGCGAGAATATCGCCGGAAAAATCTGGGAGGCGATCGAGGCCAAGCGCGGGTGAGCCTGCGCCAGCATCTTCTGAACCGCTACCTGCGTCTGACAGAGAAACCTTTGCTGGCGCATGCAAACCCGCAATTCCTGCGGGCCACGATGGAGATGCAAGCGCGGCTCTTTTTCAACGGGCCGCGCGAGGTGCATGCGGAATGGCGTGATCTGCCGGGGGCGGGATCGGCGCTTTGGCTTACGCCGCCTCAGGCCTCGCAAGGGCGTGTGATCCTCTACGTTCATGGCGGCGGGTTCGTGTTTGGCAGCCCGGCGACGCACCGGGCGATGGTCGCGCGCCTATCTCTGCTGACTGGCGCGCGGGCGGTGCTGCCGCGCTATGCGCGCGTGCCGGAAGCGGCCTTTCCCAAACCTGCGCAAGACATTCGCGCGGCGTGGGATGCGCTGTGTCAAATGGGCATCGCCGCGGGGGACATCGTGATTGGCGGCGACAGCGCGGGCGGCGCGCTGGTTTTCGATCTTTTGGCGCAGCTTTGCCGCGAGGGGGTGGCGCTGCCTGCTGGCGCCTTTGGGCTTTCCCCCTTGTTGGACCTGACGTTTTCAGGCCCGAGTTTCACTCAGAATGCCGAAAGCGACGTGTTGTTGCCCGCCGCCCGCGCGACGGAAATGGCGCGGCTCTATCTTCAGGGGCAGGATGCGGAGAGCCCCCGGGCGAGTCCCATTCTCGCGGATTTCAAAGGCGCACCGCCCGTCTGGCTCACCGTAAGTGACAGCGAAATCCTGCGTGATGATAGCCGCCGATTGGCGGCCCGTCTGCGCGAAGCGGGCGTGTCGACCACTTTGCAGGAGCTCCATGACCTGCCGCATGTCTGGCCGCTGTTTCAGAACCACCTGCCCGAGGCGCGGCAGAGCCTTGCGGCCCTCGCCGATTGGATCAATGCCCTGCCGTCGGATCGGGCAGGCGAAAACTGATCGCCTCGGCCATATGGGGGCGGCGGACCTCGGGTTCCCCCGCGAGGTCGGCGATGGTGCGCGCGACACGCATGACCCGGTGATACCCGCGCGCCGACAGGGAAAACCGTTCTGCTGCGCGCAGAAGCAGCGTGCGTGCTTCGGCATCCGGGCTGACGACGGTTTCAAGCAAGTCAGTCGCCGCATCAGCATTGGCCGAAATCCCGTCATGCGGCGCGTAGCGCGTGGATTGAAGCGCCCGCGCGGCGGCGACCCTTGCCGCGACCTCGGCCGAGGTCTCGCCGTTGGCGGGCAGGTTGAGGTCGCTGTAGCTGACGGGCGGCACGTCGACGCGCAGATCGAACCGGTCCATCAGCGGGCCGGAGATACGCCCGAGATAGTCTTCCCCGCAAGCCGGGACACGGGCGCAGGCGCGGGCCGGGTCGGGCAGGTAGCCGCATTTGCAGGGGTTTGCCGCCGCGACGAGCATAAAGCGGCAGGGGTATTTCACATGGGCATTGGCGCGCGCGATCATGACCTCGCCGGTCTCGATCGGTTGGCGCAGGGTTTCGAGGACGGTGCGGTTGAACTCGGGGAACTCATCCATGAACAGCACGCCGTTATGGGCCAGAGATGCCTCCCCCGGACGCGCCTGCCGACCGCCGCCGATGATCGCAGCCATGGAGGCCGTGTGATGCGGCTCGCGGAAAGGGCGGCTGCGGGAAATGCCGCCCTCATCCAGCAGCCCGGCGAGGGAGTGGATCATTGAGGTCTCCAGCGCCTCGGATGCCGTCAGCGGCGGCAGGATGCCGGGCAGCCGCGCGGCCAGCATGGATTTGCCCGACCCCGGCGTGCCGACCAGCATCAGGTGATGCCGCCCGGCGGCGGCGATCTCCAACGCGCGTTTGGCGCGTTCTTGGCCCTTAACCTCGCGCAGGTCGCGGCCCGCCAATGTGAGGGGCACCTCGCCCGGCTCGGCGGGGGCGATCGGTACTTGCCCAGTGTAGTGGCGCACCACATCGCCCAGATTGGCGGCGGCGATGACCTGTGTCTTGCCCACCCATGCGGCCTCCGCCCCCGACCCCGCGGGGCAGAGCAGGCTGCGGTCCTCGGCGGCGGCGGCCATGGCGGCGGGCAGGGCGCCGACCACGGGCATCAGTGTCCCATCGAGCGAAAGCTCCCCCAAGGCCACTACATTCTGGGTGATGTCATCGGGCAGGATATCGAGGGCCGAGAGCAGCGCCAGCGCGATGGGCAGGTCGAAATGGCTGCCTTCCTTGGGCAGGTCGGCGGGGGAGAGGTTGACGGTGATGCGTTTGGACGGCAGCGCGATGGCCAAGGCGCTGAGCGCCGTGCGCACCCGGTCGCGGGCTTCCGACACGGCCTTGTCCGCCAGTCCGACGATCGAAAAGCCCGGCAGCCCGGCGGTGACCGCGCATTGCACCTCGACGATGCGCGCGTCGACCCCTTGAAATGCGACCGTATAGGCCCGCGATACCATTACCCCTGCTCCGTCTTGCTATGGTTAATCGGTAGGCAAGAGGGGTTTAGGAATGGTTAACGGCACTGTGGGTCAGGGCGTATGATTGATCCCTTCAACCCGCCATTGGCCGTTGTCGTGGGACAGATGCGTCACCGAGAGGTTGTCGATCTTATGGGCCATCGCCTCCAGCGGGCCGCCACCTTGGGCCTGCTGCACCTGCGTGAGGATCACGCCGAAATGGGCCACGGCGATCACATGGGCATTGGGGTGGGCCGCGTTGATCCGTGCCACAACTCGGTCGACGCGCGCCTTGGTCTGGTTCCAGCTTTCGCCCTCGGGGGCCATGACATCGCCGGGGGTCTCCCAATAGGCGCGGCTGAGGTCCGGGTCACGCGCGGCGACTTCGGAAAAATGCAGCCCGTCCCAAGCGCCGAAATGCAGCTCGCGCAGCTCATGCTCATGGGGCAGGCGGCGGCGGGCGGGCTGGGCCAGCGCATCCGCCGTATGCACAGCGCGGATCAGGTCCGAGGAGACGAGCAGCGCCTCGTCCGGCAGATGCAGGTTCAACCGCGCCAGTCGGGGCGCATCGGAAAGGTCCGCCGGGACATCGCGCCAGCCGACGAAGTTCTTCTCATGGGTCGGGCCGTGGCGCACCCAGTGCCAAATGGTCATGGCATCTCCCCTTTCAACAGTTGCGGCAGGCCGACGACGACCTGCACCACCGTTTCTGCCTCGGCGGCCAAGGCGATGTTGAGCCGCCCCTGCGCCTCGCGGAATTGGCGCGCCATGGCGTTCTCGGGCACGATCCCTTGGCCGACCTCGTTCGAGACCACGATCCAATACGCGGCGCAGCCCCGCAGGGCCTGCAAAAGCTGCGCCTGCGCGGCCTCCAGATCGCTGCCTTCCATCAGGTGATTGCTCAGCCACATGGTTGCGCAGTCGATCAGCACGATTTCGCCGGCGGGCAGTTTCGCCAGCGGTTCGGTCAGATCGAGCGGGCATTCGACGGTGCGCCACCCCGCATCGCGCCTTGCTTGATGCTTGTTCACGCGTTCTTGAACTTCGTCATCCCATATGCGACCGGTGGCGAGGTAAGTCTTTGACATGCCGCTGGAATTTACGAGGGCCTCTGCCCATTCCGACTTGCCCGAGGCCGCCCCACCTAGGGCAAAGGTAGTTCTAGGCAACATCTTCTCACCAAATATTTGAACCAAATGGCATGTCTCTGCGTATCTCCACCAAAGGCCCATCACAAGGTGCGCCGCGCATTTCTCAAGGGGGATACCAAATGTCATTGCAAACCGCTCGCGAATTTTCACTCACCCGCACCGCAATGAAGGCCGAATTGCTCGATGCCGAAACGGAGTTGGAATTGGCCTATGCGTGGCGCGATCACCGGGATGAGGCCGCGTTGCACCGTTTGATCACCGCCTACATGCGTCTGGCGATTTCGATGGCCGGCAAGTTCAAGCGTTACGGCGCGCCGATGAACGATCTGATCCAAGAGGCCGGTCTGGGCCTGATGAAAGCCGCCGACAAATTCGACCCCGACCGCGGCGTGCGTTTCTCGACCTATGCGGTCTGGTGGATCAAGGCGAGCATTCAAGACCATGTGATGCGCAATTGGTCGATGGTGCGGACAGGGTCGACCTCCTCTCAGAAATCGTTGTTCTTCAACATGCGCCGCGTGCAGGCTCGGTTGGAGCGTGAGGCCACGGCCATGGGCGAGACGCTGGATAAGCACCAGCTGCGCCAGATGATCTCGACCGAGATCGGCGTGCCGCTGCATGATGTCGAGATGATGGAAGGCCGTCTGTCGGGCTCGGACTATTCGCTGAACGCCACGCAGAGCGCTGAGGATGAGGGCCGCGAGTGGATCGAAGCACTGGCTGACGAAAGCGCGCAGGCGGCGGAGCGTGTCGAGGAAGAGCATGACACGGCGCAGTTGCGGAACTGGTTGCTGGCGGCAATGCAGGGCCTGTCCGAGCGCGAGCAATTCATCGTGCGCGAACGTAAACTGCGGGATCCGGCGCGTACCTTGGAAAGCCTTGGTGACGAACTCAGCCTCAGCAAAGAGCGGGTCCGCCAGCTTGAGGCCGCGGCCTTTGGCAAGATGCGCAAGTCCCTCGAGATGCAATCGCGTGAGGTCTTTGCCT
Source organism: Sulfitobacter sp. M85 (assembly GCF_029285915.1). Lineage (NCBI taxonomy): Bacteria > Pseudomonadati > Pseudomonadota > Alphaproteobacteria > Rhodobacterales > Roseobacteraceae > Sulfitobacter > Sulfitobacter sp. M85. The sequence continues at coordinate 35,178 of NZ_JABECQ010000008.1, forward strand.
TTCTGGCCTAACCCCGCATCGCGATCCCTTCCGGGGCTGGCAGATTTCCCCGCCCCGGATTAAGGTCTCCCCAACGCAAACGGGGGGCCTTTATGCTGTCGGGCAAACATATTCTGCTGATCATCGGCGGCGGCATTGCCGCCTATAAATCCCTCGATCTGATCCGGCGTCTGCGCGAGCGTGGGGCCAAGGTGACACCGGTGCTGACCCGCGCGGGCGAAGAGTTTGTCACCCCGCTTTCCGTATCTGCCCTGACCGGGGTGAAGGTCTTTCGCGATCTTTTCGACCTTGGAGATGAGGCCGAGATGGGGCATATCCAGCTCAGCCGCGCGGCGGACCTGTTGGTGGTCGCCCCCGCCACGGCAGACCTGATGGCCAAGATGGCGCAGGGGGCGGCGAATGATCTGGCCTCGACCCTGCTTTTGGCCACCGATACGCCGGTTCTGCTGGCGCCTGCGATGAACGTACGGATGTGGCAGCACCCCGCGACGCAGCGCAACATCGCCACCCTGCGCGGCGATGGCATCGCCATGGTCGGACCGAACGACGGTGATATGGCCTGCGGTGAATACGGGCCGGGACGGATGGCCGAACCGCTTGAGATTGTCGCGGCTGTTGAGGCGCGGCTGGGGCAGGGGCCGCTCGCGGGCACGCGCATCCTCGTCACCTCCGGCCCGACGCATGAGCCGATCGACCCGGTGCGCTATATCGCCAACCGCTCTTCCGGGGCGCAGGGCACAGCCATCGCGCGGGCGCTGGCGGATCTGGGGGCTGAGGTCGTCTTTGTCACCGGCCCCGCCGAGGTCGTCCCGCCCGAGGGCGTCGAGGTGGTGCCGGTGCAAACGGCGCAAGAGATGATGCAGGCGGTAGAGGCCGCACTGCCCGCCGATGCCGCCGTCTTTGCCGCCGCGGTGGCCGATTGGCATGTGCAGGGGGCAGGGGACCGTAAGCTGAAGAAATCGAAAGACGGGCTGCCCAGCCTGACTTTCGCGGAAAACCCCGACATCCTGAAGACCATTAGCCAGCGCGGCGAAGGCCGCCCGCCGCTCGTCGTGGGCTTTGCCGCCGAGACTGACGACGTGCTGGCCCATGCCACCGCGAAACGGGATCGCAAGGGCTGTGACTGGATCGTCGCCAACGACGTCTCGCCTGCCACCGGCATCATGGGCGGGCGCGAGAATGCCGTGACACTGATCACCGAGACCGGGGCGGAGGACTGGCCGCGCATGGGCAAAGATGCCGTGGCCGCCCGTCTGGCCGAACGTATCGCCGCAGCACTTGCCTGAGGGGCCGCTATGACCACGATCAAACTCTGCTGGGCCGATGGCGCGGACCGCAGCCTGCCATTGCCCGCCTATGAAAGCGCCGGGGCCGCGGGGGCGGATCTGCGGGCCAATCTGCCCGGCGGCGCCGTCGATCTGGCCCCCGGCGCGCGGGCGCTGATCTCCACCGGGTTGCACATGGCGATCCCGCAGGGGTTCGAGGTGCAGATCCGCCCGCGCTCGGGTCTCGCGCTGAAGCATGGGATCACCCTGATCAACAGCCCCGGCACCATCGACAGCGATTATCGCGGCGTCGTGGGGGTGATCATGGGCAATATGGGGGCGGAGGCCTTCACCGTCGAACATGGCATGCGCATCGCCCAGATGGTCGTGGCCCCGGTGGTGCAGGCGGGCTTCGATCTGGCCGAGCGCCTTGATGAGACCCCGCGCGGCGCGGGCGGGTTCGGCTCGACGGGGGCGCAGTGATGCTGGCTGTTTTGATCATCGCGGCGGCGCTTTGGTTTGGCGGCGGCTTCCTTGGCCTGCCGCGCGGGCTGCGCGCGGGGCTGGTCGGGCTGATGTATCTGGCGCTGGTCGCGCTGCATCTGCTGTTTCCGGCCACCCATCCGCTGCGCCTCGCCACCGGCGGCAGCGCCGCGCCTTGGCTGCTCTTGGGCGGTTTCGTCGTGCTGGTGCTGCTCTACCGGCAGGGGCTGGCGACCCTGCGCGCGCGCGCCACGCCGGACGCGCCGACCGAAGCCCCCGCCTCGGGCCGTTTTTCGGAGAGTGAGTTGAACCGCTACGCCCGGCACATCGTGCTGCGTGAGGTCGGCGGCCCCGGGCAGAAGGCGCTGAAGAACGCGAAGGTGCTGGTGATCGGTGCGGGCGGTCTCGGCGCGCCGGTGCTGCAGTACCTCGCCGCGGCGGGCGTCGGTACCATCGGGGTGATCGACGACGACGCGGTCGAAAACGCCAATCTGCAGCGGCAGGTGATCCACAAGGACGCCGCCATCGGCACGCCCAAGGTCTTTTCCGCGCAGGCCGAGATGCTGGCGCAGAACCCCCATGTCACGGTCCGCCCCTACCACCGCCGTCTGACTGACGAGATCGCCGAGGAACTCGTCGCCGACTATGACCTCGTGCTCGACGGGACCGACAATTTCGATACCCGCTACCGGGTGAACGCGGCCTGCGTCGCGACGGCCACGCCGCTGATTTCGGGCGCGCTCAGCCAATGGGAGGGGCAGCTCAGCGTCTTCGACCCCGCCCGCGGCGCGCCTTGTTATCGCTGCATCTTCCCCGAAGCGCCGGCGGCGGGGCTTGCGCCCTCCTGCGCCGAGGCCGGGGTGATCGGGCCGCTGCCCGGCGTGATCGGCACGATGATGGCGCTGGAGGCGGTAAAGCTCATCACCGGGGCGGGCAGCGTCTTGCGCGGCGAGATGATGATCTACGACGGGCTTTACGGCGAGACCCGCAAGATCGGCCTCAAACGCCGGGCGGGCTGCGAAACCTGCGGCGGGTGATTGCAAGTCACCCCGGCGCGCCCCATCTTGGGCGCAAAGGAGACCTGCATGACAAACCCGTTTCTGACCGAATGGGAGACCCCCTTCGGCATCGCCCCCTTTGACCGCATTTCAGACGACGATTTCGCCCCCGCTTTGGAGGAGGCGCTCACCGCCCACCGGGCGGAGATCGACGCCATCGCCGAGAACCCCGAGGCCCCCAGCTTCGCCAATACCATCGAGGCGCTGGAAGCCTCGGGCGAGGCGCTCGACAAGGTTTTGAGCGTCTTCTTCACCGTCGCAGGCGCAGACAGCAACCCGGCGCGCGAGGCGTTGCAGCGCGACTTCTCGCCCAAGCTCGCCACGCATCAATCGGCGATCTCGGGCAACGCGAAACTCTTCGCCCGCATCAATGCCGTTTGGGAGGCGCGCAACAGGCTCGACCTCAGCGAGGAACAGGCCCGCGTGCTGATGCTGACGCACCGTGGCTTCGTCCGCTCAGGCGCCGCGCTGACGGGGTCGGAGGCCGAGCGCATGAAAGAGATCAAGGCGCGGCTGGCTGTGCTGGGCACGCAGTTTACCCAGAACCTGCTGGCGGATGAGCGCGACTGGTTCATGCCGCTGTCCGAGGACGATCTGACCGGCCTGCCGGATTTCGTGATCGATGCCGCCCGGGCCGCGGGCGAAGAAAAGGGCGCGCGAGGCCCGGTGGTCACGCTGTCGCGCTCGCTCATCACGCCCTTCCTGCAATTTTCGGACCGCCGCGACCTGCGCGAGAAGGCGTTCCGCGCGTGGGAAGCCCGCGGTGCGAACGGCGGCGAGACCGACAACCGCGAGATCGCGGCCGAAACACTCGCCCTGCGCAAGGAGCGCGCGGCGCTATTGGGCTACGACAATTTCGCCGCCTACAAGTTGGAAACCGAGATGGCGAAGACCCCGCAAGCCGTGCGCGACCTGCTGATGTCGGTCTGGAGACCGGCCAAGGCGCAGGCCGACGCCGATGCCGAGGTGCTGACCGCGCTGATGCGCGAGGACGGCGTGAACGGGGCGCTGGAGCCTTGGGACTGGCGCTACTACGCCGAGAAGCGGCGCGCGGCGGAGCATGATCTCGATGAGGCGGCGCTGAAACCCTATTTCCAGCTCGACCGGATGATCGACGCGGCCTTCGACTGCGCCAACCGGTTGTTCGGGCTGGAGTTCGCAGCCCTTGACGTGCCGCTCTACCACCCCGATTGCCGGGCGTGGGAAGTGACGCGGGACGGCCAGCATGTGGCGGTCTTCATCGGTGATTATTTCGCGCGCGGCTCGAAACGGTCGGGCGCGTGGTGCTCGGCGATGCGCGCGCAGGCGAAGTTCCCGCGCGAACAGGCCCCCGTGGTGATCAACGTCTGCAATTTCGCCAAGGGCGATCCAGCGCTGTTGTCCTACGACGACGCCCGCACGTTGTTTCACGAGTTCGGCCATGCGCTGCACCAGATGCTCTCGGATGTGACCTATGAAAGCGTCAGCGGCACCTCGGTGGCGCGCGACTTCGTGGAGTTGCCGAGCCAGCTTTTTGAGCACTGGCTGGACCAGCCAGAGGTGCTGCAGAAATTCGCGACCCATGCGCGGACGGGCGAGGCCATGCCGCGGGAGATGCTCGACAAGGTGCTGGCCGCCGCGACCTTCGACATGGGCTTTCAGACGGTGGAATATATCGCCTCCGCCCTTGTCGATCTGGAGTTCCACGACGGCGAACCACCTGCCGATCCGATGGCGAAACAGGCCGAGGTGCTCAGCAGCATCGGCATGCCGCAGGCGATCCGCATGCGCCACGCCGCCCCGCAGTTCGCGCATGTGTTCTCAGGCGATGGCTATTCCAGCGCCTATTACAGCTACATGTGGTCCGAGGTAATGGACGCCGACGCCTTCGCCGCCTTCGAGGAGGCTGGCGGGGCTTTCGACGCCGAACGCGCCGAGGCGTTGGAGGAACACATCCTCTCGACCGGCGGCAGCCGCGATCCGGCAGAGCTTTACACCGCCTTCCGGGGGCGACTGCCGGGGGTTGAGGCGCTGCTCAAGGGGCGCGGGCTGGCCGCCTGAGCCTTGCCGGGGCCGGGGGTCAATATCCCCGGTCGCGGTCGACCAGATGCAGCAGGGGCTCGCCGGCCTCGCTGCGGCGGATGTTTTCCGCGATGACTTCCGAGGCCGTGTCGTTGCGCGTGGCCGCCGCGATATGCGGGGTCACGGTCACCTTCGGATGCGCCCAATAGGGATGATCCTCGGGCAGCGGCTCTACCCGGAAGACATCGAGCGTTGCATGGGCGATCTGCCCGCTATCGAGCGCTGCCAAGAGCGCATCGTCGTCGATCAGCGGCCCGCGACCGGGGTTGATGATGAAGGCGCCCTCGGGCATTTGCGCCAGCGTCTCGGCATTCAGAACGTTCTGCGTGGCGGGCGTGTCGGGCATCAGGAGCACGGCGATCTCGGCGCGTTTGAGCGCCTCCTTCAGACCCTCGTCGCCATGCAGGCAGCGCACGCCCTCGATTTGCTTTTCGCTGCGCGACCAGCCGGTCACGTCAAAGCCCACTCCCACCAGCGCCTCGGCCACAGCCTGCCCAAGCGCGCCGATGCCCAGCACTGCGACGCTGCGCTCGCGCGCCAGCGGCGGGGTGCGCGGCTCCCATTTGGCATCCTTGCGCAGAATGTCGGTATCCATCCCCAGATGATGGCGCATCACGTGGCCGGTACACCATTCCACCATGCCGTGGGTCAGGCCGAAATCGACCATCCGCGCCAGGGGGATCTTGAGGGTCTCATTGCCGGTGATCGCCTCCACCCCGGCCCAGAGGTTCAGCACCGCCTTGGCGCGGGTATAGGGGGTGAAATCCTGCAAATCGCTGTTGGGGGCGTAGACGATATAGTCGACCTCTTCAGGCGGCAGATCGGTGGCCAGCGTGAAATCCTGCCCCGGCAGTGCTTTGCGCAGCGCTTCGTTCAAAGGCTGTTCGTAGCCGTCCCAGCGTTCGGCTTTAGCGGCGAAGAGAATGTTGATCGTCATGAATTACCTCGGTCTATGAACATGCGCCGATTGCACCAAGCCGAAGGCCAGCAGCAGCACCAGCATGGCCGAGCCGCCATAGCTCACCATCGGCAGCGGCACGCCGACCACGGGGGCCAGCCCCATGACCATCGACATGTTAACGGCGAAAAAGAGAAAGAAGTTAAGCGCGATGCCAAGGGTCAGCAGGCTTGAGAAGCGGTCCTTGTTCTTCACCGCCGAAGCCACGCAGAACAGGATGATCAGCGCGTAAAGACCCAGAAGGGAGACGCCGCCGACGAAACCGAACTCTTCGGCCAGCGTGGTGAAGATGAAGTCGGTGTGTTTCTCGGGCAGGAAGTTCAGCCGCGACTGGGTGCCTTGCATATAGCCGCGCCCCGACCAGCCGCCCGAGCCGAGCGCAATCTTGGATTGGGTGATGTGATAGCCCGCGCCAAGCGGGTCTTGGCTGGGGTCAAGGAATGTATCGATGCGGCGGTATTGGTAGTCTTTCAGCAATTGCCACGGCGTTCCGCGCGATTGAAAGACAGCGGTGACCAGCCCGATGGCGGCGGTGATAACGGCGGCGAAATAGGCCCAATGCACGCCTGCAAGGAACATCAGCCCGCCGCCCGCGGTCAACAGGAGGATCGAGGTGCCCAAATCGGGCTGTTTTAGCACCAGCGCGGTGGGGATCACGATGATCAGGATCGGCACCAGCACCCAAAAAGGGCGCGAGACCTTTTTGACCGGCAGCCAGTCGTAATAGGCCGCCAAAAACAGGACCAGCGTGATCTTCATCAGTTCCGACGGTTGCAACCGCATGAAGCCGATGTCGATCCAACGCTGCGCGCCCATGCCGACCGAGCCGAAAAGTTCGACCGCGACCAGCAGCACCAAGGTCGCCCCATAGGCCACGCCCGACAGGTTGCGCCAAAGCCAGATCGGCACCATCGCCACGGTGAACATGATCGCCATGCCCATGGCGAAACGTTTCATCTGCGGTTCGGCCCAAGGGGAGAATGACCCGCCCGCAACCGAATAGAGCATCAGAAAACCGACGCCCGCGACACTGGTCAGCAGGATCGCCAGCGGCCAGTTCATAAAGAGGATCTTGCGCAGCCCTGTGGGGACGGATTTGACCGTATGCTCAAGATAGCTCATGCCTGATCCTCCCCCTGTAGATTGGCGGTGGTCTCGGGCGTGGTGTTGCGCAGTTCCTCTTGCTGGGTGGCGATGCGGCCCCGGTCGGACTTGGGGTAGGCTTCGAGCGGCGGCTCGCCGCCCGCCATGGCCTGCAACATCACGTCGCGCGCAATCGGGGCCGCGGCTGTCGAGCCGCCGCCGCCGTGTTCCACCAGCACGCAGGCTGCGTATTTCGGTTTGTCATAGGGCGCAAAGCAGACAAAAAGCGCGTGGTCGCGGCGTTCCCACGGCAGGTCGGCGTTGCTGGTCACGCCGCGGGCGCGTTCGGCGGCGGTGATGTTGCGCACCTGACTGGTGCCGGTCTTGCCCGCCATGCGCATCGTGTCGTCGATGATGCGGCTGCGGTAGCCGGTGCCGCGGCGGTCGTTCACCACGTCGTACATCGCCTTGCGCAATTGGCGCAGGTTGTTTTCGTTCAGCCCCATCGGTTCGCCCGCGCCGCTGGGTTGCTCTACCCCATCGATGGATTTGATCAGCCGCGGCGTCACCGCGCGGCCCGTGGCGATCCGCGCGCTCATCACCGCCAATTGCAGCGGGGAGGAGAGGGTGAAACCCTGCCCGATAGAGGCGTTGACCGTGTCGCCGACGACCCAATCCTCACCCCGGGCCGAGCGTTTCCACTGTTTCGTGGGCGCCAGCCCGCCCGCGACCGAGGACAGCGCAAGATCATGTTTGATCCCAAGGCCAAAGCGGTTCGCCATGGCGGTGATCTTTTCGATCCCGACTTTTACCGCCAGATCGTAGTAATAGACATCGCAGGATTGTTTCAGCGAATGTTGCAGGTCGACCCAGCCGTGGCCCGCGCGTTTCCAGCAGTGGAACCGCCGCCCCGCGACCTCCAAATGACCGGGGCAATAGACCGTCTCATCGGGGGTGACGATGCCCTCTTCGATGGCGGCAAGCGCCACGATCATTTTGAAGGTCGAGCCGGGCGGGTAGGTGCCCTGTATGGGTTTGTTCACCAAGGGGCGGTATTTGGAATTGAGCAGCGGATTGTAATCCGCCGAAGAGATGCCGCCGATAAAGAGGTTCGGGTCATAGCTGGGCGAGGATGCAAGCGCGGCCAGATCGCCATTCTCGCAGTCGATGATGACCACGGCGGCGCTTTCCTCGCCCAGACGGGCCTGCACATAGCGTTGCAGATTGGCGTCCACGGTCAGTTGTAGATCGGCCCCGGCCTGCCCCTCGCGCCGCTCCAACTCGCGCATCACGCGGCCCGTGGCGTTCACCTCTACATGTTTGGTGCCCGCCGCACCGCGCAGCAGGTTTTCGGCGCGGGCTTCGACGTTGATTTTGCCGATCTGGAAACGCGGGATGCGCAGCACCTGATCGGGGTTTTCCAGCGCGTCGAGGTCGGCTTGGCTCACCCGGCCCACGCGGCCCACCACATGGGCGAAATCCGCGCCGCGCGGGTAGACGCGGGTCAGGCCCACTTCGGGCGTGACGCCGGGCAGGGCGGGGGCGTTGACGCTGACTTTGCTCACGACTTCCCAACTCACGTCATCAACGATGGTGACGGGCAGGAATGGGGCAGAGCGCGACATTTCGGTCATGGCGCGTTCGCGGGTCTCCTCGTCGATCTCGATGACTTGGGCGAGCCGCTCCATCACGGCTTCCACGTCGCCCGCATCCTCGCGGACCATGACGATCCGGTAGGAGGGCACGTTATCGGCAAGCTGTATGCCGTTGCGGTCGAAAATCTCACCCCGGGCGGGGGGGATCAGGCGGATGTTGATGCGGTTCTCTTCGGCCAGCAGGCGGAACTGGTCGGCCTGATCGACCTGTAGATAGCGCATGCGCGCGGCCAGCCCGCCCATGAACAGCAGTTGCGCCCCGCCCAAAAGGGCGGCGCGGCGCGTCAGGCGCGTGTGGGTTGCATCATTGTCGGCGCGGCTTCGTCTCATCTCATCGCTCCCCGATCACACCCGTTTGCCAAGCGCATCCAGATCGCCCGGCGCGGTCTTGCGCACGCCCATGATACCATGGGTCACCGCCACGATCAGCGGATAAGCGAGCGTCGTCAGTGCCAATTCCGTGAGGTTCAGCGTCAGCGAAGGCGTCGGCACCAGCGCAAGGCTCAGGAGAATCCGGTTGGCAAAGATCACCATGGTCAGGATCACCGCCACGGTCAGCCATTCGGCGGCAAAGCTCGCGTCCCGCAGGTGCCGCCCCCGCGATTTGAGGTTCTCGACCCCGATCAAGGCCAGAACCGCCCAAAGGCCGGGCGGGCGTTGCAGCAACAGGTCCGCCAGCAGAAAGACCAGCGCCAGAAAAAGCGAGGGCACGTATTCAGGCCGTCGGAGCCCCCAAGCACAGGCAAAGCCCAGCAGCAGGTCCGGCCCGGCCCAAGCCCGCGGGGTCGTCTCAAGCGGGAGGAGGTGGAAGAACAGGATCACCAGCGCCAGCGCGACAAAGCTCAGGCGCATGACCCAAAGGCGGCTGCGCGACAGATCGGTCATGGCTGCACCCCGACCGGCGCTGCCGGATCGGCCAAGGGGCCGTCGGAGGTGATGACATGGGCGGTGTCCGGCACGGTTTCATTGCCGTGGTGGCGCAGCACGCGCAGGAATTCCAACCGTTCGTAATCCGCCGCCAGCCGCACGCGCAGCCGCCCGCCCGGATCGGCGGCGACCTGTCCAATCAGGATGCCCGCGGGGAACACGCCGCCATCGCCCGAGCTGATCACCCGGTCGCCGGGGCGGACCAGCTCGCGGTTCTCGATGAAATCCAAGGGCGGCGCGGCGCTGTTGTCGCCCGCCACGATGGCCCGTTGTCCCGAAGGCTGGATCGTCGCCGGGATGCGGCTTGAGGCATCGGTCAGCAGGATCACCCGCGCGGTGTTCTTGCCCACGCCCGCGATGCGGCCCACAAGGCCGATGCCGTCCATCGTGGCCCAGCCTTCGACCAGCCCGTCGCGCGCGCCGACGTTCAGAAGCACCGATTGGCGATAGGGCGAGCCGCTGTCGGCCAGCACCGTGCCGGTGATGAAGGTCAGCCGTGGGTCGAGCCGCACGTTGTTGAGGTCCAGCAGCCGGGCGTTCTCTTGCTCAAGTTGCAGCGCGGCCTCTTTCCACGCCTGCATCTGCCGCAGTTCCGAGCGCAGCTCGCGGTTCTGCTCGCTCAGGCGCTGGTAGCTTTGGAAGTCGCGCAGCAGGTTGATGGTGCCGGTGACCGGGGCCATGGCCCAGTCGAGATTGGGCACGAAACGATCCGTCACCTGCGCGCGAAAGCGTTCAACGCGGGGGCTGTCGATGCGCCAAAGCAGGAATATGCCGGTCAGCGCCAATACCAACACGACCAGCAGCAGCCGCCGCAGCGGGCCGGTGAAATCGCTGGAACTGGAACGGTCCTTGGCCATCTGTGCCGAAACTCCCACCCGGTCAGGCGGGGCGGTGTCGCCGCGTGCCGGGTCTGGCTAACTTGCCAGTGTTAACTGTCGTAGTCGATCGCGTGGCGCAGCTGTTTCTCGTATTCCAGCGCCTTGCCGGTGCCGAGGGCCACGCAGTTGAGCGGCTCATCCGCGACCGAGATCGCAAGTCCGGTCTGTTCGCGCAGCGCCAGATCGAGATCACCCAAGAGCGCGCCGCCGCCCGTGAGCATGACGCCCCGGTCGACGATGTCGGCGGCCAGATCGGGTGGCGTGGTCTCCAGCGCGGTCATCACCGCCTCGCAGATCTGCTGCACCGGCTCGGCCAGCGCCTCGGCGATCTGGGCTTGGGTCACTTCGATCTCTTTCGGGACACCGTTCAACAGGTCGCGGCCGCGGATCTGCATTGAGGTGCCGCGCCCGTCGTCGGGCATCCGCGCCGTGCCGATGGAGGTCTTGACCCGTTCGGCCGTCGTCTCCCCGATCAGTAGGTTCTGCTGGCGGCGCAGGTAGCTGATGATGCCCTCGTCCATCCGGTCACCGCCGACACGGACCGAGCGGGCATAAACGATGTCGCCCAGCGAGAGCACCGCGACTTCGGTCGTGCCGCCGCCGATGTCGACGACCATGTTGCCTGTGGGGTCGGTGATCGGCATGCCCGCGCCGATGGCCGCGGCGATGGGCTCGGCAATGAGTCCGGCGCGGCGCGCGCCTGCCGACAGCACCGACTGGCGGATCGCGCGTTTCTCAACCGGGGTGGCGCCATGCGGCACGCAGACGATGATCTTGGGTTTCGAGAAGGTCGAGCGCTTGTGCACCTTGCGGATGAAGTGCTTGATCATCTCCTCGGCGGTGTCGAAATCCGCGATGACACCTTCGCGCATTGGGCGGATCGCCTCAATGCTGCCCGGGGTTCGGCCCAGCATGAGTTTCGCATCCTCACCCACGGCGAGCACTTTCTTGACACCGTCCTTGACGTGATAGGCCACAACCGAAGGTTCGCTCAGCACGATGCCCTTGCCCTTGACGTAAACCAGCGTGTTCGCGGTGCCGAGGTCGATCGCCATATCAGAGGAGAACAGGCCGCGGAATTGATCGAGGATGGACATAGAGTAGCGGAGCCTTGCAACTATTCGGACAGGCCCGCCTGCATGGGTCCACGCGCGGGCTATTGGCTCTTATAGGGCGCACGGGGTCAGGGTGAAAGGGGCAAGACCGCAAAGGTGGCGCGATATTGCCGCCGCGCTATCATAGAGCGGAATATTTAGGGCGCAGCACAGGCGGAGGACGGCGATACCATGCAAAAGATACAGACACTTGGGGTGCATCACATCACCCTCACCGGGGCGGACCGGCAAAGCTCGATCGACTTTTGGGAGGGGGTGATGGGGATGCCTTTCATCTTTGACCAGCCCAATCTGGATGACCCGGACGAGGGGCATTTGTATTTCGATCCCGGCGATGGTCGGCTGATTACGATCTTCACCAATGAGAACCGCAAGCGGGTGCACAACCGCACGCCGATGGGCCCGGGCTGCGTGCATCATCTGGCCTTCGAGGTGGACCGCGCGATGTTCGATCAGGTGCCCGCGCGGTTGGAGGCGCGGGGCATCGGGCATTCCGGCGTGAAGGACCGCGGCTTCATGCATTCGATCTATTTCAAGGATCCGTTGGGGCTGTTGATCGAACTGGCCTGCTACACTTTCATCCCGCCGCGCGGGTCGAGCCATGCCGAGGTGATGCTGGAGGCCCACAAACTGCGCGTGGCGGCGGGGGATGATCATATCCAGCGGCAGCATCTCGCGGATGCAGTGGTGAAGATCGTAGAGCGGGGGCAGGCGTCGCTGAGTGACGATCGCGGGGCGAAGAATCCGTATTGAAGTTGCCACCGGGCCCGGAATCAAGCCGCAGGCGCCGGGCCATCGCCTGCCCGCCCGGACGGGTAGGCGATTTGGTGAGGCTGGGTATGCCATTTTGAGGGTGCGCCATGGCAGATCAATAAAGTGGTATGAACTAAGGTTCGGTTCGCCACCCCGCGGGCAGGCGATGCCCTACTTCCATACTGTATACGTAAAAAGGCGGGGTTGCCCCCGCCCTATAATTCAACTCACATCTTTATAATTAATCTCGCGCTTGTCTGTGCCGCCCTTCTCGCGCCGCACCAACAGGCGGTTGAGCGCGTGGATATAGGCCCGGACACTCGCCACCACGGTATCGGTATCCGCCGACTGGCCGGTCACGATGCGGCCCTCTTCCTCCATCCGCACGGAAACCGTCGCTTGCGCGTCGGTGCCCTCGGTCACCGCATGCACCTGATAAAGCTGCAACCGCGCGGAATGCGGCACCAGCGCCTTGATGCAGTTGAACGCCGCATCGACGGGGCCGTCGCCGGTCTGGTTCGTGGTCTGCTCTGCGCCGTCGATCTCAAGCATCATGTCGGCGGTCTGCGGGCCATCGGTGCCGCAAACGACCTTGAGCGATTTCAGGCGAATGCGGTCTTCCTCGGGGTCCGTCGCGGTCCGCATCAGCGCGATGAGGTCATCCTCGTAGATTTCCTTCTTTCGGTCGGCCAGTTCCTTGAACCGCACGAAAACATCCTTGAGCTGGTTGTCGCCCAGTTCAAACCCGAGGTCTTCGAGCTTGGACCGCAGCGCGGCGCGGCCCGAATGCTTACCCATGACGATGTTGGTTTCAGTGAGGCCCACGTCCTCGGGGCGCATGATCTCGAAAGTCTCGGCGTTCTTCAGCATGCCGTCCTGATGGATGCCGCTTTCATGGGCAAAGGCGTTCTTGCCGACGATGGCCTTGTTGAACTGCACGGCAAAGCCTGAGACGGCGGCGACCCGGCGCGAGATGTTCATGATCTTGCGGCTGTCGATGCAGGTCTCATAAGGCATGATGTCATTGCGCACCTTGAGCGCCATGACGACCTCTTCCAGCGCGGTATTGCCCGCGCGTTCGCCCAAGCCATTGATGGTGCATTCGATCTGCCGCGCGCCTGCCTCCACGGCAGCGAGGCTGTTGGCCGTCGCCATGCCGAGGTCGTTGTGACAATGCGTGGCAAAGACGATCTCATCCGCGCCGGGCACGTTTTCCAGAAGCTTCGCGATCAGATCGGCGCTCTCGCGCGGGGCGGTGTAGCCCACAGTGTCGGGGATGTTGATCGTCGTGGCACCCGCCTTGATGGCGATCTCCACCACCCGGTAGAGGTAGTCAAGCTCGGTCCGCGTGGCATCCATCGGCGACCACTGCACGTTGTCGCAGAGATTGCGGGCATGGCTCACCGTCTCATGGATGCGGTCGGCCATCTCGTCCTTGGTGAGGTTCGGAATGGCGCGGTGCAGGGGCGAGGTGCCGATGAAGGTGTGAATGCGCGGCTGGGCTGCGTGTTTCACCGCTTCCCAGCAACGGTCGATATCGCCCAGTTGCGCCCGGGCAAGGCCGCAGATCACGGAATTCTGGCTCTGCCGCGCGATCTCGGACACCGCCTTGAAGTCGCCCTCTGAGGCAATGGGAAAGCCGGCCTCGATGATGTCGACGCCCATCTCGTCCAAGAGCGAGGCGATCTCAAGCTTCTCGGCATGGGTCATCGTCGCCCCGGGGGATTGTTCGCCATCCCGCAAGGTGGTGTCAAAAATCAGCACACGGTCCTGTTTCGTCATATCTGTCATCCTGGGTTCTTTCTTTGCTGGTATCCTTGGCGCGCAACACATCCCTCTGAGCGGGCGCGCCGAAGGGCACGCTCAGAGGCGGATTAGGTGCAGCAAGTTGGCGCGCAGCAGGCCCGCGCAGTTGCGCGGCAGGGTCGGGATATGGACGGCCTGTGTCATGGGAGTAGTTATACGCCCGTCTTTTCAAATGAAAAGGGGGTGTTGCGGCTTTTGTTTGCCCCTGCGTCAGCGCCGCCTATCTGCCTATAAGCAAGGGAGATCAGGATGCAGCGACAAGCGATACCATGGGTGGCGGCATGAGCGCGCGGGTGCTGGTGATCGGTGCCAGCGGCGGGATCGGCGCAGCGCTAAGCGCGGCTCTGCGTGCGCGCGGCGATACGGTGACGGCCCTGTCCCGCACGGGCGATGGGCTGGACCTGACGGATGAGGCATCGGTCAATGCCGCGCTGGAGGGGCTGAGTGGCCCTTTCGACGCGGTGATCGTCGCCACCGGCGCGTTGGAGATCGACGGGGCCACACCAGAGAAATCGCTGCGTGCCGTCACGCAAAAGGCGATGCTGGATCAGTTCGCGCTGAACGCGGTCGGCCCGGCGCTGGTGCTGCGCCACGCAGCAAGGCTTTTGCCCCGCGACAGGCGTGCGGTGTTCGCCGTGCTCTCGGCGCGGGTCGGCTCCATCGGGGACAACCGTCTGGGCGGGTGGATCAGCTATCGCAGCGCCAAGGCGGCGGTGAACCAGATCGTGCATACCGCCGCGATCGAGCTGAGCCGCAGCCATCCGCAAAGCATCTGCGTGGCGCTGCATCCCGGCACTGTGGAGACACCATTCACCGAGAAATACCTTGGCCGCCATCCGGCTGTTCCGGCTCCCCAAGCGGCGGGCAATCTACTGCGGGTGATCGATGGGCTGACCCCGGACGATAGCGGCGGGTTCTTCGACTGGGCCGGAGAGGCGGTGCCGTGGTGAGCCGTTTGATCTTGGTCTTGGGCGATCAACTCTCGCTAAACCTGTCGTCCCTGCGCGAAGCGGATAAGGCGCGCGATGTGGTGGTCATGGCCGAAGTGGCGCAAGAGGCGGAATATGTCCGCCACCACCCTAAGAAGATCGCGCTGGTCTTTGCCGCGATGCGCAAGTTCGCGCGTGCGTTGGAGAAAGACGGCTGGACGCTGCGCTATACCCCCTTGGACGATCCCGAGAATGCGGGCTCAATCGTGGGCGAATTGCTCCGCCGTGCGGAAGAGGCGGGCGCGGGTGAGGTGATCGTGACCGAGCCGGGGGAGTGGCGGCTGATCAACGCGCTGACCCACGCGCCGATCCCCACACGGCTTGTGCCGGATGACCGCTTCATCGCCAGCCGCAAACGGTTCGAGGATTGGGCCGAGGGGCGCAAGGCGCTCAGGATGGAATACTTCTACCGCGAGATGCGCCGCGAGACGGGGTTGTTGATGGAGGGCGATGACCCCGCAGGCGGCAAGTGGAATTTCGACCACGACAACCGCAAACCTCCGAAAGAAGGGCTGGATATCCCCGACCCGCTGACCTTCGCCCCCGATGCGGAGGTGGAGGCGGTGCTGGAACTGGTGACGGCGCGCTATGGCGACAACTTCGGCGATCTGCACCCCTTTGACTTTGCCACGACGCGCGCGGAAGCCTTGCAAGTGTTGGCGCATTTCATCGCCCACGCCCTGCCGCGTTTCGGCGACTATCAGGACGCGATGCTAGAGGGGCAGCCCTATCTCTTTCACGCGCTGATCTCGCCCTATCTCAACCTCGGGCTGCTGGACCCGTTAGAGGTCTGCCGCGCTGCTGAGGAAGCCTGGCAGGCGGGAGACGTGCCGATCAACGCCGCCGAAGGGTTTATCCGCCAGATCCTCGGTTGGCGGGAATATGTGCGCGGCATCTATTTCCTCGAAGGGCCGGACTATGTTGAGCGCAACGTGCTGCGCCACGACCGGGACTTGCCTGCCTTTTACTGGGGCGCCGATACCCAGATGAATTGCCTGCGTCAGGCGATTGGCCAGACCCAGAAACACGCCTATGCCCACCATATCCAACGGCTGATGGTGACGGGCAATTTCGCCCTGCTGGCCGGGATCGACCCGCATCAGGTGCATGAGTGGTATCTGGAGGTCTACGCCGACGCCTATGAATGGGTCGAAGCGCCCAACACGGTGGGCATGAGCCAATTCGCCGATGGCGGGGTGATCGCCTCGAAACCCTATGTGTCGTCCGGAGCCTATATCAACCGCATGTCGGATTACTGCAAAGGGTGCAGCTATAGCGTCAGCACCAAGGCGGGCCCGAAGGCCTGCCCCTTCAACCTGCTCTACTGGCATTTCCTTTACCGCCACCGCGAGCGGTTTCAGGGCAACATGCGGATGAAAAACATCTATGCCACTTGGGACCGTATGGACGACGACCGGCGCGAAGCGGTCCTGCGCGATGCGGATAAATGGTTGCAGCGGTTGGACGCGGGCGAGACGGTCTAGGCCGTCGCTGCTTTCAAACGCGGGCCGGGAACGGTTGGCCCGTTGCGCGCCTTCGCCGCTGCGATCCGCCCTGCAAGCCTCTGCGCGCTCTGCGGCGCGTGGCCCGCCGCCACGCAGTCATCAACGTTGCCGCCGTCCTCCAGCAGGATGCGCAGGATGGCGTCCTCTGCACGGGCCTTTTCCGTGTCGGGGGAGGAGGCCGGGCTGGGCGCCGGCCCCTGCATCCATGCCCGCGCCGTCTTGCTGCGCCAGTCGCAAAGTGCCCGCACCTCGGTTTGGTACAGGTCTTTGACCGGGTTGAAATCCCCCGGCAGGGCCACAGTCCCCATGGCGGCGGCGGATTTGTTCTGTGCCGTCAGCAGCATCTCCCCCGCGTCATCGGCCAAGGCGTGCAGCATCAGGCCGCGCAGGGGAGGGGTGAGCGTCTCGGTGCTGACTTCTGCCCCGAGCGCGGCCAGTTCATCCCGCAGCGCGGCGTGCAGATTGTCCGACAGCGGCAGGGCAATCTGGCGGACATTCTCGGCCCCCAAGGCATCCCGCGCGATTGCCGCCGCGAGTGCGGTATCGTTCCCCTCGGCCTGTTCGATCAGCACTTTGGAAGCGCCGGTTTTGGCAACATAGTCCCGCAGCCCCACGACCAAGGCCAGATAGTCCCGTTCCAGCGCATCTGGCTGCGGCGCGAAGGCGCTTTCGGCGATGCTCCAGCCCTCGGGACCGCGCTCTAGATCGACATGGGCAAACGCTGTGTCGAAGGCGGGCATCTGCAATGCCAGCTTGCCGCCGGGGTTCAGCGCGAATGTGGCGCCGTCGAAAACCGTCTCACCCTCGCCGCCGGTCATGTTGAGGTGGATCACCGGCAATTCCGTTTCGATCACCCGCGCGACCATGTGGTTGAGGCGCCGCTCCATCGCGCCGCGCAAATGGGGCGCGGCATGGGGGATCAGCAGCAGTTCGGCCCCCGTCTCGGCCTGCGTTTCGGCCACGTCGCCCGTCTCACCATCCGCGCCGATGGGAGAGCCGATGCGCAGCCCCGCCACCGCATAGGGGCCGCTGATCGGCACGGGATCGAAGGGCGCGCGCGGTCGGGGCGCGTGTTGCAGCACCCTGTGCGCGATCTTTCCGCCTTGCAGAATAAGGTAAGCGTTGTGGAGCTTGCCCGCCGCGACCCACGGCGCGCCAAGTGCCAAGGCGGGGCCATCAGCACAATGCGCGGCCAACGCTTCAAGCTGCGCCAAGACATCGTGCTGAAAGGCAGGGTTTTGCGACAGCCCTTGCGCGTCATGCCCGGTCAGGAAGAGTTCGGGCAGGGCGACCATCTGCGCGCCTGCGTCGCGCCCGGCCTGCCATGCGTTGCGGGCCAATGCCGCGTTGCCGGTCAGATCACCGGCGGTGGGGTTCAACTGCCCGAGGGTGAGGCGGAAACGGTCTGACATGGCAAGGCTCCGGGCTGGCTGGCACCGGGTGGGTCTAGCAGATCGGACCGGGGGCGAAACCCCCGTGCGCAGAGCTGACCCGCAGCACCGGGTGCGCGGGATCCGCCCAAACCGGCGTGCCCCTCTTGCAAACACGTTGCCTCTGCCCTCTATCACCCGTAACCTCGGGCCGAATGCCACTTAACGAGATCGGGAATTTCCGCCCATGTTGCACCGCAGCCTGCCCCTCTGTCTGATCGCCCTTCTGGCCACGCCGCTTGCGGCGCAGGACGGGCAGGTGCTGACCAAGGAATATGACGACGGCGGCATCTATGAGGGCACCTTTCAAGGCGGTCTTCAGCATGGCACCGGCACCTATAAGCTGCCCAATGGCTATGAATACTCCGGCGAATGGGTCGAGGGGGAGATCAAGGGCGAAGGCGTCGCGCGTTTCCCCAATGGGTCGGTCTATGAAGGCAATTTCGCCAAGGGCAAGCCTGACGGTCTGGGCAAGATCACCTTTGCCGATGGCGGCACCTATGAGGGCGAATGGGAAGCGGGCGCGATCATGGGGCAGGGCGTGGCGATCTACGCCAATGGCGTGCGCTATGAGGGCGCGTTCCGCAACGCCAAACACCACGGCAAAGGCGTGATGCAAAGCCCCGGTGGCTATGAATACAAGGGCGATTGGGTCGATGGCGTCAAACAGGGCGTCGGCACGATCACCTATCCCGATGGCGCGGTCTATGAAGGTGAGATCGAAGCCGGCAAACGCAGCGGCGAAGGCACGCTGACCATGCCCGACGGGCTGGTCTATGTGGGCAAATGGAAAGACGGCCAGATCGACGGCACCGGCACACTGACCCAACCCAATGGCGACGTCTACGAAGGCACGCTGGTCGCGGGGCGGCGTGAGGGCAAGGGCAAGGTCACCTATGAAAACGGTGACACCTATGAGGGCGACTTCAAGGATGACCGCCGCGATGGGCAGGGTACCTTCACCGGCACCGATGGCTATGTCTATACCGGCTCTTGGGTGGCGGGGCAGATCGAAGGCGAGGGTCAGGTGACCTATCCTGACGGGTCGGTCTATGTCGGCACCTTCCGCAATGATCTGGCCGATGGTACGGGCAAGATCACCTATCCCGATGGCTCCACCTATGAGGGCGAATGGGTCGCCGGGGTGATCGAGGGCGAGGGCATCGCCACCTATACCAACGGCGTGGTCTATGAAGGCGCGTTCAAGGACGCCCGTAACCACGGCCAAGGCGTGATGACCTATGCCGATGGCTACCGCTATGAGGGCGGCTGGCAAGACGGCCAGCGGCATGGGCAGGGCAAGGCGACCTATCCCGATGGCACCGTTTACGAGGGGGCCTTTAGGGACGGCCAGCGCCACGGTCAGGGCAAGATCACCATGGCCAGCGGTTTCGTCTATGAGGGCGAGTGGACCGAGGGTGAGATCGAAGGGCAGGGTGTTGCGACCTATGCCAATGGCGATGTCTATGAGGGCACATTCAAAGCGGGCAAGCGGCAGGGCAGCGGCACCATGCGCTATGCCAGCGGCGAGGAAGCCTCAGGCCAATGGGAGAACGGCGCGCTGAGTGATGGGGCTAGCGAGGCCGAAGCCTCGGAAGCGGCGGAGGCGGCTTCGGAAGAGGCTGGCGGTGAGGACGCGGCCACCGAAACACCCGCGCCCGAGGACAGCACCGGCGCGGATACGTCAGAGGCCACGCCCGCGCAGACCGGCACCGCAGCAGACGGGGGCTGACCCCCGCCTTTGCTGGACAACGCCCGCGCCCTGTGGCAAGCCCGCGCGCAACAGGAGTACGCCAGATGTCCAACCCCACAATCACCCGTTTCGCCCCGTCCCCCACTGGCTATATCCATGTGGGCAACCTGCGCACCGCGCTGATGAACTACCTCATCGCGCGCAAGGCGGGCGGTACTTTCATCCTGCGCATCGATGACACTGATCCCGAGCGCAGCAAGGAAGAATATGTCGATGGCATCAAGCAAGACCTCGAATGGCTGGGTCTGGAGTGGGACCGGGTCGAGCGTCAGTCCGAGCGGCTGGACCGCTACCACGCCGCCGCCGATGACCTGCGCGAGAAGGGCCGTTTCTACGAGGCTTTCGAGACGCCGACGGAGTTGGACCTCAAGCGCAAGAAACAGCTCAACATGGGCAAGCCGCCGGTCTATGACCGCGCCGCGCTGAGCCTGTCGGACGAAGAGAAAGCCGCCCTGCGGGCCGAACGCGGCGATGGGGTCTGGCGCTTCAAGCTGGATCACGCGCGGATCGAATGGGATGACGGCATTCTTGGCGATATCTCCATCGACGCGGCCTCGGTCAGTGACCCGGTGCTCATCCGCGGCGACGGGCAGATCCTTTATACATTGGCGAGCGTTGTGGACGACACCGAGATGGGCGTGACCCATGTGGTGCGCGGCTCGGACCATGTGACCAACACCGCCACGCAAATCCAGATCATGGAGGCGCTTGGGCAGGGTAATGTCCCCTCCTTCGCGCACCACTCCCTGTTGACCGGCCCGCAGGGCGAGGCGTTGAGCAAGCGTTTGGGCACATTGGCGCTGCGCGATCTGCGTGAGCAGGGGGTCCAGCCCTTCGCGCTTCTGAGCCTGATGGCGCGGCTCGGGTCCTCCGATCCGGTGGAACTGCGCACGGATATGGCAGAGCTGATCGACGGCTTCGACATCAACCGCTTCGGCTCGGCCCCGACGAAATTCGACGTGGCTGACCTCTTCCCGCTGACTGGGCGCTACTTGCAGCAATTGCCGCTGGAAGCCGTGAAAGACGACATCACCGCTCTCGGCGTGCCTGAGGATAAGGCCGCGCAGTTCTGGGCCGTGACGCGCGAGAATATCTCGACCCTGAAAGACCTCGGCCCTTGGTGGGCCATGTTCCGCGACGGGGCGGAGCCCGTGATTGCCGAGGAAGACCGCGAATTCGTGGCGCAGGCCATGCTGCTGCTGCCCGAAATGCCCTTCGATGAGACCACTTGGTCCAGCTGGACCGCAGCGGTCAAGGAAGCCACGGGCCGCAAGGGGCGCGGGCTGTTCCGGCCATTGCGTCTGGCGCTGACGGGGCAGGAGCATGGGCCGGAGATGGCGCAGGTGATGCCGCTGTTGCAGGTGGTGAGGGCGCGCGGCTGATTGGCGTGCTTGGGGGCTTGAGGCAGCCTCCCGGGGGCGCTGCCCCCGGACCCCCGAGGGTATTTGAGAAAGGATGAAGGAAGTTTTGGGGGGGCGTGTTTTGGCCCTTAGAAGTTCCTTGCGGCGAAGGTTGTTTCGGCGCGTTCTTTGATCTGCACTGACAGGCGATCCATGTGCTGGTCGACCACGGCGGTTTCCGCCTCTGTCAGCGTTTGGTGGCGCGGGTAGAGGGGGGCTGCGCGGTCGTCGAGGATGGGCGTGTCCCAGCCGTCGGTCGTGTCGAAGAAACGTGCTGCGCCATCGGTGCCGAATTCGCGCAGGAAGCCTTGGACCACCACATCGAGGTAGCTGAGCAGGATGACGTGATCGCCGTGGGTCACCGCGATGTCGGCGGGGATCGCGTAATGGGCGATGTCGGGGGCGGGGGTCAGGTCATGCACCACCGCGCCGCCTGAGGCGTGGCGTTCGTAGCTGTATTCGCGTTTGTCCAGTGCGGCCCAATCCGCGCCCGGCACGGCGGCGATCAGCCCGTCGATCCGGGTGGCGGGGTGCTGCACTACGGAAAGATAGACGATATCGCGGCCTTCGGTGCGGACCCATTGGCGGCGCCAACCGTCGAGCTGCGCCGTGCGGGCATCGGGGTAGCTATGGGTGTTGCGGTTCACGAGGCTGCCGTAGCCAAAGAAATAGGGGGTCATGCGGGGTGCTTTCCATCTGCCGTGTTGCCGGTAAGAAAACATGTGTCGCATCCGCTCACAAGCATGCTTGACGCAGAGGTATGCCCCAGCATACGAAAGGCCCAATCGTCACGGGAGAATCGGTTAACACCGATGCCGAAGGAGCAACCGCCCCGGAAACTCTCAGGCCCCAGGACCGTGATGTGACCAAGACTCTGGAGAGGGGCGCGGATGCGCACGCCGAAGGGATAACGATCTCAGGCGGAAGGACAGAGGGGGCATCAGGCGCAGCATTTGCGGCGCTAAGGTGCCGGCATGGTCAAAAGGTCATCCGGAAGCGACAGGAAAGGCGAACCGGATGAGCGATCTCAAGCAGACGGCATTGCATGATTTGCATGTGGAACTGGGGGCCAAGATGGTGCCCTTTGCGGGCTATTCCATGCCCGTGCAATACCCTCTTGGCGTGATGAAGGAACATCTGCACACCCGTGCCGCCGCCGGGTTGTTCGATGTGGGCCACATGGGGCAGGTCGTCGTTCGCGCGAAGTCTGGCAGCTATGAGGATGCGGCTTTGGCGATGGAGCGGCTCGTGCCGGTCGATGTGCTGGGCCTTGGGGAGATGCGCCAGCGCTATGCCATGTTTACTGATCCCAATGGCGGCATTTTGGACGATTTGATGTTGGCCAATCTGGGCGATCATCTGTTTGTCGTGGTGAATGCCGGCTGCAAGGATGATGACATCGCCTTGATGCGGGAGGCCCTGTCGGACAGTTGCGAGATTGAGGTGCTGGAGCACCGCGCGCTGCTGGCGCTCCAGGGGCCGCAGGCCGAGGCAGCGCTGGCGCGGTTGCAGCCCTCGGTGGCGGATATGAAATTCATGGATGTGGTGCGGGACGTCGATCTTGATGGGATCACCGTTACCCTGTCGCGCTCGGGCTACACCGGGGAGGATGGCTACGAGATTTCCGTGGCGAATGGTGACGCGGTGGCGCTGGCGCAGAAGCTTTTGGCGATGGAGGAGGTGGAGCCCATCGGCCTTGGCGCGCGCGACAGTCTGCGCTTGGAAGGCGGGCTTTGCCTTTATGGCCACGACATCGACACCACCACCACGCCGGTCGAGGCGGCGTTGAACTGGGCTATTCAGAAGGTGCGGCGCGAGGATGGCGACCGCGCGGGCGGCTTCCCGGGCGCGGGCGTGATCTTGCAACAATTGGCCGACGGCGCGCCGCGCAAGCGCGTGGGGTTGCTGCCCGAGGGGCGTGCGCCGATGCGCGAGGGGGTCGCCATTTATGATGCCGCCGAGGGTGGCAATGAGGTTGGCCGCGTGACCTCGGGCGGCTTTGGTCCGACGGTTGGTGGCCCGGTTGCCATGGGCTATGTCAGCGCCGAGCATGCGAAGGTCGACACTGCGCTTTGGGGCGAGGTGCGCGGCAAGCGCTTGCCACTGATTGTCACGAAAATGCCGTTCGTCGCGGCGAACTTCAAACGCTGAATCTACACAGGGAACTCAATTATGAAATTTACCGAAGAGCATGAATGGCTGCGCGTCGAGGGTGACGAAGTGGTCGTGGGCATCACCACGCACGCCGCGGAGCAGTTGGGCGATGTCGTATTCGTGGAACTGCCCGACGAAGGCACCACCGTCAGCAAGGACGACGAGGTCGTCGTGATCGAATCCGTGAAGGCGGCGTCGGACATCCTTGCGCCCATCGACGGTGAAATCACCGAGGTTAACGGCGCGCTGACCGACAACCCCAGCATGGTCAACGACGACCCGCAGGGCGAGGCGTGGTTCTTCAAGATGAAGGTCTCTGACGCCAGCCAGATGGACGACTTCATGGACGAAGCCGCCTATCAGAAATTCATCGGCTAAACCGCCGCGCGCGCCGGGGCTCCGGCGATGCTGATCACCTGCGTCGCCCCATGGGCGGCGCGCCACAAACAGGGGGCGCCCTGCCGCGCCGTGACGAGGAACCCGACATGAGCTTCAAGCCCACCGATTATCTGCCCTATGATTTCGCCAATCGGCGTCACATTGGCCCGTCCCCTTCCGAGATGTCTCAGATGCTCGACACCGTGGGCGCCGAGAGCCTTGATGCGCTGATCGACGACACGTTACCGAAAGCGATCCGGGCGAAAGAGCCGCTGGATTTCGGCAAGGCGATGAGCGAGCGTGAGGTGCTTGAGCACATGCGCCGCGTCGCGGGCAAGAACAAGGTCCTTACCAGCCTGATCGGTCAGGGCTATCACGGCACCGTCACGCCGCCCGCTATCCAGCGCAACATTCTTGAAAATCCCGCGTGGTACACCGCCTACACGCCCTACCAGCCCGAGATTTCGCAGGGCCGTTTGGAAGCGCTGCTCAATTTCCAGACCATGGTGAGCGACCTCACCGGGCTCGAAATCGCGAATGCTTCGCTGCTCGACGAGGCCACGGCCTGTGCCGAGGCGATGACCATGGCGCAGCGCAGTTCGAAATCGAAGGCCAAGGGTTTCTTTATCGACGTGAACTGCCACCCGCAGAACATCGCCGTGATGAAGACCCGGGCCGAGCCTCTGGGCATTGAGGTCATCATCGGCGAACCCGAGGAGATGGAGGCCGAGAAGGTCTTTGGCGCGATCTTCCAGTACCCCGGCACCTATGGCCATGTGCGCGACTTCACCGATCACATGGCCGCGCTGCACGAGGTCAAGGCCGTGGGCATCGTCACCGCCGACCCGCTGTCGCTGACCCTGCTGAAAGAGCCGGGCACGATGGGCGCGGATATCGCTGTGGGCAGCACGCAGCGTTTCGGCGTGCCCGAGGGGTATGGCGGCCCGCATGCCGCCTATATGGCCTGCAAGGATTCAATGAAACGCGCCATGCCGGGGCGGATCGTCGGTGTCTCCATCGACGCCCATGGCAACCGCGCCTATCGCCTGTCGCTGCAAACGCGTGAGCAGCACATCCGGCGTGAGAAGGCGACGTCCAACGTCTGCACGGCGCAGGCGCTGCTGGCTGTGATGGCCTCGATGTATGCCGTGTTCCATGGCCCCGAGGGGCTGAAAGCAATCGCGCAGCGCATCCATCGCAAGACAGTGCGTCTGGCAAAGGGCCTAGAGGCCGCGGGCTTTGACGTGCAGCCCGAGAGCTATTTCGACACGATCACCGTCGAGGTTGGCCCGCTGCAGGCCGCGGTGATGAAATCCGCCGTGGACGAGGGCATTAACCTGCGCCGCGTGGGCGAGACCCGCGTCGGCATTACGCTCGACGAGCGCACCCGCCCTGACACGATCGAGGCGGTCTGGCGCGCCTTCGGCATCCGTCAGGCGGATGATGATTTCACGCCCGAGTACCGTCTGCCCGAGGGGCTGCTGCGCACGAGCGATTACCTCACGCACCCGATCTTCCACATGAACCGGGCCGAGACCGAGATGATGCGCTACATGCGTCGTCTCGCGGACCGTGACCTCGCGCTTGACCGGGCGATGATTCCGCTCGGCTCCTGCACCATGAAACTGAACTCGGCTGCCGAGATGATGCCGGTGACATGGCGTGAGTTCTCGCTCATCCACCCCTTCGTCCCTGCCGATCAGGCGCTCGGCAACCGCGAGATGATCGACGATTTGTCCGACAAGCTCTGCGAGATCACAGGCTATGACGCGATTTCCATGCAGCCGAACTCCGGCGCGCAGGGCGAATACGCAGGTCTTCTGACCATCGCCGCCTACCACCGCGCCAAGGGCGAGGGGCACCGCAACATCTGCCTCATCCCGATGAGCGCGCATGGCACCAACCCGGCCTCGGCCCAGATGGTGGGCTGGAAGGTGGTGGTCATCAAGACCGCCTCCAACGGTGACATCGACCTTGATGATTTCCGCGCCAAGGCCGAGCAGCACAGCGAGAACCTCGCCGGCTGCATGATCACCTATCCCTCGACCCACGGCGTCTTCGAGGAGACCGTGCACGAGGTGACCAAGATCACCCATGACCACGGCGGGCAGGTCTATATCGACGGGGCCAACATGAACGCCATGGTGGGCCTGTCCCGCCCCGGCGATCTGGGCGGCGACGTGAGCCACCTGAACCTGCACAAGACCTTCTGCATCCCGCATGGCGGCGGCGGCCCCGGCATGGGCCCCATCGGCGTGAAATCGCACTTGATCGCGCATCTGCCGGGCCACCCGAATGAGGAAGGCGCCGCGGTCTCGGCCGCACCCTACGGCTCGCCCTCGCTGTTGCCGATCTCATGGTCCTACTGCCTGATGATGGGCGGCGAGGGTCTGACGCAGGCGACCCGGGCGGCGATCCTCAACGCCAACTACATCGCCAAGCGGCTCGAAGGGGCTTACGACGTGCTCTACAAAGGCCCCTCCGGCCGGGTGGCGCATGAATGTATCATTGACGTGCGCCCCTATGAGGAGACGGCGGGCATCACCAACGAGGATGTCGCCAAGCGTCTGGTCGACTGCGGCTTCCACGCGCCGACCATGTCCTGGCCGGTGGCGGGCACGCTGATGGTGGAGCCCACCGAGTCCGAGACCAAGGCCGAGCTTGACCGTTTCTGCGATGCCATGCTGGCGATCCGCGAGGAGATCCGCGAGATCGAGGAAGGCCGCATGGACCGCGCCAACAACCCGCTCAAGAACGCGCCGCATACGGTGGAGGATCTGGTGGTGGAATGGGGCGACCGGCCCTACAGCCGTGAGCAGGGCTGCTTCCCCCCGGGCGCCTTCCGGGTCGACAAATATTGGCCGCCGGTCAACCGTGTCGACAACGTGCACGGCGACCGCAACCTGATCTGCACCTGCCCACCGCTGGAGGATTACGCCGAAGCGGCGGAGTAAGGTTCAGACCCAGACAACACCTAAGGGCGCGGGATCATTCCTGCGCCCTTAGCATATCCGCGGGCCGGGCGTTCAGCGCCTTCAGCGCAAAGCCCAGACCGGCCAGCACCGTGGCCAAGACGCCGCCCGCGATGATCAGAAGCGCATTGGGCCAGACCACGGCGAAATCAGTCTCCATAACAAAATGGCTCACGGCCCAACCACCGGTGACCCCGGCCAGCAACGCCACCGCCCCGGCAAAGAGGCCGAGCAGCGCGGCGCGCAGCACAAAGCTGGTGGCGATGGCGCGGCGCGAGGCCCCCATGGTTTTCAGCAGCGCCGCCTCATAGCTGCGCGCGCCGGTGCCTGCGGCGGCGGTCCCGATCAGCACCATGAACCCCGTCGCCAGCGTGGCCAAGGCGCCAAAGGAAATGGCAGAGGCGAGCCCAGCCAGCACCGCCGCGACCCGGTCGATCGCATCGCGCACGCGGATGGCGGTGATGTTGGGGTATTCGCTGGCAAGATCGCGCAGGATCGCGGCCTCCGCCTCGGGTTCGGCATAGACGGTCGAGATGAAACTATGCGGCGCGCCTGCAAGGGCGGCGGGGTTCATCGTCAGCACGAAACCGATCCCGGCGGTCGAAAAATCGACCTCGCGAAAGCTGGTGATCGTGCCAGCGATGTCGCGGCCAAGGATGTTAACGCTGAGCGTGTCGCCCAGTTCCAGCCCGATCTCTGCGGCCTCTTCGGCGGCAAAGCTGATTTGCGGATCGCCGCTGTAATCCTGCGCCCACCATTCCCCCGCCGTGATCCGCGTGTCTTCGCCCGGCAGCGCGGCATAGGTCACCCCC
Organism: Sulfitobacter sp. M85; assembly: GCF_029285915.1. NCBI lineage: Bacteria > Pseudomonadati > Pseudomonadota > Alphaproteobacteria > Rhodobacterales > Roseobacteraceae > Sulfitobacter > Sulfitobacter sp. M85. Next base: position 62,613 of record NZ_JABECQ010000008.1, read on the forward strand.
CGGTCGCCGCGCACGACCCAGTGATCGCCCGCGACCTCACGCGCGGGGCGTCCGTTGATCTGGGTGATCACGCCGCGCAGCATCGGGGCGCTTTCGATGCGCGACACGGCCGGATCGCCCTCAAGCCGCGCGGTATAGCCGGGCATCTGGTCTTTCTGAATGTCGACGAAAAAGTAGGAGGGCGCCACATCAGGCAAGTTGCCCGAGATTGCCCGGCGCAGGTTGCCGTCGATCTGCCCCACCGCGGCCAGTACCGACAGGCCAAGGCCAAGCGCCAGCACCACCGCCGTCGCCCCTTCGCCGGGGCCGCCGATGGCCGCCAGGGCCCACCGCAGGCGCGGATGGCCCCGCGCCCGGCGGGCCGCAGCACGGGCCAGCAGACGCAAGAGCGCCGCCGCCAGCGCGAGCACGGCGAGCGTCGCGGCCAATCCGCCCAGTGTCCAAAGCGTGAGCGACCACGAGCCGTTGAACCAACCCGCCAGCACAAGCAGAGTGGCCAGCAGCAGCGCCATCGCGACGAGATAGGGCGCGGCGGGCCAAGGCGATTGGCGTTGCCAATCGTCGCGGAATAGGGTCGCGGCGCGGACATCGGCGCTGCGCGCGAGCGGCCAGAGGGTGAAGAGAGCGGCGGTCAGCAGCCCGTAGAGCGCGGCCTCAATCAGTGGGGCGGGGTAGATGGTGAAACGCGCGGGCAGGGGCAGGCTTGCCTCAATCAGCGGCGAGAGCAGCAAGGGCAGCCCCGCCCCGATCAGCAGGCCAAGGGCGACCCCGACCATGGCCAGAATGCCGACTTGGATGAAATAGGTCTGAAAGATCGTCGCGCGGGATGCCCCTATGCTGCGGAAGGTGGCGATGACGGCGGTTTTGCGTTGCAGATAGGCCCGCACCGCTGCCGCCACGCCGACCCCGCCGACGGCAAGGCCCGAGAGCCCGACGAGCACCAGAAAGGCGCTTAGCCGTTCGACGAAACGCGCCACGCCCGGCGCGCCGTTGCGCGCGTCGGTCCAGCGCATCCCGGCATCGGCAAAACGCGCTTTGGCCTCGTCTTCGAGCGGGGCGAGGGCGGTGCCCTGGGGCAATTCGAGACGGTATTTGCTATTGAAAAGCGTGCCGGGGGCAAGCAGGCCGGAGCCTTCGAGTGCCGCGCGTTTGACCAGTGTGCGGGGCCCAAGTGAAAAGCCGCTGGCGGCGGAATCCGGCTCGCGTTTGATCAGCGCGGTCAGGGTGAACTCAGCCTCGCCAAGCGCGAAAGTGTCACCGGGGGAGAGGGCCAGCCGATCCGCCAGCGCCCGTTCCATCACCGCGCCGGGCAGGGTGGTGGCCTCGGGCGAAAGGGCTTCTTCCAACGGCAGGGCGGGGTCCAAGACCATCTCGCCGATTAGCGGATAGAGGTCATCGACCGCCTTCACCTGCGTGAGCGCGCGTTCTGAGGTCTCGCCCGCGCCTGTGACGGCCATGGAGCGGAACTCGACGATCTCGGAGACGCGCGTGGCGCGTTCGGCCATCCAGTCGCGCTCTTCGGGGGTGGCGAAACGGTAGGTGAAATCAAGCTCGGCATCTCCGCCCAGAAGGGCCGCGCCCTCGGCCTCCAACCCGGCTTCGATCGCCGCGCGGACGGTCCCGACAGCGGCCAGCGCGGCCACGCCAAGCGCAAGACAGGCCAGCAGCAGGCGAAAGCCGCGCAGGCCGCCGCGCATTTCCCGGCGGGCAAAACGGGCGGCAAGGCGCAGGCTCATGCGAGGCGCCCGTCGCGAAGTTCCACCACCCGGGCGCAGCGCTGCGCCAGATCATCGGCATGGGTGACCAGAACCAGCGTCGCACCATGGCGGTCGCGCAGTTCAAACAGCAGGTCCATGATCGCGGCCCCATTGCGGCTGTCGAGACTGCCTGTCGGCTCATCCGCCAAAAGGATCGCGGGGCGGGGTGCTGCGGCGCGCGCGAGTGCCACGCGCTGTTGCTCGCCCCCCGACATCTGCGCGGGGTACTGGTTGATCCGGTGGCCCAGTCCCACGGCCTCAAGCTCGGCCCGGGCGCGGTCAAAGGCGTCATCGGTGCCGGAAAGCTCCAGCGGGGTGGCGACATTCTCAAGCGCGGTCATGGTGGGGATGAGGTGGAAAGACTGAAAGACGATCCCCATGCGCCCTTGCCGGAACCGGGCCAACCCGTCTTCCCGCATCGCGCTCAGGTCGTGGCCGAGGGCGGTGACCTTGCCGCCGGTGGCGCGCTCCAGCCCGCCCATGACCATCAGCAGCGATGATTTCCCCGACCCGGAAGCGCCGGTCAGCGCGATGCTCTCCCCTTGCTGGACCTGCAACGAAATGCCGCGCAGAATATCGACGGGGCCGGCATTGCCCTTGAGGCTCAGCGTGACATCTTGAAGGTCATAGACAGGGTCGCTCATCGGGTCGCCTCTGGCTTGGGATACGTGATGGATATGGAGGTCCGCGAAGGATGCGCAAGGTATTGATCTGTTTTGCCTTTATTTTAGGCAGCGCGGCGCAGGCCGAGGAGGTGGTGATCGCAGCCCTCGGCGACAGCCTGACCCAAGGCTACGGGCTGCCCGCCGAGGAGGGGTTCGTGCCGCAATTGCAAGGCTGGCTGGATGCCGAGGGGGTCGAGGCCAAGATCCTCAACGCGGGCGTGTCGGGCGATACCACCGCTGGCGGGCTGGCGCGGGTCGACTGGACCCTGACGCCCGAGGTGGACGCGATGATCGTGACGCTGGGGGGCAACGACCTGCTGCGCGGGCTGGACCCGGCGCAGGCGCGCGGCAACATCGACGGCATCCTTGCCGCTGCGGAAAAGGCGGAGGTTGAGGTGCTCTTGGTCGGCATGAGCGCGCCGGGCAACTATGGGGCAGGCTATAAGGCGGATTTCGAAGGGCTCTACCCCGATCTGGCCGAGGCTTACGGCACGCTGTTCTACCCGGACTTCTTTACCGGCCTGCTGGCCGAGGAAAAGAATGCCGCCAGCGCGCGGAGCGAGACGGTGCAGCGCTATTTCCAAGGCGACGGCATCCACCCCAATGCCGAAGGGGTGGCGCTGATCGTGGAGGACATCGGCCCTGCGGTGGCAGAGCTTGCCGCCCGCGCCGCCGAGCGCCGCTAACAAAAACGGACGCCGCAGCGTCCGTTTCGATCCTCGTGATGTGGCCCGTTCAGGCCAGCGCGATGTTGCTCGCGCTTTCGCGGCCATCGCGGCCCGCTTCGACGTCAAAAGTGACCTTTTGGTTGTCGGCCAGCCCGGTCAGCCCGGCGCGTTCCACTGCGGAAATATGGACAAAGATGTCTTTGCCGCCCGCATCAGGTGCGATGAAGCCGTAGCCTTTTGTCGTGTTGAACCATTTTACGGTGCCAGTAGCCATGCCCCGTGTCTCCCTTTCTTTGATCTGCCCGCAACATGCGGCAGCGCGGCTCGGTCGAATTCGTGATCGCTGGAGCCTTAGGGCAGCCGGGTCGAAAAGTCTTCGCGTCGCAGTTGTGATATTGGAATCTCTATTTTTAAAATCAAGGATTTTTACGGGGCGAGGGGCCGCAAGCAAGGAAGCGCCCATGAAATATAACCTGCCTGTTACAAAACTGGCAGGCATCTCGGGATTTTCCGGAAGGCGCGGTTTTCAAAAATTTACCAGTTGATAAAAAAATGATTCCATGAGAGCGTTTTCAAAACACCAAGAAAACGACAGGGATTTTGATATGGCACGAGATGTGTTTGAGCCGGGGATCGTTCCGGGGCGGTTAGAACCGCAGAGCTATGCCGAGGGGTTTTCGGATCTTCATCCGCCCTTGGATGAACATGAGGCGCTGGTCGCGGCGGACCGCTGTTACTTTTGCCACGACGCGCCCTGCATGACGGCCTGCCCGACCGACATCGACATTCCGCTGTTCATTCGGCAGATCGCCACTGGCACGCCCGATGCGGCGGCCAAGACGATCCTGAGCCAGAACATCCTCGGCGGCATGTGCGCCCGGGTCTGCCCGACAGAAACGCTTTGCGAAGAGGTCTGTGTGCGCGAGGTGGCCGAGGGCAAGCCGGTGTTGATCGGTCAGTTGCAGCGCTATGCGACGGATCATTTGATGGCGCAGGGCGTGCATCCCTTCGAGCGGGCCGCAGCCACGGGCAAGCGCATCGCCGTTGTCGGCGCAGGGCCAGCGGGTCTGTCCTGCGCGCACCGTCTGGCGATGCTGGGCCATGATGTCGAGATCATCGACGCGCGGCCCAAGCCCGGCGGGCTGAACGAATATGGCATTGCGGCCTATAAGACCCCGAACGGCTTCGCGCAGGCCGAGGTCGATTGGCTGATGCAGATCGGCGGGATCACCTTCCGGCACGAGGTTGCCGTGGGCCGGGATGTCACGCTCGAAGAGCTGAAGGCCGACTACGATGCGGTGTTCCTCGGCATGGGGCTGGTGGGCGTCAATGCCCTTGGGGCCGAGGGCGAGGATAAGGCCGGGGTCGCCAATGCGGTCGATTTTATCTCGGAGCTGCGTCAGTCTGGCGATCTTTCCGGCGTGCCGATTGGCCGTGATGTGGTGGTGATCGGTGGCGGGATGACGGCGGTGGACGCCGCGGTGCAGGCGAAGCTGCTGGGTGCGTTGAATGTGACGCTGGTCTATCGCCGCGGGCGCGACCGGATGAATGCAAGCGTGTTCGAGCAAGACCTCGCTGCCTCCAAGGGGGTGCGGATCGTGACCCATGCGGTGCCGATTGCCGTCCATGGCAACGGGTCGGTGCGCGAGATCGAGTTTGAATATGTCGATGAGGCGATGAAGGGCACCGGCCAAACCCTGCGCCTGCAAGCGGATCAGGTGTTCAAGGCCATCGGTCAGACGCTGTTGGGCGAGGGGCTGCCCGAACTCGACGGGCGCAAGATCAAGGTCGATGGCACCGGGCGCACCAGCCTCGACGGGGTCTGGGCCGGGGGCGACTGCGCCAGCGGCGGCGATGACCTGACGGTGACCGCCGTGGCCGAGGGCCGTGATGCGGCGATGGACATTCACACCACATTGATGGGGGCGGCGGGCTGAGGCCGCGCCGAGAGGGAGACATAACATGGCTGATCTGAGAAGCGACTTCATCGGGATCAAATCCCCCAACCCGTTCTGGCTGGCCTCCGCCCCGCCGACGGACAAGGAATACAATGTGCGCCGCGCCTATGAGGCGGGCTGGGGCGGGGTGGTCTGGAAGACTCTCGGCTCCGAAGGGCCGCCGGTGGTCAACGTCAATGGCCCACGCTACGGCGCGATCTGGGGCGCGGATCGGCGGCTGCTGGGCCTCAACAACATTGAGTTGATCACCGACCGCCCGCTGGAAGTGAACCTGCGCGAGATGAAGGCGGTGAAACGCGACTACCCCGACCGCGCGCTCATCGCCTCGATCATGGTCCCTTGTGAGGAGGAGGCGTGGAAAGCCATTCTGCCGCATGTGGAGGAGACCGGCGCCGACGGCATTGAGCTGAACTTCGGCTGCCCGCATGGCATGGCTGAGCGCGGCATGGGTTCTGCCGTGGGGCAGGTGCCGGAATATATCGAAATGGTCACCCGCTGGTGCAAGATGTACACGCGGATGCCGGTCATCGTGAAGCTGACGCCGAACATCACCAACGTGATCTACCCTGCCGAGGCCGCCAAGCGCGGTGGTGCGGATGCGGTGAGCCTGATCAACACGATCAATTCGATCACCTCGGTCGATCTCGACCTCTTCGCGCCTGAGCCCACGATCGACGGCAAGGGCACCCACGGCGGCTATTGCGGCCCGGCGGTCAAGCCCATCGCGCTCAACATGGTGGCCGAGATCGCCCGCAACCCCGAGACCCACGGTCTGCCAATCAGCGGCATCGGCGGCGTCACCACATGGCGCGACGCGGCGGAGTTCCTTGCCCTTGGCGCGGGCAATGTGCAGGTCTGCACGGCGGCGATGACCTATGGCTTCAAGGTTGTGCAAGAGATGATCTCGGGCCTGTCGGAATACATGGACGACAAGGGGCTGACCTCGGTCGACCAACTGGTGGGCCGCGCGGTGCCGAATGTCACTGACTGGAACCAGTTGAACCTGAACTACGTCGCCAAGGCGAAGATCGACCAAGACCTATGCATCTCCTGCGGGCGTTGCTTCGCCGCTTGCGAGGACACCAGCCACCAGGCCATCGCCATGTCCGAAGACCGCACCTTCACGGTGGTCGAGGAGGAATGCGTGGCCTGTAACCTCTGCGTCAACGTCTGCCCGGTCGAAGACTGCATCTCAATGGAGGAACTGGCGGCGGGCACCACCGACCTGCGCACGGGCAAGACGGTGACGCCGGACTATGCCAACTGGACCACGCACCCCAACAACCCCTCTGCCCAAGTGGTCGAACCGGCAGAGTAAGACAAGAGCCGCCGCCCCGCGTTCAGGATTTTCTGCGGGGCGGGGTGGTGGTATCGTCAGCGGGGGGCGGTATCTCTGCCACCTCCCGCCGCGCCACGATCAGCGCCATGGCCGCATCCCGGGCCATCTCTTCGCGGGTGACGGGCGGTGCGCCCGCTGGTTCATCGGACGCTGCCGGATTTGCGCCCTTCGCATCCCGCGTAGCCCCTGCGCCCTTTATATCGCCTACATTCATCACTGCCCCTTAACCTTGGAAGGAGCCCACACCCGCCAGACAGACTGGGGGGCATGTGTTAACGGGGGATTAAACGCAGGGCGCCACTGGCCGCTATGGTTAACCGTTTGGCGCTGGCGCGGGCTGGTCCAAAAGCGCGCCGAACATCGCCTGAAGATGGGCCTGCGCGCGGGGCCGGGGATCGGTCTCGGGACCGAGCAGGATTTGCGCCTGCGCCTCGAAATCCGCGTAGTGCTGGGTCGTCGCCCAGATCGAGAATATCAGGTGCTGCGGGTCCAGCGCGGGCAGTTTGCCAGCCGCCACCCAGCCCGCGATCACGGCGCATTTCTCATCAAACAGGGGTTTGAGATGGCTGTGCAATTCCGGCTCGATCCGCGGGGCACCTTGCAGGATTTCATTGGCGAAAAGACGGCTTTCGCGCGGCAGTTCGCGCGACATGGTCAGCTTGCGTTCGACATAGTCCAAAATCTCGCGCCGGGGGTCGCCGTCGGGGTCCAGTTCCACCAGCGGGTCGAGCCATGTTTCCATCAGCTGCGACAGCAACGTGACGTGAATGTCTTCTTTGCCATTGAAGTAATAGAGAATATTCGGTTTGCTCAGCCCAGCCTCGGCGGCGATCTGATCCAGCGTGGCACCCCGGTAGCCGTGTTTGGAAAAGACTTCGAGCGCGGCATCCAGAATCACCCGGCGGTTGCGTCGTTGGATGCGGCTGGGTTTCTTGGCGGTGCTTTCGGGCAAGGCAATGATCCTTGGTGCTGCTAAAAAAGGCGTTTGCCGGATCGGCGGCGGGTTGTTTCAAACCAGTTCTTGACAGAGCCTAACCTAATCGCAATCGTGGATTTACCAAATGGTAAAAAAACAACACGGCCCCAGCCGATGACAGAGGAGTGACCTATGCCCGCGCCCGGAGAGAACCTCAAGATTGATCCCGACCGTCTGTGGGATTCCTTGATGGAAATGGCCAAGATCGGCCCCGGCGTGGCGGGGGGCAACAACCGCCAGACGCTGACGGACGAAGACGCCGAGGGCCGCGCCCTGTTCCAAAAGTGGTGCAAAGAGGCGGGCTGCACCATGGGGCTCGACCAGATGGGCAATATGTTCGCCCAGCGGGAGGGCACTGACCCCGATGCGCTGCCGGTCTATGTGGGCAGCCACCTCGACACCCAGCCGACGGGCGGGAAATACGATGGCATCCTTGGCGTGCTCGGCGGGTTGGAAATCATCCGCACGATGAACGATCTGGGCATCAAGACCAAACACCCGATCGTTGTGACCAACTTCACCAACGAAGAAGGCACCCGTTACGCCCCCGCGATGCTGTCGTCGGGGGTTTTTGCTGGCATCCACACACAAGACTGGGCTTACGCGCGCACCGATGCTGAGGGCAAAAGCTTTGGTGACGAGTTGCAGCGCATCGGCTGGCGCGGCGAGGAGGAAGTCGGCGCGCGCAAGATGCATGCCTTCTTCGAGTTGCACATTGAACAGGGCCCGATTCTGGAGGCCGAGGGCAAGGATATCGGCGTTGTGACCCACGGGCAGGGGCTGAGCTGGACGCAGGTGACGATCACCGGCAAGGACAGCCACACAGGCTCCACCCCCATGCCGATGCGCCGCGACGCGGGGCTGGGCATGGCGCGGGTATTGGAGAAGGTGAACGAGATCGCGCTCAGCCACGCGCCCCATGCGGTCGGCGCGGCGGGCCATATCGAGGTCTATCCCAATTCGCGCAACGTGATCCCCGGCAAGACGGTCTTTACCGTCGATTTCCGGTCGCCCGAACTGTCGGTCATCGAGGATATGGAGGTCCGTCTGCGCGAAGAGGGCCAAAAGATCGCCGACGATATGGATGTGCAGATCGAATTTGAAAAGGTCGGCGGCTTTGATCCCGTGGCCTTTGACGAGGGTTGCGTGACGGCTGTGCGCAACGCCGCCGAACGGCTGGGCTACAGCCATATGAACCTGATCTCTGGCGCGGGGCATGACGCCTGCTGGATCAATCGCGTGGCGCCGACGGCGATGGTGATGTGCCCCTGTGTCGATGGTCTGAGCCATAACGAGGCAGAGGAGATCACCAAGGATTGGGCCAAGGCGGGGGCGGATGTGCTGCTCCATGCGGTGCTGGAGACAGCGGAAATAAAGGGCTGAACACTCGGGCGGAGGTCGGGGGTGCTGCCCCGGCCCCCCGATGTGAATAGCCCGAAAGATGGGGAGAGAAAGATGAGCAAGGTAATCAAGGGTGGCATGGTCTGCACGGCGGACCGGACGTGGAAAGCCGACGTGCTGATCGAGGGAGAGAAGATCAAGCGCATCGGCGAGGACCTCACGGGTGACGAATACATCGACGCGGAAGGCGCCTATGTGATCCCCGGCGGGATCGATCCGCATACGCATCTGGAGATGCCCTTCATGGGCACCACGGCGGCTGAGACCTTCGAGTCCGGCACGTGGGCCGCGGCAGTCGGCGGCACCACGATGGTGGTCGACTTCTGCCTGCCCGGCGCGGATGGCAGCATCAAGAACGCGATCAACGAATGGCACCGCAAGTCGGCGCCGCAGATTTGCAGCGACATCGGCTATCACATGGCCGTCACCGGCTGGGACGAGACCGTCTTCAACGAGATGAAGGACGCGGTCGACATGGGGGTGAACAGCTTCAAGCACTTCATGGCCTACAAGGGCGCGCTGATGATCGAGGACGACGAGATGTTCGCCTCTTTCAAGCGCTGCGCAGAACTGGGCGCGCTGCCGATGGTCCATGCCGAGAACGGCGATCTGGTGGCCGAGTTGCAGCAGAAGTATTTCGATCAGGGCATCACCGGGCCGGAGGGCCATGCCTATTCCCGCCCGCCGGAGCTTGAGGGCGAGGCCGCGAACCGCGCCATCACCATTGCCGACACGGCGGGTGTGCCGCTTTATATCGTGCATGTGTCTTGCGAGCAGACGCATGAGGCGATCCGGCGTGCGCGGCAGAAGGGGATGCGGGTTTACGGCGAGCCGCTGATCCAGTTCCTGACGCTGGACGAGTCAGAGTATTTCAACACCGATTGGGACCATGCTGCGCGCCGCGTCATGTCGCCGCCGTTCCGCTCGAAAGACCATCAGGACAGCCTCTGGGCCGGTTTGCAATCGGGCAGCCTGCAGGTGGTGGCGACGGATCATGCCGCTTTCAGCACTGAGCAGAAACGCGCGGGTCGCGATGATTTCCGGATCATCCCCAACGGCTCGAACGGGCTGGAGGAGCGTCTGGCCGTGCTCTGGACCGAAGGGGTGGAGACGGGACGCCTGACACCGAATGAGTTCGTCGCCGCAACCTCGACCAATATCGCCAAGATCCTCAACATCTATCCGCAGAAGGGTGCCATCGTCGAAGGGGCGGATGCCGATATCGTGGTTTGGGATCCGAAGATCACCAAGACAATCAGCCCCGCGAACCACCATTCGGTGCTCGATTACAACGTCTTCGAAGGCTTCGAGGTCAAGGCGCAGAGCCGCTACACCCTGAGCCGCGGCGAGGTGATCTGGGCTTGGGGGCAGAACAGCCAGCCGCAGCCCGGCCGGGGCCGTTTCGTGCCGCGCCCGGCCTTCCCGAGCGCCAACGTCGCCCTCAGCAAATGGAAGGAACTCAACAGCCCCAAGATGATCAAGCGCGACCCGCTGAACATCCCGGCGGGGATTTGAGCCATGTAGAACCGCCACGACAACCGGGTAAAGTGCCGCGCTAAAAGCGGCCGACCAACAGGGAAGTAAAATACGTGAATGACAGCCAGAGCGTGATCAGCGCCAGCAATCTTGACCTGACCTTTCAAACCAATGACGGGCCGGTCCACGCGTTGAAAGACGTGAACCTCGAGATCCACAAAGGGGATTTCGTCAGTTTCATCGGCCCCTCGGGCTGCGGCAAGACGACCTTTCTGAGGGTCATGGCCGACCTCGAGCAGCCCACGGGCGGCAGCGTGACCATCAACGGCGTCTCGCCCGAGGAAGCGCGTAAATCGCGGGCCTATGGCTATGTTTTCCAAGCGGCGGGCCTCTATCCGTGGCGCACCATCGGCGGCAACATCCGCTTGCCGCTGGAGATCATGGGCGTGCCGCGGGCCGAGCAGGACGAGCGGGTGAAACGGGTGCTCGACCTCGTGGAGCTTTCGGGGTTTGAGAAGAAGTTTCCTTGGCAATTGTCGGGCGGGATGCAGCAGCGCGCCTCGATCGCGCGGGCGCTGTCCTTCGATGCCGACATCCTGCTGATGGACGAACCTTTCGGCGCGCTGGACGAGATCGTGCGCGACCACCTCAACGAGCAACTGTTGAAGCTCTGGGCGCGCACCGAAAAGACCATCGCCTTCGTCACCCATTCGATCCCCGAGGCGGTGTACCTCAGCACCAAGATCGTGGTGATGAGCCCGCGTCCCGGACGGATCGCCGACGTGATCGAAAGCCCGTTGCCGCGCGAACGCCCGCTGGAGATCCGCGAGACGCCCGAGTTTCTGGAAATCGCACACCGCGTGCGCGAGGGGCTGCGCGCCGGGCATGGGGACGATTGATGCGTAACATTATCCCCGTTCTCACGGTCGTGGGTCTGTTGATCGTCGTCTGGTATGGCGCGGCCGTAGCACTCAACGCGCAATGGGCGCGGGATGTGGCAGCACGGGCCGACAAAACGCTGACATTCTCGGAATTGGTGGCCGACACATGGTCGCAGGAGAAACCGAAACTCCCCGCGCCGCATCAGGTCGGCGCGGAACTGTGGAAGACCACGGTGGAGAAGAAGGTCACCTCGAAACGCTCGCTGATTTATCACACATGGGTCACCTTCAGCGCGACCTTTCTGGGCTTCGTCATGGGCACCGCGCTCGGCACGCTTCTCGCCGTCGGCATCGTCTTCAACCGCACGATGGACATGAGCGTGATGCCTTGGGTGATCGCCAGCCAGACCATTCCGATCCTCGCCATCGCACCGATGATCATCGTGGTGCTGAATGCCGTGGGCCTGTCGGGCCTGCTGCCCAAGGCGATCATCAGCATGTATCTGTCGTTCTTCCCGGTGGTCGTGGGCATGGTGAAGGGGCTGCGCAGCCCCGACCAGATGCAGCTTGACCAGATGCGGACATGGAACGCGAGCGGCTGGCATACCTTCTGGAAACTGCGGCTGCCGTCCTCGATGCCCTATTTCTTCACCTCGCTGAAGGTCGGCGTCGCGGCCTCGCTGGTCGGGGCCATTGTGGGCGAGATGCCGACGGGGGCTGTCGCTGGCCTCGGCGCGCGGCTCTTGGCCGGTAGCTACTACGGCCAGACCGTGCAGATCTGGAGCGCGCTTCTCATGGCGGCGGCGCTTGCGGCGGCGATGGTGGGGCTTATCGGGCTGGTACAGAGGCTGACACTCAAGCGGATGGGGATGGCATGATGGGCTGGGTTCTTTTTGCCGTGGTCGCATGGGTCGCGGGCCTGTCGCTCAACGTCTGGCTGGCGCGGCAGCGGCCTTCGCGGGGCGCGTCGCTGGCGGCACCGGTGGTCTTTGGCATCACGCTGATCGCCGTCTGGGAAGGCGTGGTGCGCGGGTTCGAGATCAACCAAGTGCTGCTGCCCGCGCCCTCAGTCATCGCGGCGCGCATGGCCACGTCGCTCGATATCCTGTGGATCGACTTCGTGCAGACCGTCATCAAGGGGGCGATCAGCGGCTACATCATCGGCTGCGGCGCGGCCTTCCTGACGGCGCTGGCGATTGACCGCTTTCCGTTCTTGCAGCGCGGCCTTTTGCCGGTGGGTAATTTCGTCGCCGCGCTGCCGATCATCGGCATGGCGCCGATCATGGTGATGTGGTTCGGCTTCGGCTGGCAGTCGAAAGCGGCGATTGTCGTGGTCATGGTGTTCTTCCCGATGCTGGTGAACACGGTGCAGGGGCTGCAGGCCAGCGACGCCATGCAGCGCGACCTGATGCGCACCTATGCCGCCGGTTATTGGCGGACGCTTCTGAAGCTGCGGCTGCCCGCGGCGATGCCCTTTGTCTTCAACGGGTTGAAGATCGGCACGACCCTTGCCCTCATTGGCGCCATCGTCGCTGAATTCTTCGGCTCTCCGGTGCTGGGGATGGGCTTTCGCATCTCCACCTCGGTGGGTCAGCTTGCGCTTGATCTGGTCTGGGCCGAGATTGTGGTCGCGGCAATAGCCGGATCGGCGTTCTATGGTATCATGGCCCTTATCGAAGGACGGGTGACTTTCTGGCACCCCAGCCAAAGGAACTAGAGACGACCAACCAACAGGGAGATAAAAATGAAAACCATCACGAAGATCGCCGCCGGGGCCGCCTTGGGCCTCTGGGGGGGCGTGGCGCAGGCCGCCGACGACCTGACGCTACAGCTCAAATGGGTCACGCAGGCCCAGTTCGCGGGCTACTATGTGGCCAAGGACAAGGGGTTCTACGAAGAAGAGGGGCTGGATGTCACGATCAAGCCCGGCGGCCCGGACATCGCGCCGGTGCAGGTGCTCTTGGGCGGCGGGGCCGACGTGATGGTGGACTGGCTGCCCTCGGCGCTGGCCGCGCGGGAGAAGGGCGCGCCGATCGTGAACATCGCACAGCCTTTCGCGAAGTCGGGCTTGATGCTGACCTGCCTCAAGGAACATGGCATCGAAAGCCCCGAGGACTTCCCCGGCAACACGCTGGGCACTTGGTTCTTTGGCAATGAAATTCCGCTGATGAGCTGGATGGGCAAGTTGGGCTATCCGACCGATGGCTCCGAGGGCGGCGTGACGATCCAGAAGATCAACTTCAACGTCGATCCCCTGCTGCAAAAGCAGGTCGAATGCGCCACCACCATGACCTACAACGAATATTGGCAGGTAATCGACGCAGGGCTGACGCCCGAGGATCTGGTGGTTTTCAAATATGAGGACGAGGGCATCTCCACGCTGGAGGACGGTCTTTATACCACCGAAGAGAACCTCGAAGACCCCGAGATGGTCGACAAACTGGCGCGCTTCGTCCGGGCCTCCATGAAAGGCTGGAAATACGCCGAGGAGAATGTCGAGGAAGCCGCCGACATCGTGCTGGAAAATGACCAGACCGGCGCGCAGACCGAAAAGCACCAGACCCGCATGATGGGCGAGATCGCCAAGCTGACCGAGGGCAGCGACGGGCGGCTGGACGAGGCGGCCTTTGATCGCAGTGCGGCGATCACCATGGAAGGTGGCATGATCACCAAGGAGCCCGAGGGCGCTTGGACGCATGATGTGACGGATAAGGCGCTTCAGTAAGCTTTGGCGTCTATGATGAGGGGAGGGGCCGGCGCTGCGCTGGCCCTTTTTCGTTTGTGCGACGTTCCCAAGTGGTCTCAGGGCCCGGAATCAAGCCGCAGGCGCCGGGCCATCGCCTGCCCGTCCCGGCGGGTAGGCGATTTGGCGAGAGTTACTCTGCGCTTTCCGCCGCACATCAAATCTGCGCCATAAAGTGGCATTGCCTGCTGTTGTGATCGCCTCCCCACGGGCAGGCGATGGCCCTTGGAGCCGGAGCCGATGTGGGCGGTAAAGGCCAGCGCAAGGCTCCGCCCTTGTTCTCCTCTTGGCTGGCCTTAGAGCACCGTAACCTTCGTCCCAATCGGCACCCGCTGGTACAGGTCGATCACATGCTCGTTCAGCATCCGGATACAACCGTTCGACACGGACCGCCCGATGGAGTTCGGCTGCGTGGTGCCGTGAATGCGGAAATAGGTGTCCCGCCCGTTTTGGAACAGGTAGAGCGCCCGCGCGCCCAAGGGGTTGCCGGGGCCGCCGGGCTGGGCGTCGGTGTTGCCGATGAAACGTTTGTAAGCCTGCGGGTCGCGTTCGATCATCTCATTGGTTGGCCGCCATGTGGGCCATTCCTTTTTCACGTCGATGGTCGCGGTGCCGGTGAACTCCAGCCCCGCTTTGCCGACGCCCACGCCATAGCGCATCGCTTGGCCCGGCGACGTCACGAAATAGAGGTAATGACTCCGCGGCAGGATCAGCAATTGGCCGGGCGCATATTGCGCCTTGACCGGGACCATCTGCGGGGCGGGGTCATAGGCGGCGGTGCGCGCCTGCGCCATCAGGGGAAGGGCGGCTGCGGCCACGGTGCTGGTCAAAAAGGTACGGCGGCGCATGGCAGGCTCCATCAAAATAATGCGTTTCGCCCGCATTTTGCCATGGGAGGCTATTTTAGCAAGGCTGGACATAAAAAAACCGACCTGCCGGTGTCAGCAGGTCGGTTCGAATTCTTGCATCAGGACCGAAGCCCCCGGGCCTTAGGCCAGCGCGAGGTTGGTCGCGGATTCACGGCCGTCACGGCCAGCTTCGATGTCGAAGGTCACTTTCTGGTTGTCGGCCAGGCCGGTCAGGCCAGCGCGCTCAACAGCGGAAATGTGCACGAAAACGTCTTTGCTGCCGCCGTCGGGTGCGATGAAGCCGAAGCCTTTAGTTGTGTTGAACCATTTTACGGTGCCAGTGGCCATATCCGTAGTCTCCATATTGATGCCATCCGCGTTGGTGCGATGGCCCGGCGTGGTTGGTCTGGATCGATAGACTGAGCGCCGTATGAGGGAGACAGTGGGTCGAAAAAGATAACGTCTGCACCGTCTATATTGCACTCGGGGGGGATTCGTTCAAGGGGCATCGCATCTTGGCGGGTTTCGGCGGGTTCAGCAGCGCGAATTTCGGCAAATTCCCGCCACGAAGTTTCGCGATCCCCATATTTTGCGGTAAACACGCCAAATTGCACCGTCCCGAGTTTGCCGCAAACCGGTCTCATTACTGCCCGGCGTAGGTGGTTTTTTGCCAGAAAGCCCCAAGTGCGCCTGCCAGCGCCCCCCATGTGGAGTAACGAGACATGATGCGTATCCTTGCCGTAGACGATGACCCGGTCATCCTTGATCTGCTCACAGGTTGCCTGACCGAGAATGACAATTACGAGCTGACCTGCTGCGAAAGCTCGGAAGAAGCGCTGGAGATCATGCAGGAGTCGAACCGGCCCTTCGATTCCTTCCTGCTTGATATCATGATGCCGGGCATCAACGGGATCAGCCTGTGTGAGATGATCCGCGATGTGCCCTTTTACCGCGCCGTGCCGATCATCATGATCACGGCTAGCAAAGAGCCTGCGATGATGCAGCGGGCCTTTGACGCGGGTGCCACGGATTTCCTTTGCAAACCGTTGGATGGTGTCGAACTCAGCGCACGGATCAACGCCGCCAGCATGCTCAACGCGTCTCTGCTGCGCGAACGCGAGGCGCAGCATACGCTGACCGAGTTAACGCAGATGATGCAGATCCGCTTTGACGAGGATTTCGACCTCGATGTGTCGGCCTGTAGCAATGTCTCTGCGCTTGAGAACTACCTGCTGCGCCTGCCGAGCGGCTGTTTCTCGATGAGCCTGTTTTCGATCTCGGTCGAGGGGGCGCGCGGCATCTATCGCGCGGTCAAGGCGCCGGCCTTCCGCCGCCAGATGGAGCAGGTGGCCCGCGCTTCAGTACATTCGCTGGAGGGTATGCGTTTTCATCTGGCCTATGCGGGCAGCGGGCGTTTCATCGGCGTGGTGATGAGCCGCGCGCGGTTGAACACGGCCACTATGGCCGAACGGATGCGCGAGCATCTGGAGAAGAACTGGGACGGCAAGGGCATGAATGGCGGGCTGGCCCCGTCCTTGCAGGTGCATTCGGTGACCGAACAGCGCCTCTGGTCGGGTCTGTCGGCCAGCAATAAGCTGCGCGAATATCTGCAAAGCTGGGATCCGCTGCATGGTTTGGTGCGGCATGATGAGGATAACCTCTTTGCCCAGCTGGAGACGGCGATCGACGACGAACGCTGAGGGCAGGAGCCTTTAAAGGGATAGACCCGTCCGCAATGCGGGCGGGTTTTTGCGTTGAAGGTAAGCGGTAAGGGCGTCGCCCTCCCTGGGGGCGATCCGCTACCGCGCTGTTTGGCGGGGCGCTGCAAGATGTGGAGGTCTGGCAAGCTGTTGCAGCGTTGCAAAATCGCCCTCCGGGGGGAGGGAGGGCGATGCCCGGTGTGCCACCGGGCGGCCCAGTGGCAATGGAGCGCACGAAAAAGGGCGCCGGAAATCCGACGCCCTCCAAATCGCTAAGTCGCAAGGCTTACCGCGCGAACTTCTTGTGCTTCAGGCGCTTCGGCTCCAGCGCATCGGCACCCAGACGGCGCTTCTTGTCTTCCTCGTAGTCTTCGAAGTTGCCTTCGAACCATTCCACATGCGCCTCGCCCTCAAACGCCAGAATATGCGTACAGATCCGGTCGAGGAAGAAACGGTCGTGCGAGATGACCACGGCGCAGCCCGCGAAATCCACCAACGCGTCTTCGAGCGCGCGGAGGGTTTCGACGTCCAGATCGTTGGTGGGCTCGTCGAGCAGCAGCACGTTGCCGCCCTCTTTCAGCAGCCGCGCCATGTGCACGCGGTTGCGCTCACCGCCCGACAGGAGGCCCACTTTCTTCTGCTGGTCGCCACCCTTGAAGTTGAAGGACGAGCAATAGGCGCGGGAGTTCACCTCGGCGTCGCCGAGCTTAATCAGCTCCGCCCCGCCCGAGATCGCCTGCCAGACGGTGTCCTCGGGGTTCAGGTCGTCGCGGCTCTGGTCGACGTAGGACAACTCAACCGTGTCGCCGTATTCGATGGTGCCCTCGTCGGGTTTCTCGTGCCCGGTCAGCATCTTGAAGAGCGTCGATTTACCCGCGCCGTTGGGGCCGATCACGCCAACGATGCCACCCGGCGGCAGCGAGAAGTCGAGCCCGTCGATCAACTGCTTGTCGCCCATGTGCTTCTTCAGACCTTCGACCTCGATCACCTTGTTGCCGAGGCGCGGACCGTTGGGGATGACGATCTGTGCGCGGGAAAGCTTTTCGCGCTCAGATTGTTCTGCCATCTCGTTATAGGCCGCGATCCGGGCTTTGGACTTCGCCTGACGGGCCTTGGCGCCTTGGCGCATCCATTCGAGTTCGCGCTCCAGCGTCTTTTGCTTGGACTTATCCTCGCGTGCTTCCTGCGCCAGCCGCTTGGCCTTCTGCTCCAGCCAGTCTGAGTAGTTGCCCTCGTAGGGAATACCGCGGCCACGGTCGAGCTCGAGAATCCAGCCGGTGATGTCGTCAAGGAAGTAACGGTCGTGGGTGACGCAGAGGATGGTGCCCTTGTAGTCGATCAGGTGCTGCTGCAGCCAGGCGATGGTCTCGGCGTCGAGGTGGTTGGTCGGTTCATCGAGCAGCAGCATGTCGGGCGCTTCGAGCAGCAGTTTGCAGAGCGCCACGCGGCGCGCCTCACCGCCCGAGAGGTTTTCCGGCATCGCGTCGTCCGGCGGGCAGCGCAGCGCTTCCATCGAGACGTCGATCTGGCTGTCGAGGTCCCACAGGTTCTGCGCGTCGATGTCGTCTTGCAGCTTGGCCATCTCCTCAGCGGTCTCATCCGAGTAGTTCATCGCCAAATCGTTGTAGCGGTCTAGGATCGCCTTCTTCTCGGCCACGCCTTCCATGACGTTCTCGCGCACGGTCTTTTCGGGGTCGAGTTTCGGCTCCTGCGGCAGGTAGCCGACTTTCGCGCCCTCGGCGGCCCATGCCTCGCCCGAGAAATCCTTGTCGAGCCCGGCCATGATCTTGAGCAGGGTGGATTTACCCGCGCCGTTGACGCCGACGACACCGATCTTCACGCCGGGGAGGAAGTTCAGGTGGATGTTTTCGAATGTCTTCTTGCCCCCGGGATAGGTCTTGGAGACGCCGGACATGTGATAGACGTATTGATAGGCGGCCATTGGAGAATCCTTGCAACGCGTTTTGGGGTTTGCAGTGCAATATCGCCCGGACGGCGCAATATCAAACACTCTGTACCGCGCAGGCACCTTGCCCGGCGGCGCTTTGCGCGGCGCGCCTGTGGCGCGCGCAGGTGGCATGGCTGGGCAGGCTATTGGGCGGTTTTGCAAGGGTTTGGCAGGCGATCCGCGCAGTCGATCAGTGAAATTCGGTCGACTTTTCGGCCGTTTTCGCGCTAGAATTTATTCAATCTGCGGTTGGACGGTAAAAACCGCCTACCGCAGAGTAGGGAGGTTGAAGGCGGTTCTCGCCGTTCGCGGTGCGCCGGTTTCAGCGCAACAACAGGGAAATACTCATGACAAAATCCACCATCGTTGTGGGTCTGGACGGGTCGGAGGCCGGCGCGCGAGCCTTGGCGTTTGCCCAGTCACAGGCCAAACAGATCGGGGATTGTTCGATCACCGTTTGCTTTGTGATCGAATGGTCGCCTTTCACCTTTCAGACCAAGGAAGAGAACGAGCAGCGCCACAAACGGCGCGAGCAGGAGTTGCAGCGCGCCCATGACGTGGTGCTCGACCCTGCCGTGGCCGAGGCCAAGGCCGCCGGTGTCGAGGTCGAGGGAATCGTGCGGCATGGCGATGTGGCCGATATCCTCGAAGCGGTGGCCAAGAAGCGCGGCGCGGTTCAGATCGTCGTCGGGCGGGTTGGTGAGCGGGGCCTCAAGCGGCTCTTTGGTGGGGTGACGGGCCGGTTGGTCGCGGGCTCCAGCGTGCCGGTCACGATCATTCCCTGAAAGGAAACGCCATGAACAAGTTACTGACCTTTGCGATGGCGGCCTTTGCGTCATTGCTGCCGGGCCTTGCCGCCGCGCAAGAGGCTGCAGGCATCGACCAACGTATCAACCAGATCTTTGCCGATTACACCGGCTGGTATGTGTCATTCATCTTTGCCCCGCTGCCGGGGACGAATTTCTCTTGGATCGCGCTGTGGCTGGTCGTGGGGGCCGTGGTCTTCACCGTCTATTTCGGGGCCATCCAGCTCAAAGGGTTCTGGCATTCGATCCAACTTGTGAAGGGGGATTACTCCGATCCCGACGACGCGGGCGAGGTGAGCCACTTTCAGGCGCTGGCGACGGCGCTGTCGGGCACCGTGGGTCTGGGCAACATCGCGGGCGTCGCGGTGGCGGTCAGCATCGGCGGGCCGGGGGCGACCTTCTGGATGGTGATCGCGGGCCTGTTCGGCATGGCGACCAAGTTCACCGAATGTACGCTCGGGGTGAAATACCGCAATGAATTCCCCGACGGCCATGTCTCGGGCGGGCCGATGTATTACATCGTCAAGGGCTTCTCCGAGCGGGGCCTGCCGCTGGGTGGCTTCATGGCGGTGCTCTTTTCGATCTTCACCATCCTCGGCGCGCTTGGCGGCGGCAATATGTTCCAAGCCAACCAAGCCCATGCGCAGCTTGCCGGTGTCTTGGGGGACTATCCGGGCTGGATCACCGGGGTTGTCCTTGCGGGCGTGACCTTTGCGGTGATCGCGGGCGGTCTGAAATCCATCGCGCGGGTGACTGAAAAGATCGTGCCTTTCATGGGCATCTTCTATGTGCTGGTCTCGATCCTGATCCTGATCATTAACTGGGATATGATCGGCTGGGCCTTTGGCCAGATCTTCATGGGCGCCTTTACCGGCCTTGGCGTGGTCGGCGGGTTTACCGGCGCGTTGATCCAAGGCTTCCGCCGCGCGGCCTTCTCCAACGAAGCGGGCATCGGTTCGGCGGCCATCGCCCACTCTGCGGTGCGCACCAAGGAGCCGGTGACCGAAGGCTATGTCGCGCTTTTGGAGCCCTTCATCGACACGGTGGTGATCTGCACCATGACCGCGCTGGTCATCGTGATCAGCGGCGTGCTCAACCAAGACCCTGAAACCGGTCTCTACATCTGGAACGCCGAGGCGGGCCGGATCGCGACCGAGGGCGACGTGAGCGGCGTGGCGCTGACCTCGGCGGCCTATGCGCGGGCCTTCTCGTGGTTCCCGGTGCTCTTGATGGTGGCGGTGGTGCTCTTTGCCTTCTCGACCATGATCAGCTGGTCCTACTACGGGCTCAAGGCATGGACCTATCTCTTTGGCGAGGGGGCGGCGAAGGAGCTGACCTTCAAGGTGATCTTCTGCCTCTTCATCGTGATCGGGGCGGCGGCGAGCCTTGGGCCGGTGATCGACTTCAGCGATGCGATGCTCTTCTCCATGGCGATCGTGAACATCATCGCGCTCTATTTCCTGATGCCGATCGTGAAGCGTGAGTTGAACAGCTATGTCGCGCGGCTGCGCTCGGGCGAGATTGTGAAGCACAAGTAAGGGCTTCGCATTGACAAAGGGCTGCAATGCCCCTCCTTTGGCCCCTGATTTCGGATCGGGGGCCATTTTCTTGCGCAATACCATGCCATTCGCCACCAAAGGGCAGGTCGTCGGCCTGTTGGGCGGGTCTTTTGACCCGGCGCATGAGGGGCATGCGCATATCACCCGCGAGGCATTGAAACGCTTTGGGCTGGATCGGGTCTGGTGGCTGCTGAGCCCCGGCAATCCGTTGAAAGAGCATGGCCCGGCCCCCATGGCGCAGCGGATGGCGCGGGCGCGGGCGGTGATGGATCACCCGCGGGTCGAGATTACGGGGATCGAAGCACAGTTGGGCACCCGTTACACGGCTGAGACGCTGGCCGCGCTGCGGCGGCATTATCCTGGTGTGCGGTTCGTCTGGTTGATGGGGGCGGACAATCTTGCGCAGTTTCACCTCTGGCAAGACTGGCAGCAGATCATGGAGACGGTGCCGGTGGGCGTGCTTGCGCGCCCCGGGCAGCGTATATCGGCCCGGATGAGCAGGGCGGCGGCGCTTTATGCGCCCTACCGGATCGCGGGGCGGAACAGCCAGTTGCTGGGCCGCGCCACGGCGCCGGCGTGGTGTTTCGTCAATGTGCCGATGGTCGATGTCTCTTCGACCGCATTGCGCGCGGCGGGGGGCTGGCGCTCAGCGTAGCCGGGCCGAGGTGATGCCCGCCGTGATGATCACAGCAAGCCCCGCCCAAGTCAGTGCATCGGGCAGGGTACTGAACAGAAACAATCCCAGCAGCACCGCCGCGATCAGTTGGAAATAGACCAGCGGCGCCAGCCGCGTGGCAGGCGCCCGGCGGTAGGCATAGAGCAGCAGCAGATTGCCCAGCATCGAAAACAGCGCGCTCGCGGTAGCCAGCCCCGCGACGGGCAGGGTGGCTGCGGGTAGGTTCATCAGACCCAGAGGCAGCAGCATCACCGCGCTCATCGCCAGTTGGGTGAAAGTCAGCGCAAGGGGCGGGGCGAGGTCAGACAGCCAGCGCGACATGGTGAGAAAGACGCCGTAGAACAGCCCCGCCGCCACGGCAAAAAGCAGCCCCGGCCCGCCGGTGCCGCCGCCCAGTCCCGGACGCACCACCAGCAGCACGCCGCAAAAGCCCATGAGGATCAACGCGCTGCGCAGCAGGCTAATGCGTTCGCGCAGAAAGATCGCGGCCAGCAGGTAGCTGATCATCGGCCCGATAAAGAAGGCGGCGAAGACATTGGCAATCGCCTCGGTCCTGAGCGCGGTTTGAATGCAGGTGATCCCCAAGGCCAAGGTGCCCGCCCGCAGCCAGAGCCGCCAATCGCGCATCAGCCCCCATGTGCCACGGGGCAGGAACGGCAGCACCATCAGCGCCCCGATGGCAAAGCGCGACCATGCCACGAAGACCGGCGCGACCCCCATGCCAGAGGTCAGGATTTTACCCGCGCTGTCCCCTGCGGGGATCAGTGACATGGCGATGAACATGATCGGAATAGCGCGTTGCATGACGTTGGGTTAGCAGGTCGGCGGTTTTGTGCAACCGCGAAAGCTCCACCCTTGTCAGACCGGTTGTGGCCGAACGCCGCTTGGGGTTTATATCAAGCCCATGAGCCAGAGTTTTTCACGACGTTTCACACGCCGCATTTTCCTTGGGACGGCTGCCGCTGCGCTGGCGGCGGCCTCTGCTTGGGCCGAGCCGCCGACCACTTCGTTGCGCCCCGTGGGGCGCGATGCCGACCTGTATAAACAGGCCATTCCCAATGTGTCCGAGATCATCGCCGACAGCGGGATCACCGGCACGGTGGCCTTTGCCGTGGTCGACGTAGACACCGGCATCTGGCTGGAGGCGTCCAACGCCACCGATGGCATCCCGCCCGCCAGCAGCATCAAGGCGATCACCGCGCTTTACGCGCTGGATGAACTGGGGCCGGATCATGTGTTCGAGACGCGCCTTTTGGCGACCGGCGGTGTCGTCGATGGTGAGGTGCAGGGCGATCTGATCCTCGTCGGTGGGGGGGATCCGACCCTCGACAGTGACAATCTGGGACAGATGGCCGAAGACCTGAAAGAGGCGGGCATCATCGGCGTGAAGGGCGGTTTCAAGGTCTATGAGGGCGCACTGCCCGCGACCTTTGCGATTGACCCCGAACAACCCGACCATGTCGGCTACAACCCCGGCGTCTCAGGCATCGCGCTGAACTACAATCGGGTGCATTTCGAATGGAAGCGCACGGGCAACGGCTATGACGTGACCATGGAAGGCCGCGCGGCGCGCTATGCGCCTGCCGTGCGCGTGGCCACGATGGAGGTCGTGGACCGTAGCGGGCCGGTCTATACCTACGAAAACCGGCCTGAGCGCGATGTTTGGACGGTCGCGAAAGGGGCCTTGGGTTCGGGCGGTGCACGTTGGCTGCCGATCCGGCGGCCCGGTGTCTACGCGGGCGACATCTTTGCCACCATCGCCCGCAGCCATGGCATCAAACTGGGCGATGCGGAACTGATCGAGACGCTGCCCGAAGGTGAGACCCTCGTCACCCATCGCAGCGCCGAGCTGCGGCCGATCCTCAAAGACATGCTGGAATATTCCACCAATCTGACGGCAGAGATGGTCGGCATGGCCGCCAGCGCCAAACGGTTGGGTACGGTGCCCAGCCTGCGCGCCTCTGCCGCCGAGATGAACAAATGGGCGATTGAGGAGCTGGGCATGGAAAACCCGGCAATGATCGACCACTCGGGCCTTGGCGATGACAGCAAGATGACCGTGCATGACATGGCCGGAGGGCTGGCGCGCATCAATGGCACGGGGCTGCGGCCGATCTTGAAACCGGTCTATCTGCGCGATAATCGGGGTCGTCCTGAACGGGATAATCCGATTGAGATCGACGCGAAGACCGGCACGCTGAACTTTGTCTCGGCGCTGGCCGGGTTCCTGACCACACCCGAAGATCGGGTGCTGGCCTTTGCGATCCTGACCGCGAATACCGATGAACGCGCCAAGATCAGCCGCGCGGAGCGGGAGCGTCCGCCGGGGGCGCGCACCTGGAACGGGCGGGCCAAACGTGTGCAACGTGGGCTGCTGGAGCGGTGGGGCCTGTTGTATAACGTCGCCGTGAAGCCCGAGCCGGAGGGCGAAGCCGCACCTAAGACGCCAGCGGTGCCCGACCCTGATGCCGAAGCCGAGGTCGGGGCCGAGCCGGAAGTCGCGCTGGAAGAGTCCTAACTCGCGCTTAGGTCAGGTGCCGCGCCCGCGCGCCGCGTTCGATCGCGGCGGCGTGGAGCCGGTCGATGTTAAGCTCATAGCGGATTTCTTCGAGCAGCCGCAGCTCGGCCTCGTCCAGCGTGCCATCGGCGGCGGCCACGTCGCAGGCCAGCGCATAGGCCGTTTCATGCAAACGCTCCGGCAGGGCCTCGCGGATCAGGCCAAAGAGGGCATCCAACCCATCCTCCTGTTCGAACAGGTCAAAGACCGTTTTGCCAATCGTCGAGACGCGATCATTGTCATAGCCCGAGAAGACCGGCAGCAGGTTCAGCGCGGATTCGATTTTGACCAGTTCGGCGGTGCGGATGTCCTCATCCGAGGCCGAGACCGCGATCATCAGCGCGACAAGGCTGTCTTGGGCGCTGAGCGAGAGGGAAGATGTGTCGGGCATCGCGGTATCCTTTGCACAGGTATGTTGCGGTGCAGAATATTGACCCTCAGGGAGTGACGCAATAGGAACGGGCGACCCCGTGCGCATTGGGCGCAGGGACGCCAAAAGATGGATGATCTGACATGTCCGAGACCCGAGACGCGGCACTCAGCAGCAAAGCATGGCCCTTTGAAGAAGCGCGCCGGGTGCTCAAACGCTATGCCAAGAAGCCGCCAGAGAAGGGTTACGTCCTGTTCGAGACGGGCTATGGCCCCTCGGGCCTGCCGCATATCGGCACCTTCGGCGAGGTGCTGCGCACCACGATGATCAAGCGCGCCTTTGAAGAGATCAGCGACATCCCGACCAAGCTGGTCTGTTTCTCGGACGACCTCGACGGTATGCGCAAGGTGCCGGGCAACGTGCCGCAGCGGGAGATGCTGGAAGAGCATATGCACAAGCCCCTGACCTCCGTGCCGGACCCCTTCGGCACGCATGAGAGCTTTGGCCATCACAACAACGCCATGCTGCGCCGCTTCCTCGATACCTTCGGCTTCGAGTACGAATTCTATTCCGCGCGCGAATTCTACCGCTCGGGCCAGTTCGACGAGGTGCTGCTGCGCGCCTGCGAGAAGTACGACGAGATCATGGCGGTGATGCTGAAGTCGCTGCGCGAAGAGCGCGCGCAGACCTATTCGATCTTCCTGCCGATCCACCCCGAAACGGGCCGCGTGATGTATGTGCCGATGAAGGAGGTCAACGCCAAGGACGGCACGATCACCTTCGACGACGAGGACGGCAACGAGATGACCCTGCCGGTCACCGGCGGCAACGTGAAGCTGCAGTGGAAGCCCGATTTCGGCGCCCGCTGGGCCGCGCTCGACGTGGATTTCGAGATGTATGGCAAGGAACACGCCACCAACACCGCGATCTACGACCGCATCTGCGAGATCCTCGGCGGCAAGAAGCCCGAGCATTTCAGCTATGAGCTGTTCCTCGACGAGAACGGGCAGAAGATCTCCAAGTCTTCCGGCAACGGCATCTCGATCGACCAGTGGCTGACCTATGCCAGCACCGAAAGCCTGTCGTATTTCATGTTCCTCAAGCCCAAGACGGCCAAGCGCATGTATTTCGACGTGATCCCCAAGGCGGTCGACGAGTATCACCAGCAGCTGCGCGCCTATGAGACGCAGGACGTGAAGGCGCGGCTGAATAACCCCGTCTGGCACATCCATGGCGGTGATGTGCCGAAGTCGGACATGGTGGTGCCCTTCTCGATGCTCTTGAACCTCGCCTCCGTGTCGAGCGCCGAGGACAAGTCGCAGCTTTGGGGTTTCATCCAGCGCTACGCGCCCGAGGCCACGCCCGAGACCAACCCCAGCATGGATGCCGCGGCGGGCCACGCGGTGCGCTATTTCAACGACTTCGTGAAGCCCACGAAGGTGTTCCGCGCGCCCACCGAGTTGGAACGCGAGGCGCTGGAAGACCTGCGCGACCGGCTGAAGGTCTGGGACGGCGGGCTGGATGCCGAGGCGCTGCAGAGCATGGTCTTTGCCGTCGGCAAGGAGCGTTTCGACCCGCTGCGCGACTGGTTCAAAGCGCTGTACCAGGTGCTTCTGGGCGCCGATCAGGGGCCGCGGTTTGGTGGCTTCATCGCGCTTTACGGCGTGGAAGAGACCGTCGCGCTGATCGACGACGCGCTGGCGGGCAAGCTGACCGGCGCGTGAAACTTTTGCCTCTGCCCTTGCGTGACTTAGATCATTCAGCAAGGGCAAGGGGGAAAGGCAATGCGCAAAGGGATGTTCACGTTTTTCGGAGGGCTGGTGCTATCAGCCCTCCTGAGCTTTGGCGCGATGGCGCAGCAGGCAGAGATCGAAGAGACGATCAACAGCCAGTTCGACGCTTTTCGCGCGGATGATTTCGCCGCCGCATTAGAATTCGCCACGCCGAATTTGCAGCGTTTTTTCCAAACCCCTGAGAATTTCCGCAGCATGGTGAGCAATGGCTACCCGATGGTGCAGAACCCGGCGGAGGTGCGGTTCCTTGACCGGCGCGCGGATGGGGCGCGTTTTTATCAGGTAGTGCAGGTGGTTGATCCTCAGGGGTTCACGCATCTGTTGGGCTATCTGATGGAACGGACGGAGGCGGGCTGGCGCATCGGCGCGGTGCAAATCCTCGACGCGCCGGGGGCCAATGTCTGACCATTGTTGCGCGGCTCCCGCGCGGCGGGGCAAATGCGGGTTAATACATCGTTGATACTTCCCTGACCTCGCGGTTCGGCCCTCGCCGAGCCTGAGCAGTTGAGCGGCGCGCCCCGGTGGGAGGTGCGGACCGGGGAAAGGAAAAGCGATGAACAAGGCGATTACCGATGGCGTGGTGTTGATGCCCACCCCCTTTGCGGCGGGGCTGGATGTCTGGTCGAGCGGCGATGGCACGCCGGGGTCGGACACCTATGAGAACGCGGCAAATGCCGCTTTTGTCCCCGCGGATCAGGACTTTGGCGGGGCGTTGGAACTGCTGAAGACGCAAGCCACGCAACGGCTGCGCTACATGGGGCAGATCCCGCTGCTGCCGGGCTGCTATCTGCGGGTCACGGCGCGGGTGAAGGCGGTGAGTGGCAACCTGCCGACGGTGCGGATCGCGGGCTATCCGGCGCAGGCGGGCGGGGGCCGGGTGAGCGGCGTGACGGAGGCCGGGCCGTCGGTCACGCTGACGGCCTATGGCGAGGTGGTCGAGGTCAGCGCGATCATCGGCAGCGGCGACCGCGGCGGGGTCGATATGGTCTGGGGCACCGGGGCCGTCTATGGGCATTTCGGGTTGGACCTGACCGGGCCGACGGGCGGCGTGGTGCGGATCGATGATATCGTGATCGAGGATGTCACCTCGATCTTTTTGCGGGACATGCTGGCGCAGGTCGATGTGCGCGACTTTGGTGCGGTGGGCAACGGGGTGAGCGACGACTCCGCCGCCTTCGAGGCTGCAAATGCCGCGGCGGCGGGGCGCACGGTGCTGGTGCCCGCGGGGAACTACCTGCTGAACGGGGATGTGACCTTTGACACGCCGGTCAAATTCGAGGGCCATGTGACCATGCCGGTGGGGGCGGTGCTGTTGCTGCGCCGCAATTTCGATCTGCCCAGCTATATCGAAGCCTTCGAGAATGAAGAGACCGCTTTTCTGAAAGCCTTTCAGGCGCTCTTGAACAACGCGGATCACGACTCGCTCGATATGGGGGGGCGCAAGGTGAATGTGACCGGGCCGCTCGACATGCAGGCGGCGGTGCCGGACAAGACCAGCTATGCCACCCGGCGGGTGATCCGCAACGGCCAGCTTGAGGCCGCGTCGAGCAGCGCTTGGGACACGGTGGTGGTGACGTCGCAGGCGCGCTACGCGGCCTCGGACGCGCGCAAGCTAACCAATGTGACCAATATCGCCAATGTGCCGGTGGGCGCGCTGGTCGAAGGGACCGGGGTGGGGCGCGAGATTTATGTGCGGTCCAAGAATGTCGCCACGCAGGAGATCACGCTCAACGCGCCGCTTTACGATGCGGAGGGGACGCAGAGTTTCACCTTCCGCAAGTTCCAGTACATAGTGGATTTCAGCGGCTTCGCCTCGCTGTCGAAGTTCGTGCTCGATGATATCGAGTTCCAGTGCAACAACCGGTGCAGCGCGATCAACCTCGCGCCCTCGGGGCTGATCTTTCACCTGCGGGACTGTTTCGTCAGCCGCCCGAAAGACCGTGGCGTCACCTCGATCGGCGGGGGCTGTCAGGGCATGTTGATCGACCGCTGCCAGTTCCTGTCGGCGGAGGATGCGCTGACGGTGCCGAACCGGACCTCCATCGCGCTTAACACCAACGCCAACGACGTGAAGCTGCGCGACTGCCGTGCGACCAAGTTCCGCCACTTCGCACTGCTGGCGGGGGGCAACAGCATCGTGACGGGCAATCACTTCTTTCAGGGGGATGCGGTCGATAACGGTGTGCGCTCGGCGGGGCTGATCCTTGCTTCGGCCCATACCAGCGCGGTGGTGACCGGGAATTACGTCGACAATTGCTTTATCGAATGGACGAATGAGCAGGACCCGACCCCGGCCTTCACCACGGGCTATTCGTTCAGCGCGCTCAGCATCAGCGACAATATCTTTCTGTCCGGGGAGGTGGCCCCGTGGTTCAGCTATATCGTGGTAAAACCTCATGGTGCGGGGCATTTCCTGAGCGGGGTGACCATCACCGGCAACCGGTTCCGCAGCCTTAACGGCAGCATCGACCGCGCCGAGCGGGTGGATACGACCTTTGCCGATCTTGACCTGTCGCGATGCAAGAACGTGGTGATGAAGGGCAATTCCTTCCATGCGGTGACCACGCAGGTCGAGAATATGGCCGAGATCGAGTTCACCCAGTCGACCCCGTCAGAGACTTGGGTGATTGATACCGCTGGGCATCTGCCTTTCGAGGGGCAAGCGCTCAATAGCGACGCGGTGGTGGCCCATGGGGCGATCCGCAACGGCAACAACGTGGCGCAGTTCGACATGCCTTATGTGAAACACGCCGAAGGGCCGGACCGGGATCAGCTGCATGTGGTTTGGCCGACGCCGGTGAAGGGCAAGGTCTCTGTCATGGTGCGGATGGACAACCGCTAACCGTGGCGCTGCGCTGAGCTGTGAAGTGGCCCTGCCGGAGATCGGCGGGGCCATTTGTCTTAGAACTCCCGCCAGAGGCTGAGAGTGAGGGCCGAATTCTCTGGCGCGTCGAAGGGGATTTCGCTGCCCAGTTGCAGGCGGTATTTGGTGAAGCTGGGCGACAGAACGATGGAGGGGGCAAATTTGGCATAGGTCTCACCCCCGGTGTAGGTGAGAAAGACCTGCGCCATTCCGGTGGTCACGGGGGTGAAGTCGAGCCCCACGGTGCTGTCGATCTTAATGACCTCTTGCGAAAAGCCGAACTCCCACCTTGCGGAGGCATCGACGGTAAGCCAGCCATTCCGTTCGCCCAAGGTGAAGCCGCGGCCCCAAGACAGCCCGGCCCTGAGGTGGGGCGAGATGAACTCCCCCGACCAGCTTGCTCCGGCGCCGATATCGTAAGCCCAGCGACCCGTATCGCTCGGCTCCCCCAAAGGGAAGCGCAGGAAGACGGTGGCATGGCCGCTTCGCAGGCCAAAACGGCTTTGTGCGGTGTTGAGGTCGAAGCCGAGGGTGAGCCGCTCGCGCAGCCCGTATTCGATATAGGTGCTTTGGGAGAGGTCGTAGAAGTAAGT
Organism: Sulfitobacter sp. M85; assembly: GCF_029285915.1. Taxonomy (NCBI): domain Bacteria; kingdom Pseudomonadati; phylum Pseudomonadota; class Alphaproteobacteria; order Rhodobacterales; family Roseobacteraceae; genus Sulfitobacter; species Sulfitobacter sp. M85. The sequence goes on from NZ_JABECQ010000008.1 coordinate 92,190, forward strand.
CGCCGAGAAGGAGCTTGAGATGAAGGTCGTGCCCTCCTCACGCAGCCACGGCCCGGCTTGGGCGGCGGTGGGGCTGAACTGGCAGGCCAGTAGGGTAAGGCAAAGGGCAGATCGCATGGCAGGCTCCTGCTGCGATCTTGGTTAATGGCGGTTAACAAATCGTTGCTTGCCGGGAGGAAGGTGAAAACCCGGCGCCGAGGGCACCGGGTTTCGCAGTTGCTATGTCAGGGTCGCCCGGCGTGGGCTCAGACGTGGGCCTTGTTGCCGCGGGGGCCTGCGATGAGCCAGACGATGAAGCCCAGCACTGGCAGGATGATGATGCCCAAGACCCATGCGATCTTGGCCGCGCCCGAGGCGCTGGAGGTTACGACCTGATAGATGGCGTAGATGTCGGCGATGAGGATGATGAGCCCTAAAAGTCCATATTCCATTGTTTGATCCCTCTCGAATGCGTGCATGTCTATTGGGTGATCAACCCAAGGGCGCGCGCAATTGTTCCCGGACCACGCCGCGCCGGGGCTAAGCCGATCCCCGCCAGTCTGCCCGTATTGCGGGAACCGGCGCCGCACGCCTTGGGTTCTGTTGGTACAGCAATCATGAAAGGAACAAGCCATGACTGACACGACAGCACCCGCATCGCTGGTTTCTTCGGACAACGTGAACGGCACCGCCGTTTTCGGCGCAGATGGAACCGAAATCGGCCATATCGACCACCTGATGATCGACAAGAAATCCGGCAAGGTTGCCTATGCCGTGATGGGCTTCGGCGGCTTTCTGGGGCTCGGGGAGGAGCATTACCCGGTGCCGTGGAACGCGCTGAACTATGACCCCTCTCGCGATGGTTTCATGACCAACATAGATGAGGCGACGGTCAAAGGCGCGCCGGAACGGACCGAGCAGTGGCACAGCGACCGCGCGTGGCAAGAGCGGACGTTCGATCACTATGGCGTGCCTTATTACTGGATTTGATGGGCGCTCCAAGTGGTTAAGGGAGGCGATGACGCCTCCCTTTCGCAGCGGCGATATTCTGCGCAGCCCATTGTTTTCGCGCAGCGGATCGGCTCTGATGAGAGTGCGGCTGGTTTGGTCGTGATTGGAAAGGAACCCCGATGCGCCGAATGATTGCCCTCGGCCTGCTGCTGACCCTTGGGGCATGCGGCGTGCCATTCGTCCCCTTCATTTGATTTAGGAGAACCCTTCGATGGAAGCCTTTCTTGATACGCTTGGCGCGGTGGCGCTGATCGCGCTCGTGGTGGTCGGGCTTGCCGCCGGGGCCATTGCCGGGGCCGTGGCGGGCCGGAACCGTATTCTTTACCTTGTTCTGGGGGTCGTCGGCGCCGTGGCGCTGCCCTTCATCCTTGCCGCGTTGGGCGTGACGGTGGTGGCCGCGGGGGGCTTGCTGTTGCTGCTGGTCGTCGCTGCAATCGGTGCGGCGCTGGTGTTGGCCTTGGTGGCGGCGCTGCGACGGTAGCTGTGGCGTTTTAGGGCTGAATTGTTCAAGGGCCTCCCCGAGTAGGGTGGCCCTTTTTCTTTAGCGTTTACGGCGTTTTACATTGCCGCCACGCATGCCGCCGCGGCCTGAGGTGCTGCGGCCCGAGGCTTGCTGCGCGGCATCGACGGCGCGGTCGACTGCCTGTTGGCGCGCCATCGGATCATCGGCGACGGCAAGGTCCACGGCCTCCAGCCGTTTGACCTCGTCACGCAGGCGCGCAGCCTCTTCGAACTCAAGGTTCTCGGCTGCCTTGCGCATATCGGCGCGCAGCCCGTCGAGCACGGCTTGCAGGTTGCCGCCCGCCATAGGCTTGTCGACCTTGGCGGTGACGCGGTTCATGTCCACGTCGCCCTTGTAGAGCCCGGCGAGGATGTCCTCGACGTTCTTTTTCACCGTGGCCGGAGTGATGCCGTGTTCCTCGTTATAGGCGATTTGCTTGGCGCGGCGGCGCTCGGTCTCGCCCATTGCGCGCTCCATCGAGCCGGTGATGCGGTCGGCATACATGATCACCCGGCCTTCGGCGTTGCGCGCGGCGCGGCCGATGGTCTGGATCAGCGAGGTCTCCGAGCGCAGGAAACCCTCCTTGTCGGCGTCGAGGATGGCCACCAACCCGCATTCGGGAATGTCGAGCCCCTCACGGAGCAGGTTGATCCCGATCAGCACGTCGAAGGCACCGAGCCGCAGGTCGCGCAGGATCTCGATCCGCTCGATCGTGTCGATGTCGGAGTGCATGTAGCGCACGCGGATGCCCTGTTCGTGCATGTATTCGGTGAGGTCCTCGGCCATGCGTTTGGTCAGCACGGTGCAGAGCGTGCGGTAACCGTCGGCGGCCACTTTGCGCACTTCGTCGAGCAGGTCGTCGACCTGCATCTCCACGGGCCGGATCTCCACCTTGGGGTCCAAAAGGCCGGTGGGGCGGATGACCTGTTCGGTGAAGACGCCGCCCGATTGCTCGATCTCCCATGCCGCCGGGGTGGCGGAGACAAAGACCGATTGCGGGCGCATGGCGTCCCATTCCTCGAACTTGAGGGGGCGGTTGTCCATGCAGGACGGCAGGCGGAAGCCGTGTTCCGCCAGCGTGAACTTGCGCCGGTAGTCGCCTTTGTACATGCCGCCGATCTGCGGGATCGAGACGTGGCTTTCATCGGCGAAGACAATGGCGTTGTCGGGGATGAACTCGAAGAGAGTGGGGGGCGGCTCGCCCGGGGCGCGCCCCGTCAGATAGCGCGAGTAGTTCTCGATCCCGTTGCAGACGCCGGTGGCCTCCAGCATCTCGATGTCGAAGTTGGTGCGCTGCTCCAGCCGCTGCGCCTCCAGCAGCTTGCCGTCGGCGACAAGCTGGTCGAGCCGGGTGCGCAGCTCTTTCTTGATGCCCTGAATGGCCTGCTGCATCGTCGGCTTTGGCGTCACGTAGTGGCTGTTCGCGTAGACGCGGATCTGATCGAAAGTGTCGGTCTTCTCTCCGGTCAGAGGGTCGAACTCGGTGATGCTCTCCAACTCCTCGCCAAAGAACGACAGCCGCCAGGCGCGGTCATCAAGGTGGGCGGGGAAGATTTCAAGACTGTCGCCGCGCACTCGGAAAGAGCCGCGCTGAAAGGCGGCGTCGTTGCGCTTGTACTGCTGGGCAACCAGATCGGCGATGACCTTGCGCTGGTCGTACATGCTGCCCGCTTTCAGGTCTTGTGTCATCGCGCCATAGGTCTCGACGCTACCGATGCCGTAGATGCAGGAGACCGAGGCCACGATGATCACGTCGTCACGCTCCAAAAGCGCGCGGGTGGCGGAGTGGCGCATCCGGTCGATCTGCTCGTTGATCTGGCTCTCCTTCTCGATGAAGGTGTCGGAACGCGCGACATAGGCCTCGGGCTGGTAATAGTCGTAGTAGGAGACGAAATATTCCACCGCGTTGTCGGGGAAGAACCCCTTGAACTCGCCGTAAAGCTGCGCCGCCAGCGTCTTGTTGGGGGCGAGTATGATGGCGGGGCGCTGCGTCTCTTCGATGACCTTGGCCATGGTGAAGGTCTTGCCCGTCCCGGTGGCGCCCAGAAGCACCTGATCGCGCTCGCCCGAGTTCACCCCTTCGGTTAGTTCCTTGATCGCCGTGGGCTGGTCGCCCGCCGGGTCGAATTCGGTGACCAGTTTGAACTTATGGCCGCCCTCCAGTTTGGGGCGGTTGCGCACGTCTGGGGCGGGGTTTGCCAGCATCGGCATCCCCTCGGTCTTGTCGGAATGGGCATAGGGCATCGCGGGTATCCTTCGTCAAGCTTCCCATAGGTGCCCTCTTTCACGCGGGGTTCAAGGGGCAGGGGGCCGCGAAGGGCGCTTTTGCCGCTACTTCATCAGCCGTTTGCGATTCTGTCGCACCTTGCGGGCCAGAGGGGCGAGCGAGGCGTCCATGATCTGATCGGGGCGTTTGCCCAGCATCATGGCCTGCGTCCCGGCGGTGAAGGCTTTGACCATGGCCGGGCCTTTCTCGGCCACCATGCGGTTGCTCTCACCGGGGCGGGCGGGCAGCGCGCCTGCCATGCCCAAGAGGCGCAGGGACATCACGATCTGGGTTTCCACCGCGAGGGCGGCGATCTGGCTTTGCAGGGCGAAGAGGGCGAAGGGGGTCATATGGAACACTCCAATGGGGTGGTCTTGATGTAGTCTCTGCACCGCAGCATGGTAGGGTTTATTTGCGCGGGCCTGCATTCCCTTGCCCCTTGGCACGGAATATTAGATAAAGCCCAAGGTTATTGAAGCGAGAGTCCCGAAATGCGCGCACGTATCTACCAACCCGCCCGTACAGCGATGTCTTCCGGCACGGCCAAGACCCGTGTCTGGCTGCTTGAGTTTTCGCCCGCGGAAGCGCGCAGGGTCGATCCGCTGATGGGCTGGACATCTTCCGATGATACGCAAAGCCAAGTGCGCTTGCAGTTCGACACCCGCGAAGCCGCCGAAGAATACGCCCGCGATCATGGCATCGACGCGCAGGTGCAACTGCCCAACAAGCGCAAGCCCAACGTCCGCCCCGGCGGCTATGGCGAGAATTTCGCGACCGGTCGCCGTGGGGCGTGGACGCACTGAGGGTGTGAAGGCGGTCGCTTGCTTGCGCGGGCCATGCGCCCGCCCTTCGGCCCGCGCCACTGTCCATCTGACCGCGTAGCAGGTAGCACCCCATTTTCGCGCGGTGGCGTGTGGCCCCGCGACGATCGATACTGACGCCCGCCGGGCGTTTTCATTTCGGTTCAAAGCTTTCCCTTGTCTGCCGACGCGTTAGTTGTTGAACATGCAAACGAGGGGGACAAGAATATGACCGCAATCGTCGATTTCCTGAACACCGTCTTATGGGGCTACGTCCTTGTATATGGCCTGCTGGCTGTCGGGCTTTACTTCACCTGGCGCACTGGTTTCTTGCAATTCCGGCATTTCGCCGAATTCTTTCGCGTGGTCAGATCCTCGCGTGACACTTCCGCCGCGGGCATTTCACCATTTCAGGCGCTGACGATCTCTCTCGCCAGCCGGGTCGGTACGGGCAACCTCGCCGGGGTGGCTGTGGCGATCTATCTCGGCGGGCCGGGGGCTGTGTTCTGGATGTGGGTTGTGGCACTCGTCGGCATGGCGACGGCCTATGCGGAATCGACCTTGGCGCAGCTTTACAAGGTTCGGAACGCGGATGGGCAATACCGTGGTGGGCCGGCCTTCTACATGTCCCGGGGCATCGGGTCGAACGCCATGGGCTATGTCTTTTCGGTCTGCCTTATCATCAGCTTCGGCCTGATCTTCTCTGCGGTGCAGGCAAACTCGATCTCCGTCGCGATGGAGGAAGCCTTTGCCATTCCCAAACTCGTCACCGGCCTTGTCGTCGGCGGTTTTGCGGGCATCGTCATCTTCGGCGGGATCAAATCCATCGCGCGGGTCGCGGAAAAGATCGTTCCTGCCATGGCCGGGCTCTATATCGTCGTGGCGTTGCTCGTCGTGGTTCTGAACATCGCCGATGTGCCCGCCATGCTGGCCTTGATCGTCAAATCGGCCTTTGGTTTCGAAGCGGCGGCGGGCGGCTTTACGGGGGGCTTCATGGTGGCCCTGCTCAACGGCGTGAAGCGCGGTCTGTTCTCGAATGAGGCGGGCATGGGCTCGGCCCCGAACATCGCCGCCGTCGCGGTGCCCGATCCGCACCATCCGTCCAGTCAGGGGCTGGTGCAGGGGCTTGGCGTCTTTATCGATACGCTGGTGATCTGCACGGCCACGGCGCTGATGATCCTGCTGTCGGGCGTGGTCGACTATTCCGAAGGTGCGGCGACCGGCATGGCGCTGACCCAGATCGCTTTGGAACAGCACATCGGCGCATTCGGCCCGATCTTCATCGGGATCGCCATCTTGTTCTTCGCCTTTACCTCGATCATAGGGAATTATTCCTATGCCGAGAACGCGATGGAGTTCCTTGGGATGGGCAAGCGGATCCCGCTTCTCGTGCTGAAGGCGCTGGTGATCGCGATGGTGGTCTGGGGCTCGTTGCAGGCGGTCACGACCGTGTTCAACTTCGCCGATGCCTCTATGGCGCTGATGGCGACGGTCAACCTGATCGCTATCCTGATCCTGTCCAAGACCGTTGCCAAACTCACGCGGGACTATTTCGCGCAGCGCAAGGCGGGGAAAGAGCCGATGTTCAGGATCGCCGAATATGCCGAGCTTGGCGATGGCGTGGATCACACGATCTGGAACAGCAATGTTGCCCGTGAAACGGAAGGCGCCAAGCCCGACTGAACGCGACAGAAGGCGAGGGGGTGGCCCCTCGCCTTTACTGTTCCGCGCGTGATGTTCGTTATTCTACGAGAAGATGCGACAGGTCGCAGCGGGCGAGGGCCGCGTTCAGTTCTCTCAGAGCGGCGTCGAGTATGCCGCCTTCGTCCAGCGCCGTTTTGCGGTTTCTCATGCGGACTTCCCCATTTACGATGACCGTATGCACATCCGCGGCATTGGCGAATTGCGCGACCGTGGTCAGGGGCATCATCGGCGGGTAGAGATGCGGTTTGCGGCGGTCGAGCATGACGATATCCGCCTTCTTGCCCGGTTCGAGTGAGCCAAGGTCCGCCTCCATCCCAATCGCCTTGGCGGCGTCGATGGTGCACATTTCCAAGACATCACGCGGCATCATCACCTCCGGGTCGCGGAAGTGGCGGCGGTGGTAGTGCAGGCATTGGGCCATGTGGCGGAACATGTCATAGCCCCGGTCCGGCGCTGCGGCGTCCGAGCCGAGGGCCACGTTCACCCCCATTTCGCGCAGTTCGGGCGCGGGGCAGCGGCCCAGAACCGACATGATGGCCGAGGGGTTGTGAACGATCGACGCGCCACTGCGTTTGGCCGCGGCCATATCCTCAGGGGTGAGGTCGACCGAATGGGACAGATAGGCCCATGGGCCAAGAATGCCGAGGTTTTCGGCCAGCGCGATGGAGCCGGACCGGTGCCCATCCTGAGTGAACAGCAGCCCATGTTTTTCGCGCAGTTCCATCGCGGCGCGGCACATCGCGCGGATGTCCTCGGGGGCCTGCGCAAAGTCCTCGGGCGAATAGACCGGCATGATGAGGCAGACCCCCGCGCCATCGTTCAAGAAACCCCCGTTGGTTTGCGCGAGTTCAGCGCAGACCTCTAACTGATCCTCGAAGGACAGGCTGACCTCCCGGTCAAGGTCCAGACTGCGGTAGGTCTTGGGGAAGGGGCGGCGGTTCAGGCCCGCGGCGAGCATCGTTCGGATGCCGATCTCGCGCGTGGCCTCGCAATGCAGATTGCCCGCCTCGACCGTATCGGTGCGGTAATGATCCGCCCCGCCGCCGAGCAGCATCGTGCAGGTGGTGATCCCCGCCTTCAGCCGCTCAAGCCCCGAAAGCCGGGCTTCGGCCTGCCAGAATGCGGGGGTGGAGCCGCGGGTGTAGATCGTCTCGCAGGCTTGAAACCACGCATCGCCATCGCCGCCGCCAAGGTTGCGCGTCAGCCCGTGGCCTGCGTGGGCATGGCTGTCGATCAGCCCCGGCAGGGTGATCATATCGCGCCCGTCGATCACCTCGGCGGTCTCGGGGAGGGGCACATTGCCTGCAGGGCCGACGGCGGTGATACGGTCGTTTTCGAACAGCACGGTGGCATCGTCGATGACACGTCGCTCCGCGTCCATCGTGATGGCGGTGGTGTGGGTGATCGCATGGCTGGTCATTACAGGTCCTCGCTCAACGCGGCCCCGAGGACATCGTCCTGCGCCGCAGCGCCGTCTTGCGAGGCTTCAAGTTTCAAAGTGCGCTCCGCTTCCAAAAGATGGGCCTCCATCTCCGTCATCGCGGTGTCGAAATCCCCGGCAGCGAGGGCCGCGACGATGGCGGCATGTTCGTCCGGGCCGCATTGCGTATCGCATTTCGGTTTGAACACGGCCGTGACCAAGGTGCTTTTTGAAACGAGGTCGCGCAGGATATCGGCCAAGAGGGGAGAGGCGGCGAGTTCGGCCAGCAGCATATGAAAGGCGCCCGAGAGCCGGATGATACGCGCCGTGTCTCCAGCCGCCAGCGCTTCGCGTTCTTCGGCGATATGGGCTTCCAAGGCGGCCAGTTTTTCTTGCGCGCCGTGTTTCTTCAGCGCTTCGATCACGCCGCGTTCCACGACGCGGCGGGTGAAAAAGACATCGCGGGCTTCGTCGACCGATGGTGTGGTGACAAAGGCGCCGCGGTTCGGGATGTGGCTGACCAGCCCGTCATGGGTCAGTTGGTCCAACGCCCGCCGAATGCGCGGACGGCTGGCGCCAAAGATTTCGCACAGCCGTTCCTCTTTCAATCGCGTGCCGGGCGGCAGGCGACGTTCGGCGATGGATTTCCAGATCCGTTCATAGATCTGCTTCTCCGTGAGCTTTGCTCCTGTCACCTATCGGCCCCCCTCAAATCTTTATTTACTGAATTTGCCTCAATAGTCGTCGAAACGCCCGATAAAGTGCAAGCAATTAATGTCAGCACAAATTGTTAACAATAATTGTAGACAGAAAAATGGAATCGTGCCAGCCTAGCTTTAGTCGCTGTGATGCAGGTCCGCTGTGCTCGCAGGGCGGCACGAACAGGGAGATAACAATGACACCGCGCAAATTTCTATTCACCTCGGCTCTGGCACTCAGCTGCGCTGGCATGGCGCAGGGCGAGACCTTCCGCCTAGGCACCAATGGCGACCTCTACGGTCTCGACCCGCATTCGATGACCGACAGTTTCACCGTCTCTTTTTTGAACCACGTCTATGAGGCGCTGGTCCGCTATGACGCCGATCTCAAAATCGAACCGGCGCTCGCCACCAGTTGGGAGCAGATCGATGAGACCACCGTGCGCTACAAACTGCGCGAGGGGATCAAGTTCCACGACGGGCAGGATTTCTCAGCCGAAGACGTGGTGGCCTCGGTCAAACGGGCGGCGCATGAAGATTCCCCCATTCGCGGCAATATCGCCGGTCTGGTCGATGCCAAGATGGTCGATGAGATGACCGTCGATCTCATGCTCGACGGCCCGAACCCCCTTTTGAATAACTTCCTGACCAATGTGCTGATCTTCGACAGCGGCTGGCTTGAGGAACATGATGCGCTTGACCCGATCGACGCGCAGAAGGGCGAAGAGGGCTACACCACCTCCAACGCCAATGGCACCGGCCCCTTCCGCTTTGAATCCCGTACCCCGGACGCGCAGACCGTGCTGACCGTGAACGAGGATTGGTGGGACGAGCCGCAGCACAACCTGACCCGGATCGAGTTGAACCCGATCAACTCCGATGCGACCCGCGTGGCGGCGATGCTCTCGGGCGAGCTGGACATGATCGTGCCCTCGCCCTTGCAGGACGCCAAGCGGATCGAGGCGACCGAAGGCATGCATGTGCTCGAAGCGCCGGGCCTGCGCGCGATCATGATGGGCATCAACATGTCCGACACATCCAACAACCCAAATCAGGACGGCAACCCGCTGCAAAAGGTCGAGGTCCGTCAGGCGCTGGTTCATGCGATCAGCTATGACCTGCTGCGCGACAAGATCATGCGCGGCAAATCCCGCAACCTCGGCGGTTTGCTGGCCCCGCAGGTGCCGGGCTTTGACGAAGGGGTCGATGAAATCCCCGCCTATGATCCCGAAAAGGCCAAGCAGATGCTGGCCGATGCCGGATACCCCGAAGGCTTCAGCCTGAACATGAACTGCCCCAATGACCGCTACGTCAACGACGCGGCGATCTGTCAGGCGCTGGCGGCGATGTTTGCCCGCGTCGGCGTCAAGGCAGACCTCACGGCAGAGACCAAGGCGATCCACTTCGAGCGCGCCCGCGCCAATGAGACCGACATGTTTATGCTGGGCTGGGCCACGCTGCCGATGCTCGACGGCTTCTCGGTGCTCTCGGCCATGCTGCACACGCCTGAAGGGCAGATGGGCACATGGAACCCCGGCGGCTATTCCAACCCCGAGGTTGACCGTCTGACCAAGGCCGTGGCGACCGAGCTGGATGCCGAAAAGCGGATGGAGATGATGGTCGAAGCCTTCCGCATCGCCGATCAAGAGGTGGCATGGTTGCCGCTGCACGCCCAGCCCCTGTCGTGGGCCGCGCGCGATGCGGTGAAGATCCCCCAGACCGCGGATGACAAACCGCGCCTCTGGCTCGCCCGGATCGAGTAACCTGCCCGCGGGCGGGCGCCCCTCCCCACGCCCGCCCACCGATAACCTTGCCAGCCGGAGGCCAGCATGTTCGCCTTTCTTATCCGCCGCATCATACAGGCCGCGCTGGTGATGCTCGTCGTCGCCTCGATCGCCTTTCTGATGTTCCGCTTTCTGGGTGACCCGATTTCCAACCTTCTGCCCGAAGACGCCACCGTGCAGGACCGCGCCGAGATGCGCGAGAAACTGGGGCTCAACGACCCCGTTCTGGTGCAATACGGGCGTTTTATCGCAGATGCGGCGCAGGGCGACTTTGGTCAGTCCTATCGCAACAACCGCCCCGTCTCGGACCTTCTGGCCGAACGCTTTCCCGCCACCGCCGAGCTGGTGCTGGTCGCCGCCGGTCTGGCGCTGGCGCTTGGGGTGCCCTTGGGCATCTATACCGCCCTCAACCCGCGCGGCTGGCTGAGCCAAGGGTTGCAGGTGATCTCGCTCTTAGGGATCTCGGTGCCCACCTTCGTCACCGGCATTCTGCTGATCCTTGTCTTCTCGGTCTCGCTGGGATGGCTGCCAAGCTTCGGGCGCGGCAAGGTGGTCGATCTCGGCTGGTGGACCACGGGGTTTCTGACGGTATCCGGCCTTAAGGCGCTGATCCTGCCCGCGATCATGCTGGCGCTGTTCCAGATGACGCTGATCATGCGGCTGGTGCGGGCCGAGATGCTGGAGGTGCTGCGCGCGGATTACATCAAGTTCGCCAAGGCCCGCGGCATCCCGAACCGCATGCTGCATTTCAAATACGCGCTGAAGAACACGCTCATCCCGGTAATGACGATCTTTGGTCTGCAACTGGGCGGGCTCATCGCCTTTGCCATCATCACCGAGACGGTCTTTCAATGGCCGGGGATGGGCTTCCTGTTCATTCAGGCGGTGAACTTCACCGATGTCCCCGTGATGGCCGCCTATCTGGTGCTGGTGTCCTTCATCTTCGTCGTCATCAACACGCTGGTCGACCTTTTGTACAACGTCGCCGACCCGCGCCTGCGGGCCGAAAGAACGCCCGCGCGCGGCGTCTGAGGAGGTTCCCCCATGTCAAACTTCATGCCCATGCTCTACGCCTTCTGGGACAGCGATATCACCTACAGCTTCCGCAAGTCGCGCGTGGCGGTGATCTCGGCGCTGGTGCTGCTGGCGATGTTCCTCACGGCGATCTTCGCCCCGAGCCTTGCGCCGCAGGACCCGTTCAACATCGCCGAGCTGGACCTTTTCGACAGTGAGTTGCCCCCGGCCTGGGCCGAGGGCGGCAGCGCCGCCTACCTGCTTGGCACCGACACGCAGGCCCGCGATGTGCTCTCGTCGATCATGTACGGGATGCGGATTTCCCTGCTGGTCGGTTTTGCCAGCGTCATCCTCGCCGCCGTGATGGGCGTGGCGCTTGGCCTTTTGGGCGGCTTTCTCGGCGGGATCGTCGATGCGGTGCTGATGCGGATCGCCGATGTGCTGCTGAGCTTTCCGCCCATCCTTGTGGCGCTTTTGATCAACGGCATTCTGCGCGGTGCGCTGCCCAGTTCGGCGCAGGCCGAGTCGGCGCTCATTGTGCTGATCCTGTCGATCGGGCTGACCAACTGGGTGCAATATGCCCGCACCGTGCGCGGCTCGACCATGGTGGAACGTCGCAAGGAATATATTGAAGCGGCGCGCACCCTCGGCACCGGCAAGCTGGCAATCATGATCAAACATATCCTGCCCAATGTGCTGGGGCCCGTGCTGGTCATCGCCACGATCAACCTCGGCATGGCGGTGCTGACCGAGGCGACGCTGAGCTTTCTCGGTGTCGGCATGCCGCCCACCCAGCCGTCGCTCGGCACGTTGATCCAGATCGGCAACGAATTCCTGTTCTCGGGCATCTGGTGGGTCGTCGTCTTTCCCGCCGCGGCATTGGCGATCCTTGTGCTGGCGGTCAACCTGCTGGGCGACTGGCTGCGCGATGCGCTCAACCCCAAACTGCGCTGAGGTAATCCCATGTCACTTCTTGAACTGGACAACATCGTTGTCGAATTCCCCACCCGGCGCGGTCCGCTGGAGGCCGTCAAGGGGCTGAGCCTCGACCTCGACGAAGGCGAGATTCTCGGGCTGGTCGGTGAATCCGGCGCTGGCAAGTCGATCACGGGGGCGGCGATCACCGGGCTGATTGAACCGCCCGGCCTGATCCGCTCGGGCGAGGTGCGGCTGCGCGGCGCGCGGATCGACAACCTGCCCGCCGACAAGATGCGCCGCATTCGCGGCAAGGAGATCGGCGCGATCTTTCAAGACCCGCTGACCAGCCTCAACCCGGTCTATACCGTGGGCGAGCAACTCATCGACACGATGCGTGTGCATCTCGGGCTCGACCAGAAGACCGCCCGCCAGCGGGCCATCGACTGGCTGGCCGAAGTCGGCATCCCGGCCCCCGAGGCGCGGCTTGACCAATACCCGCATCAGTTCTCAGGCGGGATGCGGCAGCGGGTGGTGATCGCGCTGGCGCTTTGTGCCGAGCCCAAACTCATTATCGCGGATGAGCCGACCACGGCGCTCGACGTCAGCGTGCAGGCGCAGATCCTTTCCCTGCTGAAACGGCTCTGCCGCGAGAATGGCACGGCGGTGGTGCTGGTGACCCACGACATGGGCGTGATCGCCGAGACGGCGGACCGCGTTGCGGTGATGTACGCCGGGCGGCTGGTCGAGATCGGCGACGTCAAACAAGTCATCGAAGAGCCGCTGCACCCCTATACGCGGGGCCTCATGGCCTCGATCCCGCAGATCGGCAACCGCGACCGCCGCCTCACGCAGATCGAGGGCGCCATGCCCGGCCTGCGCAACCCCGCGCCCGGCTGTGCCTTTGCGCCGCGCTGCCCCCGGGCGATGGACCATTGCCACAGCATCCGCCCCGCGCCGCAGGACGCCGGCACCGGCCAAGTCGCCTGTCACCTTTACGGAGAGACGTCATGACCCCCCAGATCACCCCCGACGACATCCTCAGCGTGCAGAACATCTCGAAACGCTTCGACGTGTCCGAACCCTTCCTCAACCGGGTGCTGGAACGCCGCCCGCGCCGTATCCTCACGGCGGTGAACGACATCAGCTTTGAGGTGCCGCGCGGCAAGACCTTTGCCGTGGTGGGCGAGTCGGGCTGCGGCAAGTCCACTGTGGCGCGGCTGTTGATGGGGCTGCACAGCCCGAGCGGCGGCACGATCCGCTTCGAGGGGGACGACATCACCCATATGCCTCCCGGCAAACCCGCCGCCCTGCGCCGCCGAATGCAGATGATCTTTCAAGACCCCTATGCCTCGCTCAACCCGCGGTGGCGCGTCCGTGACATCATCGGCGAGCCGCTCAAGAACTTCGGCATCTGCAAGACCCGGACCGAGGTCACCCGCGAGGTCGAAAAACTGCTGAGCCAGGTCGGTCTGAACCCCGCCGATGCCAAGAAATTCCCGCATGAGTTCTCGGGCGGCCAACGCCAGCGCCTGTCAATCGCGCGGGCGCTTACGACACGCCCCGAACTGCTGATCTGCGACGAGCCGACCTCGGCGCTGGATGTGAGTGTTCAAAGCCAGATCCTCAATCTGATGAAGGACCTGCAAGATGAGTTCAACATGAGCTACATCTTCATCAGTCACGATTTGGCGGTGGTCTGGTATATGGCCGATGTGCTGGCGGTGATGTATCTGGGCAAGATTGTCGAGGTCGGCCCGAAGGAAGAGATCTTTGGCAACCCGCAGCACCCCTACACGCGCCTGTTGATGGAAACGGTGCCGAAGCTGACCGTTGGCGGCGCCGAACGCGCGCCCGTGGCAGGAGAGGTGCCGAACCCGATCTCGCCGCCGCCCGGTTGCGCCTTTCACCCGCGCTGCCCGATGGCGAATGACACCTGTCGGAGCATGGCCCCCAGGCTCAACCTGCGCGAGGGTGGGCAGAAGTCGGCTTGTCACGCGGCGGATGAGGGGCGGCTGAAGCCCTGGCTTCGGTTGGCGGCGGAGTAGGGGGGATGGAGTTCGATTTCACCACCCTGCCAGAACGCGACCGCTACCGGCTGTTGTCGAGCTTCGTGGCGCCGCGCCCCATCGCGCTGGTCACCACGTTGAGCGCCGATGGTGTGCCCAATGCCGCGCCGATGAGTTTTTTCAACGTCTTCTCGCAGGAGCCGCCGATTGTGATCCTCGGCATCCAATGCCGTCCCGATGGCAGCATCAAAGACACGGTCACCAACATCGACCGGCGTCAGAGCTTCTGCGTCAATATGGTCGACATGGCACTGGCCGAGGCGATGATTACCTGCGGGATCAGCTATGCGCCCGACGTGGATGAGATCGCGACCGCCGGGCTGACCATGACCCCCGCCAGCCAGATCGACGGCGGCTGGATCGCGGAAAGCCCCTGCGCCATGGAATGTGTGGTCGAAGAGACCATCCGCTATGCCCGGCGCGAGATCATTCTAGGCCGTGTCGTGCAGATGCATGTGCGCGACAACTGCCTTGACGAGGCGGGCCGCTATGTCCGGCCCGAAAATTACCAGCCCATCGCGCGGCTGCATGCCGACAATTACATCACCTCCGACCGGCAGTTCGAACTCAAGGTTCCCGAGACGCCGCCGGTTGGCGTGACACAGAAAGCCAATTGATGAAAATTCACCTGATCAATCCAAACTCGACCGCGGGCATGACCGAGGCCATCGCCCGCACCGCCCGCGCCCAGGCCGGGCCGGGGGTCGAGGTCGTTGCCGCCACCGCGCGGGCGACACCGCCCAGCATCGAAGGCTATGCCGATGAGGCCCGCGCCGTGCCCGCCATGCTCGACGCCATTCTTGAGGCCGAAGCGGCGGGGGCCGCGGCCCATGTGATTGCCTGTTTCGACGATCCCGGTCTCGATGCCGCCCGGGCCGTGGCCAAGGGGCCGGTGATTGGTCTGTGCGAAGCCGCGCTCATTGCAGCCGGGCGGATCGCCAAACGCTTTTCGGTCGTGACCACCTTGCCCCGCGCCGTGCCGATCATCGAAGACCTTGGCGACCGTTACGGCTGTGGCCGCGCTCTCTGCGCCGTACATGCCGCCGACATCCCGGTGCTCGACCTCGAATATGCGCCGGTGCAGACCCTGCCGCTGATCGCTCGCAAGATCCGCCAGACGGTTGAGGAAGACCGGGCCGAGGCCGTGGTGCTGGGCTGCGCGGGCATGAGCGCGCATTTGGAACAATTGGGCCGCGATGCGGGCGTGCCGGTGATCGACGGTGTGGGCTTTGCCATCCGCATGGCCGCTGGCCTTGCCGCGACCGGGCTGGTGACCGCCAAGACCGGCGCCTATGCCCTGCCGCGGGTCAAGCAAGTCGCCGCACCGCAAGCGCGCGTCGCCCCTTTGACACGATAGACAGGACAAGACATGACCAAGGCTTTGTTGCTCAAGAACCTCCGCCTCATGGGGGCGGATGCCGCCGATGTGCTGATCGAGGGCGGGCGCTTCGCGCAGATCGCGCCTGAGATCACGCCGACGGGGGAGGTCTCCGTTGAGGATTGCGGCGGCGCGCTGGCGCTGCCGGGCCTCGTCGATGCGCATGCACATCTCGATAAGACGCTCTGGGGCATGCCCTGGCACCCGCATCAGCAGGGCAAAAGCCTGCAACAGATGATCGACACGGAGCGGAAGTTGCGCCACGAGTTGGACATGGACGCAGAGCGGCAATCGGCACGGCAGGTGGCACTGGCGCTGTCCAAGGGCACCACGGCGATCCGCAGCCATGTCGATATCGACACCGAACATGGGTTGAGCCTGCACCGGGGCGTGGCCGCCACCCGGGCGCGCTATGCGGATGTCATGCAGATCGAGACGGTCGCCTTTCCGCAATCGGGCCTGATGATCCGCCCCGGCACGCTGGAACTAATGGACGAAGCCCTGCGCGAGGGCGCCGATATCGTCGGCGGGCTCGACCCCTGCGGCATTGACCGTGACCCCAAGGGGCAGCTCGACGCGGTCTTCGGGTTGGCGGAGAAACACAGCAAGCCGATTGACATACACCTGCATGAGCCGGGTGAGATGGGGGCGTTTAGCCTTGAAATGATCCTCGACCGGACCGAGTCGCTGGCGATGCAGGGCAGGGTGACGGTCAGTCATGCCTTCTGCCTCGGCATGGGGGATCAGGCGCGGGTGGCGGGGCTGCTCGACCGGATCGCGGCGCTCGATGTCTCGCTGGCCACCACCGCGCCCGCCGCGCGCCCGGTGCCCTCGTTCGCCGCCTGCCGCGAGCGCGGCATCGCGATCTGCGCGGGCAACGACGGCATCCGCGACACTTGGACCCCTTACGGCAACGCCTGCATGCTGGAACGTGCCATGCTCGTGGGGCTGCGCAACAATTTTCGCGCGGATGTTGAGGTCGGCTGGGCGCTCGACACCTGCACCACCGAAGGGGCGCGGGTCATGGGGCTTGAGGGCTACGGCCTTGCCGAAGGCTGCTGCGCGGATCTGGTGTTGGTCGATGTGGAGGCCGTCTCGGAGGCCATCACCCAACGCCCGCCGCGTCGCTTGGTCCTGTCGGGCGGCCAGATCGTGGCCCGCGATGGCGAGACGGAGGCGACATGGCAGAGCGCTTGAAACGCAGCGCCCTGACCGCCGCTTGGGTCGTGGGGCATGAGGACGGGCAACATTGCCTTTACCGAAATGGCACCGTGGTCGTGGAAGGCGAAAAGGTGCTGCACGTCGGCCATGACTTCGCAGGCGATGTGGCCGAGACCATCGACTTTGGCGAGGCGCTGATCGGGCCGGGCTTCATCGACCTTGACGCGCTGGCCGATCTCGACACCACTGTGCTTGGCTATGACAACCATCCGCCGGAGTTGAAGGGCCGCGTTTGGCCCGAGAGCTACATGGCCGCTGGTCCGCACGAGATGTACACGCCCGAGGAACTGGCCTTTCAGAAACGCTATGCCTTCACTCGGCTGATCCGCAACGGCATCACCACGGCGCTGCCCATTGCCTCGCTCTTTTACCGAGCTTGGGGCGAGACGGCAGAGGAATTCGACGCCGCGGCAGAGGCGGCGGCGGACCTCGGGCTGCGGGTCTACCTTGGCCCCGCCTATCGCAGCGGCAATCTGGTGGTGAATGAAGATCGGCAAATCGGTTTTCACTATGATGAACCGCGCGGCTTTGCGGGTCTGGCCGAAGCCGAAGCCTTTGTCGCGCGGCACGAGAACACCCACGGCGGGCTGATCCGCACCATGCTGGCCCCCGACCGGATTGAGACTTGCACGCCCGAGCTTCTGCGCCGCAGCGGTGCGGCTGCCCGCGCCCTCGGCGTGCCGATCCGCCTGCATTGCTGCCAGTCGCGGCTGGAATATGATCTGGTGCTACAACAGCATGGCAAGAGCCCGTTGGAACTGCTGCGCGATACCGGTTTTTTTGCTCCGTCCACAATCCTGCCGCATGGGCTGTTCCTGTCGGGCCTCAACAGCATCACCCATGCCGCACCTGATCTCGAAATCCTGAGGGCCTCCGGTGCCGCCCTTGCCCATTGCCCGCTGGTGATGGCCCGGAGTGGCAAGATCATGCAGTCCTTCGCACGGTTTCGCGACCTTGGCGTCCCCATCGGTATGGGCACCGACACGCATCCCGCCGACATGATCCAGAACATGGCCCTGGGCGTGATGACCGCCCGTATCGCGGTGGGTGATCCGACCGCTGTCCGCGCCGCCGACTTCTATGATGCCGCCACCCTCGGCGGCGCAGCGGCGCTGAACCGCGCGGATCTGGGCCGGCTGGCCCCGGGGGCCGCCGCCGACCTGAACGTCATCCGGCTGGACAGCCCCGACATCGGGCAGCGCATCGACCCCATTCAGACGATCCTGCTTAACGGCTCAGGCCGCGACGTATCGGATGTGATGATCGCGGGGCGGTTCGTCATGCGCGATGGTGTCATCCCCGGCGTCGACGACATGGCCTATCACGCCAAAGCGCAGGCCCAGTTCGACCGGATGGTCGCGCAATATCCTGACAGGACGTTGTTCCATCCCCCGGTGGAGGAAATTTTCACGGGCAGCTACGGGGTCAAAGGCCCATAGCCGCTGTGGACGAAGCCCGTGACCGCCTGAGTTACCGCTAGCCGTTGGCCCGCCTCACAGTAGATGCGGGCCATCGGCGTCACGCTTTGAAGCTACTTCACGCCCCCCACAACCGCGTGCAAACCGGGGCAATCTCACCTTCGATCGCGGCCATCGCGTCAACGATTAGGTCCTCGCGCCAGCGGCGGCCTGCGATTTGCACGCCGATGGGCTGCGGCCCTTGGGGCAGTTCCGCGATATGCGTGGGGATGTTGCCCGCGGGCAGGCCGGTGAAGTTCATGACGAAGGACCAAAGCCCCTTCCCCAAGACTTCGCGCACGCCCTCAGGGCCTTCGGTGTCGCGCCCGGCAGTGAAGAAGGGGGCGAACATGAAGGGGGTCAGCACGAGGGGGTAGTCCTCAAGAAACAGCGACCATTCGCGCGCGTAATGGGTGCGTTTGGCCAGCATGGCGAGCTGTTCGGTGCCTTTGAAGGGCGGGTATTCGGCGTAGTAATCCTCAAAGATCGCCTTCAGATCGTCGGAGCCGTGGGTTCGGATGTCCTCGCCCATCAGCGCTTCGACTTCGCCCATCAGGGCGCGATAGCCGTTTTTGCCAGCTTCATAGGCAAGGGGCGGTTCCACTTCTTCGACGGCGTAGCCTGCGTTGGACAGGGCAGAGGCGGCTTTGTCGAGTGCGGTGGCCACATCCGGATGCAGGCCAAAGCCGAAATCATCGCGGGTGAAGGCCACGCGGATCGGGCCTTCGATGGCGTCGCCGCGCCAGGGCAGCGGCACATGGAAGGGGTCGCGCGCATCTGCGGCGATCAGGCTTGGCATCGACAAATGCAGGTCCGCCGCCTTGCGCACGATCAGCCCCTGCACCGACATGGATTGCGCCAAGAGACCGCGCTCGGCCTTTTGGCTGGGATTGAAGGCGGGCACGCGGCCTAGGCCCGGCTTGACCGTCACCGCGCCATTGGCCGATGCCGGGAAACGCAGCGAGCCGCCGATGTCGTTGCCATGGGCCAGCGCGCCGATCCCGGCCATGACAGCCGCCCCCGCCCCACCGGAGGAGCCGCCCGCCGAAAGGTGCTGCCCCCAAGGGTTATGGGTCCGCCCATAAAGCGGGTTGTCGGTATCGGCGCGAAAGGAAAACTCCGGCGTGTTGGTGCGCCCGATGACGATGGCACCCGCCTGTTTGAGGTTGCGCACCACCGGCGCATCTTCGGGCGCGATGATGTCTTTGAAGGCAGGCACGCCGTTGCTTGTGGCATGGCCCTTTTGATCGACGTTGATCTTGATCGTGACCGGAACACCATGCAGCGGCCCCTTGGGCGCGTCGCTTTTGTCGAGGGCGACCGCCTCCGCGCGGGCCTCATCGGCGAGGGTCTCGACCACAGCGTTCAAAGCCGGATTGACCTCCTCCATGCGGGCAATCGCCGCCTCGGTCGCTTCAACCGCCGAGAGTTTTCCTGCGCGGGTCGCGCTTGCGATTTCCTGCGCGTCCCATTGCCAAAGCGGTTTACTGTCGGTCATTCCGGTTCCTTTCGTTCAGTCGTTTTCAAAGCCGCATCCGCGCCCTGATGTCGCGAACTTCGGAGAAAGAATTTAGCAACGCAAGTAAATTCGCGGCGAAACCCTCTGCCGAAGGCGGGGTGGCTATATTCGAGGCTTTGGGCGGTCACCCGGCCATGATGGCGCTGGCGGCCTCTATGGCGAGGGGGGCAGCCTTGGCGACAAATTCCTCCGGCGTGTATTCCGAGAGGGAGCCTGCGAGATGTATCGCGCTGAGCGGCGCGCCGTTCCGGTCGGTGATGGCGACGCCCACCGCGACCTCGCCCAAGGCATATTCATCGCAGACCACGGCAAAGCGGTTTTCGCGGGCGATGCTAAGCTCGGCCATGATCGCTTCGGGATCGGTCTTGGTGCTGGCGGTGAAAGGGTGCAAGGGCGCGCGGATGAGGATTTCGCGCGCCGCGTCATCGGGAAGCTGTGCCAGCGCGGCGCGCCCGCCCGCGGTGCAAAAGGTCGGCACGCTATGACCCACGAGGGTGGCGAAAAAGGTCTCGCGCTTGCTTTGCATGCGCAGGGCATAGATCAGGCGCGTCTCGTCATAGAGGCTGAGATCGACCCGCTCGCGCAGGGATTTGCGCAGTTCCAGCAGGACCGGCGTGGCTTTCTGCACCACGGGGTCGAGTCGCAGCAGGTCAAGCGTGTGATCCAGCAGACGAATGCCCGGCAGATAGCCGCGGTCATCCCCGCTGCGCCGAATATAGCCGAGTTTGGTGAGCGTATGGACCAGCCGTTGTGCCGCGGATCGGTCGATGCCTGCGGTCTTGGCGATGTCGGAAAGGGTCATCGGCCCGGTCGCGTTGTGAAAGGCGCCCAGCACCTGCATTGCGCGATCTGCCGCCCGGACGAACAAACGGTCCTCGTCTGCCTGATTCTGCGCCGCCTGCGGGGCGTCTTCACGGAAAAATCTACTCATAAATGGCCTGTAGTTGACGAATCGTTAAAGCGCCGCTTACGCTTGCTGTGCACTATAGCTGTATTGCAGTACGATACACAATGGGCGTGGCCCGCGGATGACGGGGCCGAGAAGGCGAAGGAGACAAGTTTGGAAAGTGGTTCTGGAATGCGCGTGGCTGTTGCGGGCTTTCTGCACGAGACAAACACATTCGCCCCCAATCCGGCGGATATGCAGGCTTTCCAACTGGGCGGTGGCTATGTCCCCATGGTGCGCGGCGCGGCGATGTTGCCCGCCTTCGAAGAGGTTAACCTTGGCATGGCGGGCGCGCTGAGGGTGGGCCAAGCGCAGGGTTGGGACATCGTGCCGATCCTCTGGGCGGGGGCGATCCCCTCGGCCCATGTCAGCCGCGACGCCTATGAGACGATTGCGGGCGAGATTATCGAAGGCATTCGGCAGGCCGGGCCGCTCGACGGGGTCTTTCTGGACCTGCACGGCGCCATGGTGGCGGGGCATCTCGACGACGGGGAAGGGGAGTTGGTTCGCCGTCTGCGTGCGGTCGTGGGGCCGGATGTGCCCATCGCCACGGCGCTTGATCTGCACGGCAATATCTCTGAAGATTTCGTTGCGAATGTCGATGTGCTCGTCGGTTTTCGCACCTATCCGCATGTGGACATGGCCGATACCGGCGCTGCCGCGGCCCGCCAACTCGACCGGATCATGACGACCGGCCAGCGTCCGGCCAAAGCCTTTCGCCAGATGTCATATCTGGTGCCGATCCCGTTTCAATCGACCGAAATGTCGCCGGGACGTGAGCTTTATGAGGGGGTCGCCGCCTGTGAAGCCGCGGGGGCGCTCTCGGCCAGCTTGTTTATGGGCTTCCCGGCGGCGGATATTCCCGATTGCGGCCCCGTGGCCGTCGCCTATGGCGAGACGCAGACCGCAGCAGACGCCGCCGCCGACAGGCTTGCCGCAGCCTATGAGGCGGCCGCGCCCGCATTTTTGGAAAACGAAGCCTATGATCCCGACAGGGCGGTGGCCGAGGCGCTGTCGCGTGCCGCCGGGCCGGGGCGCGGGCCTGTGGTCATCGCTGACACTCAAGACAACCCCGGCGCGGGCGGCGTATCGGCCACCACGGGCATGTTGCGCGCGCTCGTCAAGGCCGAAGCCCAGAACGCGGCCATCGGGTTGATCGTCGACCCCGCCGCCGCCGAAGCGGCGCATCAGGCCGGGGTCGGTGCCGAGATTAACCTGCGCCTTGGCGGCCACGCCGACATCACGGATGATACGCCGTTTGAAACGGCGGCGACGGTCCAGCATCTTTGCGACGGAACGCTGCGCGCGACCGGCCCCTATTATGGCGGCACGGCGCTGAACCTTGGCCCCTCGGCCTGCCTGCGCATCGGCGGGGTCCATGTCGTCGTGACCAGCCGCATCGCCCAGATGGCCGACCGCGAGATGTTCCGCTTTGTCGGTATCCAACCCGAAGAGATGGATCTCTTGGTGGTCAAAAGCTCCACCCATTTCCGCGCAGACTTTGCTCCCATCGCGCGCGACATCCTTGTCGCCTGTGCGCCGGGGCCGATGCCCCTCAATCCGGCCGATTTGCCCTTCACGCGCCTGCGCGCGGGGCTTCGGCTGTCTCCGAATGGCCCCCGTTTCGGGGCCAATGGTGCCCAAAGCGCACCACCTGACCAGGGCGGCAAGACCGCCGTGGCCCAATAAAAACCAAAAGATCACTCAACAAGGGAAAACCACATGATACCTCTACGATCGGCACTGAAACAGTCGCGCGGACTTGCCGCCGCCTTTGCCGCGACCACGGCGCTTTTGGCACCCGGCTCTCTGGCGGCGCAGGATGGCGAAACGACCATCACCGCGGTCATGCACTCGGGCCTGCGGGTTCTCGATCCGGTCATCACCACCGCGCATATCACCCGCAACCACGGTTATATGGTCTATGACGTGCTGACCGCCGTGGACGAAAACTTTGAGCCGCAGCCCCAGATGGCCAGCTGGGACGTCTCGGATGACGGGCTCGTCTATACTTTCACCCTGCGCGATGGGCTGATGTTCCATGACGGCGCGCCGGTGACTGGCGAAGATGTCGTGGCCTCGCTCAAACGCTGGGGCAAGCGTGACGGCGGCGGGCAGTTGATCTTTGACGTGACCGAGAGCCTTGAGGCCAGTGACGAAAAGACCGTCGTCTGGACCCTGACCGAGCCTTTTGGCCCGCTTTTGTCGGTGATCTCCAAACAATCCGCCGTGCCGCCTTTCATCATGCCCAAGCGCGTGGCCGAAACCTCGGCGGATGAGACGATCACGGAATATATCGGCTCCGGCCCCTTCGTCTTTAACCAAGATGAATACGAGCCCGGCGTGAACGTCACCTATGAGAAGTTCGACGACTACGTCCCGCGTGACGAGGAAGCCTCCTGGATGGCGGGTGGCAAGGTGGTCAATGTCGACCGTGTGGTCTGGACCACGATGCCCGACGCGCTCACTGCGATCAACGCGCTTTCGGCGGGGGAGATTGACTATCTCGAACAGGTGCAGATCGACCTGCTGCCGATCCTCGACGCCAGCCCCGAGGTCACGGTCGAGACCCGCGATGACCTTGGCTATGTCACCATCGGTCGGCCCAACCACCTGCACCCGCCCTTCGACAACAAGCTGGTGCGTCAGGCGGCGATGGCGGCGCTGGATCAAGAATCCATGCTGCAAACGATGCAGGGCGATCCGGCCTATTATAACGTCTGCGGCGCGATCTTTGGCTGCTCGACGCCTCTGGGCGACGAAGCGGATGCGGAGATCGTGACTGGCGGCGCGGATCCGGAAAAGGCTAAGGCATTGCTCGAAGAGGCAGGCTATGATGGCACGCCGATCGTGTTGATGGCGCCGACGGATGTGATCAGTCTGATCAATCAACCTGTGGTGGCCGCTCAAGCCCTGCGCGAAGCCGGTTTCGAAGTCGACATGCAGTCGATGGACTGGCAATCGGTCGTGCAGCGCCGCGCCCAGCAAAGCCCTGTCTCAGAGGGTGGCTGGAACATGTTCTTCACCAACTGGATGGTGCCCGAGATTTCGGACCCGCTGACCAACGTGATGGTCAGTGGCCGTGGCGATGAGGCGTGGTTCGGATGGCCCGACGACCCCAAGGTCGAAGAGCTGCGCGCGAAGTTCATGAAGGCCGAAGGGCCCGAGGCGCAAAAGGAAGTGGCCGTCGAGATCCAGAAACACGTCATGGATAACGTCAACTACATCATGATGGGTGAATATCTGATCCCGCAGGCGCGTCGCAACACGATCCAGAACATGCTGCCATCGCCCGTGCCGGTGTTTTGGAACATGACCAAAGAGGCGGAGTAATCCAGCCTTTCGGAGGGCGCGGCCGCCGCGCTCTCCACCGTCATCTCTGCCCGCAGGCAGCGCCCCCGCTTCCGGGCCTGCCTTCTTTCCGCCGAAAGGGACCTTCCGGAAAATGCTCGTCTATATCCTGAAGCGCGTCTTGGCCACGATCCCGGTCATGCTGATCGTCGCCATCTTCGTCTTCCTCCTGCTGCGTCTCACTCCCGGTGATCCGGCAGCCATTCTCGCCGGCGATGCCGCCACCCCTGCACAGCTTGAACGGATCCGTGACCGTCTGGGTCTGAACGATCCGCTGCTGACACAGTTCTTCACATGGATCGGGCAATTGCTGCGCGGCGATCTGGGCGTATCGCTTTTGTCGAACACCTCCGTGGCGGGCATGTTGGGCGACCGGCTGGGGCCGACCATCAACATCGCGCTGATGACCATCACCATCTCTGTCCTGCTGGCTGTGCCGATGGGCGTGATCGCCGCATGGCGTCACCGCACTTGGGTCGACTTTCTGGTGATGTCCTTCTCGGTGCTGGGCTTTTCGGTGCCGGTCTTCGTGATCGGCTATATCCTGATCCAAATCTTCGCGATCGAACTGCGTTGGGTGCCGGTGCAGGGCTACAAGGCGCCTTCGGAGGGCATCGGGCCGTTCTTCTCGCGCGCCATTCTGCCCTCGCTCACGCTGGCCACGATCTATGTGGCGCTCATCGCGCGGATGACGCGGGCCTCCATGCTTGAAGTGCTGGGCGAAGATTACATCCGCACCGCCCGGGCCAAGGGCGTGCGCGAGAATGTCGTGCTGTTTCGCCATGCGCTGCGCAATGCCGCCGTGCCGATCCTGACCATCATCGGCACCGGTTTCGCGCTGCTGATCTCGGGCGTGGTGGTCACGGAAAGCGTCTTTAACATCCCCGGCATCGGGCGGCTTACGGTCGATGCGATCCTCGCGCGCGACTACCCCGTCATTCAGGCGATGATCCTGCTGACGGCGGGCATCTACGTCTTCGTGAACCTCTTGGTTGACGTCTCCTATTCATTCTTCGACCCAAGGATCCGGTACTGACATGATCGAGCAACCCCAATCCCGTCACAGCGCCTTTCAGGTGCTGACCGGACTGCTTTCCCTGCCTGCGGGCGCAAGGGTCGGTATCGGCCCGCTGCTGGCGGCGCTTATCCTCGTGGCCATCGTGCTGGCGTCGATCTTGGCCCCGCTCTACGTGCCCTATGATCCGCTGGCGATGAACTCTGCCGCGCGGCTCAAGCCGCCTTCCGAAGAGTATCTTCTGGGCACCGACCCCTATGGCCGCGACACCTTCTCGCGGGTGATGACCGGCGGGCGCGTGTCGCTGCTGATCGGCGTCGGGGCGGCTTTGGTCAGCGTCGCCATCGGCTTGGCCATCGGCCTTGTCGCTGGTTTCTTTCGGGTGGCGGATGGCATCATCATGCGGATCATGGACAGCCTGATGGCGATTCCCGCGATCCTGCTGGCGATTGCGCTGGTGGCGCTGAATGGGCCATCGCTCGGCTCGGTCATCATCGCCATCACGGTGCCGGAGGTGCCGCGCGTGGTGCGGCTGGTGCGCTCGGTCGTGCTGTCGGCACGGGAGGAACCCTATGTCGAGGCGGCCATCGCGCTCGGCTCGTCGATGCCCAAGATCCTAATCCAGCACCTGATGCCCAACACCATGGCACCGCTCATCGTCCAAGGCACTTATATCTGCGCCTCGGCGATCCTGATCGAGGCGATCCTGAGCTTTCTGGGCGCGGGCGTCAGCACCGAGATCCCCACGTGGGGCAACATCATGGCCGAGGGGCGGACCTATTTCCAGATCAAGCCGGGGCTGATCTTTTGGCCGGGGCTGCTGCTGTCGCTTTGCATCCTGTCGATCAACCTTTTGGGCGACACCGCGCGCGATCTGCTCGATCCGCGCATGAAGAAACGGGAGGGCTGAGAGATGCAGTTCAAGACCAAAGACTTCTCCGACGCGCGTGAGGTGCTCAAAGTGCGCGACCTGCGCATCGGGCTTGCCGGGCGGCCACAGGCCAAGCCGGTGATCGACGGGATCGACCTCACCATCCGCGCGGGCGAGACGCATTGCTTGGTGGGTGAATCTGGCTCAGGCAAATCCGTGACCTCGCTGGCGGCTATGGGGCTTCTGCCGAAATCGGCGCTGGAGGTGCAAAGCGGCAGCATCACGCTGGACGATTTCGAGATCACCAGCGCCAGCCACGCGCAAATGCGCGAGCTGCGCGCGCGGCGGATCGCGATGATCTTCCAAGAGCCGATGACCGCGCTGAACCCCGTGCTGCGGGTGGGCGAGCAGATCATGGAAGTGCTCAACATGCATAGCGATCTGAGCCAATCCGAGGCCAAGAAACGCACGCTCGACATGATGGATCAGGTGCATCTGCCGGATGTGAACCGCATCTTTAGCGCTTTCCCGCACCAGCTTTCCGGCGGGCAGCGCCAGCGCATCATGATCGCCATGGCGCTGATCCTCGACCCTGATCTGCTGATCGCGGATGAGCCGACGACGGCGCTGGACGTGACCACGCAGTTGCAGATCCTCAAGCTCATCGCCGAGATGCAAGAGCGTCACGGCACCGCCGTGCTCTTCATCACCCATGACATGGGCGTGGTGGCCGAGATCGCGGATACCGTGACGGTGATGCAGCAGGGCAAGATCGTCGAACGCGCGCCGATTGAAAAGCTGCTGACCAAGCCGGAGAAGGAATATACCCGCACCCTGCTGTCCGCCGTGCCCAACCTCACCCCGCGGCCCGCAAGGGCGGCGGCATCGGAAAGCGAAGTGGTGCGTGTGGCCGGGCTCGACATGACCTATGGCGGCGGCGGTTTCCTGCGCCGCAGCGAGGGTGTGAAAGCCGCGCAGGACGTGAGCTTTACCATCCAGCCGGGGCGGACGCTGGGCATCGTGGGGGAGTCCGGTTCGGGCAAATCCACGGTGGCGCGGGCCATCATGCGGCTGATCGACCCGACAGCAGGCAGCGTGAATGTCGCCGGGACCGAGATCGCCAAACTCTCGCGCCGTCAGCTACGCGACCACCGCAAACACCTCCAAATCGTGTTCCAAGACCCTTACCGCTCGCTCAACCCGCGTTGGACCGTGGCGCGCAGCCTGTGCGAAGGGCCGATCAACTTCGGCACCCCGCGCGAAGAGGCGATGCGCCATGCGGCTGAGCTGATGGAACTGGTGGACCTGCCGCGCGACGCGCTCGACCGCTATCCGCATCAATTCTCAGGCGGGCAGCGCCAGCGTATCGCCATCGCGCGTGCGGTGGCGATGAAGCCCGATCTGCTGGTCGCGGATGAGGCTGTCTCGGCCCTTGATGTGAGCGTGCAGGCGCAGGTGCTCGATCTTTTGGATGACATTCAAGAGAAGTTCGGCGTGGCCATGTTGTTCATCACCCACGACCTGCGGGTCGCCGCGCAGATTTGTGACGAGGTCTTGGTCATGCAGCGCGGGCAGGTCGTTGAATACGGCCCCGCGGGCGATGTGTTGGCCAACCCGCATCACGACTACACGCGCAACCTGATCGAAGCGGCCCCGGGCCGCCATTGGGATTTTGCCAACTACCGCGCGCTCGGCAGCGCCACCATGACGACAGGAGCCACCGCATGACCGTCCTTCCCAAGATCGAAGCCTTCGCCGCCGATCTCACCGCCATCCGTCAAGACATCCACGCCCACCCCGAACTGGGGTTCGAAGAGGTCCGCACCGCGGGCATCGTGGCCGAAAAGCTGCGCGCCTACGGGGTGGATGAGGTGCACGAAGGGCTGGGTGGCACCGGGGTTGTCGGCATCATCAAGGGCGCGGGCGGTGGCAACCGCCGTGTCGGGCTGCGCGCGGATATGGACGCGCTGCCGATTGTAGAGGATTCCGGCGTGCCCTATGCCTCGACCAACCCCGGGCGGATGCATGCCTGCGGCCATGACGGCCACACCACCATGCTCTTGGGGGCCGCGCGCTATCTGGCGGAGACGCGCGATTTCGACGGCACCGTGGTGCTGATCTTTCAACCCGCCGAAGAGGGTTTGGGCGGTGCGCGCCGGATGCTGGAGGAGGGGCTCTTCGAGAAATTCCCCTGCGACGAAATCTACGGCATGCACAACGATCCGAATGCAGAGCCGGGCGTGGTCAATGTCACCCCCGGTGCGGCCATGGCCGGGGCGGCCTTCTTTGACATTACCGTCAAGGGCACTGGCAGCCACGCCGCCATGCCGCATCAGTCGCGCGATCCTATCGTCATCGGCACGGCGCTGGTGCAGCAGTTGCAATCCGTCGTCAGCCGCAACACCCCGCCGACCAAGCCGATCGTGTTTTCGGTGACCAAATTCAACGCGGGCTCGGCCTATAACGTGGTGCCAGATACCGCCAGTATTGCGGGCACGATCCGTTATTTCCATGAGGATGTGATCGAAATGGCCGAGGCCCGGATACGCGAACTCTGCGCCGGTATGGCCACAGCCTATGGGATCGAGATCGAAGTCGACATCCGCAATGTCTTTGACGTGTTGATGAACGACCCCGAACTGACCACCGCCTATGTCGAAGCGGCGGCCAGCGTGGTGGGCGGCGAGAACGCCCATGTCTCGACCGAACAGGCCAGCGGGTCGGAGGATTTCGCCGATATGCTGAAAGTGGTGCCGGGCGCCTATTGCCGGGTGGGCCATGCGGGCAGCGTGCCTTTGCACAACCCCGGCTTCGTGCTGGACGACGCCATTCTGCCTGTCGGTGCCTCGATCTATGCGCGGATTGTCGAGACGCGCCTGCCAAAGGTCGGCGGCTAGGCCCTTGCGCCAATCTTTTAATTTAAGCCAACCGCCTGCTGTCGCGCGGCGGAGGAAAGGATATTGAACATGACCAACCCGCTCGATCTGCCTTTTGATACCGAAGAGATGCTCACCGGGCTGCGCCCATGGATCGAAACCGAAAGCCCCACATTCGACGGGGCGGCGGTGAACCGGATGATGGATGTGGCGCAGCACGATCTGGCGGTCTTGGGCGCGCGGACAGAGCGTATTCCAAGCCCGATGGGGCTGGGCGACAGCCTGCGCGCTGAGATGCCCCATCCCCGCGCGGGCGAGGGGGGCATCCTGCTTTTGGGTCATATGGACACGGTTCACCCGCTCGGCACCTTGGCGAGCCTGCCTTACAAACGCGAAGGCGATATCTGCTACGGCCCCGGTCTGATGGACATGAAGGGCGGCAACTACGTCTACCTTGATGCGCTGCGCAAGCTACAGGCCGCCGGGGTCGAGACGCCGCTGCCGGTGACGGTGCTTTTCACCCCGGATGAGGAAATCGGCACCCCCGCCACACGCCGTCTGATCGAAGAGGAGGCGAAGCGCCATAAATACATCCTCGTCCCCGAACCCGCCCGCCCCGACGGCGGCGCGGTGATCGGGCGCTACGCCATCGCGCGATTCAACCTCCAGACCCGGGGGCGCCCCAGCCACGCGGGCTGGGCGCTCTCCGAAGGCCGCTCGGCCATCGCGGAGATGGCAAAGGCCGTGGGCACGATCGAAGGCATGACCACCGAGGATTGCACCTTCTCGCTTGGGGTCTTTCACGCGGGCCAATGGGTCAACTGCGTGTCCTCGGTCTGCGATGCCGAAGTGCTCACCATGGCAAAAACGCAAGAGCAGCTCGACGCAGGCGTGGAAAAGATGATGGCGCTGAACTCGGACGAAGGCGACGTGATCATGGAAATCCGCCGCGGCGTCACCCGCCCGGTTTGGGAGCCCGACCAGCCCGGCACGTTGGCGATGCTGAAGCTCGCGCAGGAGATTGGGGGCGAACTGGGGATCGAGATCACCGGAAGCTCTGCCGGGGGCGGATCGGACGGCAATTTCACCGGTTTCCTTGGCCTGCCGACGCTGGATTCCATCGGCGTGCGTGGCAAGGGGCTGCATACGTTGCAGGAGCATATCTATGTCGGCAGTCTCACCGAACGTGCGAAACTGGCGGCGGGGCTGTTCTGTCGCTTGACGGCTTGAGGGGGGAGGGGCGGAGACCCGCCCCCGATGTTACTTCTCCACGCGCAGCAGCAATAGCTTCGGGTCGGGGCCGGAGACCGGGGTCAAGCCCGCGGCGGCCGCACCGCCCGCCAGTTCCGTGGTAAAGGAGGCAGGCGTTCCATATAGGCCGTCCCGGCACAGCAGCAGATACTCCGCCCCAGTGCGTTTGAGGGCGGCGCGCAACTGCGCCTCATCCCCATCGAAAGGCAGCACGCCGTCGGCCATGGCTTGGATGCTGCGGTGATAGGGGCCGGTCAGCACGTCGTGATGGGTCAGTAGCAAGATAGGCGGGCCGAGGTTACTGCCGCTGAGGATCACCCCCGGCGCGACGCTGTTGAGGCTGCGAATGAGGTCGGGATGGCGGCAAGACTGGACTTTGACGTAGGCCGTCTCGGCCCCGTGATCGGCAGGCCGGTTCATGTCGATGACAAAGCCATATAGCGCGGGCGCAAAGATCGTGGCGGCCCCAAGCGGGATCAGCGCCAAACGCCGCATAGGGTGGGCGTTGTCTTTGACGAGGAAGGGGGCAAGAACCAACCCCATCAACATGGGCACCGCCGACGCCCCGAGGATCGTCAGGCGCACTTGATGCAGGCCGGCAAACAGCCCAAGCCAGCCGAAGATTAGCAAGATGCCAAGGCGCCGGGGAAAATCAGACGTCTGCGTGCCTTGGAAGCGGCCCCAAAGCCACATGGCACTGGCAAGGATCAATGTGATGGCGGTCGGTACGAAGAAGCCGAAGGCGCTCACATCCCCCTCGAAAAGCGGTTCCAATATGGGTCGAGCCTCTCCGATGCGGTCCGTGATGATGGTCTGCACTTCGGCGGGCAGGCTGGCGTAGGGGCCGTAGAGACAGGTGGCAAGCAGGGGCCAAACCAGCGCGATGCCAGCCCCGCTGGCCGCTAGAAATGCAAGGCTGCGGGCCGCGACATTCGGCAAACGCGGGGCCAGCGCCACGGTCATCAGACCCAAAACAGCGCCGAGCGAGGTCACCGCGATAAAGGGCGGAGAGACTTCGTCGCAGCGGGTGATAAGCCACTCGCCAGTCGGAATTTGCAGCGCGTAGAGCGCGGGGGTGCCGAGGGCGAGGCTGAGGCTAAAGCCGATGAGGGCCCTGTCCCCTTCTGGCCGCCTCAGAACCACGCTGCCCACAAGGATCAACCCAGCCATGGCAATCGGGGGGAGCATTTCCAAGCCCACCGCCAGCGAAAGCGCCGCCGCCAAACCCCCGATTACGCCGCGCCATAGGGGGCGGCCCGAGAGCAAAAGCATGAAGACCATAACCGTCGCGAGCAGAATTTGCAGGTTGTGGTGGTCAAGCCCGCCCACGGCAAAGTAGTTCGGCGCAACCGGTGGCCAGCCCAGAATGCCGAGCACGGCGCCGAGGGCAACGGCGGGGCCAAAAACACGGTAGCCGACTGTGGCAGTGAGCAAGAGCAGTGTTAGCAGCAAGAGCGTGGGCCAAAGCACGATGGCCGCACTCATTGCAGATTCCAGCGGCATTAGCTGCGCCAAGGGCCAGACGATGACGGCGATGCCCAGATCGACATAGCGCGACCAATGCAAGTCCAGCCCCTCGGGCGGCAACATGCGGTATTGCGTCATGTCATACCATGATTGCCCCTCAAACCATGCCTTTACCGATAAGTAGCGCATAATGCTGTCATTGTCGGCGACGGCCAGAAACTCGATAGGTTCATGGCCCAAAATGACGGCCTTCAGAACGGTCACGAGGAGTGCGAAACCGGTGATGACGAAGAACATGCGGCGTTGGCTGGGGGAAGTGTCGGGGGTCTGCATGGGTCTGCTTTCTGCTCTTGGCGTCCTCTGCCGGGGCGCGCCCCGTGTAAAACGAGCGATCCCGGCGGGAGAGAGGCAGGGCTCTGGCGTAATTATGACAAGTCTATAGGAAATAGGCGGCGTGGAATGGTCGCGAACTTGCCTCAATCCTGCCGCCTTCTGCAAGGATCTTTCCCTTCAAAGATACCGGCGCATTGGTCCGGGAAGGAGAGCAAGATGCAGGTCGTCGTTTCAAATACCTTTCAGCAGGCCGCCCCCGTGCCACGCTTTGGTGCGCTTAGCATCGCCGTGTTGATCCCTTGCTATAACGAAGCCGCGGCCATCGGCACTGTTGTTGGCGATTTTCGCAAGGCCCTGCCTGAGGCGGATATTTATGTCTACGACAACAACTCCACCGACGGCACCGCGGAAATCGCGGCAGAGGCCGGGGCCATCGTGCGACGGGAACCGCGCCAAGGCAAAGGCCATGTGGTGCGCCGGATGTTTGCCGATGTGGAGGCTGACATCTTCCTCATGGTGGACGGCGATGACACCTATGATGCCAGCGCCGCGCCGCAGATGGTCGCGCGCATGGTCTCCGAAGGGCTGGATCTGGTGAACGGTGTGCGCGTGGCGGGCAGTGAGACGGCCTACCGTCCGGGTCACAAGCTGGGCAATCGCGTGCTTTCCGGCCTTGTGCGCTCGATCTTTGGTCGAGGGTCATCTGATATGCTCTCGGGGTATCGCGTTTTCTCACGCCGCTTCGTGAAAACCTTCCCGATGATGTCGCGCGGGTTCGAGATCGAGACCGAACTGACCGTGCATTCGCTGGAACTCGACATGCCGACAGCCGAGGTGCCGGGGCATTTCAAAGACCGCGCCGAAGGGTCGGAAAGCAAGCTCAACAGCATCCGCGACGGCGTGCGCATCCTGTCGACGATCACCAAACTGCTCAAACAAGAGCGCCCTTTGCCGGTATTCGGGGCGCTCGCGGGCGGGTTGGCTCTGCTCTCTGTCGCGCTGTCGCTGCCGATCTTCGCGGAGTATTTTGCCAC
This sequence comes from Sulfitobacter sp. M85, assembly GCF_029285915.1. Taxonomy (NCBI): domain Bacteria; kingdom Pseudomonadati; phylum Pseudomonadota; class Alphaproteobacteria; order Rhodobacterales; family Roseobacteraceae; genus Sulfitobacter; species Sulfitobacter sp. M85. The sequence goes on from NZ_JABECQ010000008.1 coordinate 125,071, forward strand.
CGGGCTCGTTCCACGTTTGCCGACGGCGGTTTTGTCGACCAGTATCATGCTGCTTGCCTTTCTGATGGGGGCGGTGGGGCTGATCCTCGATACCGTGACCCGTGGCCGGCAAGAGACCAAGCGCATGCGCTATCTTTCGGTTCCCGGCGTGCTGAGCGTGGTCGCCGCGCAGGACAAAGAAAGGGCCGCAGCGCCCGCTAAAGGTTAGGCGCATGTGGCCCTCAGGGCAATTTGTCAGGTTTCTGGCCGTCGGGACGTTGGGGTTCATCGCCGATGCTGGCACGCTCTTGCTGCTGGTCACGCTCGGTGGGGATCCTTACGTCATGCGGCTGGTCAGCTTTGCCGTGGCGGTCAGTGTGACATGGTGGTGCAACCGCAGTTGGACCTTTCGCCGCGCCACGGGTCCCTGCCGTGGCGAGTATCTGCGGTACTTCGGGGTGCAGTCGGCGGGGGCGGTGGTGAACTACGCCGTTTATGCCGGGGTTTTGGCCGTTGTCGGGCCTACGGCGCTACATACCGTATTGGCTTTGGCGGCGGGGTCAATCGCGGCAATGGCGCTTAATTTTGTCGGGGCGAAAAGGCTGGTGTTTCGGCCTCGCCCGGCCTGACCCCCTCTAAACCACCCCGGCTGCTATCTGCTGCGCGTCGCTCCATTCGCGGGGGGATTGGCCGTACATGCGTTTGAACTCTCGGCTGAATTGCGAGGCGCTGACATAGCCCACCGCCATTGCCGCTTCGCTGACCGTGGCGCCGCCTGCGATTTTCACGGCGGCATTGTTCAGGCGCATGGATTTGACGAATTGTATTGGCGACATCGTCGTTACCTGTTTGAATTTGCGGTGAAATACCGCGCGGCTCATGCCCGCGCGTTGGGCCATCCCGTCGATGGAGATGGGCGCGTCGAGATGGGCCGCGACATGCGAGATGGCCCGCGCCACGGCATTGCCCGCCCCGAAGGCCCGCCGCGCGAAGAGCCCTGCCTCTCCTTTCAAGATGGCGTAGTACAGTTCCCGCAGGCGCGCCTCGGCCAGCACGGCGCGGTCGGTGTCGCTTTTGCTCAATTGCAGCAGGCGTAGCAGGGCATCGGAGAAAGCCCCGTCCCATTTGGCAAGTTTAATTCCCTCGGCGCGCAAGTCGGCGGGGGCAGGGGGGAGGAGGCTCCCCGCGCTTTCCATTTCGAGCGAAAGCTCCGCCATAAGTCGCGCGTCCAGAGCGATGTAGACGCCGAATAGCGGGGTCTGGGGCGAGGCGCTTGGCGTGCCCGCTTTGACCGGCATCGACATGGGGCAGCACATATAGCGGCTGTCGTCATAGACATAGCGCTGACCGTCGAGCACCGCCTCTTTCGCGCCGCTGACGATGGCGATGACAGAGGGTTCATAGACCGCAGGCGCGCAGGGGATCGCGCTGGTCGCCCGGAAATACTGCACGCCTTTGATGCCGGTTTCGGTCAGCCCGTCGATCTGGCTGTGCTGTTCGATGATATGGCGGATTTGGTCTTTGCTCATCCGTGCAGATTAGGACCGCACGAGCGTTTCATGCAATGGCTGTGAGAGGATAAGGCAAGTAATCGCGACGATCCGGTCTATTTCTTTGGAGTGCTGAGATTTATTTGCAAGGTCAACGGGGCGCGATGCCTCAGTAAAGCTAAGGAACGAGACCATGACAGATAAGACTTTCGGCGCGCACGGCTGGACCCCTGAGCGGATTGACGGGGTAGAGGGGAAGACCTTTGTGATCACCGGGGCCAATGCGGGGGCCGGATTTCAGGCAGCGCGGACCTTGCTGCGCAAAGGTGCCGCGGTGGTGATGCTGAACCGCAGCGCGGAACGGTCAGCAGAGGCGGTGGCCAAGCTGAAAGACGAATTTGGCGCGGCGGCGCGGGTGCGTTTCGTGCAGATGGACCTCGCCGATTTGCAGTCGGTGCGCCGCGCGGCGGCAGAGGTTCTGCGCGACATTCCCCGCATTGATGCGCTGATCTGCAACGCCGCCATCGCGCAAGTGCCAAACCGCCAGTTGACCAAGGCAGGCCACGAAAGCCAGCTCGGCACCAATCACTACGGCCACTTCCTGCTCTGCGGCTTGCTCTTCGACCGGATCGACGAAAGCAATGGCCGGATCGTGGTGGTGGCAAGCCTTGGCTACAAGATGGGCCTGCGCACCATCCAGTTCGACGACATGAACTGGGACAAGAATTACCGCGCCAACCCAGCCTATAGCCAAAGCAAGCTGGCGCAGATGATGTTCGCCTATGAATTGCAGGACCGCGTCGCGCGGGCGGGGAGGAACGTGGCGGTCTATGTCTGCCACCCCGGTGCCTCGGCCACCTCTTTGATCAGCACCAGCGGCGGGCTGATGACCCGGTTCACTTGGTGGCTGATGTCGAAATTGCCGATCGTTCAAACGGCGGAGCGCGGCGCCTATCCCGAGGTCATGTGCGCCACCGAGGACGGGCTGGAGCAGCGCGCGCTTTACGGCCCTACAGGCCGGATGGAGATGGTCGGCCCGGTCGGGCGCGGCAGGTTGGAGCCCTATGCCTATGACAAGGAGACGATGGTCAGGCTCTGGGCGCGGTCCGAGGCGGAAACCGGCTTTGACTGGGCGGTTTGAGGGGTGGGCGGGGCCTGTCTCCGCCCTGCTAAGAACGCGCGAGATCCGCAGGCCATCAGTATCGAAGGAGAGTGTCCCTTTTCGCGGTATTTGCACAATAAAGTTGCACTTGAGGAGCCCCTTGCGGTCTATTCTTGCCAAATGAGATCATTTGGTTAGTCTCTGATCTCGGGTCGCCCGACCAATAGCGTATTTCAAGTAAGCAAAGGGGCGGCCACTCTGGGAGGAGGAAACATGACTGAGACTAAAAAGTTCAATCGACGTTCGTTCCTGACGAAGTCCGCACTTGCTGGGGGGGCGGCGACGGGGAGCATGCTGGCCGCACCGGCGGTGCTGGCCCAAGCGCCGATCGTCATCAAGATGCAGACGTCGTGGAACGACGCGAACATCTGGCAAGACTTCGCCCGCGATTATGCGACGCGGGTCGAGGAGATGTCAGGCGGGCGTCTGAAGGTCGACGTGCTGCCCGCGGGCGCGGTCGTCGCGGCGTTTCAGGTGCTCGATGCGGTGAACGACGGTCTGATCGACGCGGCGCATTCGGTGCCCGTCTATTGGTACGGCAAGAACAAGGCCGCATCGCTCTTTGGCACCGGCCCGGTTTTCGGCGGCTCTGCCACCACGATGCTGTCGTGGTTCTATCAGGGCGGCGGTCAGGAGCTTTATAACGAGCTGACGCAGGACATCATGGGCCTCGACGTTGTGGGCTACATGGGCTTCCCGATGTTCGCCCAGCCCTTCGGCTGGTTCAAGAATGAGGTCAATACCGTCGACGACCTGCAAGGCTTTAAATACCGCACCGTGGGCCTGGCCGCCGATCTGATGGCCAAGCTGGGCATGTCGGTGGCGCAATTGCCGGGCGGGGAGATCGTGCCCGCGATGGAGCGTGGCGTGATCGACGCCTTTGAGTTCAACAACCCCTCGTCGGACAAGGACTTCGGCGCGCAGGACGTGGCCAAGAACTACTACCTGTCGTCCTATCACCAAGCCTCCGAGAGCTTTGAGTTCCTGTTCTCCAAGATGTTCCTCGAAGACCTCGACCCCGATCTTCAGGCGATCTTGAAATACGCGGTTGAGGCGGCATCGACCGCGAACACGGCCAAGGCGATGGACCGCTATTCGGCGGACCTTCAGTTCCTGCAAAACGAGGCTGGCGTGACCGTGCGGCGCACCTCCAAGGAAATCTTGGATGCGCAGCTCAAAGCATGGGATGAGCTGATCCCCGAGCTGGAATCCGATCCTTTCATGAAAAAGACCCTCGACAGCCAGCGCGAATGGGTCGACCGCGTGGCCTATTACGAGTTGATGAACTCGCCGGATTACGGGCTTGCCTATGAGCATTACTTCCCCGGCAAGATCAAACTCTGATCCCGCAAACCCATAACATCACCGCGAACTCCGGCGCATGGCGTGCCGGGGTTCGTGTGAGATACCGAGGGCATCATGATATCTTTCATTCGGTTCGCCGATAACCTTTCCGCATGGTTCGGCAAGGCTTTTGCATGGCTCATTTTGCTGATGTCCATCGGCACGGGCTACGAGGTTTTTGTGCGCTATGTGCTGAACAATCCCACGGCTTGGGCGCTGGATGTGTCCTTCATCATGTATGGCACGCTCTTTATGATGGGCGGGGCCTATACGCTGTCGCGGGGCGGCCATGTGCGGGGGGATTTCCTCTACCGGCTATTCCAGCCGCGCACCCAAGGCATGATCGACCTCGTGCTCTATATCATCTTCTTTTTCCCCGGCGTCACCGCGCTGATCCTCGCAGGCTGGAAATATGCCGCCCGCTCGTGGTCATACGGCGAGGTGTCGGTCAACAGCCCGGCAGGCGTGCCGATCTATCAATTCAAGGCGATCATCGTGGCGGCGGGGATCCTGCTGTTCATCCAAGGCATTGCGCAGGTCTGCCGCTGTCTTATCGCCATACGTTCCAACTACTGGCTCGAAGCCGAGGAAGACGTCTTTGAGACCGAAGACCTCATGATGCGCGAAGCCAACAAGGCCGAAAAGGGCCATCTCACATGACCGATCCGCAAATCGCCCTGATGATGCTTGGGCTGTTCATCGTCTTTGTTTTCCTGGGCTTTCCGATTGCTTTCACGCTGATGGCCATGGGCATCGGCTTTGGCTATTACGCCTATTTCGACGCGCGCCGCATGTGGCGCAGTTTCGACCGGCTGGACGAGGAGGCCGGCCAATGGGAGCAATGGTCGACCTGGATAGATGGGTTCTTCAACAACCGAATATTCGACCTTTTCGTGAACCAGACCTTTACGGTGATGTCGAACGAAGTGCTGACGGCGGTGCCGCTGTTCCTTTTCATGGGCTATATCGTGGAGCGGTCGAATATCGTTGACCGGCTGTTCACTACGCTCAACATCGCCTCCAAGAACATCCCCGGCTCCATGGGCGTGGCCGCGCTGATCACCTGCGCGCTCTTCGCCACCGCCACCGGCATCGTCGGCGCGGTGGTGACGCTGATGGGGCTTCTGGCCCTGCCCGCGATGCTGAAGGCGCGCTACAACCCGTCCTTTGCCGCCGGCATCATCTGCGCGGGGGGCACGCTGGGCATCCTGATCCCGCCTTCGATCATGCTGATCGTCTATGCGGCGGCGACCAATGTTTCCATCGTGCGGCTTTATGCGGCCGCACTCCTGCCGGGGCTCACGCTCGTGGGTCTTTACCTGATCTACATCATCGGGCGCTCGCTGTTGCAGCCCTCCTCGGCCCCGCGCCCCACGGCGGATGAGGTGCCAGACATGCCGATGGGCAAGCTGTTGCTGATGATCGCCACCTCCTTCCTGCCGCTGGCCTTCCTCATTTTCGCGGTGCTGGGCTCGATCCTTTTCGGCCTTGCCACCCCGACAGAGGCGGCCTCGATCGGTGCATTGGGCGGCATCTTCCTCGCCTTCATTTACCGTGCGATGACATGGCAGCGGATGCGCGAAAGCGTCTATCTCACGGTGCGCACCACGGCGATGGTCTGCTGGCTTTTCGTCGGCTCCTACACCTTCTCGGCGGTGTTCTCCTACCTTGGCGGCGAGCATGTGATCTCTGAGTTCGTGCAATCTCTGAACCTCTCGCCGATCATGTTCTTGATCCTCGCGCAGCTGATCATCTTCCTGCTGGGCTGGCCGCTGGAATGGTCCGAGATCATCATCATCTTCGTGCCGATCTTCCTGCCGCTGCTAGCGGTGTTCGAAATTGATCCGCTGTTCTTTGGCATCCTCGTGGCGCTGAACCTGCAGACCAGTTTCTTAACGCCACCGATGGCCATGTCGGCCTATTACCTCAAGGGGATCGCCCCGCCCGAGTTGCGTCTGACGCAGATTTTCGCGGGCGTGATGCCGTTCCTCTTCTGCGTGATCCTGTCGATGGTGCTGATGTATGTCTTCCCGCAGATCGTCTTCTACCTGCCGGAGGTGTTCTATGGGCGCTGAGCCAAGGATGACCGCCCCGGCGGCGCTCGGCGTGGTCGAGTTGCGGGACCGTCTGGCGACCGGCGCATTGGATGCGCTGGCGCTGGTGGAAAGCTACATCGCGCGGATCGAAGCGCGCGAGGAAGTCGTGGGCGCTTGGGCGTGGTTCGACTCCGAATTCGCCCGTGCGCAGGCCCGAACGCTCGACAATCATCGCCGGGCGGGCCGGCCGCTTGGGCGGTTGCACGGGCTCCCGGTGGGGCTGAAAGACGTGATCGACACGCGCAGCATCCCCACCGAAAACGGCGCGGCGCAGGACAAGGGGCGCGTGCCGCTGCGCGATGCTTTCATTGTCGAGCGGCTGCGGGCCGAGGGCGCGATCATCATGGGCAAGACGGTCACTACCGAACTGGCCTTCATGCATCCGGGCAAGACCACCAATCCGCATAATCCGGCGCATAGCCCCGGCGGCTCGTCCCAAGGGTCGGCGGCGGCGGTGGCGGATGGGATGGTGCCCTTGGCCATTGGCACGCAAACCGGCGGGTCGGTGATCCGACCTGCGTCCTATTGCGGGGTCACCGGGTTCAAACCAACCTTCGGCGCGATCCCGCGCCGGGGGGTGCTGACGCAATCGCCCTCGCTCGACACCATCGGCGTCTTTGCCAGCGATCCCGCAGGGGCGGCGCTGCTGGCCGAGGTGCTGTTCGGCCATGATCCCGAAGACCGCGCGACCGAGCTTGCCCCGACCCCCGCGCTTTTGGCCGAGGCGAGCAGCGCGCCGCCGATCCCGCCGGTTTTCGGCTTTGTCCGCCCGCCGGGGTGGGAGGATGCCGATCCGCAGCTGCACGCCGCTTTCGAGGAACTGGTCGCGGCGCTTGGCGATCAGGCTTTCGAGATGCCCCTGCCGCCGGTCTTTAACGAGGCCGCCGAGGCGCGCAAACGCATCAACTTTGCCGAGATGGCCTATCACTTCTACCCCTATCTGCGCGACGGGGCCGAGCTGCTCTCTCCCGTGGCGCGGGAGGCGATGGAGGCGGGCAATAAGGTGCTTGCCCGCGATTACCAATCGGCCCGCGACTTGCCCAAGGTGCTGACCGCCGCGCTGGAAGAAATGCTGACCCGTTGCGACGTGCTGCTCTGCCCCGCAGCCACCGGCCCCGCGCCGCGCGGGTTAAAGACCACCGGTGACCCGATTTTCAACGGTCTTTGGACGCTCTGCGGCAGCCCCTGTGTGACCCTGCCGTTGATGACCTCGGAAGAGGGGCTGCCGATGGGGGTGCAACTGGTCGGCGGTCACGGCCAGGACGGGCGTCTGATGCGCAGCGCCCAGTGGCTTTTCGACTGGGCCGATGGTGCAACTGAATGAGGATGAGACCATGAACCGCCTACTTGCCCTGCTCGCCTTTGCCGCGATTGCGGTGTTTTTGCTGATCCTCGCAGTGGAGGTGCCCAGCATCGACCTGATCACCATCGTCGCGGTGACGCTGGCTTTTGTGGCCTATGACTTTTTCACCTCCAGCCGGAAAGATCGGGACTGAGCCATGGGCAAACCCGTCATTTGGATCACACGGCAGCTGTCAGAGGCCACGCTCGACCGCGCGAGGCGGGATTACGAGGTGATCTGGGATCCCGCCGACAAGCCCGGCAGCGCCGAGGACATCATTGCGATGAGCGCGCGTGTCGATGGTATGATCCCCTGTCATTCCGAACATTTCAGCGCCGAGGTTGTGGCCCGGCTCGACCCTCGGCTCAAGATCATCGCGAACCATTCTGTGGGCGTCGATCACTGCGATCTGCCCAGCCTCAAGGCGCGGGGGATCGTGGTGACGAACACGCCCGGTGTTTTGTCGGATGCCACGGCGGAACTGGCGCTGATGTTGATGCTGGGCGCGGCCCGTCATGCGGTTGCCGGGGACCGGCTGGTGCGCAGCGGGCAGTGGCAGTCGTGGTCGCCTGCGATGCTGGTGGGCAAACAGCTTTCCGGCGCGCGGCTTGGCATCATCGGGATGGGCGGCGTGGGCCGTGCCTTTGCCCGCAAGGCGCGCGGGCTGGATATGGAGATCCACTACCACAACCGCCGCCGTCTGGACCCGGAGCCGGAGGCGGGGGCGATATATCACGCCGAGTTGGACGACCTGTTGGCGGTGTCGGACTTCCTCTCGTTGCACTGCCCGGCCACGCCCGAGACGGTGGGCCTCATGAACGCCACGCGCCTCGCGCAGATGCCCAAGGGCTGCGTGATCGTAAACACCGCGCGGGGCAATCTGGTGGATGAGGCGGCACTGCTCGACGCGCTCACTTCGGGTCATGTCGGCGCGGCGGGGCTGGATTGCTTCGTGACCGAGCCGGGCGGCAATCCGGCCTTTGCGGCGCATGATAACGTGATGATGATGCCCCATGTCGGCAGCGCCACCGTGGCCACCCGCGACGCGATGGGCTTCAAGGCGCTGGACAATCTCGACCATTTTTTCCGGGGTGAGACGCCGCCGGATCAGCTTTAGCGGCAGCGGCCGCCTAGGTGGCGCGTGGCGGCGGGGCAGGTGTATGCCGCCGCAGCCGTCGCGGGGCGGGCAGGGTGATGATGGCCAAACAGCCGATCACCAGCGCCACGCCGACCCAGCCCTGCGGGGGCAGGCGTTCGCCCACGATGACCACGGCCAGCACCGCCGCGACGACCGGCTCGAACAGGGTGATCACTGTCGCCGTGCTCGCTTCCACCCGGGCGAGGCCGTAGCCAAAGGCGATATAGCCCAGAAACATCGGCACGGCGGCCATGTAAAGCCCCACCGCGGCGTTGGTCCACGAGGCCAGAAACGCCCCGCCCGAGACCGCCAGCACCGGCATCAGCAACAGCCCGCCCAGCCCAAAGGTCGCCCCCATGGCCACGGCAGAGCCGGTGCCTTGCAGCATCATCCGGCGCGCGCTCCACGAATAAAGCGCGTAGGTGAAACCGCCGATCAGACCCAGCAAAACGCCCAGAGGGATGGAAGGCGCGCTTACCGCGCTGCCATGGGCATCGCCCTCGGCCAAGCAGATCAGCCCCATGCCGATCAGCCCGACCGCCGCACCGAAGGACCAGCGCAGGGTCAGGCGTCGGCCATCCAACAGGTATTCGATCAGCGCCGAGAGCAGCGGGGCGGAGCCGATGGTGATGACCGTGCCCACCGTCACCCCCGCCAGCCGCATTGCGCCGTAAAAGGCCAGCGGATAGATCGCCACGGCCAGCGCGCCGATGACCAGCAGGCGGCGCTGTTGCCAGAGCCGCCGCCGTTGGTTCAGGATGCCCCGCCCGGCCCAGAGGGCCTGTGCGATCCCGCCCAGCCCCATGGCAGCGGCACCGATGGCGGCGGCGCTGACCTCGGGGGCGAAGGTGGCGGCGGTGCCGGTCGTGCCCCAGACCACGGCAGCGAAAAGGATGGCGATCACGCCCCAGCGGTGGCCCTGCATCATGAAAACGTCCCTAGCATGTCATTGGTGCTGGCGCGCATCGCGCAGCAGCGTTTTGGCCAAATGCTGCGCGGCGGTCACCGCCTGCGCCCCGCGTAGCGGCCAAGTCTGTGTGAGCCCTTCGAGGATCAACAGCAACTCGGTCTCCGCGCCCGGCAGATCGGCGGCTGCGGCGGCCTTGGCCGCGACCTCGGCCTTATGGCGTGAGAGCAAGGCGTGCAGTTTTTCGCTGCCGGGGTCGGCGGCGACGGCGGCGTGGAACAGGCAGCCGTGCGAGGTTTCCGTTTCCATCCACTGCCCGACGCGGGCCAGAATTGTCTCAAGCGCCTCGGTCGGGGTCTCGGGCAGATCGCCGAAGACCAGCGCCAGATAGCGTTGCTGCCGGTTCTCTAGCGCGGCCAGTACCATTTCGGCGCGGGAGGGGGTGTATTTGTAGAGCGTGCGCAGGCTCACCCCGGCCGCATCGCGTAGGTCTTCGACGCTGGGGTCGGCAAAGCCGCGGGTGGCAAAGGCACGTTCCAGCCCGGCGGCGATCTTGCTTTTGGTATCTGTCATGCTTGACGATGTAGAGGGGACGCTCTACCTACGCAAGTAGAGTAATCATTCTACACTTGACCATTCCGCCGCTGAAGGAGCCCGAGCGATGACCCTACCGAAGACCATGAAAGCGATGCTGCTGACCGGCCATGGCGGCTTGGACAAGCTGGCGTGGCGCGAGGATGTCGCGCTGCCAAAGCCCGCCGCCGGGGAGGTTCTGGTTCGCGTCGGCGCGGCGGCGGTGAACAACACGGATGTGAACACGCGCACGGGCTGGTATTCCAAAGCGGTGCGCAGCGACACCGGCTCGGCGGCGAGCGAGGGCTACGGCGGCGCGTCGGACGCCGATGGCGGCTGGTCTGGCGCACTGAGTTTTCCGCGCATCCAAGGGGCCGATTGCTGCGGAGAGGTCGTGGCCGTGGGCGCGGATGTCGAGCAAGGCCGGATCGGCGAACGGGTTCTGATCCGCCCGATGTACAGCCCTGCGGGCGCGGGGCCGGACGATCTGGTCACCTTCGGATCGGAGCGGGACGGCGGTTTTGCGGAATATGCAACCGCCGAGGCCAGCAATGCGCTGCGGGTCGATAGCGCCCTCACGGACGTTGAACTCGCCTCCTTTCCCTGCGCCTTTTCGACGGCCGAGGGGATGATACAGCGGGCCGCTTTGGGGGCCGAACGTGTGTTGATCACCGGCGCCTCGGGCGGGGTCGGCTCTGCGGCGGTGCAGCTGGCCAAACGGCGCGGCGCGCATGTGACGGCGGTGACCAGCCCCGGCAAGATGGAGGCGCTGAAGGCGCTTGGCGCGGATGAGACGTTCGACCGGGATGCGGCCCTGCCGGAGGACAGCTATGACGTGGTGCTCGACCTCGTGGGCGGGGCGGGTTGGCCCAAATTGCTTGACGCGCTGGTGACGCGCGGGCGCTATGTGACCTCGGGCGCGATTGCCGGGCCGATCGTGGAGTTGGACCTGCGCACGCTCTACCTCAAGGACCTGACCCTGATGGGCAGCACGCGGCAAGAGCCAAGCGTTTTTGCCGATCTGGTGGGCTATATCGAACGCGGGGAAATCCGGCCTGTCGTGGCGGAAACCTACGCGCTGCGCGATCTGAAACAGGCGCAGGAAGCTTTCATCAAAAAGTCCCATATGGGGAAAATCGGGATCACGGTGGCGGATTAACCGCAAAAGCGGGCCGCTCGCCTTTAGGCGGTCGGCCCTTCATCGCGCAATAAGTCAATTAGATTGATTTAAGCGTTGACTCACTTGCTCCCATCTGGGATTTCTCCGGTGAAACGCCGCATGAACCGGGGGGAGGCCAGTTTGCAGCAGCTACAGACAGTCGCCGACCGCGCCGCGCGCGGCTCGAACCAAAGCGGGATGCGGGCCTATAACGAACGGCTGGTTCTGTCGCTCATCCGGCGCAGCGGGCCGACGTCCAAGGCCGAGATTGCCCGGCTTACGGGCCTGTCGGCGCAGACCGTCTCCGTCATCATGCGCGCCCTCGAAGCCGAGGGTTTGCTGAAGAAAGGCGCGCGGGTGCGGGGCCGGGTGGGGCAGCCATCGGTGCCGATTAGCCTGAACGCCGAGGGTGCGTTCTTTCTGGGGCTGAAGGTTGGGCGGCGCAGCGTTGAATTGATCCTGACCGATTTCGAAGGGCAGGTGACCCGCCACAGCAGCGAGACCTACGCCCATCCCACGCCCGATGCGGTCATGGCCTTTGCCGCGCGCGCTTTGCGGGACGCGCTTGCCTCCCTCTCCGCCGAGCAGCAGGCGCGGGTGGCCGGGCTGGGCGTGGCCCTGCCGTTTGGCATCTGGGAATGGGAAGTCGCGGGCGGCGATCTGAGTGCGTGGCAGACCTTTGATATCGAAGCGGCTTTGGCGGAACTGGTCGATCTGCCGATCTATATCTGCAATGACACCTCTGCCGCTTGTGGGGCGGAACTGGTCTTTGGCGCGCAGGACAAACCGCGCGATTTCCTCTATTTCTACATTGGCTATTTCGTCGGCGGCGGGCTGGTGCTGGACAGCAAGCTCTACACCGGCAAAAGCGGCAATGCCGGGGCGCTCGGCTCCATGCCGTTGGCCGGGGATGCGGCGCGGCAATTGGTCGATGTGGCCTCTTTGGCGACTTTGGAGGGCGCCTTGCAAGAGGCCGGGGAGACCCGCCGCGCCCCTTGGAGCGATCCGGCGGCTTGGGGCTTTGGCGATGACATTTTGCACCCATGGCTCGACAGCACGACCGAGGCATTGGCGCAGGCGATCCGGGCCGCGACATGTTTGATTGATTTCGACACGGTGATGATCGACGGGTCGGTACCCGCAGAGGTTCGCGCCGAATTGGTCACCCGCACCCGCCGCCACCTCGCCGCCCGGCCCTTGCCGGGCGTCACCCTTCCCGAATTGCGCGAAGGCACCGTCGGCAGCGATGCCCGTGCGCTCGGCGCGGCGAGCCTGCCGCTTTCGGACCGTTTCCTCGTCGACCGTGACGCATTTTTGAAAGGCTGACAGATGATCCTTTGCTGCGGAGAAGCCTTGATCGATATGATCCCGACCCCGACCAAGGCGGGCCCCGATGGTTTCGTGCCCCATGCGGGCGGGGCGGTGTTCAACACGGCCATCGCATTGGGGCGGCTCGGCGCGCAGGTGGGGATGCTCTCGGGCCTGTCGTCGGACATGTTCGGGCGGCAGTTGGTCGACGGGTTGAAGGCAAGCCATGTGGATGTGTCGCATGTTGTCCTGTCCGACCGTCCGACGACGCTGGCCTTCGTGCGGCTGGTGGGCGGCCATGCGACCTATGATTTCTATGACGAAAACTCCGCCGGGCGGATGATCACGCCCGAGGATATGCCCGCACTGTCGAGCGAGGTTTCAGCGCTTTATTTCGGCGGGATCAGTCTGGCCTGCGAGCCGGGGGCGGATGCCTATGCCGAGCTATTGGCGCGCAACGCCGAGGGCCGCGCGGTGATGATCGACCCCAACATCCGCCCCGGTTTCATCAAAGATATCGAACGTTATCGCCAAAGGCTCGACCGGATGCTGGCGCTGTCGGATATCGTGAAAGTCTCGGATGAGGATCTGAACTGGATCAACCCCGCGCCGCTGTCGCTGCGCGACAAGGTGGCCGAGTTGCTAAAGAAGGGTCCATCGGTTGTCATCCTGACCCGCGGGGGCGAGGGGGCGACGGGCTATCTGGCGAATGGCGAAGAGGTGCAAGTGCCCGCCGTGAAAGCCGAAATCGTCGATACGGTCGGCGCGGGCGACACGTTCAACGCAGGCGTTCTGGCCAAGATGTCGGAGCTGGGGCAGTTGCATAAATCTGCGCTTGCCACCCTTGCGCCGGAGGTGCTGTCCGAAGCGCTGGCCTATGGTGCGCGGGTTGCCGCCGTGACCGTTTCACGGGCCGGGGCAAACCCGCCTTGGGTAGAGGAAATATGAAATGTTGAAGAACCGCCTATCTTTTTCGCTCAAATATGTTAGCGCTACCAGTGGCCGCCCGGAGGAGGGCGCGAAGGGGGTGGTGATGGCTTTGGGCAATCGAAAACAGGGTGCCGTAGCGCACCTGCGCAGGCAGGAGGGCTGACCCCATGGTATCGCGCGTAATCCCCGTTGATCCTTTCGACCTTGTTATTTTCGGCGCGACCGGCGACCTTGCCCGGCGCAAGATTCTGCCCGGTCTGTTTCACCGCTTTACCGTCGGCCAGATGCCGGAGGCCGCGCGGATCGTCGGCGCGGCCCGTTCCGAGCTTGATGCCGATGCCTTCCGCAAGATGATCCGCGACAGCCTACTGGAGTTCGCCCCCAAGCTGGCCCAAGAGAGTGCCGCCTTGGAGCGGTTCCTTGGCATGGTGCATTACGTGCGCGTGGATGCGTCGGGCGATGCGGGCTGGGCGGATCTCAAAGACCTGATGCGCGATGATGTCGTGCGGGCCTTCTACCTCTCGGTCTCGCCGTCGCTCTTCGGCACGATTGGTGGCAAGCTGCATGATCACGGCATCGCCACAGCCGAGAGCCGCATCGTCGTCGAAAAGCCCTTTGGCCATGATTTGGAAACCGCGCAGGCTCTGAACGCCGACCTGCGTGCCAATTTCGACGAGAGCCAGATTTACCGGATCGACCATTACCTTGGCAAAGAGACGGTGCAGAACCTCATGGCGCTGCGTTTCGCCAATGCGCTGTGGGAGCCGCTGTGGAATTCCACCCATATCGACCATGTGCAGATCACCGTGTCCGAAAGCCTCGGTGTCGAAGGGCGGGGCGAATACTACGATAAATCGGGCGCCATGCGCGACATGGTGCAGAACCATCTGATGCAACTGCTGTGTCTGACGGCGATGGAGCCGCCCTCGCGCTTTGACCCCAACGCGGTGCGCGATGAGAAGGTGAAGGTGATTGAAGCGCTGGAGCCTGTGGCGCAGAAGGACATTGCTCGCGGCCAGTACCGCGCCGCCAATGGCGCGGGCAGCTATCGCGCCCATGCGGGCGACCCCGACAGCCGCACCGAAAGCTTTGTCGCGATGAAGGTGAAGATCGCCAATTGGCGGTGGGCGGGCACGCCGTTCTACCTGCGCACGGGCAAGAAACTGCGCGGGCGCAGTTCCGAGATCGCGGTGATCTTCCGCGACCCGCCGCATATGATCTTCCCCGCGACAGAGGGGCATAAGGGCAACGCCCTGATCATCCGGTTGCAACCGGATGAGGGCATCACCCTGCGCAACACCATCAAAGACCCCGGCCCCGGCGGCATGCGTCTGGCCGAAGTGGCGCTGGATATGACCTTTGCCGATGCCTTGGGCGAGCAGGGCACCCCGCAGGACGCCTATGAGCGGTTGATCATGGATGTGATCCGCGGCGATCAGACGCTCTTCATGCGCGGGGACGAGGTCGAAGCCGCTTGGGCTTGGGCCGATCCGATCATTCACGGCTGGGAAGAGACCCGGCAACCTCCGTATCCCTATGACCCCGGCAGCTCCGGCCCCGAAGAGGCGCTGATGCTGATGCACCGCGACGGCCGCCGCTGGCGCGAGATCACACGAAAGGACGAGACATGACCCTGCATTCCACGATTGACCGCGTCACCGACCGTATCATCGCCCGCAGCGAGGCGACCCGGCGGCCCTACCTCGACCGGATGGAAGCCGCCCGCGCCAAGGGTCCGGCCCGCGCGCATCTGTCTTGTAGCGGGCAGGCCCATGCCTATGCCGCCTCTGGCGCGGATAAGGACCGGCTGGCGACCACCAGCGCGGGCAACCTCGGGATCGTGACGACCTATAACGACATGCTTTCGGCGCATCAGCCGTTTGAGCGCTACCCCGATCTGATCCGCGACGCCGTGCGGGCGGCGGGCGGCACTGCGCAGGTCGCGGGCGGGGTTCCCGCCATGTGCGACGGGGTGACCCAAGGCGAAGCGGGGATGGAACTGTCGCTTTTCTCGCGTGATGTGATCGCCTTGGCGGCCTCGGTGGCGCTCAGCCACAACACATTTGACGCGGCGGTTTTCCTTGGGGTCTGTGACAAGATCGTGCCCGGGCTGGTGATCGCGGCGCAGGCTTTCGGCCATTTGCCAGCCGTCTTCCTGCCCGCCGGGCCGATGGAAAGCGGGCTGTCGAATGATGAGAAGGCCAAGGTGCGCCAGCAATTCGCCGCGGGCGAAGTCGGGCGCGACGCGCTGATGGCCGCCGAGATGGCCGCCTATCACGGGCCGGGCACCTGCACCTTTTACGGCACTGCCAACACCAACCAGATGTTGATGGAGTTCATGGGGCTGCACCTGCCGGGGGCGAGCTTTGTGCCGCCAAATGGGCTGCTGCGCGATGCGCTGACCCAGGAAGGCGCGAAACGCGCGCTGGCGCTGAGCGCTTTGGGCAATGATTACACGCCCGTCGCCTCGGTTTTGGATGAAAAGGCTTTCGTGAACGGGATCGTCGGGCTCAACGCCACGGGCGGGTCGACCAACCTGCTGATCCACCTCATCGCCATGGCGCGGGCCGGGGGGATCATTCTGGATTGGGAGGATTTCTCGGACATCTCCGATGTCACGCCGCTGCTGGCGCGGGTCTATCCCAACGGTCTGGCGGATGTGAACCATTTCCACGCCGCCGGGGGGCTGGGCTATATGATCGGCGAATTGCTCAACTCCGGCCATCTGCACCCCGACACACTGACCGTCGCCGGGCAGGGGTTGGAGCATTACATCGCCGAGCCGAAGCTAAAGGGCGAGGGTCTGGTCTGGGAGAAGGGCGCAGGCGAGAGCCTGAACGAGAAAATCCTCCGGCCCGCCAGCGATCCTTTCCAGCCCACCGGCGGGCTGCGCCGCATGGCCGGGTCGCTCGGCACTGCCTGTATGAAGGTCTCTGCCGTGGCGCCCGAACATCACGTTATCGAAGCCCCGGCGCGAGTCTTTGCGGATCAGAACGAGGTGAAGGCGGCCTTCAAGGCCGGAGAGCTGACCGGCGATCTGGTTGTCGTCGTCCGTTTCCAAGGGCCCAAAGCCAACGGCATGCCCGAGTTGCACAGCCTGACGCCGCTTCTGTCGATCCTTCAGGGGCGCGGTCAGAAGGTGGCGCTGGTCACCGATGGGCGCATGTCGGGCGCGTCGGGCAAGGTGCCTGCGGCGATCCACGTCAGCCCCGAGGCGGTCGACGGCGGCCCCATCGCGCGGGTGCAAGATGGCGATCTGCTGCGGGTTGATGCCGTGGCAGGGACGCTTGACGTGCTGGCCGAAGAATTCGACGACCGCTCCAACGTCACCGCTGATCTTTCTGCTTATCATGCCGGGACGGGGCGCGAGTTGTTCGCTATGTTCCGCGACACCGTCGGTTCTGCTACCACCGGCGCAACCATTTTTGGAGGCTGATCCATGACCCTTACTGCAAAAGACGCCAGCGGTCGCACCCGTGAAATCTGTGCGCTTGCCCCGATCGTGCCCGTGTTGGTGATCGAAGATGTCGCCGACGCCCGGCCCTTGGCCGAGGCGCTGGTCGCGGGCGGGCTGCCTGCTTTGGAAGTGACCCTGCGCACCCCCGCCGCCCTCGACGCGATCGCCGCCATGGCCGAGGTTGCGGGCGGCCACGTGGGGGCGGGGACGCTGGTCACCCCCGAAGACGTGCGCGCGGCGAAACGGGCGGGGGCGACCTTTGGCGTCTCGCCCGGTGCCACCGATGCGTTGATCGCGGCCTGCGAGGAGGAAGAGCTTCCCCTCTTGCCCGGCGCCGCCACGGCGAGCGAGGCGATGCAGTTGTTCGCGCGCGGCTATGAAATGCTGAAATTCTTCCCCGCCGAAGCTTCGGGCGGTGCGCCTGCGCTCAAGGCCATCGGCGCGCCCCTGCCGCAGATCACCTTCTGCCCGACGGGCGGTGTCAGCCCCGACAATGCGGAAAGCTACCTGAGCCTGCCCAACGTGCTTTGCGCAGGCGGCAGCTGGGTCGCGCCGAAGAAACTGATCGATGCCGGGGACTGG
Organism: Sulfitobacter sp. M85; assembly: GCF_029285915.1. NCBI lineage: Bacteria > Pseudomonadati > Pseudomonadota > Alphaproteobacteria > Rhodobacterales > Roseobacteraceae > Sulfitobacter > Sulfitobacter sp. M85. The sequence continues at coordinate 142,538 of NZ_JABECQ010000008.1, forward strand.
GCCGGGATCGAAGCGCTGGCCCGCGCCGCAGCGCAATTGGGCAAGGCCGGTTAACCCCGGAAGAGGGCCGAGCGCAGGCTTTCCGTTGCCCCCCAGAGGGCCGCGGAAAGCCTGACGCCACCAACCCCTTGCTGGCTGGGCGAACTTATCTCTATATTGACTTTAGTTTACGCGCGCAGCGTTTCGTTAAGGGAGGGTTAAGATGGGCCAGCAGAAGATCCGCAATATGGAGGAGTTTGCCGCCGTGAGCGGCATTTCGCGGCCCACCCTGTCGAAATACTTTAACGATGCCGACAGCGTGCGGCGCTCGACCCGGGAGCGGATTGAAGCGGCGCTGAGCCAGTATGACTATCGCCCGAACGTCTATGCGGTGAACCAGAACCGCCGCAAAACCCGCAACATCGGCGTGGTCGTGCCCAACCTCGCCGACCCGTTCTTTTCCGAGATTGGCCGCGAGGTGGAACTGGCCTGTCTGGCCGAGGGCTATAGCCCGATTTTGCTCAGCTCGCACGGCAACCCGGTGCAGGAGCGCGCCAATCTCGACTCGCTTCGGGCGCTGAAACCGGCGGGCGTGCTGCTGGCGCCCTTCGGCAAAGCCTCGGACCGTGACGAGATCGCGCGCTTTTGCAAGGATGTGCCGGTGGTGACCTTTGACGCCAATGTCGAAGGGGTTTGCGAGGCTTTCGTCGGCACCGACAACTTCCAAAGCGTTGATTTGATCGTCGAATATCTCTGCCGCAGCGGTGAGCCGCCCTGTTTTTTCGAGATGAAGACCCCCAGCAACCCCAACGCCAACAAGCGCCGCCAAGCCTATCTGGAAGCGATGGAGCGGCACGGCTTTGCACCACATATCCATCAGGTGCCGGGGGAGGGCTGGAACTTTGAAGAGATCGGCGCGACCGAGGGTGGCAAGCTGATCTCGGCGGGGGCGTTCGAGACGGATACGGTGCTCTGCTCGAACGACCGTCTGGCCATCGGGATGCTCTCGGCGGCCTATGGGATGGGGCTACGCGTGGGGCATGGCAAGGATTGCGCCATGCGGATCGCGGGGCAGGACGACCACCCGTTCTCGCGCTATACTTGCCCGCCGCTGACCACCATCGCACAGGATTACGGGGCCATCGCGAATCGTGCCGCCAGTACCCTGTTTCGCATCATCGAAAGCGAAACCCGGCTGACCGAGCGCGAAGAGTCACTGTTTGACGGCAAGCTGGTGATGCGCACCTCTGCCTAAGTCATTGAGTTCGCAAGTTGCTCAGAAAATAGTTATCGCGCGTAAAATTTAATTTGACTGCGCGTTGCGTAGGTCGTTAGTCTCGGTGCATCATCTATAGAGGGAGGAACTATCGATGTTCTGCGATAAATCACTTTACGCCGCGACGGCTTTGGGCCTGATCATGGCGGGCGGCGCGGTTGCCGAGACGATCACCATCGCCACCGTCAACAACGGCGACATGATCCGCATGCAAGGCTACACCGACAAATTCACCGAAGAGACCGGCCACGAAGTGGAGTGGGTCACTTTGGAAGAGAACGTGCTGCGCCAGCGCGTCACCACCGACATCTCGACCAAGGGTGGCTCTTTCGACATCATGACCATCGGCATGTATGAGACGCCGATCTGGGGCGCGAACGGCTGGCTGGTGCCGCTGGACGACCTCAGCGATGAATACGACGCAGACGATATCCTGCCCGCCATGGCCGGTGGTCTGAGCCATGACGGCACGCTTTATGCGGCACCGTTCTACGGCGAAAGCTCTATGATCATGTACCGCACCGATCTGATGGAAAAAGCCGGCATGGAAATGCCGAAAGACCCGACATGGGAATTCATCCGCGAAGCCGCCGCCGCCATGACCGATCGTCAGAACGACATCAACGGCATCTGCCTGCGCGGCAAGGCCGGTTGGGGCGAGGGCGGTGCGCTGATCACGGCGATGTCCAACTCCTTTGGCGCGCGCTGGTTCGATGAAGACTGGAATGCCCAGTTCGACACCGAGGCATGGGCCAACACGATCAACTTCTACAAAGACCTGATGGATGAAAGCGGCCCGGCGGGCTATGCCTCCAACGGGTTCAACGAGAACCTCTCGCTGTTCCAGCAGGGCAAATGCGGCATGTGGATCGACGCCACCGTGGCGGCGTCTTTCGTGACCAACCCTGACGATTCCACCGTGGCTGACAAGGTTGGCTTTGCGCTGGCACCGGACACGGGCCTTGGCAAACGCTCCAACTGGCTCTGGGCATGGGCGCTGGCAATCCCGGCGGGCACTCAGAAAGAAGATGCCGCAAAAGAGTTCATCGAATGGGCCACCTCGAAAGACTACATTGAGATGGTTGCCGAGAACGAAGGTTGGGCAAACGTTCCTCCCGGCGCGCGCAAGTCGCTCTATGAGAACCCCGAGTACCAGAAAGTACCCTTCGCGCAGATGACACTCGACTCGATCCTGTCGGCTGATCCTGAGAACTCCACCGTCGATCCGACGCCTTACGTCGGTGTGCAATTCGCCGCGATCCCCGAGTTTGCAGGCATCGCGACCGACGTGAGCCAAGAGTTCTCTGCCGCCTATGCCGGTCAGCAGACCGTCGAAGAGGCGCTTGAGAAGGCCCAAGACCTGACCAACGACGCAATGGAAGCTGCAGGCTACCGCTAAGCCGCCGCTTCCACGGCTCAAAGGGCGGCGACCACCGCCGCCCTTTTCCGCCCCACCACCTGATATGATACCCTTCACCTAACAGCGGCATCCGCCGCCGGCAGAGGAGATGTGCCCGATGGCTACCCAACATTCCCGATCAGCGGCACGCCTGATGATGGCCCCTGCGGTGGTCTTGCTCCTTGGATGGATGCTCATCCCGCTGACCATGACGCTCTATTTCTCTTTCAAGAAATACCTGCCGATGCGCGGCGGCGATCTGGGCTGGGTGGGGTTCGACAACTATGTGCGCTTCGTCACCTCCAGCTCTTTCTGGCCCTCGGTGATGACCACGCTGATCATCGTTGGCGGTGTGCTGGCGATCACGGTCTGCCTCGGCATCCTGCTTGCCCTTCTGTTGAACCAGCCGATGTGGGGTCAGGGCTTTGTCCGCATCCTTGTCATCGCGCCCTTTTTCGTCATGCCCACCGTGTCGGCTTTGGTGTGGAAGAACATGTTCATGGACCCGAACTATGGCCTGTTCGCGCATCTGTGGGAGTTTTTTGGCGCCACCCCGGTGCAATGGATGAGCCAAGCTTCGCTGTCGTCGATCATCATCATCGTATCCTGGCAATGGCTGCCCTTCGCGACGCTGATCCTGCTCACCGCGATCCAGTCGCTCGACCGCGAGCAGCTTGACGCCGCCGAGATGGACGGCGCGCCGGTGACCAAACGTTTCGCCTATATCACCCTGCCGCATCTGGGCCGCGCGATCACCGTGGTGATCCTGATCCAGACGATCTTTCTCTTGTCGATTTTCGCGGAGATTTTCGTGACCACGGGCGGGGCCTTCGGCACCAAAACACTGACCTATCTCATCTTCCAGCGCGTGCTGGAGAGCCAGAACATCGGCCTCGGATCGGCGGGCGGTGTCTATGCAATCATTCTCGCCAATATCGTCGCCATCTTCCTGATGCGCATCGTCGGCAAGAACCTGGACGCCTGAGGAGGAGACATCATGGCACGCGCAGTCACAAGGCAACGCAAGATCGTCAACACGGCCCTCGCTTGGGGCATCGGTTTCCTGATCTTCTTCCCCATCCTTTGGACCATCCTCACCAGCTTCAAGACCGAAGCACAGGCCATCGCCGATCCGCCGATCTTCCTCGGCTTCGACTGGACGCTGGCGAATTACGAGGCGGTTCTGGAACGGTCGAACTACGGGCGCTTCCTGTGGAACTCCATCGTCATCGCGGGCGGCTCGACCATCCTTGGCATCCTGATCGCGGTGCCTGCCGCATGGTCGATGGCCTTCGTCCCCGGCAAGCGGACCAAGGATATCCTGCTCTGGATGCTCTCGACCAAGATGCTGCCCGCGGTGGGCGTGCTCTACCCGATCTATCTGCTCTGCATCCAGTTCGGCGTGCTCGACAGCAAGATCGCACTGGTCATCATCCTGATGCTCATCAACCTGCCGATCATCGTCTGGATGCTCTACACCTACTTCCGCGAAATCCCCGGTGAGATTTTGGAAGCGGCACGGATGGATGGGGCAAGCCTGCGCGAAGAGGTGCTTTACGTCCTCACGCCCATGGCGGTGCCGGGCATTGCCTCCACCCTGCTGTTGAACTTCATCCTCGCATGGAACGAAGCCTTCTGGACGCTAAACCTCACCGCGGCCAAGGCCGCACCGCTCACCGCCTTCATCGCGAGCTATTCCAGCCCCGAAGGCCTTTTCTACGCCAAGCTCAGCGCGGCCTCCACCATGGCCATCGCGCCAATCCTCATCCTCGGCTGGTTCAGCCAGAAACAACTCGTCAGCGGCCTGACTTTCGGCGCAGTCAAGTAAGCAAGGGACAGTCACATGGGACAAATTAAACTCAATCAGGTTTCCAAAAGCTTCGGCGATGTGGAAGTCATTCCGCCCCTTGATCTGACCATCGAAGATGGCGAGTTCACGGTCTTTGTCGGCCCCTCGGGCTGCGGTAAATCAACCCTGCTGCGGCTGATCGCGGGCCTGGAGGACATCACCTCGGGCCATATCGAGATCGACGGCACCGATGCGACTAACGTGCCACCCGCGAAACGGGGTCTGGCGATGGTGTTCCAATCCTACGCGCTTTATCCGCATATGTCGGTGCGCAAAAACATCGCCTTTCCGATGAAGATGGCCGGGCTGCCCGTGGATGAGCAGAACCGCCGGATTGAAGCGGCTGCCAAGGCGCTGAACCTGACCGACTATCTTGACCGCCGTCCGGGCCAATTGTCAGGCGGTCAGCGCCAGCGGGTCGCCATTGGCCGTGCCATTGTGCGGGAGCCTTCGGCGTTCCTTTTCGACGAGCCGCTGTCGAACCTCGACGCCGCGCTACGGGTGGGGATGCGTCTTGAGATCAGCGAGCTGCACAAGCGGCTGGCCACGACGATGATCTACGTCACCCACGATCAGGTCGAAGCGATGACCATGGCCGACAAGATTGTCGTGCTGCGGGCGGGCCATATCGAACAGGTCGGCTCCCCGCTTGAGCTTTACTACAAGCCGCGCAACGAATTCGTCGCGGGCTTCATCGGCTCGCCCAAGATGAACCTGATCAAGGGCGCCGAAGCCGAAGCGCGTGGCGCGCCGACCATCGGCATCCGGCCCGAGCATTTCGATGTCTCCACCACCGAAGGCGCATGGGAGGGCACCATCGGCGTGGCCGAGCATCTGGGCTCCGACACCTTCTTGCACGTCCATGGCGTGGCGGGCTGCGACCCGATGACCGTGCGCGTGGATGGCGAATTGTCGGTCCGACATGGGGACCGGATTTTCCTGACCCCGCAGGCGGACAAGCTCCACCGGTTCGACGCGCAGGGCCTTCGGGTCGAGTAATGCAAGCGGCAGGAATGACAGGCCGACCCCCGTACCCTTTCCCCGGTGCGCGGCCCTTTAAGGATGTGGATCATGGATAAACTGGTAGACCTCTCGAACGCGACGCTGGGTGATCTCGACATCGCCCACCCCAGCTATGACCGCAGCGCCCTGACCCCCGGTATCGTGCATATCGGCGTAGGCAATTTCCACCGCGCGCATCAAGCGTGGTATCTGCATCGTTTGATGCAGAACGGCCAAGCGCATGACTGGGCGATCCTCGGCGCGGGCGTGCGCCCCTATGATGCGGCCATGCGCGAGAAGCTCTTGGCGCAGGACTGTTTGACGACGCTGATCGAACTCGACCCCGCGCAGACCTCGGCCGAGGTGGTGGGGTCCATGATCGACTACCTGCCGATCGAAGAGGGCAACGGCGCCCTGATCCGCGCCATGACCGATCCGGCCATTCGCATCGTCGGGCTGACCGTCACGGAGAGCGGCTATTACATCGACCCGGTGAGCAAGGGGTTCGACGCGACCCATGCCGATATCATCCATGACGCGGCCCATCCCGAAACCCCGCGCACCGCCTTTGGGGCCATCGTCGCGGCCCTGCGGCTGCGCCGCGATGCGGGGCAGGGGCCGTTCACCGGGCTGAGCTGTGACAATCTGCAAGGCAACGGCGATATCCTGCGCCAAGCGGTCGTGTCGCTGGCGCGCATGTCCGACCCGGCGCTGGCCGATTGGATCGAGGCAAACGCCAGTTTCCCCAACTCCATGGTCGATTGCATCGCCCCGGCCACCGGCCCCGCCGAGATCGCACAGGCGCGGGAGTTCGGCGTGAACGACGCCGCCCCCGTCACCCATGAAGCCTTCCGCCAATGGGTGATCGAGGACGACTTCTGCGCGGGCCGCCCGGATTGGGATCAGGTGGGGGCCACCTTCTCGGACGAGGTGCACGCCTATGAGAAGATGAAAATCCGCATCCTCAACGCGGGCCATCAGGTCTTGGCCAATGTCGGTGAGGTGCTGGGGATCGAGACGATTTCCGGCACTATGGCCCATCCGGCGATCCGCGCGATGTTCCACCGCGTGCAGGCCGAAGAGATCACCCAGACGGTCGCCCCGGTGCCGGGCATGACGCCGCTTGCCTATCTCGACCTGATCGAACAGCGCTTCTCGAACCCGCGCATCGTCGACACCACCAGCCGCGTCGCCTTTGACGGCTCGGCGCGGCACACCGGTTTCGTGCTGCCGATCTTGCGCGATCAACTGGCGGCGGGGCGTTCGGTCAGTGGTTTGGCCTTGGTCGAAGCGCTCTGGGCGCGGATGTGTGCAGGCACGCGGGAAAACGGCACCGAGATTGCGGCAAACGATCCGATCTGGGACGAGCTGAAAGCTGTGGCGCAGACTGCACGCACGCGGCCCGTGGCATGGTTGGAGCAAGACCGTCTTTATGGCGATCTCGCGCAGGCCGAAGGCTTCCGCGACGCCTTTGTTGCTTGGCTCACGCTCATTTGGGACGAGGGCGCCGTCGCGGCGATGGATGCCTATACGCAGGCTGATCAGAGCAGCGGTCGCGCCAGCAAGGTAGGCTAACGGTTAGCTCTGGTCGGGCTTCAAGAACCCGACCAGCAGCGCCGACAGGGCCACCATGATCGCCGCTGCCCCCAGCATCAGGGGCAGCCCGCCGATCTGATAGCTCAGCCCCGACATCAGCGTGCCCAAGAGCCGCCCGGCGGCATTGGCCATGTAGTAAAACCCCACATCCATCGTCACCCGCTCAGCCTTGGTGAAAGAGAGGATGAGGTAGGAATGCAGCGATGAGTTTACCGCAAAGACCGCGCCAAAGGCCAAGAGGCCGATCACAAGCGTCACGGTGAGCCAGCCCTGCGGCCCGTCGCTGAACAGCGCCGCCAGCGTCAGCGCCGCGGGCACGGCGGCAAGCGACCATGCCCAGCCCTTCGCGGCTGAGATCAGGTCTCCTGCCGGGCGGGATTTCGCGCGGAGCAGGCGTGGGGCGTAGATTTGCACCAACCCGTAGAGGATCACCCAGACCGCCATAAAGGTGCCGATCATGAAAAAGGCCGCGCGGTTGCTTTCCTCCGTGCCATCCGAGAGGACTGCGTAGAAATAGATCGGGATGCCCACCACGAACCACACGTCCCGCGCGCCGAAGAGAAACACCCGCGCCGCGCTGAGCCAGTTCACATTGGCGGATTTTGAGAAGACCTCCGAGAACTTCGCCCCCTTGCGGCCCTTGGGCAGGCCGGGCGGCATGGCGGTCAGCACGGCAATCAGGATCAGCGCAAGGATCGCCGCCATCCCGAGCACCGCCCAGACAAAGCCAAGCGTCGCCAGCAAAGCCGCGCCGAGCAGAAAGCCCAAGCCCTTGACCATGTTCTTGGAGCCGGTCAGCAGCGCCACCCAGCGAAACAGCCCGCCATCCTCAGCCGGGGCGAGCAGTTTGACAGCGGATTTCGATGACATCTTGGCCAAATCCTTGGCCACGCCGCTGGCCCCCTGCACCAGCATGACGAAAACGACCGAGGCGCCAACCGCCCATGTGGGGTCAAGCTGCGCCAGCGCCAGCAGCGCCACGATCTGCAACCCCAGCCCGGCATAGAGCGTCGAGGCCAGCCCGAAGCGCGCCGCGATCCAGCCCGCGCAGAGGTTGGTAATGACGCCCGCGATCTCATACAGCACAAAAAGATAGGCCAGTTGCACCGGCGAAAAGCCAAGCCGGTGGAAATGCAGCAACACCAACATGCGCAACGCGCCATCGGTCAGCATGAAGGCCCAATAGGCCGCCGTGACCGCGATATAGGCCGAAAGCCCCTCGGGGCGGGTCGCGCTCTCGCTCACAGGCTTGCCCCGACCATCAGCGCCACATCGACCAGACGGTGGGCATAGCCCATCTCATTGTCGTACCACGCGTAGATTTTCACCTGTGTGCCGTTCACGACCATGGTCGAGGGCGCATCGACGATGCTTGAGCGCGTGTCGTTGGTGTAATCGGTTGAGACAAGCGGGCGTTCCTCATAGCCGAGGATGTCTTTCAACTCTCCTTCGGCGGCGGCTTTGAACAGGGCGTTTACCTCTTCCACCGTCGTTTCACGCTCTACCTCAAACACGCAATCGGTCAGCGAGGCGTTGAGCAGCGGCACCCGTACCGCATGGCCGTTCAGGCGGCCTTTGAGTTCGGGATAGATCAGCGTGATCGCCGTGGCGCTGCCCGTGGTCGTCGGGATCAGGGAGTTCAGGGCCGAACGCGCGCGGCGCAGGTCCTTGGCAGGGCGGTCGACGATGGTTTGTGTGTTGGTCACATCGTGGATCGTGGTGATGGAGCCATGTTTGATCCGCAGCGCCTCATGGATGACCTTCACCACCGGGGCGAGGCAGTTGGTCGTGCAGCTTGCCGCCGTGACGATCCGGTGCCGGCCGGGATCATAGACGTTGTCATTGACGCCATAGACGATATTGGCGGCATCGCCGTCTTTCACCGGGGCCGAGATCACCACTTTCTTCACCCCCGCTTCGAAATAGGGGGCGAGCTTTGCCGCGGTTTTGAAAACGCCGGTGCAATCTATCACCACATCCACCCCGTCGAGCGGCAGCGCGCCAAGGTTGCGGGTGCCGATGAAGGGCAGGCGGGTGCCGTTGATCGTCACGCTGTCGGCGTCATGGGCGAAATCGGCTTGCCAGCGTCCGTGGACCGTGTCGAATTCTAGCAGATGGGCGTGCATTTCCGGGTCGCCCACCGCATCGTTGATCCATGCAATCTCGGCCCCTTGGTCCAGCAGCGGTTTCAGGGCGAGCTTGCCGATGCGGCCAAGGCCGTTGATCGCGTAGGTGGTCATGCGGGAGTTCCTTCTTTGTCGGTTTGGCCAGCGTCATCCAGCGCCTTTTGCAGCGAGATACGGTCGAGCGAGGTCAGTGGCAGGCTGGTAAAGCCCAACATTCGGTTGCGCAGCGTGCCATAGGCTTGCTGAAAGGCGAGGCTCTTTTCGGCGTCGGAGCCTTCGACCTTGACCGGATCGGGCAGGCCCCAATGCGCGGTGATCGGCTGACCGGGCCATGTGGGGCATTCTTCGTTAGCCGCTTGATTGCAAACGGTAAAAACGAAATCAAAACCGGGCGCGTCTTCGCTCTGAAACTCAGAGATATGTTTCGACCGCAGCTGCGCCACGTCATGGCCCTTTTGCTTGAGCACTTCTACGGCGAAGGGGTTCAATGCGGATTGTGGCCGCGTGCCTGCGGAGTAGACGTTGAAACGGTCCGCCGCGAGGTCGCGCAGGATGCTTTCGGCAAAGATCGACCGGGCGGAGTTGCCGGTGCAGATGAACAGGACGTTGAACTTGTCGTCGGTCATGGGAGCGTTTCCATCTGAAGAGGTGAGGGGGAGGCAAATCTCTGGCCGCCCGCGGCAGCAGTCGTTCAGCAGGTAGCCGATGGTGTCCCGCGCGGCCTCGATATCGATCGCATAGCGCAGAGATGTGCCCTGCCGTTCTTGGCTTACCAACCCCGCCTGCATCAGCGCGCCGATATAGGTCGAGAGGGTGTTGGGCTTGAGGCCGAGCGCCTGCGCCAGTTCGGTCGCGGGCACCCTGTCAGGGTAGCGGCGCATGAGCAGCCGAAACAGCGCGAGGCGCTGCGGATGGCCGAGGGTGGCAAGGCGGTTAGGGATCACTTGTTCCATAATTCATGAATTACAGAATTAATAAGCTTTGCGCCAGTGAAGTTTTTGTAACAGCGTCAAATCGCCTGCGCCCGTATCGCCCCTATCCACCGCGATTCATCGAAACCTATAAATATTACCAGCTTTACAGATGCGCCCGGGCGCGCGCAGTCAAGATGCGCCGGAAATTTAATCAAACTATAACAAATGCTTGAAGATCGACGGCGCGAATCTTGCTATCCGAGTTTGCGGCTGTGCTGAATGGCCGTCAGACATAAGATGCGCGCTCAGGCTGACGCGACCTTTTGACAGGGCCTGCCATTTGGCTCTGTTTCGGTCCCCGCTTTCGGAAGCTGCGCCCCTGTCCGCTGTGTTGGACAATCGTGTTTTTGTAAGGGGCGCATTGGTTTTCGGGCGGGGGCCGCTTTATGCTCTGCACCGCTTCGCGGGCAGGCGGACGTGCCGACCTTTCGTCGGGCGGGCCTTTCGGTTGACCCTTGGTCATCGGGACAAAATTGCAACGTTTTGGCCCGTTTCCCCTATTCCGAGAAATCATTCGACGGCGGGCATGTTCCCTCACTGGTTGAGGTGCCCTAACTGAATGCTCAGTTTTTAATCACATGAGCTTTTGAACGCCGCCCTATGGTGACACCGCTTTCCGACCGCTACCTCCTATTGAAAGAACAGCGCCCCGACATCAAACCCGCCGAGATGTTGCAGGTCTTGGCGCAGGATATGGGGCTGAACAACCTGTCCTATCTGGGGTTTCACAAGACCGGCGCCAGTGGCAGTGATCCGGTCATTCACTCGACCTATGATCCCGCTTGGCTGACGCGCTACCAAGAGGAAAACTACCATCTGATCGACCCGGTGGTCGACAAATCCCTCGAAGGTACCCTGCCGGTGGATTGGAGCGAGCTGCCCAAGGTCGACCGGACCACGCGCAATTTCTTTGGCGAGGCGATGGAGTTCGGCGTGCGCCAGAACGGTGTGTCGATCCCCATTCGGGACCACGCACATGGCAAAGCGGTGCTGACGCTGAACTCTGACCTGCGCATTCACGAATGGCGCAAGTACAAGCGCGGGATCATCGCCGATGCGATCTATCTGGGCTGTCTGATCCAAAGCGATATGGTGGCGGATATCGCCCCCGCCGCGCCGGGGCCACGGCTGAGCAACCGTGAGAAGGAAGTGCTGAAATGGGCCGCGGTGGGCAAAACGGCATGGGAGACGGCGCAGATCATGACGGTGGCGGCCAGCACGGTGAACCATCACCTTTATAACGCCTGCGCCAAGCTGGACGTGACCAACAAGACCCATGCGGTGGCCAAGGCGATCCGTGCGCAGATCATCACGATCTGACCGGGCGGGGCAGGGCTTGGCGGCGGCTTCGCCGCGCGGTAAGCCGCCCGCAACATAGGAGAGCGATATGGAACTGCGCGACAAACGTATTTTGGTCACCGGCGGCAGCGACGGGATCGGGCGCCACATCTGTCTGAAACTGGCAGAGACGGGTGCGCGGCTGGCCATTCTGGGCCGGGATGAGACACGTCTTCAGGCCGTGGCCGAAGCCTGCCGAGCCGCTGGCGCGGCAGAGGCGGTGGGGCTGACCTGCGATCTGCAAGACCCTTCGGCGATCGACCAGACCGCCGCGCAGGTGGTGGACCGTTTTGGCGGCTTGGACATCCTGATCAACAACGCAGGGATTTGGCACAAGGCAGGGCCGCTCGACACGATTGCGCGCGAGATGGTGCAGGCCACGGTGCAGACGAACCTGACCGGCCTGATGCAGATGACACAGGCCACGCTGCCCGCGCTGCGCGACAATGACGAGGCGATCATCCTCAATGTCGTCTCCAAATCCGGTGTCGTGGCGCAGGCGGGGCAGTCGGTCTATACGGCCACGAAATACGGCGTGCGCGGTTTTACCGAGGTGCTGAAGGCGGATGAGGAAAACACCGGCGTGCGGGTGGGCGGGCTGTATCAGTCGGGCACCAATACCGGCATGTTCGCCAAGGCCGGAGAGGACGTGCCGAACCATATTTTCACCGAGCCGGATGATCTGGCCGATGTGGTGGTCTTTGTCCTGTCCCGTCCGCCGAAACTGTGGATCCACGATATCCGTATCGAACTTTAAGCGCAGGCGCGGGGCTTAATCGGTGCTTTGCAGCGCGCTTGGGGCCGCTTGCTGGGCGGTCTCTGCCTCGGCCCCGATGCCGAATTCGACGTGGAAGGTCGATCCGACGCCTACTTCGCTTTCGTAAAACAGATCCCCCGCCATCTGCCGCGCCAGTTGGCGGGAGATATGCAGGCCGAGGCCGGAGCCTTGGGTCGATTTCTGCCCGTCGTCGTCAAGCTGCCCGAAGCGGCCAAAGACCTTTTCCTCCATCCCCTCGGGAATGCCGCGCCCATGATCGCGGATCGAGACCCGCACGCGCCCGTTGTTGGTGGTCAGCGTGCCCTCGACCGTGTCGCCCACATTTGAGAATTTCACCGCGTTCGAGATCAGGTTGTCGACGACCTGCCGGATGGCAAAGGCATCGCCCAAGACAACGGCGGGCTGGCCGACACTGCCGATATCCAGCCGCACGCCGCGCTCATGGGCATACATGCGGTTTTCTTCGATGCTTTCGCGGAGCAGGGCGGGCAGGTCGACCGGCAGCCATTCGAGCGAAAGCGCCTGCACCTCAAGCTTTTGCACCAGCAGGATATTATCGACCAACCGCGACAGGCGCACCCCGTTGCGATGGGCAATGTCGAGCGAGGAGCGCAGCGGGCCTTTGATCTCTCCCAGCTTGCCGCTGAGGGCCAAAGCCAAGCCGCCTTTCAATGAGGTCAGCGGCGTGCGCAGCTCATGGCTGACGACTGAGATGAATTCATCTTTGGCGCGGTTCGCCTCATCCGCCTCTTTCAACGCGCGCTCTAGCGCCGTGGTGGTGGCGATCCGGTCGGTGACATCGACGAAAGTAACGCTCCAGCCGATGGCGGGGCCTGCGGGGGCGAGGGGGTTTTCGATGGGCTGAACGCGCGGCTCATAAAGCCGTTCGTTGCAGGAAATATGGGCCGAGGCGTTCTGGGCCGTCTGCGCTTCGATCCCGGCGATCAGATCGTGGCCCAAAGTCGGATCCGCCAAAAGCCGGCTGCGCTTGGCCGCGGCGTTCGAGCGGACAACCTGCCGCCGCGCGTCCAATAGGATGAGCGGTTCGCTCATCGTATCAAACAGGGTCGATTGCCCGACCGAGGGCATGTCCATCGTCTTGTTGGTCACCAAGAGCCACGAGAAGGCGAAAATGCCCAAGGTGAACATGAAGGCGGTCGGATCAAGGCCGACGACAGTAAAACCAAGCAGCGCATAGGCCGCGTTCGCGCCCAATGGGATCAGCGTGATCACCACCAGCATCGTCAGCAGCGGCCAAGCGGCCCGTTTCGCGCGAAAGAACGCCCGGCCCAGCCCGATGAGCGTCGCCATCACGAAGCAATAGAGCACCGCAAGAACGAGGAAATACCCCGGCCCATGTTCAAAGGTGATCTGATCGTCGCCCGGCTGAAGCGCGGTCTCGGCGGTATAGATCAGGTGGTGCCAATCGTTCGTCGCGGCAAGGCCGAAGGCCGCAAGCGGCACGGCAATCAGGGCCAGAAGGCTCACCCACCCGCGCGACCGGCTGGAGGGGCCGACATATTCGAAGATAAAGAAAGACCACGCCACCGGCACCAGCCCATGCCCCAGCCACGCAAGCTGCGCCTGTTGCATCTGGCAGTCGTAGGCGGGCGTTGCCGCTTCGGCCCCGACCATCATCAGGGTCCAGATCATCCCCAAAAAGGTGAGCGCATAGTAAATTTTGCCATGGAACTCTTGGAACTTGAGCGTCCAAAAGGCGACAGCTGCGGCGATCGTGCTGACGGCGAGCACGGTCCAATAGACCGGGTCGAGCATCAGCCCTTGGAAACACGTTAGCATGGCGGAAATACCTATGAACCAAAATGAATGTGCGCAGACCAGCATTAAAATACGGCGCAAGTTTGGCGCTGTAGTGACGTATTATGGCCGGTAAATGCAACCCTTGGATGTGAATCGCTCTTTTTAGTACCGCCATCCCCGTGGTTTGCTCGCTGTGATTCCCCGCCCGGGCCGGGGCGAAAGGGCGCTTAGAACGGGGATCGCGGCGCCCTCAACGGCAGGGGAGGGCGGCGGTCCATCGGTTGGCGTGCCGCCTGCGCCCTTTGGGCCGGACTGGAGTTTCATCAGATGAAATTACCGCCAAAAAGAACGCACTCGAACACTGTTTCGACGCAATCCTTGCGCAACACTTGCCTCATTATCTTGAGGTTTAATAATGCTGACAGTGGCTCATTCTATGCACTCTGACCATGATATGATGCTGGTCTTGCTTGCCGCGCTCTTGTGCGTATTCGGCAGCTGGGTAATCGCAAACCTTTACCGGCATGCGCTCAAACAGAAGCCGCGGCAGGCGTTACTTTGGTATTTCCTGACCGCCGTGACCTCGGGCATCGCCATCTGGTGCACGCATTTCATCGCTATGTTGGCCTATCAGCCTGACGCGCCGGTAAGCTTTGATTTCGGGCTAACCTTCGTGTCGCTGTTGATCGCGATTATCGGCTCTACGGTCGGCATTTTGATCGCGGGGATGTTCCGTCAGAGGGTCACGACCGTGATTGGCGGGGTGATCTTGGGGCTGTCGATCTCGGCCATGCATTACACCGGGATGGTCGCCTATCGGATCGAGGGGGTCATCTTTTGGGACAAGACCTATCTCGTCGCCTCGGTTCTGCTGGCCATGGTGCTATCGACTGTGGCCTTGTTCTTTGGCGCGCAAAACGGGAAATACGCCACGGGCAAGATGACGGGCAGCTTTGCGCTGGCGATCATCGGGCTGCATTTCACCGGCATGGCCGCCTTTCACGTGACGCCGACCTGTTTGACCGGTCATAGCAACCCGGATGAATTCAGATTGCTGGCGATGGTCATCGCGGGGACGGCTGCGATGATCGTAATGGGCGGGCTTTTCACCTATTTCATCGAAAACCGCACCCGGATGGAGAACATCGTCGAGCTGCGCCAAGCGCGGGATGAGGCCCGCGATGCCAGCCGCGCCAAGTCGGAGTTCATGAGCGTTCTGAGCCATGAGCTGCGCACGCCGCTGACCATCATCAACGGCTACGCCAGCTTCCTGACCAACCTCAAAGGCCATACCATGGCCAAGCTGAAACCGAACGAGCCGATCTCAAAGGTGCATTTCGATGAGTTGGGCGACCAGACAGAGCGCTACGGCGGGCGTATCAAATCGGCGGGCGACCATCTGCTGACCATCATCAATGAGCTGCTTGACTATACGAGCATTGAATTCCGTGAAGCTCAACAGAACCTCTTTTGCGGCGGGCGATTTGCTGGCCGAATTGGCAGAGCAATTTCAGGGGCTGGCCAAGGAAAAACAGGCGATGCTGGAAATCGAATATGATGAATTTGACGTTTTCGCCGACCGGGGGCGCTGCAAACAGATCCTGATCAATCTCTTGGGCAACGCGCTGAAGTTCTCTTCGGCCTCCAGCATTCGCATGCGCGCCAAGCAGGTCGGCGATACATGCCGGCTTGAGGTCGAAGACAATGGTTGCGGGATGCCGGCGGAGGATTTGCAGCGGATTTTCCAAGCCTTCATTCAAGCGGAAACAGCCAACAAAAGCGCCGATGGCGGCACTGGTCTTGGTCTTGCGATTAGCAAAAAGCTCGCCGCCGCGCATGAGGGGGACATCCGGGTAGAGAGCACCGTTGGCATCGGGACGAAGTTCACCGTCGATCTGCCCCTCTGCGCCTCGGAAATCGCGGCAGAGGAAGCGCTTGTGGCCGCGTGATCGGCCCCTTCCCAATTCGGGGCGGGGTCTCTTCCTCTGAATACGCCAATCGAGTAAGCGAATGCGCGCGGTTTTAATTCAATTGGCACGCCTCAGGGTGCTGCGGCTTGAATAGAGGCGCAAAAGCGCCAATCGTAAAAAGACGCGCCATTTATGCGCGTCATTCATTACCTGAGTTCTTAGCTTGCCGAATAATTGAGCGGTCCATCATTTGCTGCGGCGCGTCGCCATATCGCTGCTTAACTTATATCAAGGAGGCTGCGCTTTTCTGTTCAAAGTTAAGGGGATATGGTGGCCAGAGGGATTGAAGGAAGTTTATAGGGAAGAATATGGGTGGTGAAAGATCGGCGAACGGTAGCGTGTCGAGATCTGCAATTTTTGCGGCATCCCCCCATGGGTATCTCGTTCTAGATACCGATTTGAAGATTATCGACGTGAATGACCGGTACCTATTCATCACCGGGTCAAAAGCGGAGGACCTCGTCGGGAAACATCTGTTCGACGCTTTCCCGGATGACCCTTCCGACGCGACGGCAGATGGCACCAATAATCTGGGCAAATCGCTTGAGATCGTCGCCGCCACGGGCAAACAGCACCGCATGGCCGTGCAGAAGTACAATATTCCCATTCGCGACAGCGCCGACGGGGCCTTTGAAGAGAAATATTGGCAACCGTTGAACACGCCCGTGTTCGAAGATGGCAAGCTGATCGCGCTGATCCACCATGTCGAGGATGTCACCTCGGAATTTATCGGTCGCCGTGATCAGGCGATACGGCTCAATCTAGCTAAGCAGGTGTCGGGGATCGGCTATGGCGAGTTGGACCTTCAGACGGGGACCGCGAATATCTCGCAGGAATTGGCCAATCTTTTCGGCTATGCCGATACCGAGGGGACAATCCCCATGGCCAAGCTGTTCCGGCGTATCCATCCAGATGATCTGGCGCATGTGAACCAAAGCTTGGGCGAAACGATGGCCAATGATGCCACGGTGAACGCCGATTATCGGATCGTCTTGCCCAATGGGGAAACCCGGTGGCTGAACACGCGTGGTGAAGTTCTTTTCGAACATGACAAGCCCGCGCGGTTCATCGATGCCACCCTCGATCTGACCCATTCCAAGAAGCGCGAAGAGGTCTTGCAGAAGACCCTGACCGAGCGTGACAAGCTTCTTGAGCAGAAGGAAACACTGCTTGGCGATGTGAACCACCGGATCAAGAACAGCCTGCATCTGGTGTCGAGCATTCTGCGTCTCGAAGCCGCGTCGGTGGACGATGCGTCTGTGAAACACAGCCTGCAACAGGCCTCGCTCCGGGTGCATGCGGTAAGCTCCGTCCATGAACTTATCTATAAATCGCATAACGTTACCCATGTGGATGTCGGTGAATACATCCCGCAGCTTGTCGATTTCCTTTCAGCCAGTACCGAGACCGATAGCAAGCAGATCGAGACTGTCGTCGACGCGCAGTCGGTCACCGTGCCGACCGATTTGGCGATCAACCTTGCGCTGCTGATCAATGAGCTTGTGACCAACGCGCATAAACATGCATTCGTCGCGCGGGAACAGGGCAGGGTTGATGTTCGTTTGCATCAAGAGGGAGACCTTTTGACGTTAACGGTGTCGGACGATGGGATCGGCAACGCGGAGAGTGTAGGTAGGGTCGGTCTCGGTTCGAAGATCGTGGCGGGCATTGTCGGCCAGCTTGGGGCGACGATGGATAAGAGGGCAACAGAGCATGGTTATTGCGTTGAAATTGAGGTTCCCATGCCCGCCGGGTGATGCCCGGTGAATATTCTGATTGTCGAAGACGAATTCTTGATTGCCTTGGACCTTCAGATGCAGCTCGAACAGCTTCAACATTCCGTCCTTGGCCCGGTCAAGGATTTCGCGACCTGCCGGGAGGTGGTGGCGCAGACCCGGCCCGATCTGGCCTTCATGGACCTGCGGCTCGCCAATGGCGATTCCGGTGAAGAGGTGGCGCAGTGGCTGCTGGCGGAGCACAACATCCGCTGCGTCTTCATGAGCGGCAATCTGGACGATCTCACCCAGCAGCGGCTAAGCGCGCTTGAGCCTGTCGCCATGCTTGGCAAGCCGACCTTCCCGCACCTAATCGCCGCGGCGATCGAGGATTTTTCGCGCGCGTAGGTGGGGAGGGTCTAGGCGTAGAGGAAAGTGGCGCTCCCTGAAGGATTCGAACTCTTATCTTACCCACTTTTCTCGAGTGTGTGTGTAATAATGGCTCGGAAGGCCTTTATAGATGGCTGCTCTTCCCAATTGCGATAACATTTTAAAGTGTATGGGGATACACATTAACACGCCGGTTTCGAAGTTGGTGGCTGCAGGAGCTTCGGGAGGCGGTCGAACATCCATGATTCAGAGCATTTTTGCGCTTTACAGTATTGGCATAGTTAAAGATCTACTTCAGTCTTTTCGCCAAAGGGTAGAAGAAGGCGCGCAAATGAAGATCGAATCTCAGGACCAGACAGTAGAAGCGTTGTTAAAAGGAACGGTGTTTGAGATCCCCAGTTTTCAGCGCCCATACTCGTGGGAGATGGATCACATAAACAAGTTTTGGGACGACATCCTCGAGAATATTGCTGAGACATACTTCATTGGCTCTATGGTGGTTTATAAAGGTGATCGGTCGAAAGTGTTTGTCGTAGATGGTCAACAACGTCTAACTACGATTGCGATCTTGCTCTGCGCCCTAAGAGAAGGGTTTAAGAACATAGGTGCGACGGATCTCGCGAATGGCATACAATCATATATTCAGCAACGTGATCGGGATGCACGAACAGTTTACGTCCTGAAGACTGAGACGAGTTTTCCTTACCTTCAGGAAGAGGTTCTGAAAGACGGCCCTGCAACTATCACAACCAGGTTTGGCGATGAGGAGAGAGTGTTGATTGTCACTGAGAGCTGACCCGGTATTTTCACCGAGATTTGACCCACCCTCAGTTATGCGTCGTGGTTTATGACGCGGTCAATGTTTTGGCTCCTTTCGTGTTTTCTTTGCAGCCTCAGCGC
>NZ_JABECQ010000009.1:0-93454 GCF_029285915.1 Sulfitobacter sp. M85
GCGCTGAGGCTGCAAAGAAAACACGAAAGGAGCCAAAACATTGACCGCGTCATAAACCACGACGCATAACTGAGGGTGGGTCAAATCTCGGTGAAAATACCGGGTCAGCTCTCAGTGACAATCAACATCCTTGTTTTTTTCGAAGAGCTCAAAAACGTCTTAAACCGCCCCAATGCTCCCGGAATGACAATTGACGCCTTCGCCCGTTCCGTCGGCCTGAAACCGCGGCAAGCGGGGAGGTTGATCAGGAAGGGGCATACCTCGGCAACAATGGCCCGCAATCCCAAGACCCACGCCCGACAATACTATATGCAAGAGCAGGATATTGCTGCGTTCAAGGGCAACTTCGTCACGCTCCGCGAATTGGCGATCCTGCGGGGGCAAAGTTGGCAATCCCTGCGGGCGGCGCTCAAAAAGGACCAAGTCTCTCAATTCAGCCCTGATGGTCTTGACTACGGTCCTGTTTTTCAATGGTCGGTCCTGGAGGCGTGCGGCATTGCTAACCGGCCGGTGCCGCAAGACGAAAACCGCTGAAATTCGCTCCCGCCTCGCGCTTGTTGTTGTATCAAAACAGATGCCGGCCCCGCGATTGGAACCGACACAGTATCAATGCATGTTCGGAGCTGCCGAAGACTGTAACGTCCCAGCAAGCTGGCGGATCTGACGTAGACTGATCCCAGGCGAGGCCTGTGCCATCCGCGCGATAAAGGCACAGCACTGATCACGTTCCGCTCTATCGCCATACCCTGCCGTCAATCGCTCGAAATGATCAACGGCATCTTCGGCACTTAGCCCGGCAAGGTGAAATACATGCGCACGATCACGCAGTGGCGCGGGGATGAGGTCAGCGTCATTTGCCGTCATGATCCAGATCACGCGGGACATATCAAAGCGCAGCCGGTGGAACGGACATTCAAAGCGCGCAGCTGTTCCCGGGTCCAGCAACGTTAGCAAGGACGTCGTCAGGCTCGTCGTAGATCCTGCTCTGCTTCGCATCGCGCCAGCCTTGTCGACTTCATCCACCACCATCACTGGATTAGCGACATGGGTCGACAGGATCGTCTCGACCGGGATGCCTGCCTGCGTGCTGTTCCAACCTTTCTCGACGCCGGTAATCCGAAAGCCGGCGCTTCCACTTCCAACGTCGATCAGTCGTGCCGGTGCCCCTGCCAGCTCTGCCAGACGGCGCGCATAATGTGATTTCCCGATGCCAGGCGGACCAGAAAGGATCATGGGGGATATGGCCAGACCACTGTTGCCGGCAGCAACATGCGCCAACATCTGTCGCATGATCCACGTAGATACGTCTCGCATCCATGGACTTTCGGCATGAAGGTCAGCTGCCAACTGATAAACCTGATCCTTGTTTGCTGGCCCTGAAAGTGCAGCCCCTTCTTTGGCCAAAGCTGTGACTTGCGCCAAAGCCTCCTTGGACAAAGCACTCAATCCCGCTTGCCGCAAACGCCGGGAATGGGCATCCGCCGCCAAACGCTTTGCCTTTTGCTCCTGTTGGTAGCCAAGCTTTGTCGCCGCCCCGGCACGGAGGTTCCCTTTCATCCGGCTCAAGGCGCTTGTGAAATTACGCTCCAATTCTTCGAGGCGTGGGACCACAAGGTCATTGGACAACACGGCAAAGCGGTTGTTCGAGTGCTTAACCATGACCAACCCCTACGCGATGCCGTTCGGCGCGGCGAAGTGTTCTGACACGACCAATGATTTGGAAGGTGGCGCTGGTATTAGACTTTGGGAACATGGATAGATCTCCTCGGGTTGAAAACCGGGAGGGCCGCGGGCATCGACCCGGCCATATTGGCGTCAGCGCTGTTAGTGAAATGACAGAAGTGACCGGCCCCCGGAGCGGGGTTCAAATGGCGCGTATTGCGCGCTGAATATGCCGAATACTGTAGGTCATGGTGCAATTGGGATAGGCCGCCTTCTTAGCCCGTGTCAACTCTCCATCGGTTTTGCGGCCACCGGGTGGCGTGCGGCGCAAAAACACCCACGCTTCATTATATCTTGAGCACCAAGGTCGGCCCCATGCCGGCGGACGAACCGCGCGCACCACCTCCCTCACTGCAGGGTCATTCCTACGCCCTATCGAAAGCCGCGACCGAAGTAGCCGCGCATCATCCACGCGAACACCCTTTCCAAAAGCCCCCCATCACGACAAGCCACTGACTTTAATAGATAAATCTGGACAGACCAAGAAAAGACCCGTCAAGAGAACTAACTCTTGACAGGCCTTGCGCACGCTATTTCTTGCTTTTGAGAAGACTATTCCTTTTTCTGCCTGCAACTGGACTAAGCCATCTAACCACTACACTTACTATGCCCGCAGCTCCCGCAGGTCATGCAGCCCTCGACCATCCGCATGTCGAACTGACCGCAAGACGGGCAGGATTTGCCGCGCGGGGCGTCGAGGCCGACGACCTTCGCCTGCGGGTCGGTCTTCAGACCCATGCCCTCGCCAGCGATGAAGCCGGTGGCGATCATGTGGCGCTCGATCACGCCGCCGATGGCCGCGAGGATCGAGGGGATGTATTTACCCTGCATCCAAGCCCCGCCGCGCGGGTCGAAGACGGCTTTCAGCTCTTCCACCACGAAGGACACGTCGCCGCCGCGGCGGAACACGGCCGAGACCATGCGCGTCAGCGCCACGGTCCAGGCGAAATGCTCCATGTTCTTGGAGTTGATGAAGACCTCAAAGGGGCGACGATGGCCGTTCAGCACGATGTCGTTGATGGTGATGTAGAGCGCGTGCTCGCTATCGGGCCATTTGACCTTGTAGGTGTTGCCCTCCAACTCGGCGGGGCGGTCCAGCGGGTCGGACATATAGACGATCTCGCCGCCTTCGCTGACCTGATCAGGGCTGTCGGCGGGGGCCTTGTCGCTCTTCTCGGAAGAGACGCTCAGAACCGAACCGGTCACGTCGTTGGGGCGATAGGTGGTGCAGCCTTTGCAGCCTGTGTCCCACGCCTGCATGTAGACGTCCTTAAAGGCATCAAAAGAGATGTCCTCGGGGCAGTTGATGGTCTTGGAGATCGAACTGTCGATCCACTTCTGCGCTGCGGCCTGCATCTTGACGTGATCGGCGGGCGGCAGGGTCTGGGCGTTGACGAAATAGTCGGGCAGCGGTGCATCGCCCTTCAGCTCGCGCCACATCTGCACGGCGTAGTCGACGACCTCTTCCTCGGTCCGGCTGCCGTCTTTTTGCAGCACCTTGCGGGTGTAGGCATAGGCAAAGACCGGCTCGATCCCCGAAGACACGTTGCCCGCGTAGAGGCTGATCGTCCCGGTCGGCGCGATGGAGGTCAAAAGCGCGTTGCGGATACCGTGTTCGCGGATCGCTTCGCGCACGTCATCGTCCATCTGCTGCATGGTGCCGGAGGCGAGGAATTTCTCAGCATCGAACAGCGGGAAGGCCCCCTTCTCTTTCGCCAGGTCCACGCTCGCCAGATAGGAGGCGCGGGCGATGGCT
Organism: Sulfitobacter sp. M85; assembly: GCF_029285915.1. Classification (NCBI taxonomy): domain Bacteria; kingdom Pseudomonadati; phylum Pseudomonadota; class Alphaproteobacteria; order Rhodobacterales; family Roseobacteraceae; genus Sulfitobacter; species Sulfitobacter sp. M85. Next base: position 3,479 of record NZ_JABECQ010000009.1, read on the forward strand.
TTGAGCCATGCCTCGGTCTGCGCCGCCGCCTCATCAGAGCCATAGCGCAGGCCGACCATCAACAGCGCATCGGCAAGGCCGGTGACACCCAGACCGATGCGGCGCTTGTTCTGCGCCTCGGCAGCCTGTTCGGGCAGCGGGAAGTTCGACACATCGACCACATTGTCCATCATGCGAACGGCGGTGGCGACCAACTCGCTCATCGCGTTTTGGTCGAGATGGGCGTCGTCCTCGAAAGGCTGGGCAACCAGACGGGCAAGGTTGATCGAGCCCAGAAGGCAGGCGCCATAGGGCGGCAGCGGCTGCTCACCACAGGGGTTGGTGGCGGCGATGGTCTCGCAATAGTTCAGGTTGTTCGCGGCGTTGATGCGGTCGATGAAGATCACGCCCGGCTCGGCGTAATCATAGGTCGCCTGCATGATCTTGTTCCACAGATCGCGCGCCTGCACGGTCTTGTAGACCTTGTCGCCAAAGACGAGGTCCCAAGACCCGTCGGCCTTCACGGCCTCCATGAAGGGGTCGGTGACCAGCACGGACATGTTGAACATGCGCAGGCGCGCGGGGTCGGACTTGGCGGCGATGAAATCCTCCACATCCGGATGGTCGCAACGCATGGTCGCCATCATCGCGCCGCGGCGCGAGCCTGCGGACATGATGGTGCGGCACATGGCGTCCCAGACGTCCATGAAGGACAGCGGGCCGGAGGCATCCGCCGAGACGCCCAGCACATCCGCGCCGCGCGGGCGGATGGTGGAGAAGTCATAGCCGATTCCCCCGCCCTGCTGCATGGTCAGCGCGGCCTCTTTCAGCATGTCGAAGATGCCGGACATGCTGTCGGGCACGGTGCCCATGACGAAGCAGTTGAACAGCGTCACGCGGCGCGCGGTGCCGGCGCCTGCGGTGATGCGGCCCGCGGGGAGGTATTTGAAATCCTCCAGCGCGTTGAAAAACTTGTCTTCCCAAACGTCCGCCTTCGATTCGACCTGCGCGAGGTCGCGGGCGATGCGGCGCCATGTGTCCTCCACCGTGACGTCCTTCGGGGTGCCATCGGCCCCTTTAAAACGGTATTTCATATCCCAGATTTGTTCGGCGATCGGGGCGGTAAAGCGGGACATGGGGTAACTCCTGAGGTCAGTGGCAGGGGCTCTTATTAACTAGGCTCCGCCTGAGAGAAAACCGGAAAATTACCCTCCATCATACAAGAATTTGCATGTGATTGAAATCCAACTACCTTATATGGCGTGGACCAAAGGAATCGCTGGGGGGCGATGTGACCGGTAAAACGAACCTAATAAAGCTTTCGGTCGGCACCGAAGGCGTCGAAAGCCTTGCCAAATGGCAGGCGCGCAAGGACGTGCGCACGCATGACGGGCTGCCGCGCCATGTGACCCGCATGTGGCCCAAGCGCGAGGCCGAAATTCTCAACGGCGGCTCGATCTACTGGGTCATCAAGGGCGTGATCCAAGCCCGCCAGCGCATCGTCCGGCTGGAAGAGGTCACCCGCGCCGACGGCATCCGCCGCTGCGCCATCGTGCTCGACCCCGAGATCATCCGCACCCAGAACAGCCTGCGCCGGGCCTTCCAAGGCTGGCGCTACCTCAAGCCCGAGGACGCGCCGCCCGACCTGCCCGAGGGCCGCGAGGCCGAGGCGGAACTGCCCGTGGAATTAAACCGCGCACTGGCCGAGATCGGCGTGCTCTGAGCTTCAGTCGGCGTAGAGCCCCTCGATCTGATCCCCATAGAGTTCGTAGACCTTGGCCCGGCGCACCTTCATCGTCGCGGTCACCTCGCCGTCGTCGTGGTCAAGCTCCTTGCGCATCAGCCAGACCTTCTTGACCTGCTCGACCCGCGCCAAATCGCGGTTTTGCTTGGCCACCTCCGCGTCGATCAATTCCTGCACCTTGGGGTGCTCGGCCAGCGAGCGGAAAGTGGTATAGGCGATCCCCTGCCCCTCGGCCCAGAGCCGGACCGTGTCCATGTCGATCTGCACCAGTGCTGTCACATAGGGCCGCTTGTCGGCCACGGCGACCACCTCCTTGATGAAGGGGCTGGCCTTGATGACATTCTCGATATGCGCAGGCGCGAGGTTCTTGCCCGCCGCGTTGATCATGATGTCCTTCTTGCGGTCGATCAGCGTGATCGAACCGTCGGCTTCCTCGCGGCCCACGTCGCCGGTGTGCAGCCAGCCGTCACGGAGCGTCTCGGCGGTGGCCTTGGGGTTCTTGTAATAGCCCTTGAAGATGGTCCCGCCCGAGAACAGCACCTCGCCATCCTCAGCGATCTTGGTGCGCACCCCGCTGACCGGAAAGCCGATGCGCCCGTCGCATTGGCCCCATGAGCGCTGGATCGTGCCCACGCCCGAGGTTTCGGACATGCCCCAAGCCTCGCGGATATTCACGCCGATGCCGCGCATGAAACCTAAGAGCTCGGCGCTGATCGGCGCGGCGGCGGAGATCGCGAAACTGGTCCGACCGAGGCCGAGATAGCTGCGGATATGACGGTAGATCAGCGCGTCCCAAAAGGCGTGGGCTAACCGGTCCCCGGCGCTCCATTTGTCGCGTCGGATCATGCCGCGCCGCTGCGCGCCCTTCAGCGCCATCAGCGTCATCGGCCCCTTGATCTTACCTGCGGTCTGCGCCTGCACCAGGACGCCCGCCTGCATCTTCTCCCAGATCCGCGGCACGCCGAAGAAGACCTGCGGCGCGATCTCCCGCAGGTCGAGCGTGATGGTCCGAAGGCTCTCGCCGAAGTTCATCACGAATTGCTGCGCCAATCCGTTGATCACCGTCACCGCCTGTTCCGCGATGTGGCACAACGGCAGGTAGCTCAGCACATCCGTCCCGGGCGGGTAGTCCCCGAAAACATCCCGCGCCACACCCACGCCCGCGTGGATGTTGCCATAGGAAATCTCCGCCGCCTTGGGCAGGCCGGTGGAGCCCGAGGTAAAGACCATCATCGCCGTGTCGTCGGGCTCGATCCCCGCTTGCCGCGCCCGCAGGTCGTCGGCGAGACCCGATAGCCGCGCCCGGCCCCGCTCAAGCAGGTCGTCGAAACTGATCAGCCCCAGCAGATCCTCGCCCCGCGTGCCCTTGGGGATGAAGATCACCAACTGCCGCAGCTGCGGCACCCGGTCACCCAACTCCTTGATCTTGTCGAGCTGTTCCTGATCCTCGATGAAGAGCACCGTGCTGTCCGAGGCGTTGATCAGATGCTCCAGTTCCGCCGCCGGGCTGGTGGGATACATGCCCACGACCACGCCCGCCGCCGCGTTGATGCCGAACTGCGCCTGCACCCATTCGCTGCGGTTCTCGCTCAGGATGCCGACATGATCGCCCGCCTTCAGACCCAGATCGACAAGCCCCGCGGCGGCGGCCTGCATGATCTCCTGCAGCCCGGCCCAGGTGATCTCGTTCCAGATGCCGAATTCCTTTTGCCGCATGGCCACGCCCGTGGGGCGGTTCTGGGCATGGTTGTGCACCATGCGCACCAGCGGCGCGAAATCGCCCTTGAACTCGTCGAATGCCATCTCGGGCCTCCTTAGCTGAGCCAGCGTTTGCGGCGTTTGTAGTGTTTCACGTCACGGAAGGACTGCCGCGCACCGCCCTCTTCGCCCATGCCGAGGTAGAAAGACTGGATGTCCTTGTCGCCGCGCAGTTTTTCGACATCGCCCTCCATCACGATCTGGCCGCTTTCCATGATGTAGCCGTAGTCGGCGACCGAAAACGCCACGCCCGCGTTCTGCTCCACCAGCAGGATCGCGGTGCCGTCCTCTTGGTTCAGCCGCTTGATCGTGTCGAAAATCTCAGCCACCACCTTGGGGGCAAGGCCGAGCGACGGCTCGTCCATCAGGATCAACTCGGGCCGCGCAATCATCGCCCGGCCAAAGGCCAGCATCTGCTGCTCACCGCCTGAAAGATAGCCCGCGATCTGCCGCCGCCGCTCCTTCAGCCGCGGGAAAAACGCATAGACCTTGTCGTAATCGGGTTTCGCCTGCCGCCGGTCCAATGCGTATGAGGCGGCGATCAGATTGTCCTCCACCGTCATCTCGCTGAAGATCCGCCGCCCCTCGCGCACGTGGAACAACCCCTGCTGCACCAATCGGTCCGGCTGGATCGACATGATCGACTGCCCCTTGAAGGAAATCCGCCCCTCGCCGACCTCGCCGTTCTCAAGCGCCAGCAGGTTGCTCGCCGCCTTCAGCGTCGTGGTCTTGCCCGCGCCATTGGTGCCCAAAAGCGTGACGATCTTGCCGTCCGGCACCTCAAGCGACAGCCCGCGCAGCGCCTGCACCGTGTGGTGATACGTCACTTCGATGTTCTCGATGGTCAGCACCGCGGGCCCTCTCTCTTTTTGGCCAAAAAATACTTCGGGGGTCCGGGGGCAGCGCCCCCGAACCTCCTTCGTTTACACCGTGAACCAGTCCGATTTCGGCGTGAACAGCCCGTCCTCGGGGTTGTAGCCATAGACACGGCCGGTCCCGATGGCGTTGTTCTCCATGCTCACCGGCCCGCCAAAGAAGCCGCCCGAATCCCAGTTTGAGATGCCCGAGAGCTTCTCGGCGATATTGTCCGGCGTCAGTTCCAGCCCGGCCTCGGCGGTGTCGCGGAAGGCCTTCATGGCGATTTCCAGCCCGCACATGGTCTGGATCGCCCAAGTCGACATGTAGTTCTCCAGAGGCGTGCCCGCGAACATTTGCTTGCTGAGTTCGGCGTACTGCTGGTAGCGCGGCGCGTCTTCGCGGTCGTAGAAATAGCGGTAAGGCATGACGCCTTCGTAGCCCGCAAGGAAGGGCCCGGCCTCGGCGGTGATGCGGTCGGCGATGAGCTTCTCCATACCCCAGAAGGTGCCCTTGAACTTGACCGGCAGGCCAAATTGCCGCGCGCCGCCGATGAGCTGCGGCCAGACGCCGGTGACATAGCCCTGCAGGATGCAGTGATCCGCGCCGGATTGCGCCAGCTTGGTGACATGGGTGGGAATGTCCGCGCCCTCGGCCTTGGTGCTTTCCTCCAGCACGACCTCGAGGCCAAGCTCCTCGGCGGTCTTGCGGCCGTGTTCGATCGGATCGCGCCCGAACTCGGTGTTGGAGAAGATGAAGGCCACCTTCTGCCCGCCCTCGTTCTTGATGTTCTGCAGCAGGATGTCGAACTGGCTCTGATAGGTCGGCCCCGAGAGATACTGGTAGGGGTGGGTCGCCGGGTCGGCCAGTTCCGAGGCGAAGGACGTGGAGCCCATGATCCGCGCATTCTCGCCCTTCAACTCGGGCGCGATCAGCTTCATCGCGCCGGTGCTGTCGGCGAAATAGCCAATCATGTTCTTGCCTTCCGAGGCCAGCGCGCGCTGGTAGTTATTGAGCGCGTTCTGCGGCACATAGCCGGAATCCTCGGTGACGAAGCGAATGGGCACGCCCGCCACGCCGCCCTCATCGTTAAACAGTTTCGCGGCCATAGCGAAGGCGGGCGCGACGAGTTGCCCCGCCGTGGCGAAGGGCCCGGTGAGCGGCAGCGAGGCGCCGAGCACGTATTCCTTGGGCTGGGCGCGCAGGATCATCGGCGTGCCGATGGCCGCCGTCGCGGCAGCCGTGGTGGCGAGGAAGGATCGGCGGTTCATGGTCATCTGTCTTCTCCCTGATGTGGCCTTTTGATTACCCGCGCGCAAACGGCCAACGGTTTGTGGCGCGCAGGATGCGGTCGACGATCTGGTTGATGCCCAGGGGCTCCTTGAGCAGGAACAACACCAGCAGGACGCCGAAGGCGATCTGCTGAAGGGGCGCGCGCAGCTGCCCCGCCCCGGCGCTGTCCCCGGCGAGCGCGCCGAAGAGCACCTTGATCACCTCGGGCACCATGACGACGATGATAACGCCGAAGACCGGCCCCATCGTGCGCCCCATGCCCCCGATGATCAGCGCCGCCACGAGGTTGAGCGAGAGCGCCAGTTCGAACTGCTCGGGCAGGATACGGGCGTAGAAATAGGCGAAAAGCGCCCCGGCGAGGCCACAGTAGGCCGCCGAGAGAGCAAAGCTCATCAACTTGTAGCGCAGAAGCGAGATGCCGAGGATCTCGGCGGAATAGTCCCGGTCGCGGATCGCGATGAAGGCGCGCCCCACCCGGGTGCGGATGAGGTTCTGCGCCGCCAGCAGCGAGATCAGCCCCACCACGGCGATCAGCCCGAACATCTCGCGCTTGGTGTCGAGCTCCCATCCCAGCAGGTTGGGCACATTGGTGTTAAGCCCAACCATGCCGCCGGTCCATGGCGCGAAGAGGTCTTCCTCGATTAGAAAGATCACGATGAAATTCGCCGCCAGCGTCGCCACGGCGAGGTAAAGCCCCTTGACCCGCAGGCTCGGCAGGCCGACCAGCACGCCCACGGCTGCCGCCAGCGCTACAGCCAAGGGCACCGAGACAAAGGGCATCAGCCCCGCCGGGATCACCCCCGCCCCGAGGTTGCCGAAGATCGTCACCGCATAGGCGCCGATGGCGACGAAGGCGCCATGGCCCAGCGACACCAGACCGGTATAGCCCGTGAGGATGTTGATCCCCACCACGGCGATCAGCAGGATGCCCATCTGGCTCGCGATCAGAATGAGGTAGTCGTTGCCGAACAGCGTGAACAGCACAAGCGCGAGGATCGAGCCGTAGACGAAGGCCTGTTTGTAGCGGTTGTTCAGCACCCGCTCGTCGGCGGCATAGCTGGACTTCAGATTGGCGTTGATCATATCCGCTCGACCTCCTTTTGCCCCATCAGCCCGTGCGGGCGCCAGATCAGCACCACCAGCACGGTGACGTAAGGCACGATCTCGGCCCAGCCGCCGCCCATCTGCCACTGGGTCATCGCCTCCAGCACGCCCACCACCATCGCCGCGATCAGCACGCCCACGTAGCTATCCAGCCCGCCCATCAGCACGATCGCCAGAACCGAGAAGCCAAAAAGCCCGAGGCTCGGCGAGATGCCGTTACGCGTGGCGAGGATCGCGCCCGCGATGGCGCCGGTGGTGCTGGCCAGCACCCAGGCGCGCGAAAAGACCTTGGGCACCGAGATGCCCATGGAATAGGCGGTGGACTGGTCCTCGGCGGTGGCGCGGATGGCGATGCCGCCCTTGGTGAACTTCACGAAGGCGACGATGCCACCAAACAGCAGCAGCGCCACGGCCATATTCACCAGATCGGTACCGAAGAGGAAAATCATCGTGCCGAACAGTTCGAACCGGATCGGCATGTTAGGCGCGATATAGGGCACGCTTGCGGCATCCGCCGTCCAGATCAACTGCGCCGCGCCCGACAGGATTGAGATTAGACCGACCGTCACCATGATCATGGCAAAGATCGACTGCCCCATCAGCGGGCGCATCAACACGCGTTCGATCACCCGACCGAGGATCGCGTTGCAGACCAGCGCCCCCGCCAGTCCCAGCAGAATGCGCGGCAGGTTCGCCACCCAGTCGAGCACCGCCGCCACGGGTGAGAACATCGGCAAATCGCCCCGCATCTCGACCATCCAGCCGGGCTGCCATGAGGCCAGCCAGCCGGGCGCCCAAGGCTGGCCGGGGACGATCACGGCGAAGGTGAAATAGAAATAGGCCCCGAACATGATCAGGTAGCCATGGGCGAAATTCACCACCTTGGTGGCCTTGTAGACGCTCACGATGCCCACGGCGATCAGCGCGTAGATCGCCCCGGCCATCAGCCCGTTGATCGCGAATTGCACGAACTGCCCCATCAAAGCGCCTCCCTTTCCTTACCCTCGGAATTTTTCAAAAATTCCGGCCCGATTTCTTTAAAAGAAATCGGCGTCATGCCGCGGCCCCCAGATAGGCTTCGATCACCGCCGGGTTGTTGGAGACCTCCTCAGGCGTGCCGCTGGCGATCTGCTGGCCGAAGTTCAGCACAACGATGCGGCTACAGATGTCCATCACCATATGCATGTCATGTTCCACCAGCAGGATCGTGGTGCCGAACTGCTCCTGCACATCGAGGATGAAACGCGCCATGTCGGCGGTCTCTTCGCGGTTCATACCGGCCACCGGCTCGTCCAGCAGCAACACGCGCGGGCGCATCGCCAGCGCGCGGCCCAGTTCGACCCGCTTTTGCAGACCATAGGGCAGCATGGTGATGGGATATTTGCGGATGTGGTCGATCTCGAGAAAGTCGATCACCTGCTCCTCGATCTCGCGGCGCAGTTCCAGCTCGGCCTTCTGCGCCGCGCCGAAATAGCGCAGCGCCTGCCAGACATTGGTCTTGAGCCGCGTGTGCCCGCCGAGTTTGATATTGTCGAGCACTGTCATGCCGCGAAACAGCGCGATGTTCTGAAAAGTCCGTGCGAGGCCAAGGCCCGCGCGCTTGTCGGGGCTGAGCGTTGTGATATCCTGACCCTCAAAGGACACGCTGCCCCGGTCAGGCCTATAAAACCCTGAAATCGCATTGAAAAGTGAGGTTTTGCCCGCGCCGTTGGGGCCGATCACCCCGGTGATCTCTCCGGCTTTGGCTTCGAAATTCACCCCCTGCAGCGCCTTGATGCCGCCAAAGGACAGATGCAAATCCTCAACCCTCAGCAATCGCTCACTCCCATGCGGCGACGGCTGCGGCCCCCCGCAAGGGGCGCGTGACATCCGATCATCGACGGATCCTCCCTATGTCCCGACCCCTGCCCCTTTTGGCGGTGCTTGTGGTATCGGCCTGTTGACCCTTTCACGCTATCCGAAGCGCGGCATCTCGCAAGTCTTTCGATAAGACGCGCGGCAAAGCGCCCCCGCGCCGGGAGCGGCTCGGAAGGTGCAATGCCATGGAAGGCAAGGGAAAAACCCGGGGCTGTGACGCTACGTCAGGTCAGCTGTGCGATCAGGGTTTTCAGCGCTTTGCGGCTGTGATCCTCTAGGGGCGCCATGCGCGAGCGCCATAGCGTCGCCTGCGATTGCAGGATCAAACCGTCGCTGAGGATCTTCAGGTGATTGGCGCGCAGGGTCTCCCCGCTGGAGGTGATGTCGGCGATGGCCTCGGCGGTCTCGTTCAGCACCGTGCCCTCGGTCGCGCCTTGGCTGTCGACCAGCGCGTAGTCGGCCACGCCATGGGTGCGCAGGAATTCCCGCACCAGCCGGTGATACTTGGTGGCGATGCGCAGGCGGAAGCCATGTTCGGCGCGGAAGGCCGCGGCGGCGGCATCCAGATCATCTAGCGTATCCACATCGACCCAAGCCTGCGGCACGGCGATGATCAGGTCGGCATGACCGAAGTTCAGCTCTTCCACCGGCTCGACCAACTGGTCCCAAAGGGCCAGTTTCTCTTGCACCAGATCGGTGCCGGTGACGCCCAAATGGATCCGCCCCGCCGAGAGTTCGCGCGGGATTTCACCCGCCGAAAGCAGCACGAGCGAGACATCCTCGATCCCTTCGACCTTGCCCGCATATTCGCGGTCGGACCCGGTCCGTTGCAGGCTGACGCCGCGCGCGCCGAACCATTCAAAAGTCTTCTCCATCAGCCGCCCCTTGGACGGCACACCCAGCTTCAGCGTCATTGCCCGGCCTCCAGTTCCAGCATCAGGCCGGGGCGCATCACACCGCCCACCGCCGGGATTTCATCGCCCTGACCCAGCCGCCGGGTCAGCGCATCGTAGCGCCCGCCGGTGGCGATGCTGGGCAAATCGGGCCGTGAGGCCGCGCGGAAAGCAAAGACGAAACCGTCGTAATATTCCATCGATGACCGGCCATGGCTGGCCTCAAAGAGCAGCGCGTCGGTGTCGATCCCGCGGGCGCGCATCGCATCGGCGCGGGCCGCGACACGGGCCACGGCATCGCCGATGGCGGGCATGTCGACGGCCAGATCGCGCAGGCGGCTCAGCGCGTTGGGCAGGGTTTCCCGCACCTCCAACAGCGCCTCGAAAAGGTCGACCTGCTGCGCGGAGATCGGCGGTGTCTGCGCATCCTCGCGCAGGGCCGCGACGCGGGCTTCAATTTCGGCGCGGGAGCGCAGCCCCACCATCGGCGCGTCGCATGTCACCTCGGCCTCGGCCAGCAACGCCTTGCGCCCCGCGGGCACCGGGCTGCGCCCGGCATAACGGTCAAGCAGTGCGCGAAAGCGGCGTGGGCGCCAGATGTGGCGCATCAACGCCTGTTTACGCGCAGCCGATGTGCCCAAGCCCTGCACCGCCGCCATCAGCACGCCGATGTCGCCGGTCACCGGGCGTACCGGCAGCCCCTGCATCGCCTCGGCGATCAGGGCGAAAACCTCGGCATCCGCCGCCGCCGGATCGGCGCGGTCGAAGACCTCGAAACCCACCTGAATGTATTCGTTGGCGCGGTTCGGGTCATGTTCCTGACGGCGGAAAACCTCGCCTGAATAGGTGTAGCGCGCGGGCTCGGCCCCATGGGCCATATGCATCTGCACCACGGGCACGGTGAAATCGGGGCGCAGCATCTGCTCCCCGCGCAGCGCGTCCGAGGTGACATAGGCGCGCGCGCGGATATCCTCGCCATAGAGGTCCAGCAGCGTGTCCGCCGGTTGCAAGATCGGCGGTTCGACCAGAACGGCGCCCTGCCCCTCGAAGATCGCGCGCAGGGAGGCCGCGCGCGCCAGTGTTTCGGAACGTGTGGGCATCAGCTTGTCCGATCCAAAATATCGCGCACCGCTTTGATCAGATCGCCGCGTGGCACCTCATATTGGTTGGGGCGCTCTTTCCACTCGTCATGGCTGGCCTCTTGCGCCAGTTGCGCGCCCAGCACCATGTCCTTGATCTGCACCACGCCGCGGTCCTTCTCGTCACCGCCTTCGATGACGACCACGGGGCTTTGCCGCTTGTCGGCGTATTTCATTTGGTTGCCGAAGTTCTTCGGATTGCCCAGATAAACCTCCGCCCGGATGCCCGCCTGCCGCAGCTCGGCCACCATGGCCTGATAATCAGCCATGCGGTCGCGGTCCATCACGGTGACGACGACGGGGCCTGTCGCTTCGGCCTCAAGCCGGCCTTTGGCGGCCAGCGCGGCGAGCAGACGGTCAACACCGATGGAGACGCCGGTCGCTGGCACTTCCTGCCCGGTGAAACGCTTCACCAGATCGTCGTAGCGTCCGCCGCCGGCGACCGAGCCGAAGTTCCGCGCGCGGCCCTTCTCGTCTTTGATCTCGAAGGTCAGTTCGGCCTCGAAGACCGGGCCGGTGTAATAGCCAAGGCCACGCACGACGGAGGGGTCGATCTCCACCCGGTCGGGGCCATAGCCACCCGCTGCCAACAGGTCCGAGATGAGTTGCAACTCATCCACGCCCTGCACGCCGACCTCGGAGCCTGCCACCAAGTCGCGCAGCCGCGCCACGGTCTCGGCCCCGGTCTCGCGCTTGGCCTGCATGAAGCCCATCACGACTTCGGCCTGCGCCTCGCCCAGCCCTGCACCTTTGGTGAAATCGCCGCTCTCGTCCTTGCGCCCTTCACCCAAAAGCGCGCGCACGCCCTCCGGCCCCAGCCGGTCGAGCTTGTCGATGGCGCGCAGCACGATACCGCGCTCGGCTTCCTTGTCGTCGCCCGAAAGCCCGGCCACTTCGAGCACGCCGTTGAGCACCTTGCGGTTGTTGACGCGCACCACATAATCGCCGCGTGCGATCCCGACCTCTTCGAGACAATCGGCCAGCATCGCGCAGATCTCCGCATCCGCCGCCACCGAAGGCGCGCCCACGGTATCGGCGTCACACTGGTAGAACTGCCGGAACCGCCCCGGCCCGGGCTTCTCGTTGCGCCAGACCGGGCCCATCGCGTAGCGCCGATAGGGCATCGGCAACTCATTGCGGTGCTGGGCATAGACCCGCGCCAAGGGCGCGGTCAGGTCATAGCGCAGCGCAAGCCAGTCACCGGGCTTGTCACCTTCGGCATCCTCTTGCCAAGCAAAGACACCCTCGTTCGGGCGGTCCACATCGGGCAGGAACTTGCCAAGCGCCTCGACCGTCTCCACGCCCGAGCTTTCCAGCGCGTCGAAACCATAGCGGTGATAGACGGCGGCGATCTTGTTCAGCATCTCGGCCCGATGGGTCACCTCGGTCCCGAAATAATCGCGGAACCCTTTCGGGGTTTGCGCCTTGGGACGGGGGGTTTTCTTGGGCTTTGCCATGGCAAGGATCCTCGGTGCATCAGTTGGCCTCGCGTCTAGCCCAAGCCCCCCGCAAGAGCAAGTAACGCGGCATCCCGCCCCTGTCCCGCGCCGCCGGTCCGTGCTAGATCGCGCAAAAAGGATGCGCGCCATGACTGACCAAAGCCCTGATCACACCCCAGACCAAACAGCCGAGCATATCAGCCGCCTTGAAGAGCAGATCGCCCATCTGACCCGCGCGGTCGACGATATGTCAGAGATTGTCACCCGTCAGGAGGCCGAGATCGTCACCCTGAACCGCCGCGTCCATATGCTAATGCAGCGCGAAGGAGAGCGGGACGCCTCGGGCGGTGGCGCGGTGCTTTTGGGCGATGAGCGCCCCCCGCATTACTGAACGACAGCGCCGCGCACCCGTCAATTGGCTGATTTCATTGCCACGGCGGCGACGGCCCCGTCATGCACCAGCACTTCGGACCAGCGCGCGGTCTGGCCCAAACGCTCATAGGCGCTGACGAAAAAGGTGGTCTTGTCGAGTTTGCCGATCTGCCGCCCGCAGGGTTTCCCGCGCCCCGCACCGCAGACGCGGGCCTTGATCGCCTCATAGGCCGCGTCGGTCTCGGCGGTGGGCAGGTTCTCTCCCCCCGGGCCGTAGTGCAGTTGTTCATAGACCGAAGGTTTGCCGAACAGCACATTGGCCGCCGTCAACTGACGCGCGGAATCATCCGCAAAGCCGGTGATGTAGAAACTGCGCGCCCCGGCGCTGCCGGGCTGCGAATCGAACAACCGGTAGCCCCGCGCCGCAGGTTCCTCGACCAGTTGCCCCAATTCGCTCAGATCCAGATCGCAGACACGGGCCACCTCGCCAAACGGCAGTACGGTGCCGAATGAAACCTCGGAGACCTGCGGGTTCGGCGCTGAGGGAGCCATGGCGCAGGCGGAGAGCAACGTCCCCATAATCAAAAGGCCGATGCGTCGTTTCATGCTCTGCTCCCCATAGCTTGGCAGGCAGGTAGCGCAGCCACCCGCCGCCGTCCACTGGATGCGGCAACGCGGGAGGCCGCCGAGGCGGCGGAGGTCAGATTTCCTCAACCTCCATCACCCCGTCGAGCGAGCGGATCGCGCCCTTGATCTGCGGTGTCACCGGGAACTCGCGCCCCAGATCGACTTCGACCTCACCGGGCAGGCTTGGATCCATCAGGCAGAACTGCACCGGCCCCTTGCCCGCCGCCTTCACTGCCTGACGCGCGCCGTCGAGCACATCGGCCACCGATTGAATGGCCCCCGGCCCGTCGATAAAAACGCGCAACCCCATGCTGCCCGCATCCGCCACCGCCGCGTCGATCGGGCCGATGCCGCGTGCCAAAAGCTTAAGCTGGTCGCTTTCCATCGTGGCCTCCACGGTGACGACGACCTTGGAGCCGACCTCCAGATGATCGCGCGAGGCTTCGAGCACGTCGGAGAAGATCGTCACCTCGTAGCCGCCCGTGGGGTCCGAGAGTTGCGCAAAGGCAAAGCGGTTGCCCCGCGCCGACTTGCGCTCCTGACGGCCCGCCACGACGCCCGCGAGCCGCGCGTTCATCGCGCCGCGGGTGCTGACCTTCTCGTTGAGCTCATCAAGCGTGAGGAAAGGCAGACCGGTCTCCCGCGCCCATTTGCGCTTCAGAGGCGGCATGTAGTCGTCCAGCGGATGGCCCGAGAGGTAGAAGCCCACGGCCTTGAACTCCTCGGCCAGACGCTCCGCCGACTGCCAGTCGTCGCAGGGCAGCATCCGCGGCTCGGGCAGGTCGTCGCCCGCCTCCCCGAAGAGCGAGACCTGATTGCTGGCCTTCTGTTCGTGAATCGCCGCCGAATAGCTCACCAACCCGTCGAGCGATTGGAACACCCGCCGCCGGTTGCTGTCGAGCTGGTCGAACGCGCCAGAGCGCACCAGCATCTCCAAGGGACGTTTGCCCACACGTTTCAGGTCCACCCGACGGGCGAGGTCAAAGAGCGTAGCAAAGGGCTTGTCCACACCATCCACCTTGCGCCCCTCGGTCACCAGCCGCATCGCCTCCAGCCCGACGTTCTTCAGCGCGCCCAGCGCATAGACAAGCGCGCCGTCGACCACTTTGAAAGTGGCATCAGAGCGGTTCACGCAGGGCGGCACCCAAGGCAGTTCGAGATGTTTGCGCACCTCTTCGAAATAGATCGCCAGCTTGTCGGTGAGGTGGATATCGCAGTTCATCACCCCGGCCATGAACTCCACGGGGTGGTTCGCCTTCAGCCATGCGGTCTGGTAGCTGACCACCGCATAGGCCGCGGCGTGGGACTTGTTGAAGCCGTAGTTGGCGAATTTCTCCAAAAGGTCGAAGACCTCCGCCGCCTTCTTCTTGTCGACGCCATTGGCCATCGCGCCTTTTTCGAACTTGGGGCGTTCCTTGGCCATCTCCTCGGCGATCTTCTTACCCATCGCACGGCGCAACAGGTCAGCGCCACCGAGCGAGTAGCCCGCCATGACCTGCGCGATCTGCATCACCTGTTCTTGGTAAACGATGATGCCTTGGGTTTCTTCGAGGATGTAGTCGATGCTGGGATGCACCGATTCAAGCTCGCGCTTGCCGTTCTTGACCTCGCAATAGACCGGGATGTTCTCCATCGGGCCAGGACGATAGAGCGCCACGAGGGCGACGATGTCCTCGATACAGGTGGGCTTCATGCGCTTGAGCGCATCCATCATGCCGCTCGATTCCACCTGAAAGACCGCGACGGTCTTGGCGCTGGAATAAAGATCGTAGGTCGCCTTGTCGTCGAGCGGGATGGTGGCGACGTCGTCGACATGGCCCTCGGGCGGCTCGTAGATCTGGCGCCCGTCCGCGGCGATATGCAGATGCCGCCCGCCCGCCTTGATCTGGTCGAGCGCGTTCTGGATGACGGTGAGGGTCTTCAGGCCGAGAAAGTCGAATTTCACCAGCCCGGCCTGTTCGACCCATTTCATGTTGAACTGCGTCGCCGGCATGTCCGATCGCGGGTCCTGGTAGAGCGGCACCAGCTGATCCAGCGGCCGGTCGCCGATCACCACGCCCGCAGCGTGGGTCGAGGCGTTGCGCAAAAGCCCCTCGACCTGCTGGCCGTAGGTCAGCAGGCGATCCACAACCTCTTCGTTCTTGGCCTCCTCGCGCAGGCGCGGTTCATCCGCCAAGGCTTTCTCGATGGAGACGGGTTTCACCCCCTCCACCGGAATCATCTTGGACAGCCGGTCGACCTGCCCGTAGGGCATCTGCAACACGCGCCCGATGTCGCGCACGGCCGCTTTCGACAAAAGCGCACCAAAGGTGATGATCTGGCCCACCTTGTCGCGGCCATATTTCTCCTGCACGTAGCGGATCACCTCCTCACGGCGGTCCATGCAGAAGTCGATGTCGAAGTCGGGCATCGAGACCCGTTCGGGGTTGAGGAAGCGTTCGAACAGCAGCGAATAGCGCAATGGATCGAGGTCGGTGATGGTCAGCGCATAGGCCACCAGCGAACCCGCACCCGAGCCCCGCCCCGGGCCGACGGGAATGTTGTTATCCTTAGCCCATTGGATGAAGTCGGCAACGATCAGAAAATAGCCGGGGAAGCCCATGCCCTCGATGATGCCAAGCTCGAAATCGAGGCGTTTTTGGTATTCCTCCACGCTTACCGCGTGGGGGATCACCGCCAGACGCGCCTGCAGCCCCTCGTTGGCCATGCGGCGCAGCTCGGCGACCTCGTCGTCGGCGAACTTCGGCAAGATCGGGTCGCGGCGATAGGCCATGAAGGCGCAGCGCTTGGCGATCTCGACGGTGTTGCTCAGCGCCTCGGGCAGGTCGGCAAAGAGGGTCGCCATCTCGGCCTGCGACTTGAAGTAATGCTGCGCGGTCAGACGGCGGCGCGGCTGGCTCTGGTCGACATAGGCGCCTTCGGCGATGCAGATCAGCGCGTCATGCGCCTCGTACATGTCGGGCTTGGGGAAATAGACGTCGTTGGTCGCGACCAGCGGAATGTCCATGGCATAGGCCATCTCGACAAAGCCGCGCTCGGTCAGACGCTCGGCCTCGGGCTGGCCGCCGTCCTCCGGATGGCGCTGCAACTCGACGTAAAGCCGTTCGCCGAAGGCGCGGTGCAGCCGCGCCATCAATGCTTCCGCCGCCGGGCGCTGACCGCCCTGCAACAGCATCCCCACCGGCCCCGAAGGGCCGCCGGTGAGACAGATGAGATCGGCGCTCAGCGCCTCGAGTTCCGCCAGCGTCACCTCCGCCGCTGCCCCGCCCTTGTCGAGGTAGAGGCAGGAGTTCAGCTTCATCAGGTTCTCGTAGCCCAATTCGCTCTGCGCCAGCAGCACCACCGGCGCGGGCGGGCGCGGTTTCTCGCCCGGCTGCACCTCGACATAGGCCACATCGACCTGACAACCGATAATCGGCTGCACGCCCGCCCCGGCCATGGCGACAGAGAACTCGAGCGCGGCGAACATGTTGTTGGTATCGGTCAGCGCCAGCGCGGGCATTTCCGCGTCACGGCACATGCCGGGCAGCTTTTTCAGCCGCAGCGCGCCCTCCAGCAAGGAATACTCGGAATGGCTGCGCAGGTGAATGAATCGCGGAGCATTTGACATGGGCGCAAACTATGCCAGCCACCTGCCCGGCGCCAGCGCCGGATGCGGCGGTGCTGCATTTTTCGCCCAAGGTATTTTTTCTTGCCAAAACGCCCCCCGCCCCGCTAGCCTGACCTCTACCTCGCCCGCGCCCGGTTCTACGCCGCATCGAACCCCGCGCATGTTAACGGGCCACTTTGTACCGCGGCGGATGAGAACCAATGGACATCACTTTTCTTCTCAATGGAGAAGTCGTGTCACTCTCCAACGTGTCCCCGACCACCACCCTGCTTGACTGGCTGCGCGAAGAGCGCGGCCTGACCGGCACCAAGGAAGGCTGCAACGAGGGCGACTGCGGAGCCTGTTCGGTGATGATCACCGACGAGAGCGGTCACCGCGCGCTGAACGGCTGCATCCTGTTCCTGCCGCAGATCAACGGCAAGGCCGTCACCACGGTCGAAGGCATGGCGAGCACCGATGGCGCGCTGCACCCGGTGCAGGAGACGATGGTCGAACACCACGGCAGCCAATGCGGTTTCTGCACGCCGGGTTTCGTGGTTTCCATGGCCACGGCGCATCTCAACGGGGCGCGGAACCATGACGTGCAACTTGCGGGCAACCTCTGCCGCTGCACGGGCTACGCGCCGATCATCCGCGCGGCGGAGGCCGCCGAGGACAAGCCCGTGCCGGAGCATCTGCTGGGCCTCAGATCGAAGCTCAAGCAGGACATCCCCGCCCCTGCCAAGGCCGAGGGCGCGCCCCATGTGCAGCCCGAGAGCAGTGACGAGCTGGCCGCGTGGTACCTCGACCACCCCGAAGCGACGCTGATCGCCGGGGCGACGGACGTGGGGCTCTGGGTGACGAAGGGTTTCCGCGATCTTGGCCCCGTCGCCTTCCTCAACCGCTGCGCCGATCTGCGCGGCATTACGGAGGATGAGACCGGCCTGCGCATCGGGGCGATGACGACCCTGACCGAGGTGGAGGCAAAGCTTTCCCCGCTGTTTCCCAGCTTGGGCGTGATGCTGCGGCGCTACGGCTCGACGCAGGTGCGCAACGCGGCGACGCTGGGCGGCAATATCGCCAACGGCTCGCCCATCGGCGACGGCCCGCCCGCGCTCATTGCGCTTGGTGCCACCCTGCACCTGCGCCGTGGCGATGCGCGCCGCGAACTGCCGCTGGAGGACTTCTTCCTCGACTACGGCAAGCAGGACCGCGCGCCGGGCGAATTTGTCGAAGCCATCACCGTGCCGCGCCAGCACGACACGCTGCGCTGCTACAAGCTGTCCAAACGTTTTGATCAGGACATCTCCGCGGTCTGCGGCTGCATCTCGATCACCGGCAATGGCTCTGAAATCCTCACCGCCCGCGTGGCCTTCGGCGGCATGGCCGCCACCCCGAAACGCGCCGCCGCGGCGGAGGCCGCCCTTGTCGGCCAGCCATGGAACGAAGAGACCATCCGCAAGGCGATGGAGGCGATGACGCAGGACTTCACCCCGCTTTCGGACATGCGCGCCTCCGCCGCCTACCGGATGCAGGCGGCGCAGAACATGCTGCTACGCTATTTCCACGACGCCAATGGCACCCCCACCAATCTGCTGGAGGTCTCGGCATGAGCGTTGCAAAGCCCCTTCCCCATGACGCCGCGAAGCTGCATGTCACCGGCGCCGCGCGTTATGTTGACGACATCCCCACCCCGCGCGGCACGCTGCATCTAGCCTTTGGCCTAAGCCCCGTCGCGGCGGGTGCGTTGACCGGGCTCGACCTCTCCGCCGTGCGCGAGGCTCCCGGCGTCGTCGCGGTGCTGACCGCCGATGACCTCGCGCATGACTGCGACACCTCGCCCTCGAACCATGACGAGCCGCTTCTGGCGACCGATCAGGTGCATTACGCGGGCCAGCCGCTCTATCTGGTGGTGGCCACCAGCCACCTCGCCGCGCGCCGGGCGGCCCAGCTGGGCAAGCCGCAGATCACCCCGCGCGATCCGATCCTGACGGTCGAACAGGCGCTCGCGGCCAACAGCCGTTTCGAGGATGGCCCCCGGATTTACCAGAAGGGCGATGCCGAGGCCGCGCTCTCGAAAGCCAGCCGCCGCCTCTCGGGCCAGATCGAGATGGGCGGGCAGGAGCATTTCTACCTCGAAGGTCAGGCCGCTATGGCGCTGCCGCAGGACAATGGCGACATGCTGGTGCATTCCTCGACCCAGCACCCGACCGAAATTCAGCATAAAGTAGCCCATGCCATTGGCCGTCCGATGCATGCCGTCCGGGTCGAAACCCGACGCATGGGCGGCGGTTTCGGCGGCAAGGAAAGCCAGGGCAACGCGCTGGCGGTGGCCTGTTCGGTCGCCGCGGCAATGACCGGCAAGCCCTGCAAGATGCACTATGACCGCGATGACGACATGATCATCACCGGCAAGCGGCATGATTTTCGTGTCGCGTATGACGTGGGCTTTGACGAGACGGGCCGCATCACCGCGCTGGACGTGACCCATTACACCCGCTGTGGGTGGTCGATGGACCTCAGCCTGCCGGTCGCCGACCGCGCCATGCTGCATGCCGACAACGCCTATCACTTGCGCGACATCCGCATCACCTCGCATCGTTTGCGGACCAATACCGCCAGCGCCACGGCGTTTCGCGGCTTCGGCGGCCCGCAGGGGATCGTCGGCATCGAACGGGTGATGGACCATATCGCGCATGAGCTGGGCCTCGATCCGCTCGCCGTGCGTCGCGCCAACTACTACAGCGACAACGCCCACCGACCGACCGAGGTGGAAAACACCGGCACCGCGATCGACAACCGCACCCCGCCGGATGCCGAGGCCGATCTGTCGTCACGCGGCGCGCCCCCTGCGCCCGGCGCGCAACCGTCGATCCCGGCCACGCCATCCGATGTGCAGACCACACCCTACCAGCAGCCGGTGACCGACTGCATCGTCAACGCGCTGACCGACCGGCTGGTCGAGAGCTGCGATTACGAGGCGCGCCGCGCCGCCATCGCCGAGTGGAACGCCGCAAACCCGCTAATGAAACGCGGCATTGCCATCACGCCGGTGAAATTCGGCATCTCCTTCACGCTCACCCACCTCAATCAGGCGGGCGCGCTGGTGCATGTCTACCAAGACGGCTCGATTCACCTGAACCACGGCGGCACCGAGATGGGGCAAGGGCTGTTCCAGAAGGTGGCGCAGGTCGCCGCCGCGCGCTTCGGCGTCTCGCCCGAGGTGGTCAAGATCACCGCCACGGATACCGCGAAGGTGCCCAATACTTCGGCCACGGCAGCCTCTTCGGGTTCGGACCTCAACGGCATGGCGGCGCAGAACGCCTGCGACACGATCCGCGACCGCATGGCCGCGCATCTGGCCGAACGCTACCAGACCACCCCCGATCAGGTGGTATTCGCCGAAGGCATGGTGCGCATCGCCGGGGAGGAGATTACCTTCGCCGCCGCCGCCGCCTCGGCCTATGAGAACCGCGTGAGCCTTTCCGCCACTGGCTACTACAAGACGCCCGAGATCGAATGGGACCGGATCGCCGGACGCGGGCGACCGTTCTACTATTTCGCCTATGGCGCGGCCTGCACCGAGGTGGTGATCGACACGCTGACCGGCGAAAACCGCATCCTGCGCACCGATATCCTGCATGACGCCGGGGCCTCGCTGAACCCCGCGCTCGACATCGGCCAGATCGAGGGCGGCTACGTGCAGGGCGCGGGCTGGCTCACGACCGAGGAACTAGTCTGGGACGAGAGTGGCACCCTGCGCACCCATGCGCCCTCGACCTACAAGATCCCCGCCTGTTCGGACCGCCCGCCAGTCTTCAACGTGGCGCTCTGGGACCAGCCGAACCCGGCGCAAACGGTCTACCGCTCCAAGGCCGTGGGCGAGCCGCCCTTCATGCTGGGCATCTCGGCCTTCATGGCGCTGTCGGATGCGGTGGCGGCCTGCGGCCCGCATTACGGCGACCTGCAAGCCCCGGCCACCGCCGAGGCCGTGCTCGCCGCCGTTGGACGGGCGCGGAAATGACCGCGATCTTCATCGAGGTCACCGCCACGCGCGGATCGGCCCCGCGGGATGCGGGCACGGCGATGAAGGTCACGTCTGATGCAATCGCGGGCACCATCGGCGGCGGCGCGCTTGAGCATCAGGCCATCGCGCACGCCCGCCAGATGCTGGCCGAGGGGCGGTGCGAAGACAGCCAGACCCTGCCGCTCGGCCCCGGTTTGGGCCAATGCTGCGGCGGCGCGGTCAGCCTGCGCTACACCACGACGCCGCGCCCGCTGGACGCGGCCACCCCCCTGCCCCTTCCGGATGTGCAAAGCGGCGTGCCGCTCTGGCTCTGGGGCGCGGGGCATGTGGGCCGGGCGGTGGTGGCGGCCTGCCCGCCCCGGGCCTTCGATCTGACATGGATCGACAGCGCCCGCGATCGTTTCCCCGACCAGATCCCGCCCCATGTCACCGTCACCCCCGCCGCCGACATGCCGCGGTTGGCCGCCCATGCGCCGCGCGAGGCGCACCACCTGATCTTCACCTATTCCCATGAAATCGACCTCGCACTCTGTGCCGCGCTGCTCAAACGCGGCGCTGCGAGCGTCGGCTTGATCGGCTCTGACACAAAAAAGTCACGGTTTTCCCGCCGCTTGCGTGACATGGGGTTGGATCCCTCTGGCATCACCTGTCCAATTGGCGATAAATCGCTGGGCAAGCTGCCTGCGCAAATTGCCCATGGCGCGCTGATCGCCCTCATCGCCCGGACCCAGACAAAGGTTTCCGCATGACTGTTTCACTTCTCGACCTCACCGGGTTGACCAAGGCCTACCCCGGCGTCGTCGCGAACGATGACGTTTCCCTGCGGATCGCCCCGGGCGAGGTTCACGCCCTGCTGGGCGAGAACGGCGCGGGCAAATCCACTTTGGTCAAAATGATCTACGGGCTGGTCAAACCAGACGCGGGCCAGATGCGGATGCGGGGCGAGAGCTTTGCCCCCACCGACCCCCATGCGGCGCGGCAGGCGGGCGTGGGCATGGTGTTTCAACATTTCTCGCTTTTCGATGCGCTCAGCGTGGCGGAAAACATTGCCCTCGGCATGGAAAACCCGCCGCGAATGCGCGAGCTGAGCCAGCAGATCCGCGATGTTTCGGACACCTATGGCCTGCCGCTTGCGCCGGACCGCACCGTCGGTGACCTTTCGGCGGGGGAGCGTCAGCGGGTTGAGATCATCCGCTGCCTGCTGCAAGAGCCGAAACTGCTGATCATGGACGAGCCGACCTCGGTCCTCACGCCGCAAGAGGTTGAAATCCTGTTCAAGACCCTGCGCAAACTCAGCGCCGAAGGCACTGCGATCCTCTATATCTCCCACAAGCTCGAAGAGATCCGCAGCCTGTGCGACAGCGCCACGATCCTGCGCTTGGGCAAGGTCGTCGGCCATTGCACCCCGCGTGAGACTTCGGCCCGCGACATGGCCGAGATGATGGTGGGCTCCGCGCTGAAAACGCCCACCCGCGACAGCAAGGAACCGGGCGAAGTGGCGCTGACGCTGAACAACCTCTCGGCCCGGTCGGCCCATGCCTTTGGCATGCCGCTGCGGGATATTTCCGTCGAGGTGCGGCGCGGGGAGGTGCTGGGCATCGGCGGCGTCGCGGGCAACGGGCAGGACGAATTGCTCAACGCGCTCTCGGGCGAAACACTGGTCGGCGCGGGCATGATCACCTTTGACGGGCGCGACATTGGCCTGCTCGGCCCCACCGCCCGCCGCGCGCTTGGCGTCCTGACCGCCCCCGAAGAGCGGCTGGGCCATGCCGCCGTGCCGGACATGTCGCTGACGGAAAACGCCATGCTGACCGGGGCCGCCCGTGAGGGGCTGGAGCGCGGCGGCATGCTCGACTGGGGCAAGGCGCGCAGCTTTGCCGAGAAGATCATCAAGACCTTCGACGTGCGCACCCCCGGCCCCGCCAATGCCGCGCGCTCGCTCTCAGGCGGCAACCTGCAGAAATTCGTCATCGGGCGCGAGGTGCTGCAACGGCCCGAGCTTTTGGTGGTGAACCAGCCCACATGGGGGGTTGATGCCTCTGCCGCCGCCGCGATCCGGCAGGCGCTTTTGGATCTCGCCTCGGGCGGAACCGCCGTGATCGTCATCAGCCAAGACCTTGATGAGCTGATGGAGATTTCCGACAATTTCGCCGCCCTGAACGAAGGCCGCCTGTCGCCCTCTCGCCCCGCGCAGGGGCTGACCGTCGAAGAGATCGGCCTGATGATGGGCGGCGCACATGGTATGGAGGTCGCGCATGTCTAAGCCGAGCCTCTCATCTTTCACTCTGACCATTGGGGGTGATCTGTGATCCGCCTTGAAAAGCGTCCGCAGCCCAGCCGGGCCCTCTCGCTGTCGACACCGATCATGGCGGTGCTGGCCACTTTCATCTTCGGCGGGCTTTTGTTCGCGGCCTTGGGCAAAGACCCGATCGAGGCGCTGCAAACGATCTTTTGGCAACCCCTGTTTGGCGATTACGCCTTTTACTACCGCCCCCAACTGCTGATCAAAGGCGCACCCTTGGTGCTGATCGCCATCGGCCTCAGCCTTGGGTTCAAGGCGGGCATCTGGAACATCGGGGCCGAGGGACAGTACATCATGGGCGCCCTCTTTGGCGCGGGCGTGGGGCTGGCTTTCTACCCGCTTGAGGCGTGGTATATCTTCCCGCTGATGGTCCTCGCCGGGGCGCTCGGCGGATGGCTCTGGGCGATGATCCCGGCCCTACTCAAGGTGCGTTTCGGCACCAACGAGATTCTCGTCTCGCTGATGCTGGTCTATGTGGCGGAACAATTCCTTGCCTCCATGTCACTCGGATTGCTGAAAAACCCCGAAGGCTACGGCTTTCCCGGCTCGCGCAACCTGCAACAATACGCTTCTGCCCATAACGCCGAACTCTTCGCAGGCTCTGGGATGCACTGGGGCGTGGTCGCAGCACTGATCGCGGTGATCTTTGCCTATGTCTTGCTGGCGCGGCACCGGCTTGGCTTTGCCATCCGCGTCACCGGAGAGGCGCCGCGCGCGGCGCGTTTCTCGGGCGTGAACCCGGCGCGGCTGGTGCTGTTTTGCCTCGGCACCTCTGGCCTGCTTGCCGGTCTTGCGGGCATGTTCGAGGTCGCTGGCCCCTCAGGGCAGGTCACCATCGACTTCAACGTGGGCTATGGTTTCACCGCCATCATCGTGGCCTTCCTTGGCCGGTTGCACCCGATTGGCATCCTGCTCGCCGGGGCGCTGATGGCGCTCACCTACATCGGCGGGGACATCGCGCAGTCCAACCTTGGCCTGCCCGCCGCCGCCATTCAGGTGTTCCAAGGCATGCTCTTGTTCTTCCTGCTCGCGCTGGACGTTTTCACTCATTACCGGCTGCGCTTTGGCGCGGCGGAGGCTGCCTGATGGATCTTTCCGCAATCAACCCGCTCTTGTTCGTCGCCGGTTTCCTCGTGGCCGCGACGCCGCTGATCTTCGCCGCCATCGGCGAATTGGTGGTCGAGAAATCCGGCGTTCTGAACCTCGGCGTCGAAGGCATGATGATCACCGGCGCGATCTGCGGCTTTGCCACGGCGGTCGAGACCGGTTCGCCGCTTTTGGGCTTCGCCGCCGCCGCCGCGGGCGGTGCCGTGCTCAGCCTGCTCTTCGCCTTCCTGACCCAAGTGGCGCTGGCCAATCAGGTGGCCTCGGGCCTGTCGCTCACGCTCTTCGGTCTCGGCCTCTCGGCCCTGATCGGGCAGAGCTACGTCGGGATCAAGCCGCCGCGGCTGGGTGACATCGACTTCGGCCCGCTGGCCGATATCCCCGTTATTGGGCCGATCCTCTTCACCCATGACATCATCCTCTACCTCGGCATCGCGCTGGTCGCCGGGGTCTGGGCGGTGCTGAAATTCACCCGCGCGGGCCTGATCCTGCGCGCTGTAGGAGAGAGCCACGACGCAGCCCATGCGCTCGGCTACAAGGTCAAGCGCATCCGCACCGCGGCGATCCTCTTTGGCGGCGCCTGCGCGGGCCTGGGCGGGGCCTACATCAGCCTCATTCGCGTGCCGCAATGGACCGAAGGGATGACCGCCGGGATCGGCTGGATCGCCCTCGCCCTCGTCGTCTTCGCCTCATGGAAGCCATGGCGCGCCCTCTTGGGTGCCTATCTTTTCGGCGGCATCACCCAGTTGCAGTTGAACTTGCAAGGCGCGGGCGTTGCCATTCCGGTAGAGTATCTGGCAATGTCGCCGTATATCATCACCATCATCGTTCTGGTGGTGCTGTCGGCGGACAAAAGCGCCGCGCCGGCCTCGCTGGGCCGTACCTTCCACGCCTCGAACTAGGGGCATCACGTCACGCGGCATCGCCCGCACATCAAGCCCCGGCAAAGGGGCACGCAAACAGGGGAAACCTCATGAAACTAACCACCCTTATGACCAGCGCGGCCCTTGCGCTCGGCCTTGCTTCGGGCGCTGTGGCCCAAGACAAGACCAAGGTCGGCTTTGTCTTTGTCGGCCCCGTGGGCGACGGCGGCTGGACCTATGAGCATAACGAAGGCCGTTTGGCCGTCGAAGAAGAGTTCGGCGACAAGGTCGAAACCGTCTTCGTCGAAAGCGTCGCCGAGGGCCCCGATTCCGAACGTGTGATGACGCAGATGGCGCTCGACGGTGCCGACCTGATCTTCACCACCTCCTTTGGCTACATGGACCCCACCATCAATGTCGCCAAGAAATTCCCCGATGTGAAATTCGAGCACGCCACCGGCTACAAACGCGCCGACAACGTCTCGACCTATTCCGCGCGCTTCTACGAAGGCCGCGCCATTCAGGGCCACATCGCGGGCTCCATGACCGAGAGCAACATCATCGGCTACATCGGCTCCTTCCCGATCCCGGAAGTGATCCGCGGCATCAACTCCGCCTATCTCCACGCCAAGAAGGTAAACCCCGACGTTCAGTTCAAAATCGTCTGGGCCTACACGTGGTTTGACCCGGCCAAGGAAGCCGACGCCGCCAAGGTGCTGATCGAACAGGGCGCCGACGTGGTGCTGCAACACACCGATTCCACGGCACCCCAAGCGGCTGCACAGGAAGCGGGCAACGTGATCACCTTTGGCCAAGCCTCCGACATGGCGCAATATGCACCCAAGCCGCGCGTGTCCTCGATCATCGACAACTGGGCGCCCTATTACATCGACCGCGTCAAAGCGGTGATGGACGGCACATGGGAAAGCCAAGACACATGGGACGGCATCGGGCCGGGCATGGTCGGCATTGGTGAGATCACCGACGCCGTGCCCGCAGATGTGAAAGCCGAAGCGCTGGAACTGAAAGAGAAAATTGCATCGGGCGAGTACCACCCCTTCACCGGTCCGATCAACAAACAGGACGGTTCCGCATGGCTGGCCGAAGGCGAGACCGCAGATGACGGCACGCTGGCGGGCATGAACTTCTATGTCGAAGGCATCGAAGGCACCATTCCTGAGTAAGCCGCACTGGCTGACCGACGACAGGGGCGCACGGGCAACCGCGCGCCCCTTTTTCGTCGCCGCACCGGTCGGGGCCCCATGCGTGCGGTCCCCAAGCGCGCCGCCGCCTGCCCCTGCGTAAACCCATTGCGCGCGGGCAGCGCACATGCCACCAATCTGGCATGATACAGATGCTCACCAGCCTTGATGGCACCCCCGCCAGCCGCCTCGCCTTCGGCACCATGCAGTTCGGCGGGCGCGCCGATGCGGCAGCCTCCCGCGCGATGTTCGACGCCTGTATCGAGGCCGGGATCACCCATTTCGACACGGCCCATGTCTATACCGACGGGGCGTCAGAGCGGCTGTTGGGCCAGTTCGTCCAAGACCGCCGCGAAAGCCTGATCGTCGCCACCAAAGCCGCCTATACCGGGGGCGCGGGCCGGGCCAATATCCTCGCCTCTGCCGAGACATCCCGCCAGCGGATGCAGCTTGATACGCTCGATGTGCTCTACCTCCACCGCTTCGATCCCGGCACCCCGCTGACCGAAAGCTTCGCCGCGCTGGCCGACCTGCAAAAACAGGGCCATATCCGCCAAGTGGGCCTGTCGAACTTCGCCGCATGGCAGGTCGTAAAAGCCGCCCATATCGCCGCCGACTTCGGGCTTGAGATCGCGGTGATCCAACCGATGTACAACCTCGTCAAACGTCAGGCCGAGGTCGAGATCCTCCCCATGGCCGACGATCTCGACATCTTGGTCGCCCCCTACTCACCGCTGGGCGGCGGCTTGCTGACCGGGAAATACGCCACAGGCGGCACCGGTCGCCTCAGCGAGGATGACCGCTATGCCGCCCGCTACGGGCAAGAGGTGATGCACGGCGCCGCTGCCGGACTGGCCGCCCTCGCGCGCGATCTCGGCACCCATCCCGCAACCCTCGCCGTCGCATGGGCCGCATCGCATCCTACGAAGCCGACGCCGATCATCTCGGCCCGCTCCTTGGCCCAACTAGAGCCGTCGCTCGCCGCGCTAACCTACCTAATGACGCCGCAGACCTACGCCGCCATCTCGGCCCTGTCGCCGACACCGCCCCCGGCCACCGACCGGCTGGAAGAGCAGGCATGAGCCGCCTACCCTCCAACGCCAGCGTCGCCGAAGACGCAGGCGGCGACCGGCTCTTCGCCCCCGCTGCCGCGCGCAATCTCGACGCGCTTTGCGACCTGCTGGCCGCCCATGCCCCGCCCCGGGGCCGTGCACTGGAAATCGCCAGCGGCACCGGCCAGCATGTCGTGGGCTTCGCCAAACGCTTGCCGGGCCTTAGATGGCAACCCAGCGACATCGACACCGCCCGCCGCGCCAGCATCAACGCCTATGCAGCCGAGGCCGCCTTGCCCAATATCGCCCCCGCCCTGCCGCTCGACGCGACCGCGCCCGGCTGGGCGGGCGACCACGGCCCCTTCGACCTGATCATGCTGGCCAATCTGCTGCATCTGATCTCGCCCCCCGCCACCCGGTGCCTGATCGATGAGACCGCCGCAGCCCTCGCCCCCGGCGGCACGCTGATCCTCTACGGCCCGTTCAAACGCGACGGCCAAACCACCTCCCCCGGCGATACCCGCTTTGACGCACAACTGCGCGCCGCCGACCCCGCGATCGGCTATAAGGACAATACCGAGATGGCCCGCTGGCTCAGCGATGCAGCCCTCAGCCCGATCGACGAAGTGGACATGCCCGCCAACAACCTCGCCTTCATCGCCAGAAAGCCCAGCCCATGATCCTCCGCCGCGCCCTGATCCTCTCGCTCCTCGGCCTCGCCGCCTGCGGCTCCCCCGGCAGCCCGCCCCCGGCCCCGCCCGGCGTGCTCTTCCCCGCCGCCTTCGGCGACAGCGATCCGGTGAGTTTCAATGGCCACACCCCCGCTGCCTACCCCGTGCACGGCATCGACGTGGCCCGTTTCCAAAACGATATCGACTGGAACACCGCCCGCCGCGCCGGAGTGAACTTCGCCTTCATCAAGGCCACCGAAGGCGGCGACCTCAAAGACATCAACTTCGACAGCCACTGGCAAGGCGCGGGCCAAGCCGCCGTGAAACGCGGCGCCTATCATTTCTACTATTTCTGCACCGCGCCCGAAGATCAGGCCCGCTGGTTCATCCGCAACGTGCCCAAGACAGGCGGTATGCTGCCCCCAGTGCTCGATATGGAATGGAACCCCTTCTCCCCCACCTGCGCCCATGTCCGCCCGCCCGCCGCCGACGTCCGCGATCAAATGCGCCGCTGGCTGCGCGTGGTGGAAGCGCATTACGGCCAACGCCCCATCATCTACACCACACCCAAATTCTACCGCGAGAACGACCTTGGCCGCTTCCGGGGATACGACTTCTGGCTGCGCACCACCGCCAAAACCCCGGCCGAGGCCTACCCCGGCCAAGCTTGGCGCTTCTGGCAATACAGCGCCACGGGCATCGTCCCCGGCATCGGCGGCGACGTGGACCTCAACGCCTTCTCAGGCAGCCGCGCCGAGTGGCAAAACTGGGTCGCCACCCGCGCCCTGCGCTAAACCTAAAGGGGGGAGCGCCCCTTCCCTCCTTCATCCTTTCCCAAATACCTCTGCACAACGTCCACCCCAGACGCCACGCCACCCTTCACCCCCGCGCATAATACCGCGCCACAACGAACAGCCCGCCCACCAACAAAAGCGGCAACAAGAATATCCGAAATACATGCACCCCGACCACCGTCAAAAGCGCGCCGATCAACTCATCCGCGCGGCTCCAAAGGTTGCTGGCAAGCTGCCGATACTCCGTCAAACCCGGTTCTTCCTCACCCAAAGCCTCGCTGCCGCCAACATGGGCGGTGATCTCCTCGATCACCTCCATGTTCCGCAGATAGACCCCTTCGGTGAGCGTCCCCGCCAGCGGCTCAGACACAACCAAGGCAAGCGGAAGCGCCAGCCCCAAAAACCCGCCATACCACGCCAACCGCCGGGGCAGCCCGGCATGACCGCGCTTGCTCAAAGCCCAAACCGCCAGCGCGACAGACAACAGCCCCAACCCGATCGCACTCACCGGACCAAGCGCCACGGCGATCACCCCCGTGGCCACCATGACACCGAAAACCAGCCCCGCGATCCGCTCCACCGTGTCGTCAATCGGCTCCAACACCTTTAGTGGCCGCGCCGAGCCGGAGGCGATGAAGGACAGCCCCACCTCGATCTCCTGCGCGGTGGAGAGAAAGGCGTTCAACGTGCGCAGCGTGACATAGGAGGCCGCCGCCGTGGTCGCCACATCCGCGGCATAGCCCTGCGCCGCGCCGACCACGGGATTGTCGCGCAGCAGCGCCGCCGTCAGCGCCAATACGCAAAAGAGTGCAAGCAGCCCGCGCCGGATCAACCGTCCACCCGGATGCGCTGGTTCTTCGGATCATAGGGGCTGTCTTCGACCACCTCGGCCTCCCACAGTTGATCAAGCATCTTTACCTTCAGCCTCGTGCCTACCACCGCATCCTCGGGTTTGACATAGCCCATGCCGATGCTCTTGCCGAAGGCCACGGAATAGCCCCCAGAGGTCAGCCGCCCGGTCCGGGTCTCGCCATTGTAAAGCACCTCACGGCCCCAAGGGTCGGCATCCTCCGGCCCGTCGATCAGCACGGTCACGCATTTCGCGCGGATGCCGTGATCGACCATCGCCTGCTTCCCGTGAAACTCTTTGTTCAGGTCCACGAAGCGCGGCAAATCCGCTTCCAAAGGCGTCGCATCCCGGCCCAACTCATGCCCAAAGGCGCGATAGCTCTTTTCCTGCCTCAGCCAGTTCTGCGCCCGCGCGCCGACCAGCTTCATCCCATGCGGCTTGCCGGCCTTCTCCAACTGGTCGAACAGATGGTTCTGCATCTCGATCGGATGATGCAACTCCCAGCCGAGCTCCCCGGTATAGGCCACCCGGATCGCGCGCACCGGCACCATGCCCAACTCGATGTCGCGCATGGTGAGCCACGGGAACCGCTTGTTGCCCAACACCGTCTCCGGCGCCGCATCCCGCACCAAAGCACCCAAAACATCGCGTGACTTCGGCCCGGCAATCGCGAAAACACCCCACTGCGTGGTCACGTCATGGCACTCAATATAGCCGACCTCGGGCATCTTATCGGCAATCGCCTTGCGCAGATAATCGCTGTCATAGGCCGTCCACGCCCCCGCCGAGACAAGGTAATATTCGTCCTGCGCCAAACGCACGATGGTATATTCCGTCCGCGTCGTTCCCGCCCCGGTCAAGGCATAAGTCAGGTTGATCCGCCCCACCGAAGGCAGCTTGTTGCAGGTAAACCAATCCAGAAACGCCGTTGCCCCCGGCCCGCGGACCAGATGTTTGGTAAAGGCCGTGGCATCAATCAGACCCACACCCTCACGGATGGCTTTCGCCTCTTCCACCGCATATTGCCACCAGCCCCCGCGCCGGAACGAGCGGCTGTCATGATCGCTAAACCCCTCCGGCGTGAAATAATTCGGTCGCTCCCAACCATTCACCTGCCCGAATTGCGCCCCCCGCGCCGCCTGCCGGTCATAGGCGGGCGAGGTGCGCAGCGGACGGCACGCGGGCCGCTCCTCGTCAGGATGGTGCAGGATATAAACGTGGTCGTAGGCTTCCTCATTCTTGCGCGCGGCATATTCCGTGGTCATCCAATCGCCGTAGCGTTTGGGATCGAGGCTCGCCATATCGATCTCGGCCTCGCCCTCCACCATCATCTGCGCCAGATAATAGCCGGTGCCGCCCGCCGCCGTGATCCCAAAGGAAAACCCTTCCGCCAGCCACATATTGCGCAGTCCCGGCGCTGGCCCCACCAAGGGGTTGCCATCGGGCGTGTAGCAAATCGGCCCGTTGAAATCATCCTTCAGCCCGCAATCCTCGGCCGAGGGAATACGGTGGTTCATCGCCATATATTGCTCTTCGATCCGCTCAAGATCGAGCTGAAACAGATCGGCCCGGAAACTATCCGGCACGCCATATTCAAACCGCGCCGGCGCGCCCTTCTCATAGACCCCAAGGATCCAGCCACCACGCTCTTCGCGCACATAGCTCTGCGCATCGGCATCGCGGATCACCGGATGCTCCCCATTGCCCGCCGCCCGGTAATCGACCAAGGCCGGATCGCGGTCCATGACGATGAACTGATGCTCCACGGGAATCGCTGGCATCTTGATGCCCAGCATCCGCGCCGTGCGCTGCGCATGGTTGCCGCTCGCGGTCACCACAT
Source organism: Sulfitobacter sp. M85 (assembly GCF_029285915.1). Taxonomy (NCBI): domain Bacteria; kingdom Pseudomonadati; phylum Pseudomonadota; class Alphaproteobacteria; order Rhodobacterales; family Roseobacteraceae; genus Sulfitobacter; species Sulfitobacter sp. M85. The sequence goes on from NZ_JABECQ010000009.1 coordinate 34,833, forward strand.
GTTCCGCCGTGATGACGATCTGCTCGTCCGACGGGACAAGGTTGCCGCCCTTCTCGACCATCTTGGTGCAGGTCACTTCCCAATGCGTCCCATTCCAATGGAACCCATCCGCCTGCCACTTGCGCTCGATCGCCACACCACGCTGCCGCGCGCCCTTGGCCATCGCCATCGTCACATCGGCGGGGTTAATATAGCCATCAGTCTGATGATAAAGCGCCCCCTTCAAATCCGATGTCTCGATCAGGGGCCACTTCGCCTTGATCTCATCGGGGGTTAACCATTGATAGGGCACACCACAGGTTTCGGCGGTAGAGGCATAGAGCATATACTCATCCATCCGCGCATCCGTCTGGGCCATACGCAGATTGCCCACCACGGCAAAGCCCGCGTTCAACCCCGTCTCCGCCTCCAGCGTCTTATAAAACTCGACCGAATATTGATGAATATGGGTCGTCGCATAAGACATGTTGAACAAGGGCAAAAGCCCCGCCGCATGCCAAGTCGAGCCAGAGGTCAACTCGTCCCGCTCCAAGAGCATCACATCATCCCAACCGGCCTTCGCCAGATGATAGGCGATCGACGTGCCAACCGCCCCGCCCCCGACAACCAATGCTTTGACTTGCGTTTTCATCTGCCAATCCCCCTGCGCTAGGCCCACTCCCGTTGTACGCAGCAGCACCACGCCCCGCAGGCAACAGCCGACCCAACATCGCCAAAAACCGACCTCACCCGCTCCCCCAAAGCGCCACCTCAGCCCCAGCGCGCCCCCTCACCTTCATCCTTTCTCAAATACCCTGCACCACCTCTCCTGCCGCACAACATCAAGGCAGAACACACCGCCCCCCCACCTTCATCCTTTCCCAAATACCCTGCACGACCCCTCCCGCCGCACAACATCAGGGAAAAACACCCAACTCACCCCGGCAAAATCTTCCCCGGGTTCAAAATATTCTGCGGATCCAGCGCCGCCTTTAGGGTCGCCATCACATCCACCGCAGCCCCCAATTCCTTGCGCAGATAGGGCCGCTTGCCCTGCCCGATCCCATGTTCGCCGGTGCAGGTCCCATCCATCGAAATCGCCAGTTCCGCCAACCAGCTGACGAAAGCCTCGCCGCGCGCGACTTCTTCGGGGTCGTCCATGTCGATCAACAAAGACGCATGGAAATTCCCGTCCCCCGCGTGGCCCACGATGGGGGCGATCAACTGCAACTCTTCCGCCCGCGCTTGGGCCGCCACCACGGCATCGGCGAGGCGCGAGATCGGCACGCAGACATCGGTGGCCACCGCCTTGCAGCCCGGTCTCAGCGCCAGCACCGCCCAATAGCCGTCATGGCGGGCCTGCCATAGCTTGCTGCGTTCTTCGGGGGTCGTCGTCGCCGCATAGCCGCTGCCGCCGAACTCTTCCGAGAGCATGCCAAAGGTCTCGGCCTGTTCCACCACGCCCGCCTCGGAGCCGTGGAATTCCAGCAGCAAAAGCGGCGTTTCGGGCAGGGTCAGCTTGGAATAGGCGTTCACGGCCTTGACCACATCGGCGTCCAGAAGCTCGATCCGCGCCACCGGCAGGCCGTATTGGATGACCGCCATCACGGTCTCGCAGGCGGCCTGTACCGTCGGGAAGGAACAGCGGGCCGAGGACATCGCCTCGGGGATGCCTTGCAGGCGCAGGGTGATCTCGGTGATGATCCCAAGCGTCCCTTCCGAGCCCACGAAAAGCCGCGTCAGATCGTAGCCCGCCGAAGATTTCCGCGCACGCCCGCCGGTGCGGATCACCCGGCCATCAGCCAGAACCACCTCAAGGCTCAGAACGTTGTCCTTCATCGTTCCATAGCGCACCGCATTGGTGCCGCTGGCCCGCGTCGCGGTCATCCCCCCGAGCGACGCATTGGCGCCGGGGTCGATCGGAAAGAACAGCCCCTGATCGCGCAGATGGGTGTTGAGCGCCTCGCGGGTCACGCCGGGCTGCACCCGGCAATCCAGATCACCCGCATTGACCTCAAGCACGCGGTCCATCTGCATGACATCGATGCAAATCCCGCCCGCCGGGGCGTTCACATGCCCTTCGAGAGAGGTGCCCGTGCCGAAGGGGATCACCGGCACCCGATGGGCGGCGCAGATACGCACCGCCTGCGCCACCTCTTCGGTCGAGCGCGCCATGACCACCGCGTCGGGCGCCTGCGTGTCGATCCATGTGGTGGTGTGGCCGTGCTGTTCGCGAATGGCTTGGCCGGTCAGCAGATTGTCCCCGAAGGCTTGTTGCAACTCATCCAGCGCGGCGGCGATCCCCACCTCATTTCGCGGCAAATCTGCGATTTTCGTCACGTTCTATCTCCCAATAGCATCCTCACGCCGCAAAATCTTGCGGCGGCATCTTTGTAAATTAATCACACGAAAGGTCCGCGTCGCCGCAGCCGTCCGTGGGTCAGAGCATGGAGGGCACGACCTGATCCGGCGGGCGGTGGCCGTCGTCGAAGGTCTTGATGTTGATCAGGACTTTCTCACCCATCTCAATCCGCCCTTCCAATGTGGCAGAGCCCATATGCGGCAGCAGCACGACGTTCTTTAGCTCGCGCAGGCGCGGATTGATCTCGCGACCATGTTCATAGACGTCCAGCCCCGCGCCCTTGATATCGCCAGATCGCAGCATCCGCGTCAGCGCGTTCTCGTCGATCACCTCCCCTCGGGAAGTGTTCACGATCACCGCGTCGGGCTTCATCAGACCCAAGCGGCGCGCGTTCATCAGATGAAAGGTGCTGGGGGTATGGGGGCAGTTGATGCTGATCACGTCCATCCGGCTGACCATCTGATCAAGGCTCTCCCAATAGGTGGCCTCTAGCTCGCCCTCGATCTCTTCGCGCAGGCGTTTGCGGTTGTGGTAATGCACTTGCATGCCAAAGGCCCGCGCCCGGCGCGCCACGGCCTGACCGATGCGGCCCATGCCCAGAATGCCCAGACGGCGCCCGCCTACGCGGCCCCCCAAGAGCGCCGTGGGCGCCCAGCCGTCCCAATTGCCCGATTGCATCACCGCCATGCCCTCGGGCATGCGGCGGGTCACGGCAAGGATCAGCGCCATGGTCATATCGGCAGTATCGTCGGTCAGCACGCCGGGGGTGTTCGACACCAGCACGCCGCGCTGGCGCGCGGTGGCCACATCAATGTGATCGACCCCGGCCCCGTAGTTGGCGATCAGCTTGAGCCGTTCGCCCGCTTGGGTGATTAGCGGCGCGTCGATCTCATCGGTGATGGTGGGCACCAGCACATCGGCCTGACGCATCGCCGCGCCCAATTCCTCGCGGGTCATCGGCCTGTCATCTTCGCGCAGGGTCACGTCAAACAGCTCTGACAGCCGTGTTTCCACGGCCTCTGGCAACCGTCGCGTCACTACAACACTCAACCGCTTCTTTGACATGCCTGCTCTCCCGGTCTTGGCGTCGCCTCGTTTCGCGGGCATGGTGTCTCATGCAGCGACGAGGCACAAGAACTCGCGCCGGAAAAAGAGCAACAATAACCCGCAGATTTGCACAGCACCGACCCACAGCAGTGAACCGCATAGCAGGCAATTCCATGATAACCGCTTTCTTTCGCAGCGCCCTGATGGTGGGCGCGCTGCTTTTGGCACAGCCGACCTCCGGCTTTGCAGAAGAGGCGCGTGGTCAGGTCACGAACCTGCCCCTGCCCCGTTTCGTTTCGATGAAAGCCTCCGAAGGCAACGTGCGCCGCGGCCCGTCGCTATCGCACCGGATCGACTGGGTCTACAAACGCCGCGACCTGCCACTGAGGATCACCGCCGAACATGGCCACTGGCGCCGGGTCGAAGACCGCGACGGTATGGGCGGCTGGGTCCACTACTCGCTTTTGTCCGGCACCCGCACGGTGCTGGTCGAACAGGACATGCTGCAACTGCGCATCAATCCCGACCCCAAAGCCGCCGTGGTGGCACGGTTGGAACTCGGCGTGGTGGCCCGTCTGGGCGAATGCACGCTGGAATGGTGCGAGCTGCGCTCGGGCGGCTTTACAGGCTGGGCGCCTAAGGTGCGGCTCTGGGGTGTTGGCCCCAAGGAGCTGCGCGAGTAACGCCCGCCCTCGCCACCGCAATTGCATGATCCCGGCGCATGCGCCACTCTGCCCGCGAAATTCAAGCCGGAGAGAGCGCCATGCAAGCCATCACCTATGACCAATTCGGAGCCGCAGCCGACGTGCTGCGCCTGTCGGAGGTCGACAGCCCCGCCCCGCAAGCCGGAGAGGTCTGCGTCGCGCTCAGCCATTCGGGCGTGAACCCGTCGGACGTGAAGGCCCGCGCAGGCACCCGCCCCGGCGTCAGCAAACCGCCCTTCCCGCAGGTCATCCCCCATAGCGACGGCGCGGGAGAGATCGTCGCCGTGGGCGCGGGCGTTGATGCGAGCCGCGTGGGCCAGAAGGTCTGGATCTGGAACGGCCAGTGGCAACGCGGCTTTGGCACGGCGGCCCAGCAGATCACCCTGCCCGCGCATCAAGCCGTGCCCCTGCCCGATGGCGTCTCGTCCGAGGTCGGCGCGCAGCTTGGCATTCCGGGGCTGACCGCCTGCCACGCCGTCTTTGGCGGCGGCGGGGTGGCCGGGGAAACCGTGCTGATCCAAGGCGGGGCAGGCACGGTGGGCTATCTTGCCGTGCAACTGGCCAAATGGGGCGGGGCCAAGGTGATCGCCACCTGTAGCCCCCGCGACAACGATCTGCTGCGCGATGCAGGCGCCGATGCCGTGTTCAACTACGCCGACCCCGATCTCGCCGCCGCCGTGCTCGATGCCAATGGCGGCAAGCCGGTCGACACCATCGTCGAGACGGAGTTCGGCCTGAACATCACCACCGACACCGAGGTCATCGCGCCCAATGGCCGCATCGCCGCCTATGGCTCGGCGGCGGAAATGTCGCCGGTGCTGCCCTTCTATCCGCTGCTGTTCAAAGCGGTCACCATCGACATCATCTTGATCTACCTGCTGCCCGCAGGCCCGCGCGAACAGGCAATCAACCGGTTGCACCACGCGTTGGAGGACGGCGCCCTGCGCTGCCCCGTCGACACGGTCCTGCCGCTTTCTGAGGCCGCCCGCGCCCATGAGTTGGTCGAGGCCGGACAGCGCAGCGGGGCGGTGCTGCTCGATTGTCAGGGGTAACGCGCTAATTGGCCAAGCCACCGCCCCCCTCGCCCGGGGGCGGTGGCCCATCCCGCTGACGGAGTTCCCCCATGCGCCTCACCGCCGCCCTGCCCCGCCTGTTCCTCTGCCTGCTGCTGAGCTGCGCGCTGCCCCTCACCCCGGCCTTTGCGCAGACCAGCGACCAGCCCGAGGGCACCATCGCCGTCGAAGGCGACGCCACGGAGGACGCCGCCATCGCCAAGCGCATCCGCGCCATCCTGCGCGAGCTTGAGGGGTTCGAGAAGGTCCGCGTCTCTGTCGCCTCCGGCATCGTCACGCTGACCGGCACCACGCTCGACACCGCCAGCGCCGCGCGGCTGAACGATTTGGCGGGCCGTGTCGAAGGGGTGGTGGCGATCCGCAACGAGGTGCGCGAAAGCACCGATGTGGCCGAGCGCCTTAACCCCGCCGTGGCGCGTTTTCGCGACCGGATGGCGCAGGCCGTGGCCTTCCTCCCGCTGGCCTTGGTGGCGCTTGGGGTCTTTGGCCTGATCGTCGTCGCCGGGCTGGCGCTGGCGCGGCTGCGCAACCCGTGGGATCGGCTCGCCCCCAACGCGTTCATCGCTGACATTTACCGCCAGATCATCCGGCTGGCCTTTGTCATCGCCGCACTGGTGGTGGCGCTGGATATCCTCGGCGCCACGGCGCTGCTCTCGGGCATCCTTGGCGCGGCGGGGATCGTCGGCCTCGCCATCGGTTTCGCGGTGCGCGACACGGTCGAGAATTTCATCGCCTCTATTATGCTGTCGATCCGCCAGCCCTTTCGCCCTAACGACACGGTCGAGATCGACGGCGACACCGGCAAGGTGATCCGCCTGACGAGCCGTGCCACGATCCTGCTGACCTTTGACGGCAACCACCTGCGCATCCCCAATGCCACCGTTTTTAAAAGCCGGATCACCAACTATTCACGCAACGCTGAGCGGCGGTTCATCTTTACCCTCTCGGTCGCCAGCGACGCCGATCTGGCCCGCGCGCGTGATTTGGCGCTGGAGGTGCTGAACGGTTTGCCCTTCGTTCTGTCCAGCCCCGAAGCCGCCGCTTGGGTGGACGAGGTCGCCGATCACTGGATCAACATGCAATTCGCCGCTTGGATCAATCAAGAAAGCACCGATCTGCTCGCCGCCCGCAGCGAAGCGATTCGCCTGACCCTCTCAGCTTTCGATGCGGCGGGCCTCACCGCGGGGCCACCAGCCTATCAGCTGATCTCTCAAAGCGAATCGCCCTCCGACGCGCCCATCGATTCGCCGCAAACGGCAGCCGCACCCACGAATCCCGCCGCTGTTCAGCCCGTCGAGCCCCAAACCGAGCGGGAATTGACCCGCATCGTCGCGCAGGAACGTGCCGAATTGCCCAGCAAAGACCTGCTCTCTGTTGATGCCGCCGAAGAATAGGCTAATTTCTTTAAAACGGGTCTTGCACCCCGGGCCAGAGAACTTTAGTTAGCGCCCTGTGTTGGGATGTAGCCAAGTGGTAAGGCAACTGTTTTTGGTACAGTGTACCGTAGGTTCGAATCCTACCATCCCAGCCAACACTCTCCCCCGATAGCCCCCCCCCCACACACACAGCGCCCGGCCTACGACATCGCGTCGCAGATCAAAGCGCCCTATAGCCTTGCCGCGACAGCCGGGGTATCAGGGCGTATGTCCGCCGTTTCGCGCATATCCTCGCTTCGGGTCAGCCTGACCCTCTTGCTGCTGCTGGCCCTTGCCAGCTTGCCTTTCGCCCATCGGGCGACCGCGCAGGTGCAGCAGGATCCGGCGTTCATCGCCTTTATCCAAGCGGGCGGCACGTTGAGCGATCTTTGCGACGGGCCGGTCGAAGGGCAGAACCATGCGGCTTTGGATTGCGAAGCCTGCCGCATCGTCAATGCGCTGATCTTGCCCAGCCCGGCGGATGTCTTGCTGCCGCGCGCGGCGCCGCACTTTGCCACGCCCCGCCTGACCCGCGCCTTGGGCGCACCACGCAGCCCCGCCGGGGCGCCACCGCCTGTCCGGGGGCCTCCCTTCGTCTGAGCCACCTCCTTTTTTTGCACATCTCAGACAATGGAACATGACAATGAAATCTTTCTATACCGCAGCTTTGGCTGCCCTCCTCGCCCTGCCCGCCGCCGCGCATGAGTACACCGCAGGCGCTTTGACCGTCGATCACCCGATGGCTTATGAGACCCCGAAAACCGCCCGCGTGGGCGGCGGCTATCTGACGATCACCAATGGCGGCGACACTGCCGACCGTCTTGTCAGCATCAGCGCTGAGGGCTTTGACGAAGTCTCTCTCCATGAGACGACCACCGATGACATGGGCGTCGCGCGCATGTCGCATGTGGACTTCATCGACCTGCCCGCGGGCGAAACCGTCACCCTCAAGCCCGGGGGGCTGCATGTGATGTTCATGGGTCTCGACGGTGACCCTTTTGAGGAAGGCGAGAAAATCCCCGCCACCCTGACCTTTGAAAAGGCCGGGACCTTGGATGTGACGTTCAATGTCGAAAGCCGCCGCGGGCATGACGCGGGCGGCATGGATCACTCCTCGCACGAGCATAAACACTAAGCCCCAGCCCATCGCAGGATGCGCCGCAAGGCGTTGACCGGCCCGCTTCAACACCTCTGCCTCTGGGCGGTGGTGTTGTTGTTTGGGGCGTTCTCGGCGCTCGCGCCCGGAACCATGCCAGAGCGCCAGCAAGGCGCGCTGACCATGGTGCTGTGCACGGGCTACGGGGTGGAGACGGTGACCATCGGGCCGGATGGCGAACCGGTGCAGCCCGAGCACAAGCCCTGCGACTGGAACCAGCACTCCCTCGCGGCCCTACGCAGGGGGCTGGCGGTACAGCCCTTGGCCGTCACCTTTCACCCGGCGCCACCGCTGCCCCCTGCCCCAGCCACACAGCCCAAACCGCGCCGTGCCTCTGTCAAACGCGCAAGGGCGCCGCCACGGGTTCTCTGACCTCCAAACCACATATCAATTCAGTCAGAGGACCAAACACATGGTTTCCATCGATCCTGCAGGCGCGGCAGCCCTGCAAAACGACAACACGCAACGTGCGAACAGCTTTTACCGCGCCGCTTGGCGCTGGCATTTCTATGCCGGGGTCTATGTCATCCCCTTTTTCATCATGCTCGCCCTAACGGGGCTTGTGATGCTCTGGATCGCCTTCATCGGGGGGCGGGACGGAGAGCGGATTGCCGTCACCCCCCAAGACGCGCCCCTCGCCCTCTCCGATCAGGCCGCCGCCGCACAGGTCAGCATCGAAGGCGGCACCCTTGTGCAATATGTCGCCCCCCGCGCCGATGATCTGGCCGCGATCTTTCGGGTGGACGCGCATGACGTAGCGACCATGGTCGCCGTCGATCCCTATACCGCCGAAGTGCTCGCCAGCTTCCCACGCCGCAGCGGCTGGTACGATATGGCCGACAACATCCACGGCAGCCTGCTGCTGGGTGTCACCGGCGACCGCATGATCGAGATCGCGGCATCGCTCGGCATGGTGCTGATCGCGACGGGGCTCTACCTCTGGTGGCCACGCGGGACGGGCTGGCGCGCGGCACTGCTGCCGCGACTGGGCCGTGGGCGGGCCTTGTGGAAATCCCTGCACGGGGCAATCGGGCTTTGGGTGTCGGTCGTGCTGTTCTTCTTCCTGATCTCCGGGCTGTCGTGGGCCGGTATCTGGGGCGAGAAAATGGTGCAGGCTTGGAGCCAGTTCCCGGCGGAGAAATGGGAGGCCCCGCTGTCGGATGACATCCACGCCAGTATGAACCACGGGCCTAAGGAGGTGCCTTGGGCGTTGGAGCAGACCCCGATGCCCGCCTCGGGCAGCGATGCCGGTGTCGCAGGACTGACCGAAGGCACGCCCGCCACGCTCGACACCATTGACGCGCTGGCCCGTCAGATCGGCTTTGACGCGCGCTATCAGATGAACCTGCCGCGCGGCGAGGACGGGGTTTGGACGCTGAGCCGGGATTCGATGAACACCGATGCCGAAGACCCCACCAGCGACCGGACGGTGCATATCGACCGGCACACGGGCAAGATCCTCGCCGATGTGCGCTATGAGGATTATTCGCTGGCAGGCAAGGCGATGGCCGTGGGCATCGCGCTGCATATGGGCACCCTGGGTTGGCCGAGCGTTTTGGCCAATACGCTGTTTTGCCTGTCGGTGATCTTTCTTTGCGTCTCCGGCGTGGTGATGTGGTGGAAACGCCGCCCGGCAAATCCTGCCGGTTGGCTCTCTGCCCCGCCCGCGCCGCGCAATATGACGCTGTGGAAAGGCGCGGTTGTGGTCGGTCTGGCCGTGGCGCTGGCCTTTCCCATGGCGGGGGTCACTCTGCTGGCCGTAGGGCTGCTGGATTGGCTCCTGCTGCGCCGCGTGCCCGCGCTCAAGCGCATGGTCTCCTAAGATGCCGCCCGCCCCTTTGCGGGGGCGGGCACCCTCGCGGCGTTCAGGCCGTGTGCTGTTTGATCAGCTCTTTGTACAGCGCTTGGATGCGTTTGGTGACAGGGCGCTCGCCCGTGCCGATAGGTTTGCCGTCAATCTCGGCCACCGGGGTTTGCGCACCAAAGGTGCCGGTGAGGAAAGCCTCATCCGCGCCGTAAGCCTCGTAGAGCGAGAAGTTCTTTTCCTTCATCGGGATGCCATTCGCGTGGCAGAGGTCGATGACCTTTTGCCGCGTCACGCCGTTCATGCAGTAGTCGCCCGTGGAGGTCCAAACCTCGCCCCGGCGCACGATGAAGAAGTTACAGGCATTGGTGGTGTTCACGAAACCATGCGGGTCGAGCATCAGCGCCTCATCCGCGCCCGCTTCCTCGGCCTGCAGGCAGGCGATGATGCAGTTGAGCTTGGAATGACTGTTGAGCTTCGGGTCTTGGCTGTGCGGCAGGCCGCGCACCTGCGGGACCGAGGCCAGACGGATGCCCTTGGACTGCAGCCGGTCGACGGGTTTGGAATGCTCCATGATAATCACCAGCGTCGGCCCGGTGGTGCTGAGCGACGGGTGCTGGAAGGGTTTGTCCTTGATCCCGCGGGTCAGCATCAGGCGGCAGTGCACGTCATCATGCATGTCGTTCGCCTCCGCCGTGCGGCGCAGGGCGTCGGCGATGCCGGCCTTGTCCATCCCCACATCGAGCGAGATCGCTTTGCAGGAGTTGAAGAAGCGGTCCATATGCTCATCGAAGAAGGCCCATGTGCCGTTGTAGAGGCGCATGCCTTCCCAAATGCCATCGCCCAGCATGAAGCCCGCGTCATAGACCGAGACTTTGGCTGCGTCGCGGTGCACGATGTCGCCATTGACGTAGATCTTGATGTCGCGGTTGCGGGCGTCTTCGTCGGCGGCGTGGGTGGTGGTGTGTTCGGTCATGGTGGAGTCCGTTGGTGAGGGCGGTTGGCGCTATTGATACGCAAATGATGCGCTCTTACCACCCCGGCCCGGAACTGAGTGTTTGGCGCCCGGCCCTCCCCCGGTATTGACTACCACCCCAAGACCGGAATCAAGCCGCAGGCGCCGGGCCATCGCCTGCCCGCCCGGACGGGTAGGCGATTTGGTGAGGCTAGGCCCGCCCTGGCGAGGTCTTATCACGGTTGAGCCATAAAGCGGCATGAACCGCCGTTTGGATCGCCGACCCGCGGGCAGGCGCTGGCCCTTGTGTTATACCCGCCAGCTCAACACGCGCCGCTCCACCGCCGCCACAGCCGCAGACACCGCCACCCCCAGTAGCGACAAGATCACCACGCCCGCAAACAGCCGCTCCAAGTCATAAAGACTCCCCGCCTGCAGGATATACGCCCCAATCCCATATTCCGCGCCCAGCATCTCTGCCGCCACCAGCAGGATAATCGCGATCGTCAGCGAAATCCGCAGTCCCGAAAGGATCCCCGGCATCGCACCGGGCACCACGATCTTGGACACGATCGACCACCAGCCAAGCCCGAAACTCTGTCCCATGCGGATCAGCACCCGGTCCACATTGTCCACCGCCGCATAGGTCGCCACCACCGTGGGCGTGAAGGTGCCAAAGGCGATCAGCGCGTATTTGCTGGCCTCATCAATGCCGAACCAGATGACGAAAAGCGGCAACAGCGCGATCTTGGGGATCGGAAAAATCGCGGCCACCAGCGGCACCAACCCGGCGCGGACCAAAGAGAACAACCCGATCAACACGCCAATGCCGATGCCCAATGAGGCACCGATCAGCGCGCCCACCGCCAAACGGGTCAGCGAGGGGCTGAGGTGTTTGAACAGCATCCCCGACTGGTAAAGCTCTTGAAAGGTCAGCAAGACATCGCTGGGCCGCGGCAGGGTCAGGGGGGAGATGAAACCGCTGCGCGTGCCCCATTCCGCCAGCAGGATCAGCACCACGAAAACCGCAAGCCCCACGCCGCGCCGCGTGCCGGGCTGGAAGCCACCGCCGCGAAAAGTGACCTCGCGGGCATTCACATCCGTCATTTCAGCCATCGATCAACTCCGCATCCGCCGCCGCGGCCTCATCACGCATCAAGCCCCAAAGGTGCTGCTGCTGCGCCTCCAAACCCGGGTCGCCGTGGCGCCGCTCGGCCAGTGGCATGTCCAACTCCACCACCTCACGCAGCTCACCCGGACGGCGCGACAGGACGACGATCTTATGCCCCAGCCGCACGGCCTCGGCGAGGTTGTGGGTCACATAGACCGCCGTGAAAGGCTGCCGCGTCCAGAGCGCTACAAGGTCATCCATCAGCAATTCGCGGGTCTGGCTATCAAGCGCGCTCAGCGGCTCATCCATCAGCATCACGGCGGGGTTCACCGCCAGCGCCCGGGCAATCGCCACCCGCTGCTTCATCCCGCCCGACAACTGCTTGGGCAGCGCATCGGCGAAATCGGTCAACTTGGTCCGCGCCAAGACATCGGCGATGATTGCCTCGCGCTGCGCCTTGCCCAGCCCATGCCCCTCCAGCACCAGCGCCACATTGCCGCGCACGCTGCGCCAAGGCAGCAGGGCGAAATCCTGAAAGATGTAGGTCAGCGGGTTCAGGCACCCCTCGGGCGCATCGCCCATTTGCAGCACACGGCCTTCGCTGGGGCGTTCCAACCCGCCCAGCATCCGCAGCAGGGTGGACTTGCCACAGCCCGAAGGGCCGACGATGCAGACGATCTGGCCGGAAGGAATGTCGAGCGTGATGTCACGCAGCACTTGGGTATCGCCATAGTAATGGCTGACGGAGGAAAGCTTGAGGTCCATGCCGCCCTTTTTCAGCAAAAACGCACCGCGCGCAATGTGCGATCCGCAAGCGGGCGCGACCGCCTTGCACCGCGGGGTCGGTTAGGAGGGCGGCTCCCCCTTGCCGCGCAGCCCGTCCACCGCGATCCCGGCGGTAAACCCATGCACCAAGGTCGACAGAAGGATTGCAAAGCCCACCATGGCCCAAAGCGGCTCCTCGTCCAGAAACTCAACCTTCCCCGCCGCATAGGCAAGGTAATAGATCGACCCGATCCCCCGTATCCCATAGAGCGCGATAACCCAGCGGGGGCGCGTCTCAAGCGGCGTGCCCATAAGCGACAGCCACCCAGCCAAGGGGCGCACGACAAAGATCAGCGCCAGCACGATCACCGCGCCTGCAAGGGTCAGATCGCTCAGCAATGCAGGTAGCACCGCGCCGATCGCCACCAGCAAAAGCGCCGTCAGCGCGTGTTCGACAGCGGTGGTGAAGTCATGCAAACGGCGGTGGAATGCGTGATCCGCCTCGACCCGCCGGATCACCAGACCGGCCATTGCCACGGCGATAAAGCCATAGCCCTCGGCCAATTCGGTGGTGCCATAGCACAACAGCACCCCCGCCAAGGCCACCACGCCCGAGGAGGTTTCGGCCAGTACTGCATTGCGCGGCACCGCGAAGAGAACCTGCCCCAAGGCCCAGCCCCCCGCAGCCCCCATGGCGGCCCCCACGGCGATGCGCCAAAAGACGTCCCGCGCCAGCCATTCCACGCCCCAAGACGCCGGGGCCAACCCCTCAGCGGCGACCAGAATGCCGAGGTAGACGAAAGGAAAGGCCAAGCCGTCATTGAGTGCCGCCTCGGTGGTCAGCGCGAACCGCACCGGATGCTCGCCGCCCTCATGCGGCGGGCCGACCTGAACATCGGCGGCCAGAACCGGATCAGTGGGCGCCATCACCGCCCCCAAGAGGATCGCGCCCGCCGCGGTCATCCCCGCAAAGGCCCAGCCCATCAGCGCGACCGACAGGATCGTCAACGGCATGGTCAGCGCCAGCAACCGCGCCGTCGGCCCCCAGCGGGACCAATCCGAAAGCCGGTCGATCCTTAGCCCCGTCGCGAAAAGCGCGACGATCACGCAAAGCTCCGAGACGACCTCCCATGGGAAGGGCATCGCGCGGGGGTCGGGGAATGTCGGCATGCCGGGGACAAGGGCGAAGACCCCCATGCCCAAAAGGATCAACAGCCCCGAGGCCGCAGGCTCACGACGGCTGAAAAAGCGGGGTAGCCAATGGGCAAGGATGACCACCGCCCCCACGGCCCCCAATGCGAAATGATAGCCGTTCAGGGCGAAAAAACTGCCGTCGCTCACTGCCGATTCCCGTTTTCTGCTCAGGGGCTTGGCCCCATCTCAGCATCATAGGTATCTTGGCGCGGCGGCATTGCCAGTCATGCGGGGCGGAAATCCCCTTGCAAGCCCGAAAGCAAAAGGCGCGCCAGTGGGGAGCGCGCCTTGCACAGCGTAGCATCCAGAGGGGCGAGCGTTTAGCTGCCCGCCGTCTCGACATAAGAGGTGTCGATCAGCGTCTCCAAAGTGATGTCGGCATCGACCAACCCTTCGGATTGGAACCACTCCAACTGATCGCGGACCGAGGCGACGTTCAGCTTGGCCCCTTCGTTCAGGCGCATGGTGCCATTGATGATCGAAGGCGCGGCCTTGTCGCGCGGGCGGTCGGTGTAGACATATTTATGGATCAGATCGACCATCTCATCCACGCCCCCATCGCCGCCTTCCTTGGCGATCATCGCCGCGTTGTAATCGGCGACACCTTTGGAATAACCGGCAAGGAAATTCTTGGTCATCTCCTGCTCATCCGTGGCGTTTTTGGTCGAGGTGAAGACCGTGGTCACCTGATAATCCGGCAGATAGGTCGCCACATCGCCGATGATATGCACGGCACCGGACCCGGCCAGCGGTTTGGCGATATGCGGCACGATTGACCATGCGTCGATCTGGCCCGACTTCAGCGCCCCGATCACCGCACCGACCTTTTGCAGCGGCTTGAACTTGAGGTCGATCCCCTCGGCCGCGGCCATTTTGGATCCCATGTAGTGGAAAGACGACCCCGCCTGCGTCATGCCAAAGCTCTTGCCGTCCAACATGCCCGGCGCGGTGATGCCCGCCTGATAGGCCGCGTCAGAGACGAGGAACTTTTGCCCGTCGATGCCCTGCTCTTCTTGCAGGCCGCCGCCGATCACCTTGACCGCGCCCTTTTGCGCCAGCGACACCAGCCCGCCGGAAATCGCGGTGATCGCATAGTCCACATCGCCGCTGGCAATCGCCACAGCCATCGGCTGCGCGGCCTCGAAAAAGCGCAGTTCGACATCCAGACCGGCCTCTTTGAAATAGTCCCGTTCAAAGCCGACGAAGCTGCCCGCGTGGCTGGTGAAACGCAGCGCGCCTAAGGTGATCTTGCGGTTCTGCGCCAGTGCCGGTGCCGCCAGCCCCACAGCCGTTGCGGCGCCCAAAGTTGCGATGGCCTGACGGCGGGTGAACAGGGTCATGATCTTACTCCTCCAATTTTGCCGCAGCATGGTCGGCGGCTGCGCAAAAAGTCAAGCGAGAGCGGTGTTTACCAATACAACCAAGACTAGCATATCATCCCAAAGCGTGGCATCGATTTGTCCATGAAGCTCTTTTCGTCCAAGACCCGCCCCATGCATCTCGGCCCCTTCCCGCTGGAACGGCTGCGCCGGTTGCAGGCACCGCATGACCGGCTGCCCAAGACGCCCGAGCCGGAACTGCGGTTCGAGCGGCCCGAGACGCCGCAGAGCATCTGCAACGCCATGGCCCCCTTTCAGGCCATGATGGACGTGCTGCGCGACGGGCCGGTCAACAGGGCGGGCGCGGTGATCCCCGACAGCCCGCAGGAGCGGGCCAACCATCTGAAATCCTTTGGCTATTACAACGATGCCTCGATGATGGGCGTCTGCGCCCTGCCGCGCGAGGCGCGGCTACCCCACCCGCGCCGCAGCCAAGGCACCGCCCAATTGGCCGAAGGTCTGCGCAGCCGCCAGACCAAGACGCTAGCGGCGGGCGTCGATGTCATTATGGCCAACCTGCGCGACGCCGTGGATGCGCCGGAAACCCCGATCGACGGCCACTGTCATGCGCTGGTGATCCTCACCGCTTACCCCCGCGACCCGCGCGCGCGCGAGCCGGGCAGCGACTGGATCATGGACGCGCAAGCCGAGCGCGCCTGCCTGCGCGGGACCGAGAACGCCACCGTGCTCGCCGAATACATCCGCCAGTTGGGCTTCGCGGCCAAGGTGCATTCGGCCACCACCTCCGACGTGAACCTCGGCCAACTGGCCGTGGCGGCTGGGCTGGCGGTGATGGAGGACGGCAGCCTGCAAGCGCCATGGATCGGCCCGCGCTTCGGCCTTGCGGTGGTGACGACCGACATGGCCCTCGCGCCCGACATGCCGCTTGCCCCACTGGCCGAGCAGCCGTGGTCGGTGCTGAAGGGGCCGCATTGGCAGTTGGGCACCCACGGCGGGGTCAGCGCCCGCGACGTCGATCCTTACGCCCGGCGCGACTATGCCATGGGGCCGCATCCTTTCGAGACGTTGAAGCGGGTCGAGGAGCCCACGACCTACATCGACGCCGCCAACGTCCCGCGCGTGCCGAAACGCGGTGACCTCTTCGCGCGTGGCCAGTTCGGCGACATGGGGCCGAAGGTGCAGAACGCCATGAAGGGCGGGCATCACGTGATCAAATCCGCCCCCTCCGCCGCGCAACGCCGCCTGCTGGGCGCGCTGATCCTGCTGCAGGACGGGCCGGTAAACGAAGACGCCCCTGAGGTCGAGGATACCGCCCGCAATGCCGCGAACCTCAAGGCGGCGAGCTATTTCCTCGGCGCGGACGCGGCGGGCTTGTCGGCCTGCCCAGACTGGACATGGTACAGCCATGACGCCACCGGCACCCCCATCACCCCGCCGCATAATCAGGCGCTGAGCCTCATCATCGATCAGGGCTTCGACACGATGGAGGGGTCTTCGGGCGATGACTGGATCGCCGTGTCGCAATCCATGCGCGCCTACCTGCGGTTCTCGATGCTGGGCGGCGTGCTGGCGCAGCACCTGCGCAACCTCGGCCATTCGGCAAAGGCGCATACGGTGATGGACGGCGACGTGCTGCAACCGCCGCTGTTGCTGCTGGCGGGCTTGGGCGAGGTCAGCCGCATCGGTGAGGTGATCCTGAACCCCTTCCTCGGCCCGCGTCTGAAATCTGGCGTGGTCACCACCACCCTGCCTGTCGCCCACGACAAGCCCATCGACTTCGGGCTGCAGAAATTCTGCGAGGCCTGCAACAAATGCGCCCGCGAATGCCCCTCCGGCGCGATCACCGCCGGGCCGAAGAAGATGTTCAACGGCTACGAGATTTGGAAATCCGACAGTCAGAAATGTGCCACCTACCGGATCACCAACCAAGGCGGCGCCATGTGCGGGCGCTGCATGAAGACCTGCCCGTGGAACCTCGAAGGGCTCTTCGCCGAGGCGCCCTTCCGCTGGGCCGCCTCGAACATTCCCGCCGCGGCACCGCTCTTGGCCAAGCTCGACGACAAGGTCGGCAAAGGCCGGCTGAACCCGGTGAAGAAATGGTGGTGGGACATCGAGCGCAAGCCCTCGGGCCAGTTCGATACCCCCGCGCAACCCGTGAACGCGCGCGACCTGCAACCGGAGTTGGACCTTAGGTTTGAAGACCAGACCCTCGCCGTCTACCCCGCCCCGCTGGCCCCGCACCCCTGGCCCTATCCCGACCCGATGAACCGCGAGGCCGGGATCAAGGCCCATGCCGCCCTGATCAGCGCCGATGAACACCGCCGCAAGACGGCGGCGGGCGAGACCGATCACCTGCATCTCTACAAAGTCGGCAGCGATACCCCGGTGCTTGACCTGCGGATCACCGCGGTGGAGGAGCTAAACGCCACCACACGACTTTACGACATCGCCCACCCCGAGGGGCATGACCTGCCCGCATGGACCGCAGGCGCGCATCTCGATCTGGTGGTGGCCCCGGAATACCTGCGCCCCTATTCGCTTTTGGGCGACCCCGAGGACCGCAGCCGTTACCGCATCGCCGTGCTGCGCGAGGAAGCAGGCCGCGGCGGTTCGGCCCTGCTGCACCGGGTGTTCTCCAAAGGGCGGCGCATCTTCGTCGGCAAGCCGGTGAACCATTTCAAACTTATCGAGGACGCCCCCCACAGCCTGCTGATGGGTGGCGGCATCGGCATCACGCCGATGATCGCCTTCGCGCATCGTCTGCATGCGCTCGGGCGGCCTTTCGATCTGCACTACTCTGCCTCGACCCGCGAAGCCGCGGCCTTTGCCAAGGAACTGGCCGCGATGCCATGGGCCGACCGGGTGCATCTGCATATCTCCGCCGAGGGCACCCGCGCCGACCTGCCCGCGATCATGTCCCGCGCGCCCGAAGGCACCCATGTCTATACCTGCGGGGCCGAGCCCTTTATGCAGGCCGTACTGGGTGCCGCCGAAGACGCCGGCATCCCGGAGGACGCCCGGCATCTGGAATATTTCTCGACCCCCGAGGTGCCGGATTACGAAAACCACCCCTTCACGCTAAAGCTCACCTCGGGCCGCGAGATCGAGGTGGGGCCCGAGGAAACCGCCGCCGAGGCGCTTATCGCGGCGGGGGTGCCGGTGGACCTGAAATGCTCCGACGGCATCTGCGGGGTCTGCAAATGCGGGTTGCGCGGCGGCGAGGTGGAGCACCGCGACTTCGTGCTTTCCGCCAAGCAGCGTGAGGGGGCGATCATCCTCTGCCAGTCCCGTGCAACACAGCCCGGCGGGGTGCTGGAGCTCGACCTCTAGCCCTCTTTCCCCGGGGGCGGTCAGCCGTTATGAGGGGCCAACCCTCGTAACAAAGGCTTGCCCCCATGACTTTCGACCGTTCGATCAAGATCGCCCCCTCCATCCTCGCCGCCGATTTCGCCAATTTCGGCGCCGAATGCGAAGCCATCGAAGCCCAAGGCGCCGACTGGGTGCATGTGGATGTGATGGACGGGCATTTCGTGCCCAACATCACCTTCGGCCCCGCCACCTGCGCGGCGATCCGGCCCCATATCAAGGGCGTGATGGACGTGCATCTGATGATCGCCCCGGTCGATCCCTATATCGAAGCCTTCGCCAAGGCGGGCGCCGATTTCATCACCGCCCATGTGGAGGCCACGCCCCATATCCACCGCACCCTGCAAGCGATCCGCGGCGCGGGTGCCAAGGCGGGCGTGGCGCTGAACCCCGGCACGCCGGCAAGCGCCGTGGCCGAGATCCTCGACATGGTCGATCTGGTCTGCGTGATGACCGTGAACCCCGGTTTCGGCGGGCAGAAGTTCATCGACATGACCGCCAAGATCCGCGAGTTGCGCACGATGATCGGCGACCGGCCCGTACATATCGAGATCGACGGCGGCGTCGATCCCAAGACCGCGCCGCTGGTGGCGCAGGCCGGGGCCGATGTGCTGGTGGCGGGTTCCGCCGTCTTCAAGGGCGGCTCGGTCAGCGATCCGGCACCCTACGGCGAGAACATCCGCGCGATCCGCGCCGCTGCCGAAGGCACCTACGTCTGATAGAGATGCGGGGCGCTTCTGCGCCCCGCCCTGTCACGCCAGTTGATCGGCAAAGGCTGTCAGCAAGCGGTGCTTCAGAATCTTGCCCGTGGGTGCTGCGGGCAAATCGGTCGCCACGATGATCTGCGACGGGCGTTTGTAGCCCGTGAGCCGTTCCTTGACGAAACCACGCAACTCCTCTGCCGTGACCTCGTCCCCCGGTGCCACCTGCACGAAGGCCAACACCTCTTCGTCGCCCTCGCGCCGCCGTCCGACCACCGCCGATTGCACCACGCGCGGGTGATCGTTCAACGCGGCCTCCACCTCAGGCGGATAGACGTTGAAACCGCCATGGATGATCAGCTCTTTTGAACGTCCGAGGATGTGCAGCCGCCCCTCCTTATCGAGCTTGCCCAGATCGCCGGTGTGTAGCCAGCCCTCGGCGTCGATGGCTTTGTCGGTCTCAGTCGGGTTGCGGTAATAGCCCTTCATCACATGCGGGCCGCGCACCAGCACCTCGCCCTCGCCCGCGCCATTGCCGCCGGGGGCTTGGTCGTCGATCTTGCACTCGGTGCCCGGCGTCACCGGCCCGACGGAGGTATCGGGGGAGCCAAGCGCATTGGTCGTGGCCGAGGCGCCCGAGCAGGTCTCGGTCATGCCGAAACCGTTTTGCAGGGGCAGTTCGTAGAAAGCCTCAGCCTTGCGCTTCCACGCAGGATCAAGCGGTGCACCGCCGGAGGAGACATAGCGTAGGGTCGGGCTTTCCAGTTTCGGCATGCCGCGCTCGCGCGAGTATTGCATGACCAGCGCATGCATCTGCGGCACCGCAGGCAGGATCGTGACATCCTCATGGGTCGCGGCATGGAGTTTCGCGGCGGAAAAGCGGCTCTCCTGCCGCACCTTCGCGCCCGCGCTCACGGCGGCCATCAGGACCGAGACGAGGCCAAAGACATGGGTCATCGGCAAGACGCCATAGACCACATCCCCCGGCACCATCTGACGCAGATCGGCCGAGGCCCGCGCCCCGAAGCGCAGGTTGGAATGGGTCAGCATCACGCCCTTGGGATCGCCCGTGGTGCCGGTGGTATAAAGCAGCACCGCCACGTCATGCAGATCGGCATCCGGGCTGCTGGGCTGTGGCGTGGCCAGATGCAAGCTGCCGAAATCGCCCGCAATCTCGCGTGCGTCCAGCCGCGCTGCATGGGCCGCCGCCTCGGGCGAGACTTCGCAGGTCAGCAGCACCGCCGCCGGGGTGGCGTGGTCGAGAATGCGTTTCACCTCGGCCTCGCTCTGGCGGGCGTTGACGGGGATCGCCACGGCGTCCAACTCCCACGCGGCATAGAGCCCGGCCACGGCGGAAACGCAGTTTTCCACCATCAACAGCACGCGGTCGCCCGCCTGCACCCCCGCGGCCCGCAATTCCGCCGCCAAAGCCCGACGCGCGCGGTCCAGATCGGCAAAGCTCCAAGCCGCACCGCTGGCGTCGCTCAGCGCTGGTGCCTCTGGGCGGGTCGCCAATTGCTCAGCTAGAAAATCCTGTACCCTGGCATTCATGGGTGTCTCCTCCTGCCTAATAGCGGCCCCCTCCTCCGGCAGCCGCCGCCCGGCTAGAACCGGGGCTTTCGTTTCTCCAAAAAGGCCGCGATGCCCTCGGCGGCCTCGTCGCCGCCTGCGGCGCGGGCCATGGCGTTGCGCTCGGCGTCGAGCTGCGCGGCCACGTCGGTCTCATAGGCCTGCCCGACCAAGGCCCGGATCGTGCCTTGCGCCGCGCGCGGACCCGCGGCCAGCGTGTCGGCCAGCATCAGCGCCTCGTCGAGCGCGCGACCGTTCGGGCAGATGCGGTTCACCGCGCCCAGTTCGGCAAAGCGCATGGCCATGACCGGGCGGCCCAGCAGGCACATCTCCATCGCCAAGGGGCGCGGCAGGAGCCGTGCGAGTGACGCCGTCAGCCCCGCATCGGGCACAAGCCCGGCCTTGACGTAGGCGGCGGTGAACTGCGCGTCCTCGCAGGCCACGATCATGTCGCAGGCCAGCGCCAGTGACAGGCCCGCGCCCGCGGCACCACCTTCGACGGCGGCAATGACAGGCACCGGGCAGGCGCGGATCGACCGCACCAGATCATGCAGCGCATCGACCCGCTCGCGGCGGACCTCTTCGGTCAGCTTACGGCGTTCGATCAGCACGTTGAGGTCGCCCCCGGCGCAGAAGAACCGCCCCTCGGAGGTCAGGATCACCGTGCGAATGCGCGGCTCCTCGGCCAGTCGCATCGCCTCGGCGATGGCGTCGTAGAGCGCGGGCGTCAGCGCGCCGCGTTTCTCGGCGTTACCGTTCCAGACGATCAGCCGGTCGCCGCGGTCCTCGATCCTTGCGCTCATGTCTTGGCCCTCTTGAATACGCCGGTGGCGCGCGACAGCAGGCGGCCTTCGGCATCGTGAAGCTGTGCCTCGGCGTAGAGAATCTTGAAGCCCCCGCCGGTGACGCGCCCCGTGGCGATGACCTGCCCTTCGCGGACCGCGCCGATGTAATCGGTGGTCAGCGAGAGCGTCAGCATCGGCACGAAAGGTCCGCTCATCGCGCAGTGCCGCGCGCAGGCGAAACCGGCAGCAACGTCAAGCATCAGCGTATGCAGCCCGCCGTGCAGCACGCCCGAGACATTGAGGTGCTGCGGGCCGAGATCAAGCGTCACGCGGGTGCTGCCATCGGGGTTCGACAGGTCGGGGGTAAACCCGATCAGCTGCTGAACCCCGCTGGTCGGTGCATTATGCGGCGGATAGTGCAATGAACCGCTCCAGATGATGGTCAACATCGCCAAAGCGGTGGTCCGCCATGGTGATGCGCTTGGCGATATGCGCCAGTTCGTACTCTTGCGTCATGGCGATGCCGCCATGCATCTGGATCGTGTCCTCCGAGACCAGACGGCCAACGCGGCCCATCAGGTTCTTCGCCGCCGAGACGTGACGCTCGCGGCTGGCGCGATCGTCCTCCAGATGGCCCGCCGCGTTGATCACGGCCGAGCGCGCCTGTTCGAGGTCGATGAGCAGGTCCGCCATGCGATGCGCCAGCGCTTGGAAGCTGCCGATGGGGCGGCCGAACTGCTTGCGGGTGCCGAGGTACTCGCGAGTGAGGTCGCAGGCGGTCTCCATCGCGCCCAGCGTTTCGGCGCAGAGCGCGGCGGTGGCCTTGGCGGTGCGTGTCTCGATGGCGTCAAATGCCTTGCCCGCCGCGCCCAGACGGGCGCTTTCCGGCAGGGTCACGTCATCCAGCGTTACCTCGGCGGCGCGGCCACCTGCAAGCAACGCATAGCCGGTCACCGAGAGCCCCTTGGCATCGGCGGGCACGAGGAAGAGCGAGATGCCGTCGCGGCCCTCCGCCTCACCGCTTTCGCGGGCGGAGACGACGAGTATGTCGGCGGCCTCGGCATTCGCCACCACGGCCTTGCGACCGCTGAGCACGATCTGGTCGCCGTTTTGCGTGGCCGAAGTGGTGACGCGCTCGAGGTCATAGCGGCTGCCCGGTTCGCCATGGGCGAAGGCGAGTTGCCGCGCGCCGCCGATCAGTTGCTCGATATGCTCCTGCTGTTCTTCGGTCCCAAGGTCGGCGATCAGCCCCCCGGCCAGCACGGCACTGTCCAGAAGCGGCTCAACCACCCCGGCGCGGCCCAGTTCTTCGAAGACCACGGCAAGGTCGAAACCCGCGCCGCCGAAACCGCCCTGCTCTTCTGTGAAGAGCGCGCCGATCACGCCCAGTTCAGCCAGACCTTCCCAGATCTCGGTCGAATAGCCGGTCTCGCTTTCAAGGATGCGGTTGCGGGTCTCGGTGTCGTATTTGTCGCGCAGGAAGCGCCGCAGGCTGTCCTGCAGCATCTGGCGTTCTTCGGTCAGGTCGAAATTCATTTGCCACCTCCCAGCATGGTCTTGGCGATGATCTGGCGCTGGATCTCGTTTGAGCCGCCGAAGATCGACAGCTTGCGGTTGTTGAAATATTGCGCGGCCACGGGGCCGGCCTCATGCGGGTCGGGCAGCGCGTCGTTGCTGCCTGCCACCGCTTCCGAGGCAAAGGGCATGGCGTAGACCCCGGCGGCGCGGCGGGCCAGATCGTTGATCTCCTGCCGAATGATCGTGCCTTTGACCTTCAGCATGGAGCTTTCCACGCCCGGCGCCTGCCCTGCAGCGGCTTTCGAGATGATGCGCAAGTTGGTCGTGGCCATCGCCATCAGGTCGATCTCGGCCTGTGCCACGCGGGCGGCGAAATGCGGGTTCTCGATCAACGGACGGCCCCCGGCCATCTCGGATTTGGCGATGCGTTTGACGGCCTGCAGACCGGCCTGAGAGAAGCCCACGCCCGCGATGTTGGTGCGCTCATGGGTCAGCAGGTACTTGGCGTAGGTCCAGCCCTTGTTCTCTTCGCCGACGAGGTTCTCGGCGGGCACTTTCACGTTGTCGAAGAAGACCTCGTTCACCTCGGCGCCGCCATCCAGCAGAATGATCGGGCGCACGGTGATGCCCGGCGTGTCCATGTCGATCAGCAGGAAGGAGATGCCCTCTTGCTGCTTCACCTCCTTGTTCGTCCGCACGAGGCAGAAGATCATGTTGGCGTGCTGGCCCAGCGTGGTCCATGTCTTCTGACCGTTGACGATGTAATGATCGCCGTCCTTCACCGCGGTGGTCTTCAGCGAGGCGAGGTCGGAGCCTGCGCCCGGCTCGGAATAGCCCTGACACCACCAGTCTTCACCCGAAAGGATGCGCGGCAGCCAGTAGTCCTGCTGCTCTTTCGAGCCGAACTTCTGCAGCACTGGCGCCAGCATCGACAGGCCGAAGGGCACGATGCGCGGCGCGTGGTGGGCGGCGGCTTCTTCCTCGAAGATGTGGCGCTGCACGGCGTTCCACGCCGCCCCGCCGAACTCCTTGGGCCAGTTGGTCGCAAGCCAGCCCTGTTCGTTCAGGATCGCGTGCCAGCGCTCATGGTCGTCCTTCGTCAGTTCCTGCCCGCGGCGCACCTTCTCGGAAAGCTCTTTCGGCAGTTTCTCGGCGAGGAATTGACGCACCTCCTCGCGGAAGGCGCGTTCTTCGTCTGTATAGCTCAGGTCCATGTCGGCCCCCTTTAGTAGATTTCGAAGAGGCCAGCCGCCCCCATGCCGCCGCCGATGCACATCGTCACGACGCCCAGTTTCGCGCCGCGGCGGTGGCCTTCGCGCAGGATGTGGCCGGTCATCCGCGCCCCGGTCATGCCGAAGGGATGGCCGATGGCGATCGAGCCGCCGTTCACGTTGCACTTATCGGGGTCGATGCCCAAACGGTCGCGGCAATAGAGTGCCTGACTGGCAAAGGCTTCGTTCAGCTCCCAGATGTCGATGTCATCGACGGTCAGCCCATGACGCTCCAGCAGGCGCGGCACGGCGAAGACCGGGCCGATGCCCATCTCATCGGGCTCGCAGCCCGCGACGGCGAAGCCGCGGAAGGCGCCCATGGCCTGAAGGCCCTGCTGCTCGGCTTGCTTGCTGTCCATCAGCACCAGTGCTGCGGCACCGTCCGACAACTGGCTGGCGTTACCGGCGGTGATGAAGGCCCCCTCGCCGCGCACCGGCGTGAGGCCCGCAAGCCCCTCCATCGTGGTATTGGGGCGGTTGCATTCATCGCGGTCCACGGTGACCTCGCGGGTGGAGATCTCCTTGGTTTCCTTGTCCTGCACGCCCATGGTGGTCTGCATCGGCACGATCTCGTCGTCGAAGAGACCGGCCTCCTGCGCCTTGGCGATGAGCTGCTGGCTGCGCAGACCGTAGGCGTCCTGATCCTCGCGGCTGATGTTGTAGCGTTTGGCCACGATGTCGGCGGTGTCGATCATCGCCATGTAGACCTCGGGCTTGTGCTCTTCCAGCCAAGGCTCCTTGACCGATTTCACATGCGGCTGGATGAGCGAAATGCTCTCGACCCCGCCCGCGACCATCGGGCCTGCGCCCTCCATGCAGATGGCATTGGCGGCCATGGCGACGGTCTGCAAGCCGGATGAGCAGAAGCGGTTCACGGTCACGCCCGAGGCGGTGACCGGCAGGCCCGCGCGCAGGGCGATCTGACGCGCGATGTTCGAGCCGGTGGCCCCTTCGGGGTAGCCGCAGCCGATCATCACGTCCTCGATGGTCGAAGGCTCAACGCCCGACCGTTTCACGGCCTCGGCGACCACATGGCCGCCCATGGTGGCACCGTGGGTCATGTTGAATGACCCGCGGAAGGATTTGGCCAACCCGGTGCGGGCGGCGGAGACGATAACGGCCTGTTTCATTTGGCAGCTTCCTTGTTCAGATCATCAAAGTTTCGGTTGGTTTTGACCAGTTCGGCCAGCAGCGGCGCGGGTTTCCAGAACCACGGGTCCTGTTCGGCGAAACCTTCGATCGCCGAGAGCACGTTGGGCAGTCCTTGAATGTCGGCCCATTTCATCGGGCCGCCCCAGTAGCGCGGGAAACCGTAGCCGAAGAGCAGCGTCATATCCACGTCGAGCGGGCGTTTGGCGATGCCCTCTTCCAGCACCTTGGCGGCCTCGTTGACCATGGCGCACATGTAGCGGCGCACGATCTCGGCATCGGTGAAGTCGCGCGGGGTGATGCCGCGCTCCTTCTGCTCTTCCTCGATCAGGCGGGTGACTTCCGGGTTCGGCGTGCCGCCGCGCTTGCCCTTCTCGTAGATGTAGTAACCCTCGCCGGTCTTCTGGCCGAAGTGGCCCTGTTCGCAAAGCCGGTCGATATAGGTCGGCACGCGCTCCTCGGGGTGGCGTGTCGCGGCCTTGCGCTTGCGCGTGGCCCAGCCGATGTCGAGACCGGCGAGGTCGGCCACGGCGAAGGGGCCCATGGCGAAGCCGAATTTCTCCAGCGCCGCGTCGATTTTGTAGGGGCTGGCGCCGTCCAACACCATATGGTCCGCCGCGGTGCGGTAAGTGGCGAGGATGCGGTTGCCGATGAAACCGTCGCAGACACCCGCGCGGACGCTAACCTTGCCCAGTGCCTTGCCAAGCGCGAAGCCGGTGGCGACCACGTCTTTCGCGGTCTTGTCGGCGACGACCACCTCGAGCAGTTTCATCACATGTGCGGGCGAGAAGAAGTGCAGCCCGATCACGTCCTCGGGGCGTTTGGTGGAGGCGGCGATCTCGTTCACGTCGAGATAGGAGGTGTTGGAGGCCAGCACGCAGCCGGGCTTGCATACCGCGTCGAGCTTGCCGAAGACGTCCTTTTTCACGTCCATATCCTCAAAGACCGCTTCGACCACCAGATCGACATCCCGCAGGCTGTCGTATTCGGTGGAGACGGTCAGCGCCGTGCCGGTCAGCTGGTCGAACTTCGCCTGATCGATCTTGCCGCGCTTCAGCGCGCCGGCGAGGTTGCCAGAGATACGCTCATGCGCGGCCTTGGCGGCCTCTTCCTTCATCTCGATCAGCACGACCGAGAAGCCCGACAGCAGCGCCGCGGTGGCGATGCCCGCCCCCATGGTGCCGCCGCCGATGACGCCGATGGCTTTCAGCTCGCGCGGCTCGACGCCCTTGAGTTCGGGCAGGTTGCTCACGGCCCGCTCGGAGAAAAAGGCGTGGATCATGCCCTGCCGCTGGTCGGTGTTCATCAGTTCCGAGAAGATGCGACGCTCGGCCTTCATGCCCTCCTCGAAGGGTTTTTCGACACCTGCCTGAACGGCGCGCACCGCCTCGGCGGGGGAAATCTGGCCGCGGCCTTTCTTCAGCGTCGCCTCATAGGCGGCATCCCAGTCGATGGGCGCAGGCGCGGGCATCTCGCAGATCGGACGGCGCTCGGCACCGCTGTCGAGCAATTCGCGGACGTAGGCGAGGCCAACCTCCTGCGGATCGCCCTCCTCCACGCGGTCGACGATGCCCATCTCCAGCGCCTGCGGTGCCTTGATGTGGCGGCCCGTGGTGATGGCGTCGAGCGCAGGTTCCACGCCGATCAGACGCGGCAGACGTTGCGTACCACCTGCCCCGGGGATGAGGCCAAGATGCACTTCGGGCAAACCGACACGCGCCGAAGGCTGGGCGATGCGGTAATGCGCCGATAGCGCCACCTCGAGACCGCCCCCGAGGCTCACGCCGTGCATGGAAGCCACGACCAGCAGCGGCGAGGCTTCGATGCGGTTGCAGAGATTAGGCAGATGCGGCTCCATCGGTGGTTTGCCGAACTCGGTAATGTCTGCCCCGGCGATGAAGGCGCGCCCCTCGCCCACGATCATCACTGCGCGCACGCCGTCTTCGGCCTCGGCACGGTCCATGCCATCGGCAAGACCCTGCCGCACGGCTTGGCTCAGCGCGTTGACGGGCGGGTTTTCGATGCGCAGCACGACGATGTCGTCATGGCGGGAATAGGCGATCTTGTCGGTCATTTTAATAACTCCTTTTCTATCCGCGCCGTGACAGGGCGGGTGCCCGTCCGGTGCGTTGTTCGATGCCGCTGACCACGTCGCGCAGGGCTGGCCCCACTTGTGACAGAATGCGGTCGTCGGGCAAGTCCGCCGGCAGCGCGCCGCAGCTAAAGGACACCGGCTCTCCGAACTCACCGGCGTAATAGGGCACGCTGACCGCGTTTACATTGCGGGCATAGCGGGTGTCGGGCGGGGCCAGCACGAAGCCCTGTGCCAGCAGTTGCTCATAGCCCTCACGGCGGAAATCGCGCAGCCGGTCGTCGGGTTCCAGCGCTTCGAAACGGTCTTCGTCGAGGCTGGCCAGCGTGGCCAGACCCGAGGAGGATCCATAGACCGGAATGCGGTGCCCCGGCTCCAGCCAGATCGTCGAGGCCGTGCGCGGCCGCCAAGTGCGCACCAGCATCATCCGGTCGCCATCGCGCACGGCGATCAACGCCAGCGTGCGGGTCTCATCCGCCAGTTCCTGCATCGCATCCGACGCCATATCCACGAAACTCACCGCGACAGAGGCGACGGAGCCGAGCGCAATCGCCGCAGGCCCAAGCCGAAACTTGTCGTTGCGCCCGCCATGGGCCAGATAGCCCAGTTCGCAAAGCGTATAGGTCAGCCGCGACACGGTGGGTTTCGGCAGCCCCGTCCGCTCGGCAATCTGGGCATGGCTCAGCCCGCTATCGCTGGCGCGAAAGGCCCGCAGAATGCCAAGCCCCCGCGCCAGCGTATTGGCGAACTTGCGGTCCGTGCCGGTATCGGATGCCGCCTGATTCATCGCGCCGCCATCGGGATCAGGAGCGAGATCATCGGGAAGGACATGATCAGGATCAGCACGATCACGTCGACGCTGAGAAAGCGCGTGATCCCGGCAAAGATCTTGTCGATCGGCGCTTCGCGGCCCACGACATTGGCGATGACGAAGACGTTGAGGCCGACGGGCGGGGTGATCAGGCCGATCTCCAGCAGCTTGATGACCACAACGCCGAACCAGATGAGGTTCAGATCGTAGCTTTCGACCAGCGGGATCATCAGCGGCAGGGTCAGCACCATGATGCCGATGGGGTCGAGGAACATGCCCAAAAGCAGGTAGATCAGCGCGATGCAGAGCATCAGGACCACCAGCGACATCTGCGCGTCAGAGACGAAGCCCACGATGGTGCCAGCGACGCCAGTCAGCGCGACGAAGGCCACGAAGATCTTGGCCGAGGCGGCGATGAGGAAGATAGCGGAGGTCTGCACGCAGGTCTCTTTCACCGCAGCCCAAAGACCGGCCCAGTCAAGTTTCTTCTGCGCAAAACCGATCAGCGTGGCCGAGACGACGCAGACGGCTGCGGCCTCGGTCGCGGTGAAGATGCCGCCGTAGATGCCGCCGATGATGAGCACGAAGAGCAGCAGCGCGGGCCAGCTTTCGAGCGCTGCGGTCCAACGCTCCCCGGCGCTGTAGCGCTGGTCGGTCGAGGGGGCGACCGATGGATCGCGCCAGACCCAAACGGCGATGACCAGCACGAAGCCCATCAGCGTCAGCAGCCCCGGCAGAACACCGGCGAGAAAGAGCGAGGAGATCGAGGTCTCGGTGAAGATGCCGTAGATGATGAACAGCACCGAAGGCGGAATGAGCGAACCCAGCGTACCCCCCGCCGCGACGGAGGCGGTGGCGAGGCGCGGGTCATAGCCCATGCGCAGCATCTCGGGCGTGCAGATCTTACCCATGGTCGAGGCGCAGGCGATGGACGAGCCGGTGATCGCGGAAAACCCGCCGCAGCCCATGACAGAGGCCATGGCGACCCCACCCGGCAGCTTGGTCAGCCAGACCTTTGCCGCGTGGTAGATTTTCGTCGTGATATCCGCGCGGTAAGCGATATGTCCAAGCGCCACGAAGAGTGGGATCATCGACAGATCGTAGGAATGGATAAGGTCGAAGGAGTTCGAGAACACCATCGAGGTGGTCGCCTTGATCGCGCGTTCGGGCATGAAAGTCCCTGTGCGGAAGGCGAAGATGAAGAAGGTGGCGACGGTCGCGACCGAGGCCAGCGTGAAGGCGATCGGCACCCGCAGGGCCAACATGATCAGTACCGCGGCAAAGGCGATCATTCCGATGGTCGAAGCATCCATTAGCGCAAGTCCTCTTCAACCATAAGGTCAGCCGCGTGATGTTGCTCATCCGAGACGACGCCGCCCGCAAGCACGGTGCGCCCGTCGCGCCATGTCAGCTCGGCCAGCCGCAAGAAAGTGGCGATCATCCCGATCAGGAACAACAACCGTCCCGGCCATTTCGGCAGGTTCAGGTCGCCGTAGAAAAAACTGCCCTTCTCCACCACGGAGAGGAATTCGCGCCCGCCGGAATAGATCAGCGGCGCCAGCGCCAGCATCCCGATGGCAGAGCCTGCCACGATCAGCACCGAGCGTGCGCGTTCGGGGAAACGGTCGGTCACGAAGGCGACCGAGACATGCGCACGGGCAGCGGTCGCGGCGGCGAGGGGCAGCAGGATGGCGGCAACCATGAGCTCTCGCACCATGGTCACGCTATCGGGCACCTGACTGGCAAAGAGCGCGCGGGCGATCACGTTGGAGGTGATCAACACCCCCAAGGCAATCACGGCCAAAGCGCCCAGACCCAACAGGATTTTCTCCAGATTTACCAACATATGCTGCCCCTCCCCAGTGTCAGCGATCAGTTACCGGCGGCGTCCCATGGGTAGCCGTTGGCGTCACGCTCTTCGGTGTATTTGGCGATCAGCGCCTTATACTCTTCCAGCAGTTCCTCACCGGGCAGACCGGCGGAGCTTGCCGTTTGCACCCATTCGTCAAGGAACTTCTCACCGGCTTTGACCAGTTTCGCGCGGTCCTCTTCAGGCAGAGTGATGACCTCGACGCCCTGCTCTTTCATGGAGGCGATGGCCTTTTCGTTGGCGGTGGTGATCAGGCGACCGAATTCGTCGGCCATGTCCGCGCCAACCTCGGCCAGCGTGGCCTGCTGCTCTTCCGTCAGGCTGTCGTGCATGTCCTTGTTCATAAAGATGCCAAGACCGCCGACCTGACCCCAATCGAGGATCGTATAGCTGTCCATCACCTCGGCCTGTTTCAGCGCCGCGACGGCATAGCTGTAGCCCTGCGAGCAGTCGATCAGACCGGTGTCGAGCCCTTGGTAGGCGTCATAGATCGACATGTTGACCATGTTCGCGCCCTGCTCGCCGAAGACCTTGCCATAGGCGCCGACGCCGCGGACCTTCTTGCCCGAGATATCGTCGACGGATTTGATCGCGCCGCCCTTGCAGCCGATGTTCACCTGAGAGGTGGTCCAAGTGCCGATGTAGACGAGGTTCTTGTCGGCGAGGTCTTCTTGAATGGCTTCGTTGCTGCGCATCAGCTCATCGGTGGCGCGCATGCCGACCCAAGCGTCGGGGTTGTTCACCGGCAGGTCGGCGATACCGTAGCCCGCCATCTCCTGCGGGTAGTAAACCGCGATGACCGAGCCGGTGTCGGCCACGCCATCGGCCAGCGATTGCACGGCGGCATTGGCTTTGAACAGCGCCCCGCCCCACTGGATGTCGAGGCGCATATCGCCGTCGGACCGTTCGGCGACCTGATCGGCGAACCACTGCAACGCCTGCGCGCGCGCACCGCGGTTCGGCCCGGCTTCCCCATGAATCAACACGGTCTCAGCGCTTACCGCGCCACCAGCCAGCGCCAGAGCTGCGGCGCAGCTCAGGTGTTTGAAAATTGTCATGTCGGCTCCTCCCAGAGACTTGTTTCGCAATGCGAACTGTTGTTTCGCATTTGTCGCAGGTCACGCTAGTCCGCGGACCGAAGGCGATCAAGCGAAACTTCGACCATCGGCAGGGAGAGCGGTTAGGCTATTGAATTTGTTAAGGGAAAATTTCCCGAAGGATGGTGCAGGCGTGGAACAGCCCCACCAGACCCCGGAATCGGCTGCTCGGATCGAACGGCCCGTAGAAAAGGCGGCCACGCCCGCTCAGGACATGGCCGCTGAATTTCAATACCAGTCGCCGAATTTGACCTCGACATCGGTGCCGACGCGTTTGGCGAACTCTTGCGGGTCTTGGGTGCCGCCGTCTTTGCCCCGGAAGTGATAGGGGTAGACGTAAGCGGGCTTGAACTCGGCCACCGCCGAGGCGGCGGCGTTGGAATCCATGGTGAAGGGCAGGTTCATGCAAACGAAAGCCAGCGAGATATCGGTCAGCCCGCGCATCTCGGGCGTGTCTTCGGTATCGCCCGAAATATAGACGCGGAAGCCGTCGAAGCCGAGGATATAGCCGTTGTCGCGCCCTTCGGGGTGGAACTTCTTGCGCTCTTCGGTGGTGTTATAGGCCGGGATCGCGTTGATCGGCAGGCCATTGAACTCGGTATTCTCGCCATTGGCAATTTTGCTGGCCTTGGCGGCAAGCGCTTCGGGCAGCATGTCGAAAACGGCGGGGTTGGTGATGATCTGCACGTCATCGCCCGCCAGCGCGGCAAGCGTATCGGCATTGTAGTGATCGCCATGCTCATGGGTGATGAGGATCAGATCCGCCGCCGGGAAATCGCTGTATTGCGCGGGCTCGCCCACCGGATCGACATAGATCACGCCCTTTGGCGTCTCCAACACGATCGAGGCGTGATCGACGGGGTGCACGGTGATCGGCCCTGCGTCGGTGTCGAATGTATCACCGTTCTGCGTGGCGGCGCGGGCGGCGAAAGGCAGCAGCGTCACGACGCCAGCTGCGGCGGCGGAGGTGGCAAGGAAATGGCGGCGGGTATGGGACATTTCAGGCTCCTGTTGGTTGCTGGAACGGGACATAGCGGCCCCGCCCCGCATTTCAACGCGGCACCCGTTTCGCGGCAAGCCTATGAGGGGCGCAGGCCGAGAATCTCACGCGCTTGTGCAGCCGTGGCAACGGGGCGCTCATATTTCGCGCAGAGTTCCGCCGCGCGCTGGATCAGCGCCGCGTTGGAGGGCGCCAGCGTCTCGCGGTCCAGCCGCACGTTGTCCTCCAGCCCGGCCCGCGTATGCCCACCCGCCGCGATGGCCCATTCGTTCAGCACGATCTGGTTCGGCCCGATCCCGGCGGCACACCACTGCGCTTCGGGCGCCAAGCGGTTGAGCGTCTGGATGTAGAAATCAAAGGTCTCACGGTCCACCGGCATGGCGTTTTTCACGCCCATGACGAATTGCACATAGAGCTGGCCGGGGATGCGCCCGTCACGGTTCATCTCGGCGGCCTTGTGGATGTGGCTGAGATCGAAGGCTTCGATCTCGGGCTTGATCTCATGGGTTTTCATCTCCGAGGCCAGCCAATCGACCAATTCCGGCGGGTTCTCGTAAACCCGCGTCGGGAAGTTGTTGGACCCGACCGAGAGCGACGCCATGTCGGGCCGCAGCGGCAGCATCCCGCCCCGCTCCCGCCCCGCGCCCGAGCGCCCGCCGGTGGAGAACTGGATGATCATGCCCGGGCAATGTTTTTGCACGCCTTCCATCAGTCGCGCGAATTTTTCGGGATCGGAGGACGGAGTTTCATCGTCGTTGCGCACATGGGCGTGGCAGATCGAGGCTCCGGCCTCAAAGGCCGCATGAGTCGACTCGACCTGCTCAGCGATCGAGATCGGCACGGCGGGGTTGGCGGCTTTGGTGGGGACGGAGCCGGTGATGGCGACGCAGAGGATGCAGGGGGTGGTCATGGGTGGGGGTCCTGTGGCGGGGGTGTTTGGGGCGGAAGGTCGCATATGGTGGGGGCGGTGTACATTGGTTAGAGGTGCATTGCGTTCTTAAGGGGACGCCACGCCTGATCCGCTGGGTCAGCTCGCCAGCCTGCAACTTACTATTGAACTGTCAGAACTCATGCAGTTTAAAATTGCGAATGGGAAGAAACAATTAAAAATCAAAAATCGCCGTATCTGGATGCATAAGGGCGTCCTATCACCAGATTTTGAAAGTGAGCACGTTCTCTCAAGCAATCCTTGGCAGTATGTCGAGCTTTGGTTGAAGCGAGACAACAAAATTGAAGCTCTCGCCTATTGGCGGCAAGCGAGACGTTTTGCCGATGCATCGCTGAACCTTGGCCCCGAAGCCGCACCGCTGACTCTCTACTATTGCTATCTCAATGCGACGAAAGCACTTTTGGTAACGAAAGGCGTCGCCGCAAGCGATTCTCATGGCATACATGGCGATCGCCCTGAGGATGCAAAGAACATGCTGGCGAACGAACAAGTCAACTTTAAGTCAGGTGGCATCTTGCCAGGCTTGTGTCGGCACTTTGGCGAGTATGAAGAGAAGGCCAGTTATAACTTGAAGGATATTCTCTGGAATATCCCATTCATTCATAGGTCTTTCAGGCTCACCTTTCGCTCATCGAAAGAGCTTTTTATTCCGCTGGAGAAAGCAAGATACGTTGTAAAACCAAAATCGTCTGAGGCATACTTCGAGGCGGAAGTACTTCCTCGGTTTTCCGATCTACGTTCCCTAACAAGCATTCCAAGTTCGTTTGAGTGCTATGATGAGGGTGACGTCAAAATGGTTAGGCGCAAAAAGCCGTTTCGTTGGTACTCTGGCAAAGCGAAAGCCCCCACAAAGAGACGCGCAATTGAACGGTTGAAGCGCTACCATTCTACAACACGAAGAGCCGTTGTGCATATCAGCGGCAACCGTGACCTCTGGTATCTGAAGCGCACCTACGCGACGAATTCTGTCGGACATAGGCATACATTAATCCTAATGTTTGCTGCTATGCATCGCTTAAGCGAGTTGTCTAGATATGATCCTGCCGGTTTCGATAGGCATCTCGCCGGACAAGCGAACTGGTTGCTAACAGAATTCATCGAGAATTCAGCTGATCAATTTGTTGATCAAATCGCAACGGAGATAACTGGCTGCCAATTCTGGCCCCCTAAAGTTCGCTGAAAAATGACAGCTAAAGGGCCTGCATCTCTTGTTTAGGCAAAATGCACTGTTTTTAGAGCTTCAATCGCTCTCTAAGAGCCTTTCCCGGGCCTAGGCCCCGGACCGACGGTCACCCAAACACAACCGAGCGGGAACGCGCATTGCTTCGCAATACGCTGCCTCCCGCGCGCACTGAAAATGGCCAGCTTTTAGCTGTCCATTTTCAGCGCGGAAATAAACGCCTCCTGCGGGATATCGACCTTCCCGAACTGGCGCATCTTCTTCTTACCGGCCTTCTGCTTCTCCAGCAGCTTCTTCTTCCGAGTGGCGTCGCCGCCGTAACACTTCGCCGTCACGTCCTTGCGCATCGCCGAGAGCGTCTCGCGCGCAATCACTTTGCCGCCGATGGCCGCCTGGATCGGGATCTTAAACATGTGGCGCGGGATCAGGTCTTTGAGCTTTTCCACCATCGCCCGGCCGCGCATCTCGGCGCGGTCGCGGTGCACCATGGTCGAAAGCGCATCCACCGGCTCGTCGTTCACGAGGATCTGCATCTTGACCAGATTGTCCTGACGGTAGCCGATCATCTGGTAGTCGAAGCTGGCGTAGCCCTTGGTCACGGACTTCAGCCGGTCGTAGAAATCGAACACCACTTCGTTCAGCGGCAGATCGTAAACCACCATCGCCCGCGAGCCGGCATAGGTCAGGTCTTCCTGAATCCCGCGGCGGTCCTGGCAAAGCTTCAGCACGTCGCCAAGGTAGTCGTCGGGGACGAGGATCGTCGCCTTGATCCGCGGCTCCTCCATGTGATCGACCAGCGTCATGTCGGGCATGTCGGCGGGGTTGTGCAGCTCTTGCATCTCCCCGTCCTTCATGTGGACGTGGTAGATCACCGAAGGCGCGGTGGTGATGAGGTCGATGTCATACTCGCGCTCGAGCCGGTCGCGGATCACCTCGAGGTGCAAAAGGCCAAGGAAGCCGCAGCGGAAGCCGAAGCCAAGCGCGGCGGAAGTCTCCATCTCGTAAGTGAAGGAGGCGTCGTTCAGGGCGAGTTTCTCGATCGCCTCGCGCATGTCCTCGAAATCGTTGGCGTCGACCGGGAAGAGGCCACAGAAGACCACCGGCACCGAGGGTTTGAAGCCCGGCAGCGCGGTTTCGCATTTGCGCTTCTCATGGGTGATCGTGTCGCCGACGCGGGTGTCACGCACCTGTTTGATAGACGCGTTGAGATAGCCGATCTCGCCGGGGCCGAGGCTCTCGACGCCGGTCATCTTGGGCCGGTATACGCCCACATCGTCCACGTCATAGGTGCCGCCGGTCTTAATCATGCGAATGCGGTCGCCCTTTTTCAGGGTGCCGTCGATAATACGGACGATACAGATGACGCCGAGGTATTGGTCATATTTACTGTCCACCAGCATCGCTTTCAGCGGCGCGTCGGGGTCGCCGCCCTTGGGCGCGGGCAGTTTGTTGACGATCGCTTCCAGCACGTCGGGAATGCCGACGCCGGTCTTGGCAGAGATCAGGCAGGCATCGGAGGCATCGATGCCGATCACATCCTCGATCTGTTCGCGTACGCGGTCGGGGTCAGAGGCGGGCAGGTCGACCTTGTTCAGCACCGGCACGATCTCATGATCCGCATCGATGGCGGTATAGACGTTGGCCAGCGTCTGCGCCTCGACGCCCTGGGTGGCGTCGACGACCAGAAGCGAGCCTTCGACCGCATGCATGGAGCGCGCGACCTCATAGGCAAAATCGACGTGTCCGGGCGTGTCGATCAGGTTCAGCACATAGGTCTTGCCGTCTTTCGCCGGGTATTCGATGCGGACGGTGTTGGCCTTGATGGTGATGCCCCGCTCCCGCTCGATATCCATG
Organism: Sulfitobacter sp. M85; assembly: GCF_029285915.1. Lineage (NCBI taxonomy): Bacteria > Pseudomonadati > Pseudomonadota > Alphaproteobacteria > Rhodobacterales > Roseobacteraceae > Sulfitobacter > Sulfitobacter sp. M85. Next base: position 70,950 of record NZ_JABECQ010000009.1, read on the forward strand.
TTGTCCAGAAGCTGGCTTTGCATGTCGCGTTCGGCGACCGTGCCGGTGAGTTGGATCAACCGGTCGGCCAGCGTGGATTTGCCGTGGTCGATATGCGCCACGATGGAGAAATTGCGGATGTTTTCAAGCGGTGTCATGCAAGGGGATATGGCGCAGAGCCGCGCCTGCGTCAATTGGCCATGAACGCGCCCACGCCCCCTGCCCGCACGTCACGGCGCTTTATCGCGGTTCGAAGGGCGCAGCCCCCCAAAGGAGAATTGCGCGAAGCCCCGTTTTGCGGCATAGTGACGGGCAGAGCAGATCGGGCCGACAAGGGGAAAACCCCATGGTCCAGAACAATAGGGCAAATCAATGCGGACAGTTGCAAGTTTGATGGCGCTCGCCATCTTGGCGGGTTGTGGCGGATCACGTTATTCCAGCGATGCCGCCGTAGGACGTTTCTCCCCCACACCGGTTCTTTTCGCCACAGGGCCGATCCAAAAGGCCTGTCTGGCCGATGGGCGCCGCGGCTCGAGCCATGCGCGCTGCGGCTGTGTGCAGGCGGTGGCGGATCAGACGCTGTCGCGCTCGGACCAGCGCCAAGGTGCCAAGATTTTCCGCGACCCGCACCGTTTGCAAGAAATGCGCCAATCCGACAACAAAAGCGACAACGCCTTCTGGAGCACATGGAAAGCCTTTGGCCAAAGCGCCGCGGCGGCCTGTTCCAACACCTGAACGCTCAGCTTTCGCTGAGCGGCGGGCCAAAGCGGTCAATCAGCCGTCCGACGATTTGATCGCGGGCGGCGCGAAACTGCGTGAGCTTGGCCTCGCGCCCCTCGCCCAGCCCCGTGGGGTCAAGGATCGGCCAATATTCCACGTCGAGATGATAGAACCGCGTCAGTTCCAGCGCCCGGCGCTGGCTGGCAGGGCTAAGCGCGATGACAAGATCGAATGAACCGAGGTCGTCGCCCCATTCCTCCATCTCATCGAAACTGCGGCTGCGGTGGCGGTCGAGCTCCACATCCAACTCTTTGCATACAGCGATGGAGAAACCGTCGATCTCCATATCGTTCTTGACGCCGACGGATTGGACATAGGTGCCGGTGCCGTAGAACTTCTTCATCAACCCCTCGGCCATGGGGGAGCGGACGGCGTTATGATCGCAGCAGAAGAGAACGGATTGAGGCAGCACCTGCGTCATTTATCCGCCGAAATGCAGAACGCAGATCAGGGTAAATAGCCGCCGCGCGGTGTCGGTGTCGATCTCGGCCTTGCCCGAGAGCCGCTCTTGCAGCACGCGGGAGCCTTCGTTGTGGATGCCGCGCCGGGCCATGTCGATCGTCTCGATCTGGCTGGGGGGCAGTTTCTTGACCGCTTCGAAATAGCTTTCGCAGATTTGGAAGTAATCTTTCACCACCTGCCGGAAGGGGCCGAGGGAGAGGTGGAATTCCGCTGCCTTTTCAGCCGCCTCGGTCTGCACGTCAAAGACCAGCCGTTTGTCGCGGATGGAGAGCGACAGATGGTAAGGCCCTTCGGGCACCGGCCCCTTTTCGCGTTCGGGCAGGACGAAACTATTCTCTTCCAGCAGGTCGAACATGGCCACCTTGCGCTCCTGATCGATCTCGGGCGTGGGGGGCGGCATGTTCGCGTCATCAAGCGCGATATGGGTGATGCGGGTCATCGGCGCATCCTTTTTGCTGGCGATACCCTTTCGTGGATAGCGCAGCGGTGGGGAGGGGGCAATGCGCGAGAACACGCGCGCCCGCGATTGCGCCCCGTCAGCGCATTTGACGATACGTCAGAAGCATCGGCAAGACCGAGAGCGCGCAGGCGGGGGCAGCGCCGCCCCCTGCCCTAGTCGTTAAGTTTGCGCAGACGCGCGGTGACCGACAGGCCGTGCGCCTCAAGGCTTTCGGACTGGGCCAGCCGCTCTGCCGCGGGGCCGATGGCCTTGAGCGCCTCGGGCGACATCTGCGCCAGCGTCGTCCGCTTCATGAAATCCAGCACCGACAGGCCAGAGGAGAAACGCGCCGAGCGCGCCGTGGGCAGAACGTGGTTCGGCCCGCCGACGTAATCGCCAATCGCCTCGGGCGTCCATTGGCCAAGGAAGATCGCCCCGGCGTGGGTGATCTTGTCCGACAGCGCCTTCGGGTCCGCCACGCAAAGCTCAAGGTGCTCCGGCGCGATGCGGTTGCTGAGGGCGGCGGCGGCGTCAAGGTCCGGCACGGTGATGATCGCCCCATTGTCGCGCCAGCTTGCGCCCGCGATGGCGCGGCGTTCGAGGGTGAGCAGACGTTTCTCAACCGCCTCTCCCACCGCGCGGGCAAAGGCAGGGTCAGTGGTGATCAGGATGCTCTGCGCGCTCTCGTCATGTTCGGCTTGACTGAGCAGATCGAGGGCGATGAAATCGGGATCATTCTCTCCATCGGCGATGACGAGGATCTCGGATGGCCCCGCGATCATGTCGATGCCGACCTTACCAAAAACGCGGCGTTTGGCGGCGGCGACGAAAGCGTTGCCGGGGCCGGTGATCTTGTCCACCGGGGGGATCGTTTCGGTGCCATAGGCCAGCGCCGCCACGGCCTGCGCGCCGCCGATGCGGTAAATCTCATCCACCCCGGCGATGCGGGCGGCCAGCAGTACAAGCGGGTTCAGCACGCCATCGGGCGTCGGTACGACCATGGCCAGACGCGCCACCCCCGCCACCTTGGCCGGGACCGCGTTCATCAGCACCGAAGACGGGTAGCTCGCCAACCCGCCCGGCACATAGAGGCCCGCGGCAGAAACCGGTGTCCAGCGCCAGCCCAAAGTCGCGCCGTCGGGGTCGGTCCATTCCGCATCCTCTGGCAATTGCCGGGCGTGATAGGCGCGGATGCGGTCGGCTGCGAGTTCCAGCGCCTTGCGGTCTTCGGGGGAGACTTCGGCCACGGCGGCGTCGACCTCTTCCGCGCTGATGCGCAGGGTCTGGGCGGTCAGGGTCACGCGGTCGAATTTCTGCGACAGGTCGATCACGGCGGCATCGCCACGGGCGCGCACATCGGCGATGATCTCGGCCACCACGGCGTCGACATCGGGGCTGTCCTCACGCTTGGCGTTCAGCAGTTTGTCAAAGGCCGCTTCGAAATCGGCAGCGGAGGCATCGAGCGTGGCGGGCATGGGTTCAAGCTTTCGTAGAGGGGCCGCCGCGCAGGGCTGGCCTGAAAATGTTAAGACGCCTGCGGGCGGCGCAGGCTCGGCTCGGCCCGCAGGCCCGCGGTTTTAGAGGTGGCAGCGGGGGCGGCACGCTGCGCCAGTCGCATGGCGCGGGTGTCTTGGGCATTGTCGAAGATCGCACACGCCACCTGCGCCACCAAAATGGCGGAGAGACCACCCGAGACCAGCGCGAGCGGCACCACCAAAGTCGCGACAGAGAGCGACGCGATGAGTTGCACCGCGCCCAAGACGCAGCCCAAGAGGATCAGCGCCCAACCGGACATCTCGGTCAACAGCGCGGTGATCCGGCCCCGGGTAAATCTATTCTGTTTCAGTTCAGGCATCTTGCGATCCTTGCCCGCCATGCGGCGGCGTCACTCAGGGTGAACGGGCCGTTTCTTGGACGGGGCGACATAGGGGCGGGTCACATCCTTGAGCGTCACCTCAAGCGCTTCGACCTCCAGCCGGATCGCGCCGTCTCCGGCCAATGTCAGCGTCACATGGCCCGAGGGCGCGTCGCCCTCTTCAAACGCGATATCCAGCAGCGACAGAATCGTATCGGCATCGCCCTGCGGCACACCTTGGCTGGCGACACGTTGCACGTTGTTGAACATCAGCACCGATTGCACCCGCTCGGGCGCATGACGCGCCGCCCCCGTATCCTCATGCCGCAGCCGGTTTAGCAGCAGCGCAAAGCGCGCGCCCGCGCGGTGCCAGCGCATTTCGGAGGCGGGAAAGACCGCGTCTTGGGTCAGCGAGGCGATCACCGTCAGATCATCGGCATCCAGAGCACCGAGGTTTAGCGGCGCTTCGCGGCCATCTTCGAAACGTGCATCTTCGGTCATTTGTCGCTGATCCTTTCGATATCCGCCCCAACGCCGCGCAGTTTGGAGACCACATGCTCATAGCCGCGATCAAGGTGGTAGACCCGGCTGACCGTGGTCTCTCCAGTGGCGGCCAACCCGGCGAGGATGAGGGAAATCGACGCCCGTAGATCGGTCGCCATAACCGGCGCCCCTTTGAGCTTTTCGACACCGGTGACCTTGGCCGTACCACCCTGCACATCAATCCGCGCGCCCATGCGGATCAGCTCCGGCGCGTGCATGAAGCGATTCTCAAAAATCTTTTCTTCCAGAACCGAGGTGCCTTCGGCGGTGCAGAGCAGCGCCATCATCTGCGCTTGAAGATCGGTCGGAAAGCCTGGGAAAGGCTCGGTGGTGACATCCACCGCCGAAATCCGCCCGTTGCGCCGCGCGACCTTGAGACCCGCATCAGTCTCGGTCACGTCGATGCCCGCTGCGTCAAGCTTTTCGCAGAACGCTTCCAGCAAATCGATTCGCCCGCCCAGTAGCTCAACCTCACCGCCGCAAAAGGCCGGGGCCAGCATATAGGTGCCAAGCTCGATCCGGTCGGTCACGACCTTATGGGTGGCACCATGTAGGCTGTCGACGCCCTGAATGGTGATGCTGGAGGTCCCATCGCCTTCGATCTGCGCGCCCATGGCCCGGAGGCAATCCGCCAGATCGACGATCTCGGGCTCGCGCGCGGCGTTGTTGATGACGGTGGTGCCCTTGGCAAGGGTCGCGGCCATCAAGATATTCTCGGTCGCCCCGACAGAGGCGAAGGGGAAATCAATCACCGCCCCCTTCAGCTTGCCGCCCGCGGCCTTGGCATGAAGATAGCCGTCCCGCAGGTCGATCTCCGCCCCCATCTTGGCCAGACCGTCGGTGTGAATATCCATCGGACGCGCACCAATCGCGCAGCCGCCGGGGAGCGAGACTTCGGCATGACCCTCCCGCGCCAAAAGCGGCCCCAAGACCAGATTCGACGCGCGCATCTTGCGCACGATGTCATATTCGGCCCGGGTGTTAATCTCCCCATGGCTTGCCATGGTGATGACCTTGCCGTCCTGCATCGCGGCCACTTCGGCGCCGAGAGACTGCAAAAGCTGCGTCATCGTGCGAATGTCGCTCAGACGCGGCGCATTGGTCAGCGTCAGCGGCTCTTCGCTCAGCAATGTGGCGGGCATCAGCGCCAGACAGGCGTTTTTCGCACCCGCGATGGGAATTTGCCCGTTGAGCGCACCGCCGCCCCTGACCAGAATGGAATCCATCGTTCAGCTGTCCTTTTCCGGCCCCTCGGGGCCATTGCCTGTATCCTGCGCCACATCCTCTGCCCGCGCGCGGGCCTGCGCCTTGCGCCGCGCCATATTTGCCTTGAGCGCAGCCTTCAGCCGCGCCTCCCGCGCAGAGGGTGTTTTCGCGTTCTTTTCCGGGGCGTTTTGCTTTGCCATGCCGCCTATCTAGCGCAGGGGGCAAGAAGGGTCCAGATCAGGGGTTGCGCCCCCTTTCGATTGCGGCTAATCACCCGCCCACGGCGCTGTTGTAGCTCAGAGGTAGAGCACTCCCTTGGTAAGGGAGAGGTCGAGAGTTCAATTCTCTCCAGCAGCACCATTAATCTTCCTTTTTTCCAGATATGTAACGTCTAGCACGAGCGCTGGTCTCTCGACTTACGCCCGACGCTACGCGTCAGTCTGAGTGCGAGAGTTCAATTCTCTCCAGCAGCACCATGAAACTTCCCTTAGTTATCGAAGTACCCCCGCGAGAGTGCCGCTCGCTTCTTTAGAGCCTACGTTGCACGCCTATTCTATACATCGAATCGACACCCCCGCCCCGATAACCCGGGACGGAGGCGCCAAAACCTCACATCAAATCACGACGCCTCAAACACGCCACAAGCGATACGCGAACCCGCGTCGCCCGATGGCTGCGATTCGTAATCGTCTGCGCCGCTGTGAATGATGAAGGCCGCACCGTCCTCATCTTTGATCATGGTCTCGATATCGAGCAGGTCGAGAAAGACTTCGGCTTCCAGCACCCCATCTTCACCGACGACCATATTGGGCATATCACCGGGATGCGGCCCACCTTCGACGAGCACACCGTGCTTGCGGTCCCCCGCGATATGGCCACCGGCGGATTTGAAATCCTCTGCTGAACAATCACCGGTCTCATGCAAGTGCACGCCGTGGGTACCCGCGGGCACGCCGGTTACGTCGATCTTGACCAAGGTGCGGCCCGATGCGGTCGTGTTCAGCGAAACATTGCCTGAAATATCGTTCGAATTGCCCGCGACCTGAGCCGTCGCCGCCGTTTGCATATGGCTTTCGGCCTGCGCCGCCACGGCGCCTGTTGTGGCCAAAGCGGCCCCGAGTAGGATATTGCGCAGATACATGGCTTCCTCCTTTGGGTTATATGTCCGATGACGGCTCAACCCGCCCGGCCCGCGTCGGGTTCCTCTTGATGCAGGGCGAGGCTTGCCCCTATAAGCGGCCGAGTGCTCCCTTAGCTCAGCTGGATAGAGCAGCCGACTTCTAATCGGCAGGCCGAGGGTTCTTATGTTACCCAGACCTCAAGAACACCTTAATCGCTCCCGAAATGTACGTAAGCGCCTTAGGCGAAAGCATTTTCTAAGGAAGAACGTGGGTGTTGACTGATACACATTAACATTTAAGGTGGTCCACCAGATCTTACGGGGCGGAACAAATGAAGAACTTTACTCGCTTGGCACGACTGACTGGACGCTACGAAACGTTCACTCTGCTCGACAACGCTGGAGATCCAGTTCAGACATTTGACCTCTTTGTGAATAGCCTGGTGCGCGAAGGACTTAGCCCCTCGACGGTAACGACCTATTCAAATCATATAGCATCATTCCTGGACTATTTGACTGAAGCGAAAGTATTCGGCTTCCCTTGCGAACAGCTCGAATTGTGGAATGCCATCAAGGGCTATCTGCCGGCAAGATTGGCGGGAGAAAACGCATGTGGCGATTTTAACATCATCTCGCGCAGAACACTCGGGCAAAAGAGGCTAACTAAGGCAGCTGCAAAGAACCATACAGCGGCAATCAATAAGTTCCTTTTTGAAAGCGAGGCGCACGCATTGCACTTGCGACAGATCGAGGAATGGGAAGGCGGTATATCTGAAGGTCCTTCCAAGCAGCTCTTCCAAGAGACCGCACGTCAAAGATCCGGCGCCGAGATAAAGAGAATCTACCAAAGCAGTATGATGGTGAATGTCATGAACCATCATCCTAAAATAGCTCGTGCGAAGATCGTAAAGGTAAGGGGCAAGGACAATAACCCCAATCGAGACAAGGATTTCCCGGCTGAACACATTCTCTCTCTACTCGACTGCGCATCATGCGCGAGAGATGAAGCATTATGGGCACTGTCAGCGGGAACAGGCGTTCGACCTCACGAGGCTCTCCTATTAGAGATGGATCATATCGACTTTGAACGCAGAAAAGTAGTCATTGAAGACCCAGACAACCGCCGTTTCGCCAGTCAGATGCCGGATGAGCTCCAGAGAAGATGGAAGGGCCGCGCGGTAAGTGAAACATACTTCATTCCAATTCTGCGAGACCGCTTCTTCAAGGCGCTGGAGCGTTACATTAGAACCGAGTATATCCCTATCCCAAATCAAAGGCTCGTGTTTCAGAGCCTGAGAGGAGATCGAAAGCCATATTTCGAAGTCGCCGACAAGAACAGAATTCAATCGTTTAGACGCGCAGTTCGACGGGTACAGAAACGGTTGCCGAGCGAAGACGCACGCCTGGCCGATCTTACCCCCCATTCGCTACGCCATTTTTATGGCACATTCATGCTCAATTATGTGCCATTGGGTAAAAATCAATATGGTTTGAGGCCAGTCGAGGTTCAGCGACTCATGGGGCATGAACAACTTCAGTCTACACTGAAATATGCCCGGCAGGACAAGATTGCACTTGATGCAAAGATCTTGCTCATGAACATGCACGCCATGAATGAGGCTCCAGAAGTCGATCAATTATTAAGATGGATAGCCAACAAGTATGCCGATAGCGCCGATCGTTTAAATAGAGCCGTAGCAGCGAGGCAAATAGGAAATGATTAACCTAACCCGCGAACCTATTGTCTCGGACAGCCTAACGATCGGCCAGCTCTTCCTGCATATCGATACAGCTCTCACGCAGGTTAGGCAAGCAGCTGGCGCAAAACCCAGTAGAGGAGAAAGGAGGAAGATCAAGCTGGCGGAGGATGTCGCTAACTCATTAACTCGAAAAGACGACCCTCCTTCTGTCATGATATCCTTTTGCGAGATCGCAAATCGCAAGCCCCGCGTCGATGATAAAATCGTCCAGTCCTGCAAATACTATTCGTATTCCGAAGCGACGAACTCTCGGAACCTGATACGCAACTTCTGCCGTTTAGTTCTATATATCGCGTGGTCCCAAGGCGACGTCATTTTGCCGCCCGGTATCTCGATGCAAAAGAGCATAACTGAGGAGGCGAGGAAGAAAAGCCCTTCCTTGGTCCTAAATGCCTTGGCCAGCTATGAGCCAGATGTCGAAGAGCTTAGCAAGTTCGGGCCGCATGTTAAGAAGTACATGAATCAGTATTCGCTGAGCTGGATATATAGCACGAACTGGATTGAATTTTCTGACATCGAGGCAGATGAAGCGGCGCGACTACACGTTTTCATCTCCGACAAAACTATAAGCCGCAATGGAAACCCCTCGTCGGTCGAAAGGGCGATTACGCTCTTCCAAGATCGCGGGTATATCAACATCGACCAAAAAGCCTTCGAGAATACAAAGAATGCCGAATTTGTTTCCATAGCCAGAGAACGTTTGAAATCGGGAGGGCAGTCGAAGGATGTAAGCCCTTCAGAGGCAGGAGCTTTTATGCCTCCCCGTCAGCGAACGGGGAATAGCTTCTTTTTTATCCATCCACAACTGGAAATGGATGGGCTCAATCCCCCGATTGAAACTATCAGGACTTGGGATAAGCTTTTCTCTCAATACCTCATTCACCGACAGCAAACAGGGCGAACTGCCACCGATTCGAAAAAGAAGCACTTGCATACTCTTGCTGACTACATCTCGATATTGCTCCCTACGTATTCAATTCACTCGTCCGAGCCCATTCCTATTCCAGCGTCTCCAAAAGAGTTCACGCGATATCCATTTGTTGATCAAACGCTCCGCCCAGCGTCCTTCCCCACTTATCTTCAGTATCTCGAAAAGCGCGGCTTGGCGCCTTCCTCCCGGAAGGGCGTTCTTTATACGATTGAAGATTTCTTTCAGTGGGTGGAGGCGAATCTAAATTCGGAAGAGTTTTCGAGAATCGCAGGCCCGGGGTTCAGATGTCCAATCACGCGAAGGGATTTTCCGTTTGTGCGACGACCTTCCGGAACTACGAAAATTCCGTTCTCAGAAGAGATATATCCGCTGCTATTCCACTATGTCCATGAACTGGAGCGCATAGGCATGTATCTTGATGCCCGCCCGGAAATTGCAAACGATGTTTGCATCTTTAGCAACAAGTCCACTGATCATCACGTCGACCTCACCAAGCTCGATGTGGAGTTTAGCGTTTCCTACAAGGATGAGATATTCAAAATTTCGCAAATTCCGCAACGCATCATCGTTGGGACACACCGGGCCGCGAGAGGAATAAATCTTAGCGCGCTTCGGCTATTGACGTTTGTTCTTGAAACTGGTCTGCGCGCTCAGTCTTCACAATGGCTCGACAAAGATAGCTGGGCCAATCATCTCGACGACTACAGCGAAGATGATCCAATTAGACTCATACACATCAATACTGACAAAACAGGACAAACTAAAGACATACGAGTGTTATCCCGTGTGGTCGAAATGCTGACGCGTCAGCAGGACCATAGGGCGGCAAAGGGAATTCCTGAGATCGCCCTTGATTATGAGGGGCGTTCTGCTTCTCCGTTCAAACCATTAGCGCCACTCTTTGCTAATGAGGACGGCTCTGTTATTTCCGATCAAAGCTATTTGAAGGTATGGGAGGATATCCTGCTCGGCATGCAGGGTTTTCTGCAAGATAATGGAATTGCCTTCAAGCCACTCATTCGGGTCAAGCCACCGAATGAGGACGATCCCGGAATATCCCCGCACGGCTGTCCTCCCTTTTGCAGACTCAAATGGTCGGCGGTCCATACTCCTCACGCCCTAAGGGCAAGCTTTGTGACACGGCGTTCTGGTTCAACGGAATACGTAATTCTGGCCGAACTCGTGGGGCACAACGATCCGGTGGTTACCGCGTATTACGACGTCCCGGAGTTCGAGAAGATTGTCGATGGCCTTGAGCACCATGAAAGACCACAAGTGGATGCCTCGTCTCCAATCTCCGAACTGCGATCACAGCTCACGTCGCCGGATCATGACCGAGAGAACGTAATTCGCCGCTTTGGTATTAGTAGCTTGCGAGATCTTCATGAGTCAGAAACCAGTGACAAAGATCCTGTGGGTATTGAGTTCCTCAAATCAAGCCAGGCGGCAGAGTTGGTATTCCGCGACACCCATATCTGTGTGGCCGGAGAAGTATGTCCAGATGACGTAATTTTGGCTTCTGGGGGCCCCATGCGTTGTGGGACCTGTAAGCTGGCGTGCAAGTCCGTAGAACACCTCCCAGCCATCGAGGCGGAGTGTAGGCGGCTCACAGCACGCATACAGGCCACAAGCGCCGCGCTTTCGAAGGCGAAGCAGTCTGGGGCGGATCAGACGCACCTTAGGCGGCTACACAGTAATCTGATGACCGACAGCTACCAGCTGGTAGGCTGGCAAGACGGAAGCATGACACTCCGTCGTCTGCTTCATGAGAAAAACGCCGAAGGGATCGTAACCGGTAGCCCCGACATTATCAAATTGCATCTAAAGCGCGTAGTCCGCCAGGTCGAGCCTGCACAATTCCTCGTTGATCGTATTGTCGATGCAAAGATGTATCCGTCGATGAGCGATGAAGTTCTCCAACGCCAAGCATCCCGAATGGCGAGGAAACTGGCCATGAGTGATCAAGAGCTCTTCGCCGATGAAAATGAAGAGGTAATGGCGTTATACAGCTTAATCAGAACTCGCTTGAAAGCACTTGGGATGACTTGGGATGAAGCGGGGAAGCTTATCGAACGAGAAGTCGCATCTCTCATCGCTGACGCCAAACCAGAAGTGAGACTAATCAATGCCAGCTCCTAAGGGTTCAAATAACGCGCGGGCGTATCAAGATGCGCTTGTCGCCAAAAACAAAGGGCTGGTTGAGAAAGAGCTTGCAAAGCTGAGAGAGATTCAAGCAATTTTCGAAACCATTTCGGCGCTGTCGCAAGCCATCTCTAAGGGTGCCGGGATTACAGACGTTACTCTGAGGCGGAACAAAGTATACCGGGCGCTCCTAATAAAATACATGAACGGCCAACGCCGCAGATCCAGCTACATGTCGAGGTCGGATTCCGATTTGAATAAGCTAAGGCAAAGAGTGATAGAGCTCGAACTTCGCCTTAGCAACGTTTCAACAGACAACGAACGCTTGCAAGCCTATATCGGCAAAATGAAAGACACTGAAAGCGCGCCCCCCAAGATCCCTTCCATAACCTCTGAAAAAGGGAACTCAGAAAGCATAGAGCAGCAACAACTTCGAACGTATCAGTTAGTCAACGCACTCGTGTCGCATGCGTATTACGAGGTGAACTTTGACAAAAATACCATCGAAGATAGGACGGCCATCGATGGGAACGAGGTGGTAGCCGGATCGAATCTTGCTCAGCCATATGTCGAGTGGTGCAAAATGGAGGGGTTAGGAAATGGCTAATAAAAAAATTGGTGGGCCTCAGCGCCTACTTCACGGCCTTGCAAAGTTTGATGGCGAATACCCCACCAATAAACAGGGGCGTGTCGACCTTAAGAACCTTACCATCCTTCTCATTGAGGTTACGAAGGGCGACGGGAAGTATCAAGTTAGGGAACACGATAAACAATACTTCACCAAGGATGAAAATCTCCGCGACCAAATCTCCGAGATCAATGTGAGGCTGTATCAAAGCCACGATGTAGGACGAGATATTGATGACCTTGCAGCTGGGCGAATTGCAGCAGTTACAAAACAAGCAAAGTCCGCTCGCGAAAACGCTATCAAGGCGAAGGCAGATTACGCCGCCGTCCTTCAGCGACTGAGCGTGAGCGAGCAACGGAACGCGGCGCTCACCCGAGAACTTCAATCGCTCCGCGAACAAATGCAACTCATTCGACAAGGCATCATGCCCCGGGTAAAGTAGATGGAACTGGTCGTCACATCAATTGTCAATCAGCTGGCAAAGGGAGTCATCTTTGGCGCGGAGAATGCGCATGGCTCTAAGTTTCGCGTAGTAGTAAGCGATCTATCCTTGTTCCCGATACCCGGCGAAACGTATCGTGTGGATGGCATAGAAGGCGAGTATCGCGATCATTATGGGAGGATGCACAAGCAGATTGAAGTTGCATCAATACGACGCATTAAAACATCTGGTTACTTGCTTCGCACCTTCCTTACCAAGCTGACGGGAGTAGGTCAGTCTCGTGCGAAAAAAATCGTGGATGCATTCGGCTCAGAGGTCGAGAATGTTCTGTCAGACCCAGAACGCCTTGAAGATCTCGCCATAGTAATTCAAGGTGATCGACCAGCCTTGGGACGAAAGATCGCCGCACTGGTCCAAGCCGAGTTCGCAAGTAAGAATGTCGAAGAAGGCATTGTCGCAAGGGAATACGACTTCTACTCAAAGCTTGATGCCCTTGGCATGAATGATCGGCGCGTTGCCAATAAGCTTTGGAGACTATTGGGGCAGTCTCCGAGCGGAGACGCAATAATGGACAACCCATATCTGGCTGCGGCTCTCTTAAACTGGAAGGAGGCCGACGACTTTGGCTTGCGGGTTCTACGTTCCAAAGGAATTATGAATCCCGAGACGGATGTCGAACGCTATCTCGGTGCCGTCGATATCGCCACCAAAAAGCTGCTCGCTAAAGGTGATACCATCGCGAACTGGGACAGATGGAAAAGCCTCGCACCTGCAGGTATCAATCGTTCCAAGATGATTGAGCACGGGTTGGCTGCTGGGAAGCTGGTTGAAGCTCCCAATGGTTTCCGTCCTGCTGCAATCCGCTTTCTCGAGGATAGCGTTTCTGCGATGTTGGCTGATATCCATACGGCCGGGAAACGCGTCCCCGAACAGAAAATCAAAGCCGCGCTTGAACATGCGCGAAGGAGTATAGATTTTGCTCTCACTCCAGAGCAAACGACAACCATCAGAGAAATCCTATCTCGGCCGCTGGCATGTTTGCAGGGCGGAGCAGGAGTCGGAAAAACGACGGTGATGGCGGCGGTCACGCACGCCTGGGAGCATCTGGGTGGAAATGTTGTTTTTGCTGCATTGAGTGGCAAGGCTGCGTTGCAGCTAACCAAGTCAGTAAGTGAAAGAGATCATCTTCGCACTGCGACAACTATTACGAGGCTCCTGTCAAAGCTTCAGGACCTGTCCGATGGGAAGCCTGTTGAAGGTATTGAACAGATTCATGCCAATACTCTGATTATTCTCGACGAAGCGAGTATGATCGATACGCCAACGCTGTATGAACTATTGGCCGAATTGCGGACACACAATACCGTTCGCTTGTTAATGGTTGGTGATGCCCATCAGCTTCCGCCTATCGGCTTTGGAGCGACCTTCCACTCTCTTGTTGAGAAGAAAAAGATTACTTCATACCTGACGAAACCTCTTAGGCAGGCTGATGGGTCCAGTATCCCTGTGATCGCTTCAATTATCCGGGCTGGGGGCGTGCCGGAAATTGAAGACTATACAGGGCAAACAGAGGGAGTTCAGTTCGTCAGTGCACCCAAGTCGCAACTCCTCCATGCTTTGGAGGCGCGATATGCCGATCTGCGACGTTTAAGGAATATCGACGATATCCTCGTGGCAGCTGGAATGAACGAGACTGTCAAGCGATTCAACGATCGAATGATTGCGCCGAACTACGAGGGTTCCAAGCGGCTTGGTGTGCACGCAAGGGTCTACCCAAATGATCCTGTGATCTGCACACGTAATCACTATAAGCATGGCGTTGTTAACGGGCAGCTGGGAAGGGTAACCCGGATTCACCCACAGATTGAGATTACTTGGGATGGAGATGATTTGAGTAGGCCGGTTCCCCCAGAGATGGGCCTGGATGTGTCTCTCGCTTATGCCATTACATGCCACAAAAGTCAGGGTTCGGCTTCTCCCGCAGTCATGGTAGCATTGGAGGATGCACCCATGATTACGCGGGAATGGCTTTATACAGCTATTACACGAGCAAGACAGCATGTTTTGATAGTGGGGGCGCCGAGTGACCTGCCGAAGATCATTGAGCGTCGATCTTCGCGCCAAACCGGCTTCGCACTGTCTCTCAATTAGGGCGGGGTTTACGTAAACAAAGCGCTGTTTAAGTTGATCTGTTCTGGCTGCCCTTGGGCGGCCGGAGCGAGGCAAGCCGAAAAGGAGCGGATTGGATATGTAGAGGGTCGAAGGCTCCAGGCTGGCCATCGCAGAGCGTTTGGAAAAACCGGGTCAAGCGGGTCGGTTTTTAGCGACGCGATAGGGACAGGTACGAAGTATCTGACAGCCTGAATAAGACCTGACCCCGGCCGGCGATTGACGATTAAAACTTGATGAATCGAATAAGTTTCGCCTTCCGTTTTAACTTTTCAGCTCCCTGTCATGGTGATAGTAGCAACCGCGTGGCCCGGTAGCTCAGCTGGATAGAGCAGGAGCCTTCTAAGCTCTTGGTCGGGGGTTCGAGTCCTCCCCGGGTCGCCACGTAAAAACAATAAATTAGCGACTTATCGGGCGCTCGCTCCTTTAGCCGTCTGACATGGATGTCGACTTTTCCCGGAGGAGACGCAACACATACGGCCCATATGCAATCAAACATTGGCGGACCCGTTTCCCATGCCGCGCTGGCGCCCGCAGATACTTACGTCATGCAAGTTGGCGGCAACTATGGTGCTAATTGGAGCGCCCGATTCGGCCGCAGACCAACGCCGAAAAGCTGCCGGAGTGCATGGAGGATATTCTCTACTACTGTCTTTATGATCTGGAAGGAGAAGGCCGGCCCCACGGCAGACTGAGGCACCTCATGTTTCACAACCGAGCTTTCTAACCAACTAAGCTAAGGTGGCCCTGGGGCGGATTTAACGACGCCCGATTTTGGCGTCAATTTGTGATAGCGCCGGGTAAGCAGATGAGGAGCACTGGAAT
This sequence comes from Sulfitobacter sp. M85, assembly GCF_029285915.1. Classification (NCBI taxonomy): domain Bacteria; kingdom Pseudomonadati; phylum Pseudomonadota; class Alphaproteobacteria; order Rhodobacterales; family Roseobacteraceae; genus Sulfitobacter; species Sulfitobacter sp. M85. The sequence goes on from NZ_JABECQ010000009.1 coordinate 86,231, forward strand.
GACAGACCCAAAACCGGATGAAGCAGACCCCAAGTGGATAGAATGGTTTATGAAGAAGATGGACCAGCCTGGGCCCAATGAGGAAGCGCTTTGGGAACGACGGCGGCGCCTTGGCCTTGGGGTTGGCCTCGATGATGACGGGAACCTTGTCTATGCCAAAGGCCTTTCCGAAGCCAAGAACGGGCTTGGAGAATAGGCCCTACCCGCGGCGCCGTAGCGTTAATGTACTATGCCCCGAAAATGAATTTAGGGGCTGCCAATGAAGGGCATTGACCGAAAGGGAAATGAAAAGGGCTACTGCGTCTATGCGACCGCATATTGCCACGCAGGTGCACTCCTGTCAGGAGCTTATCCACACTATTGCATATCTATGCGAAAAATATGACGTCTTTATTTGCCGTGCCTATGCACCGCGACTTTAAGAGTAAGTCCGACGAAGATCAGGCAAAAAACACCCGGTAGATGAACTCTACCGGGCGCGCTGTGCTGAGCCAAACTTGGCTTTAATGTCCCGCTCGCTGGGCAGATACCTTTTGTTAGCTGGCATCACCGGTGGGCTCTGATCCTTTTAGGCTCATCCTGTCCTCTTCCGCTTGGAATGCAATGAACCCGGTGATCACTGTCACCAGTGAGCCCAAGAAATAGGCTGGCACGCCGATACCGAATACCTGGAACAGCTGGCCAAAGTTGCTCCAATCAAAATTGGACCCCAAAGCTTCGGTGATCAATGAATTGGTTTCCAGGATTGCGTAGACCAAGATCACGAAGGGCAGCACCCCAGTCGCGATTGCGATCTTCGCATTCTCCTTGCCGGTTGTATGAACGAGGCATGTGATCGCCGCAAGGAGGAAGCTGCCGAAGAAGACATAGGTGCCCCAAGACATGATCTCAGGGCCCATCTGAGAAACATTGGAGGGTGCGATGCCGCCAAACCCAGTGTCGATCCATGGCAGGAAGAAACTGACTGCTGTGGCGGCAGTGGCTGCAGCGATGATCTTGGTATTCTTATCCATTTTTGTCATAATCCTTGTACTTTATGGAAAATCTTGGAAGCCACCCCTGATCGATCAACTCGATTCAAAGGGGAGACGACGCTGGTTGATGACCTCGAGTTCGTGATTCGAAGTAGATCCGTATCGGTGCGGGCTTACCTCTGCCTTACTCGCTCCGTCACTCGAAGAAGACATCACGCTAAAGCGGTGTATGGCGGTTCTTTCTGCATGGCGGACGTTGGTGAAGACCGTAGCGAATGGCCACTTTCCGCCCTTCCTCCAAGAGGTCTTCTCGACTGAAACGGAGTCTGGGCGTCCGAAGCATACGGCAGCAGAGGCGCTACAGCCGACGTCCGGAGTGATGGAACCGCTCTCGCAGGCGACTACGAGGGCATTAGCCTATCAAGAACCATATTGCATTCAGGATTACACTTTGCCTGTCAAAACATCCGGTAAGGAGTTTGAGCTAATATGAGCGGTGAACCATAGGTTGCATCGTCACGTAGTGGCGTGCTTAAACTTGCGGCGTTGCAATCATTTTAGCGTGATGTGATTTTAAAAAGCAGGTTGCCAAGAATGTCCGTTTCATCCCACGAATCCGTTAGCCCAGAAGAACGTAATAGGATTTCCCATCTCCTCGGATTTGCCGGCGAGCTCCTCGTCGCCCGTAGCGATGTTCAAATGGAGATGAAGGCTGGTCTTGGTGTCTTCCATGAGAACCAACTCGCGGATCTTCCCGGCCTTGATCTAAACTGTGAGGATGGCGCTTGGTTGCGCATCGCCCGTCAGCAAGAGTCCCGTCCCGCTCAGCCACCTGAGCATGTCGCGGAGTTTTTGAAACAGCCGCCGGTGGACCCTTACAAAGCCCCGGACCTCAAGCCTGCTATCTCGATCGAAGTCACGATCGAAGAAGCTTCCGATCTGATTGAGATGGGCCTTCTGGATTCAGAAGATGTCCACATTATCGTCGAGGACGGAGTTGAGGTTGAGAGCCGCGTAAAGGTCACCCTGCACGCAGAGAACTGTCCGGAAATGCGACGTGATTTCGAGGCCTATGCCGGTGGGCCGTGGGCCGACTGGTCACACAAGGAAAAGCCTGTTCGGCGGGCCATGACCGCCTACAATGACCTATTCAAGATCCATTCCGCGATCCACACTTCGGAAGGCGCCCCACCTGAACTGATCTGGGGTATCGGTATCGGCCGCTGGAAGAAGGGCGGCAAGACAGTCGACATGCCTATCATGGAGCAAAGTCTCGACATCGAGGTCGAGAATGAAGGTGCTATTGCCATAAGGCCCCGCGACCTGAGCCCTACACTTTCTTTGAAGCCATATATCCAGTTGGACATCGACGGCACGCCAAAGCTTCAACGCGAACTCCAAGAAAACCTCGAGCAGTTTCTTCGTGGAGACGTCGAGTTCTCCCCGTTTACGACCCTGTGGGAGCCGTTGCTTGATACTGCTGCCAGCAATATTTCCAGTGACGGTGTCCACATCACGCGCGACGAGCTGGATGAAGGTGAGAAGATCGAGCCTGTCACTGATCATCTGAGGATCACATCAGGCTGGGCTATCTTTGGGAGACCCCGTTCGAATGAGTTTCGGGTGCAAGACATCCAAAAGCTGCGCAAACAGGTCGAAGACGAAAAAGCCGATGTTCCGGCCCCGATCCGTGGATTTACCGCAACGCCCAAGGAGGAAGCTCCAAAGGACATCTCGGCCTTTGGTCTGGATTCCTCTGTGCTGTCTGGTGTTGCGGAGAATAAATGGGAACCGTCTGCTGGCGGTGATGTAGGAGCCTCTCTCAGAGATCCCGCTGGGGCTTCCGGTTCATCTCACTCTGGTCGCAAAGAAGCGTCTTCGAAAGTTCACTTCTTTCCCCTGCCCTTCAACGAAGAACAGGGGCGGATATCGGATATGATCGACGACCCATCTTTGGACGTCGTCTGTGTATCCGGCCCGCCCGGAACCGGTAAATCGCACTCGATCGCCAACATCATCAGCCATGAAATGGCGATGGGAAAGCGGGTTTTGGTCACCGCTCGAACGCCAGAGGCCATTGCGGCTGTCCGAGAAAAACTCCCCAAAAGTCTTCAATCTTTGGTCATCGCCTCTGTGGGGACGGACCGAGAGAGCGCACAGCAACTGCAAGAAGCTGTCAGCGAGCTTTCAAGCGAAGTCGTCGGCCTTGATGTTGATGAGGCTCAGGCTCAACGCAGGACACTCGAACAGAAAATCATCGACTGTGATGCCGAGATCCGCGGCGCAGATCATGAGCTGGCTGACATTGCTCGCGTGAATCTTGCTGAAATGGAGTGGAATTCCAGCAAGCACTCTCCCATGGAGATCGTTGAAATTCTTGCTGCAGACGAGCCGGTGCACGGCTGGTTCACGGACCGACCTTCGAAGCAGCCTCCCTCTCAACTTGACGATATCCTTGGGCGGTTAAAGGGGACCCTGCCTGAGCTTGCACCTGATATTGTCTACGCAGGCGCGAAACTTCCGAAAGCAGATGACCTTCCCAGCACCGCGAATATTGTTGCTGCTCATAAGGCCGAACTTGCGTGGCATAAGCGGGAGAAGGTCGATCCCGCATCGGCGCCGACGATGGCAAGGGACGGAGCTGCGACTGAGGAGCAAGCGCGTGCCATCTTACGCGAGCTTAACGATCTTCACGTCACCCTTTGCGACGCGCCTGCGCCTATCAAAAAACTTGCCATTCAGTGCCTTCAAAATGATACGGCAATTGGCAGGAAGGATATCGAGGCCACCGATTGCTACCTCTCTGGTTTTGAACGCCTCATCGAAGCGAAGACCGTTCGCTATGACCTTGGCGACTGTCGTCTTGACGACTTTAAGAACGCAGCCTCCAGAGGACTTGCTGGACAAAAACCCGTGGGGTTCAGCATTTTCAACAAGTCACTGAAAGAGGCAGTTGCAAGCGTCAAGATTGACGGCAATGCTCCTATGCGGCTCTCCGACTGGCAGCATGTCTTGGACACCTATCGCTTGCAGGAGGACGCACGGCGCATCGAGGACACCCTGAGGCCCCTGATTGACGCGGGGTTATTCCCCGCCATGCCAAACAAACCATGGGACATCGCGGGCTATCTTCTTGATCGCCATTCTGACCTGGAACAAGCCCTATCACTGGCAACACGCGTCAAACCCGTTGTCGACGGTCTGGGACCTCTATTTCCAGTTGATCTGGATCTGGATGCTCTCTGCACGACACTGGACTGTCAGCCTGCGATCTACGCACTACGCGCCAATCTCCCAGACAAATATGAGATGCACCCTGCACTGGCTGCCCTCAGCTCGGCAGCGGGCGAAGGGACGCTTCCCATTCTTGGTGCCCTTTCCGACCTCGCAAGTGCAATTGGGAATGAAGCAACAAAAGGCAGCGACCTCGTCAAAGCCAGAGCCGAGATCACCAAAGAAATGTCCCGTCTGGGTGAAGTCTCTGAGAAGCTGGAGCGCCTCGGGACTGATCTTGCCGTTCTTTGCGAGTGCGAGGCCCCGGATTGGGCAGACCGCCTCAAACAGGCCCCGGAGCGCGCCTCGGAGTTGATACCAGACGGCTGGCAGGAGGCTTGGAAGTGGGCCGTAATGAAAGGCCGCGTGGACCGCATTGTCGACCTCGGCAATGGGGATGAGCATCGGAAGCGCAAAGCAGATGCTACAAAGCGCCGTGCCAAGGCTCTCGAGGATCTGATCCGTGTTAGAACGCTGATTGGCCTCAAAAGCCGAATGACAAAGCCAGTGCGGCAAGCCATGGAGGCTTTTACACAGGCTGTCTCTAAAATCGGCACCGGGAAGGGCAAGAAGGCCCCACGCTTCATCCGTGCGGCCCAAGACGCTGCTAAACAGGCGTCCAGCGCGGCACCGGTCTGGATCATGCCCGAATACAAAATCCCGGAACAGCTTCCAGCCAAATTTGGCGATTTCGACCTCGTGGTTCTCGATGAGGCTTCGCAAAGCGACATCACTGCGCTGGCAGCTCTCGCTCGCGGCAAGAAGATCCTCGTTGTTGGCGATGAAGAACAGGTTAGCCCATCCGTGGTGGGCATTGCGGTGCAGAAGGTAAATGCCCTACGCGCAGAATACCTTGATGGCCTACCAAGCGCCGATCTCATTGATGAGAACTCCTCTATCTTCGAGATCACTAAGCGCATGCACCCTGAAAGCCATGTGATGCTGCGCGAGCACTTTCGCTGTGTGGCACCGATCATCAACTTCTCGACGCAGTTCTATAACAACGCCCTTGTTCCACTGCGTGTGCCCAAAGCCTCCGAGCGCTTTGATCCGCCTCTCGCGGACGTCTATATTCCCGGCGCCACCAGGGATGGGAGCATCAACGACAGCGAAGCTAAGTGGATCGTTGACGAGATTGCTCGCATCATTAGAGAGCCCGTGCACGAAGGCCGTGATATTGGTGTGATCTCCCTCATCGGTGGAGCTCAGGCTGACAAGATTGGCCGCATGCTGATGGAAGACCCAAGAGTTGGGACAGATAAGATCAATGAGCGCCGGATCATCTTTGGCGATGCGCGCACGATGCAGGGCCAAGAGAGATCGATTGTTTTTCTCTCGATGGTCGCGACGCCGGGACATGCACACGCCCAGACCAGCAAGGCCGATCAGCAGCGTTTCAACGTGGCCATGAGTCGCGCGAAAGATCGCCTCTATTTGGTGCGATCGGTGACCCTCGAGGACCTGAAATCAACAGACATCAAGAGCAAAGTGCTGCAGCACTTCGCAGACCCAATGCCGGATGGTCGCACGCATACCAAAGGCGAGAGCCTCGATCTTATGGAGCTCTGCGAAAGCGGATTTGAAAAGGAAGTGCTCAAACGCCTGATGGATGCGAACTACCGGGTTCGGCCACAAGTCTCAGCAGGCAAATTCCGCATCGATCTCGTGGTCGAAGGCGCCGAAGATCGCCGCCTGGCAATTGAGCTGGATGGAGACGCCTATCACGGACCAGAGGTCTGGGATCGAGACATGCTGCGCCAGTCCGCTTTGGAGCGCGCAGGATGGGTCTTCTGGCGCGTCTTTGGCAGTCAGTGGGCGACGAACAAAGAATACTGGTGGAACAACCTGTGTGAGACGCTCTCGCGCCTTGGTATTGAGCCTATTGGCGCTGCCGCGATCGATGAACGCTTTACTGAAACGATCACGGTCTATCCTGAGGACGACTGGGATCCGGAGGCCTCTCAGCCTGCAAGCGATGAAGAGGATAGCCTCGACGACGCAATCTCCGATTCAGAGATAAAATCATCCGACGATGCCGAGCCTGAAATACAGGAACAAACGGGAGCATTGGATCAAGAGAGCGACGACGCAACCGCCTCTAATGAAGCCGATGAGGGCGCGTCTCGAAATAACGTGGCCGAGGCAGACGCTTCAAAGTCTCCTCAAGCAACCAGGGTGTCTGACCGTCAGGCCACCCTACCCCTTGAAGGGGATCTTTTCTCACCGCGTGACACTGAGGACGAACCTTCGCCGACCAACGGAACGAAGGTCAGTCCAGAGAAGATGAATGGTTTCGCTAAAAGTGCTCAAATCGGGACCAAGATCCGCTTACAGAAACTCGAAAAGGGCGGAGGTAAGATGGAAGTCACCCTCGTCAGCGAGCGGGATCACGATGCGGCCAAAGCAATGATTGGCGTTCATACTCCACTCGGAGAAGCGCTCCTTGATAAGGAGATCGGCGAAGTCGCCGAGTTTACCGCCGGCGCTTACGTGAAAGAGGTGAGGATCATCGACTTTTTCTGATCCAAACTTTCAATTACAAACGGTTTGAGCGGCGATCCGGTCAAGAATGCTTTTTAAGCTGGCGCATCCGAGCGACTGCCCCCGTTCATAGCGAATACCCCCTACGAACAGGCTGGCCCATCGGGGATGGAAGGCAGGATGTTCAAGGCCCTCACCAGAGAAGGGATCGTCTCCTCGCCGCAATGAGGGCTGACCGCTCTCATCATGAAGGGCTGTAGGTCGGCCCTCATTGCATGTCGCGGCAGCGGCATCTTGCCCATCGTCTGCGGCGACTGGTCAGGTGCTGTCGCCCTGACAGGACAGCGGTCTCAGTTTGGATCTATCGCTTAAAGCCGTTCTGTTTTAACCTGAGACATATCCTGCAGCCTGAAAGAAGTTCCAGCACTCGTCCGGGGTGAACATCCGGCAAATATCGCCAAGCGCGTGAAAAAGATCGGTAAAGGTCCGGGCACCG